>CAZLVK010000012.1:0-48361 GCA_964563025.1 uncultured Bacteroidaceae bacterium | reverse complement strand
ATATTTCGGCTGTGCCGAAGTTATATTTGCCTAATAGCAAAATGTGTGCTATTATTTATATATCATTTATTAGAAGGTAGTTATGGACAAAATCAGAATGACCACTCCGCTCGTCGAAATGGACGGCGACGAAATGACTCGGATTCTTTGGGCTTGGGTGAAAGAAATTCTCATTGAGCCTTTCGTGGATCTTAAAACGGAATACTACGACCTTTCCATTCAAAACCGCGACGCAACCGACGATAAAATCACCGTGGACGCGGCGAACGCTTGCCTCAAATACGGCGTAGGCGTAAAATGCGCAACCATCACCGCCAATGCACAAAGAGTAGAGGAGTTCGGACTCAAAAAAATGTGGCCCAGCCCCAACGGCACTATCCGCGCGATTATGGACGGCACCGTGTTCCGTGCGCCTATCCTCGTGGACGGCGTAACCCCTCTCGTGCCCACTTGGACCAAACCTATCACTATCGCGCGTCACGCATACGGCGACGTATACAAAAATGTCGAAATCAGAGTAGAGGGCGGAAAGGCTATTATCGGCGGTAACGGCGAGGAAAAACTCATCTTCGATTTCGGCGACGGCAAGGGCGTCATTCAGGGCGTGCACAACACGGACAAGAGTATATCCAGTTTCGCGCACAGTTGTTTCAAATTCGCACTCGACACCAAACAAGACCTTTGGTTTGCGACGAAAGATACCATTTCAAAAACCTACGACCACCGCTTTAAGGATATTTTCGCTGAAATCTTCGAGGCGGATTACAAGGATAAATTTGAAGAAGCAGGCATCGAGTATTTCTACACTCTCATCGACGATGCCGTAGCAAGAGTTATCCGTTCAAACGGCGGGTTCATCTGGGCGTGCAAAAACTACGACGGCGACGTTATGAGCGATATGGTAGCGACTGCGTTCGGCTCTCTCGCTATGATGACGTCCGTCCTCGTATCGCCTACGGGTGCGTACGAATACGAAGCGGCGCACGGCACCGTAACTCGACATTATCGCAAATGGCAAGCGGGGGAGATTACCTCGACCAACTCGGTAGCGACTTTGTTCGCTTGGACGGGCGCACTCAGAAAACGCGGTGAACTCGACGGTATTCCCGAACTCTCCGCTTTTGCCGACAAACTCGAAAAGGCGACTATCGATACCATCGAAAGCGGTGAGATGACCAAGGACCTTGCGCTTCTCTTCAAAAAGGACGGCGTAACCGTCAAAACCCTCGACAGTAAGGCGTTTTTGGAAGCGATAGCAAAGAGATTGTGAAAAGTTTAGAAATAATCAAAACCAAAATAAAACCTGCCGAATGGCAGGTTTTTCATATGCATTTTCCATCATTTTGCGACGACGTAGTCGCCTTTGATTGTTATACTGTCTTTCAAATTCGAGGGGATATAAAGCCTTATTTGCGCCTCCGCCTCGTTGTCGTCGAATAGGAAGAAGAGCATCTTGTTGAGCGCGTTGTCTTCGGCGGGTGAGTCGCCGTCCGTGATAGTGACCACGCCGTCCGATTTATTCAGACTCGTTTCAATGGCTCCCGCGAACTTTTGATAGCCTTTCACCGTGACGAAAGCGTCGTCTATATAGAAGACCGCTACGTTCTTTTCGTCGAGGTCGATGACGATTTCTTTGATTTGATAGTCGTCCGTCGTGTCGAATTTGACCTCGTACGTTTTCGTCTCCTCGTAGTAGCCGTTTTCAAGCATATAACCGCTCCGTTCGGACACCCATTTGTCGGGGTTGATTGAACCGAGAAACGCAGATACAATCACGAAAATCGAGCCGATAATCAAAACGTACAAGCAAATATTGGAGAAAGAAAACGGGCTTTTTTTGATTTCCGTTTTGGCGGGACGTGATATGAATTTTTCCTTTTCGTTGTAGTAGGCAAGGTATTTGATAAAGCCCTCTATCGAGAGAAGTCCGAAACCGATTGCGAGAGTTCCCGCACCGAACAATACGTTGAACATCATGCCCGACGACGTCGCCGTAATCAAAGTTATGGCGTATACGATGAGGAGAAGCCCTCCGCCTATGAGAGCAGTCGCAAGTGCGACGAGAAGTACGAAGGGTATATGCAAAAACACTCTGCGCAAAATATCGTCGGCGGTGAGTTTGTTATCGGTGAGTTCGTCTTCGATGACGACGGGCGAATATCCGAAATCTTCCTCGTCTACGTTCGCGACGTCATCGAGCAGGACTATATCGTCTTTGTTCGGCTTATTTTTGTCTTTGAAAAAATCTGCCATTAGACCTCCGTTGTTCCATTGCTTGCAAATCCTTTTATAATAATAATTTTATATATTAAAAAGCAAAAGTCAACCGAATGAGGGCAAATAGCGTTCTATATGGGTGTCCGCGCGCATATATTTTGTCGAATAAGACGAAAAACGAACGTTTGCAACAAAAAACGTCAAAATGCGAGCGTTAATTAGTTTTATATTGAGGTGGAAGTTGTTCGTTGTCGTAGGCAAAAAGAGCATAATAGTCGCTTTGACCGCGGTTATGTTGTTTGCGGTGTTGTGCGCAGGAGTCGGCGTAACCTCTTCGGCGCAGGTGTTTTTCGGCGAAAGTACGAGAAAAGTGCCCGTATACTCAGTCGAAGTCGAGGGAGAGGACAAAGTCATCGCACTCACTTTCGACGCGGCGTGGGGCGCGGATAAAACACTCGGCATAATCGATATTCTAAACGGGTATAATGCCAAAGCGACCTTCTTCCTCGTCGGGTTTTGGATAGACAAATATCCCAACGAAGTCAAGGCGATTGCAGAGGCCGGACTGGATATCGGCAACCACTCCGAAAATCATCTCAATATGCCTCGTCTTGCCCGCACTAAAATGGAAGAAGAAATCAAATCCGTCAACGAGAAAATCTTTTCTTTGACGGGAAAAACGCCGACTTATTTTCGTGCGCCGTACGGTGATTACGACAATGCGCTCATGACCTGCCTCGAGAATATGAATATGACTGGCGTGCAATGGAGCATAGACAGTCTCGATTGGAAGGGCTTGTCCGTTTCCGAAATCACCGAAAGAATTTTGCCAAAGGCAAAAAGCGGGGATATAGTTCTGTTTCACAACAACTCCGACCATGTGTTGGACGCTCTCCCCGTAGTTCTCGAAGGGTTGAAACAAAAAGGGTTCCGCTTCGTTGCGCTATCCGATCTCGTCGCAACCGAAAACTACTATACGGACTCCCGCGGAGTCCAGCACAAACAGCGTTAGATATACCGAAAGGAGATAAATATGAGTTACGAGCAAATGCAAAACAACAGAGTATACGTTTCGGGAAAAGTGGCGACTACGCCCGAATTTTCGCACGAAGTTATGGGGGAGGGATTTTACGATTTCATCGTGTCCGTCGAAAGATTGAGCGGTCAGACCGACGAAATTCCCGTCACCATTTCTGAACGACTTATGGAAAACGACGATTTTGCCGTAGGCAAAGATATAGGAATATGCGGACAGTTGCGCTCATACAACAAGGCTGTGGACGGAAGAAGCAAATTGGTGCTTAGGGTATTCGTCCGCGAACTTGCCGAGTGCGATCCCGACGTACCGAATTTTATCGAAATCGAGGGATTTATTTGCAAACAGCCCGTATATCGCACGACGCCGTTCGGAAGGGAAATTTGCGATTTGCTCCTTGCCGTGAACCGCGCATATAACAAGTCGGATTATATCCCCGCAATCGCTTGGGGCAGAAACGCAAGGTACGCAGAAACCTTTTCTGTCGGAGACCGCGTCCGCGTCGAGGGTAGAATACAGTCGAGAATATATCAAAAAACCCTTGAGGACGGAAGCGTAGAGGAACGCACGGCGTACGAAGTTTCCGTCGCAAAAATCGAAAAATAGCCGAGAACTATTAAAAATCGGGTGAAAATCCTTGAAAACAGTGCTATTTTGTCCGAAATGGCTGTTTACATATAAATTTTTCTATGATATAATCTTTGTATAAAATTCGCGCTTGGCGCGCAAGGAGCATATATGAATATCAAAGATTATACCCTCAAAGTAGTGTACGACCTCGGTGGCGTCGAAAAGACCGTTCACGATAGCGACGATGTTTTGACGTTCTCGGACGCGGGGGACAAAACCCACGTTCTTCTCACCGTTTCCGCAAAAAAGCCCGTCAAAATCAAGTTGGCGGAACTCATTTACGATCACTATTTCGAGAGTCAGGAGTGGTTCTTCGCAAACGGCTATCAGAGTTGGACGACTTCGAGAGAATACAAAATCGGTGATAGACAATACGGCTTGCGTTTCCCGTGCAATACGACCAAGTTCACGAGAAAACTCGCGGGGCTTACCGGCGATTACAATTTCACGGAATACGGCAAAGATTTGTTCCATTCCCACACTTATACCTAT
Source organism: uncultured Bacteroidaceae bacterium (assembly GCA_964563025.1). Lineage (GTDB taxonomy): Bacteria > Bacillota > Clostridia > Christensenellales > CAG-917 > RGIG4097. Next base: position 43,986 of record CAZLVK010000012.1, on the reverse strand, counting down.
CTTCGTCACGGCGATAAGTGCGAACTTTTCGGCACGCTCAACGACAAGAGCGGATATACGATTTTCTACGCGGACGTCAGAGAACACGTGTTTGCAATCGAAAAGGACGTCGAGGGCGTGACTATCGTCGGTGATTACGAACTTTTCAACGTCACTCAACACGTCGGCACCTACGACGAAGTTTTCGATGCGTATTTTGCGGAGTATCCCGGGAAGCACACGGGTAGAGTGGACCATTTTGCAGGCTATACCTCTTGGTATAACTACTTCCAGAACATAACCGAAGACATAATTCTCCGCGACCTCGAAGGACTGTACGACAAAGTCGGCTCCGAGGCGAACATTTTTCAAATCGACGACGGATATGAGAGTTTCGTCGGCGATTGGCTCGAAGTCGATCCCGTCAAATTCCCCGGCGGAATGGCACATATTGCGGACGAAATACACAAGAAAGGCTATAAAGCGGGCATTTGGCTTGCTCCTTTCTCGGCGCAGTTCAAGTCGAAGGTTGCGACCGAGCATCCCGATTGGCTTATCTGCGAGAAAAACGGCAAACCTCTCGTCGGCGGGCTGTCTTGGGGCGGTTTCTACGTTCTCGATATAGAAAAAGAAGAGGTCAGAGAATATATCCGCAAGGTATTCAACACCGTTTTCGACGAGTGGGGCTACGATATGGTCAAACTCGACTTCCTTTATTCGGTCGCGATTTTGCCCGCGTACAACAAGTCGAGAGGACAGTTGATGTTCGAGGCTATGGAATTTTTGCGTGAATGTTGCAAGGATAAAATTATTCTCGGTTGCGGTGTGCCCCTCGGCGCATCTTTCGGAAAGGTGGACGCTTGCAGAATAAGTTGCGATGTCGAACTCTCATTCAAGGAGAAATTCTTCGTCAACCTTACGTGTCAGGAGATATTGTCCGCAAGGCACGCTATGAACAATACGATTTTCCGCCGTCATTTGAACGGTAGGATTTTCGCGAACGATCCCGACGTATTCTTCCTCCGCGACGACGGAATGAAACCCGCAAAATTCACCATGGAGCAGAAAAAACTCCTTGCAAAAGTGAACAATATGTTCGGTTCCGTGCTGTTCGTCAGCGACAACGCAGGCGCATACGACGAGGAAAAAGTCGAAATTCTCAAAAAGTCCTACAAGAAATTCGAGGGCAAAGTGCTGTCCGCCGAGTACGTCGGCGACGACGATATAAGCATCGTCTACGTCGAAAACGGCAAGAAATACAAGTTTGCCTACAATTTGGTGACGGGAATCAATACTACCGAGGTAGTTAAATGATATATCTTGATAAACTCGACGAGGTTCGGGAGATAATCCGCAACCTCGGTCGGGATGTTACGATAATTGCCGCGACGAAAACACAGTCGAAAGAAATCGTGGACGAATTTCACGCCCTCGCTCCCGACGTTATTCTCGGAGAGAATAGAGTGCAGGAACTCGTCGATAAGTTCGACGAACGCTACGAGTGGCATTTCATCGGACAACTGCAAACGAACAAGGTAAAATATATTGCGGATAAGGTTTCGTTGATTCATTCTCTCGACCGTGACGACCTTGCAAAAGAAATCGAAAAACAAGGTGCGAAAAGAGATATAATTATTCCGTGTCTCGTGGAAATCAATATGGGCGCGGAGATTACAAAGGGCGGAGTTGCGCCCGAAAAGGCGACGGAATTCATCCGCTCTCTCGAAAAATATCCGCATATAAGGGTTGAAGGGATTATGTCCGTCCTTCCGAACCTCGGGGATACGCCCGAACTCGACGGATTATACTCTCGCCTTGACGACCTCTACGACGAGGTTTCAGAAATCAAACAATCAAACGTAGATATAAAATACCTTTCCGCCGGTATGAGCGGGGACTATAAAGTCGCACTCCGCCACAAATCCAATATGATTAGGCTCGGAAGGGTGCTTTTCGGCGAAAGAAATTACAACATATGAAAAACGAAGTCAAAAAGCCGTTGATTGATACGGCTAAAATCAAAGAAGAAATCAAAAACTTCCGTTTCGACAAAGAGCATTTGTTGAAACTTTTACCGTTTTTGCTTGAAATTTTGTTGCTTGTGGCGATAATCGTCGGCGATTTGCTCTCAAAAAAATACCTAATCCGTTTTTTGTGCGCGGAAAACGATGCCGAATGGTATATGTTGAACGGGCTCACTTATTCTGCCGACGAATATATAAGTTATACCGCTATAAAGGGATTCCTCGACCTCGAATATTCCCTCAATACGGGTATGGGGTTCGGTATGTTGAAGGACGGCACGACTGGACTTATCATCGTCACCGCAATCGTCTTGGTCGCTCTGCTCGGATACCTTACGGTATTTCACTCGGACAGCGAATGGTTGCGTATACCTCTCGTGATGATAGCGGGCGGTGGAATCGGCAATCTCGTGGACAGAATCGCAATCGGCGGAGTTAGAGACTTTTTCAAATTTACGTTCGTGGATTTTGCGGTGTTCAACGTGGCGGATTCTTTCGTGACCGTAGGTGCGATATGGCTGATTATCTACCTCATCGTGCAAATTTTCAAGCCGAGCAATAAAAAAGACGAGGACGAAGAGGAAGACGACGATAATGATATGGTCATCAAATTCGTAGTTCCCGGACTTGACGATGAGGACGAGGAATTCAAAATCGTCGAAAACCCCGACGATAATAAGGATGATACCGAAAACAATAATCTAAACGCACAAAACGACGTGGAAAAACAAATCGACGACGCGCTTGCCGTCGAAAAAAAGTCTTTCACGATAAAAAGCGCAGAAGAAAAACAGCCTTTCACCGTCGAAAGCAAGGACGAAGAATGAAGTACCTTGCTACGGAAAGTATTCGACTCGATAATTTTTTGGCGCGCGAGTGCGGTATTTCTCGTTCAAACGCAAAGACCGTTATAGAAAGTGACGGCGCTTTGGTAAACGGCGTAAAAAGGACTAAAAGCGGTTTTGAACTGAGGGCGGGAGACGAAGTCGAATTTTCTCTTCCAGAACCTAAAATCCTCGACGTAACCCCAAATGCGGATATAAAACTCAATATCGTATATCAGGACGATAGTTTTGCGGTTATCAACAAACCGCAGGGTATGGTCGTGCATCCCGCAAGCAGTTATCACGGAAACGACACCCTCGTCAACGCTTTGCTTGCCGACCTTGACAATCTCAGTTCGATAAACGGCGTAATCCGTCCCGGAATAGTGCATAGACTTGACAAGGATACGTCGGGGCTCATAGTCGTCGCCAAAAACGATGAGGCGCACAAGAGTTTGGCGGGACAAATCGAAAGAAAAACCGCAAGAAGAATATATTACGGACTATGCGACGGCAATTTCAAAGAAGACGACGGTACCGTGGACGCCCCGATCGCTCGAAATAAGCGCGACAGAAAGAAAATGGCTATCGACGAGGACGGACGTAGGGCGGTCACTCACTATAAAGTTTTGGAAAGATTCGGGAAATATACCCTCGTGCGCTTTGAACTCGAAACGGGTAGGACTCATCAAATCCGCGTTCACGCATCGTCTATTCATCACCCGATAGTAGGGGACACGGTATACGGCGGTTCGACCGCACTATACAAAAACGGACAACTGTTGCACGCAAAGGAACTGAGATTAAAACATCCGTCCACCGGGGAGGAAATGACGTTTAAGTGCGACCTTCCCGACTATTTCGAGGCGGTTCTCGAAAAACTCAGAAAAATGAAAAAATCCTCTGATTAGAGGATAATTCCGACGAAAGTATTCTAAAAAACGGCAAAATCTAAAATAGTTTTGCCGTTTTTCTTATCGTTTTAGGAGTTCTTCGTGAGAATTAGGCTCGGCTTTTGCCGTTTTGTAATTTACGTAAATAACTTGTCCCGGATGACCGTTCGGTTGACGTTTCACGTTTCGTCTTTCGGTGTAGTCTACGTCTACGCTACCGCTTTCGCTCGACGCCGCTATTTCGCATGCGACTTTGATTACGTCGTCGGGGAGGGTGCGTCCTTCCGCGAATACGACGACGTGTGCGCCGTGCCCGTTCTTTATGTGGAACCAGACGTCGCTTGACGATGCGATACGGAAAGTCAGTTCGTCGTTTTGAAGATTGTTGCGTCCTTTGAGTATGGTGAAACCGTCGTATTCATAAGCGATAGGCGGTTCGGGCTTTTCTTTGCGGACTTTGCCTTTTTGCGATTTGCGTTTTATCGCGCCGAGTCGTTCGAGTTCTTCTTCGATACTTTGCGAGGACGCGTCGTAGGGGAGAGTCGCGATTTCTTTTTCTACGGATAAGACGTATTCGAGAAGTCGTCTGTCCGATTCGAGTTTTTTCTCGGTAAACTCCTTTTGTCGTTTGAGTTTATTATACTTTGTATAATAAAAGTTGGAGTTTCCCGACGGCGTCAGCATAGGATCGAGTTTGATTTCTATCTTTTCACCGGTGTAATAATTGTCGCAAATCAGCACTTCGTCCCCCTTTTTTATGCGGTATATGTTTGCGACGATGAGTTCGCCTTTGATACGGAACGACTCCATGTTTTTGCATTCTTCGAGGCGTTCCAAATCCGTATTAACGTTCTTTTCCACTCTTGCTTTGAGGTGCTTGGCCGTGGTAGCCAGAGTTTTCAGCCTTGCTTTATTGCGGATTTCGGCATCCGTTTTGGAGCAGAGAGCGTCGAACGCCTCGCTCATCGTCGGGTAAAAATCCTTTTTCCCGTCGAGCACGGAGTAGTCGTAGGGGTAAACTTCTTTTTCGCCTATCACGCAAGGAGCGAAATAGGGTTGTTTCGTCACGTTTCTCTGCTCGTCTATAACAGTTTCGAGGGCATTGAGTTCGTCTTCGGTGAGTGGCGCGGCGTGGTCGGATTTGATGCCCGCACGCGCCAAAATTTCAGAGACGGTTACTCCCGAAAACCCTGAGATTTTGTCGAGGATAAACTTGTGCAAATCACCGCCGTTGAAATCCTCAAAAACGGAATAATAGTCGGTTAGATAACTGATTTTTACTTGCCCGACGGGCTCGTATCGCACGCCTCTCAAAACGACGTGGTCGCGTGCTACGTCAAGGGGTAGGTGTTTGACCGCGTCGAGAATAATATGGTTTTCGTCTGTGAAGACGATATTGCTATATCTGTTCATTATCTCGATGAAGAGATAATAAGTCGCATCGTCCCGCATTTCGGTTCTCGCGCTGAAAGTTATTTTGATTATGCGGTCGAAATTGAATACTGAAACCTCGGTTATCGACGCTACTGAGAGGTGTTTTCTAAGTAGCATACAAAGGGCGGGAGCGGTGACCGGATTGGGCTTTTTGCTCGTCGTGAGGTGCAAGCGTGGTGCGCCCGCGTTGCAGGACGCGCAAAGACAGAGGTTTTTTCCGTTTGCTCTCAGATAAAACCTCACTTCGTCCGCATCTGGTTGGACGATTTTGTCTATTCTTCCGCCCGAAACAGCCTTATTTAACTCGTCGGCTAAGGCGGAAAGTGTCATAAGATCGCTTCCCATACGACCATTATACACCAAAACCGAGTTTTTACAACGATTACTTTCGTTTTCGCAGTGTTCTTTTGATAGAATTTGACCAAAATTTCTATTGCAATTTGTTTCTCCGTATGATATACTCTTTAATACTTATGAAATAACGCAAGCGCAAAAGCGCATGGAGGACAAATGAGTTATACAGTTGAAAAACTTGAAAAGAGCCAAGTAAAAATCGTCTTTGACGTAGACGCAACGACCTTTGACAATGCAGTCAAAGAAGCCTATCAGAAAACCAAACACAAATTCCAGATTCAGGGCTTCAGAAAAGGTCACGTTCCTCAGAAAGTTATCGAGGGAATTTACGGAAAAGAGGTATTTTATGAGGACGCAATGGATATCGTTATACCCGAAGCATACGGCGAGGCGCTCCAAAAAGAAGCGGATCTCGACGTCGTCGCTCAGCCCGAACTCACCGCTTTCGATTTCAAAGAGGACGGCGGTGCGACGTTCACCCTTATCGTGACCGTGAAACCCCAAGTCGTTCTCGGACAATACAAAGGCTTGTCCATTACCAAGAAAGTCGAAAAAGTCACCGCAAAGCAAGTTGACGAAGCAGTCGAAGAAAATCGTCAAAAACAAGCGCGTCTCATCGACGTCGAAGAAGCGGCGGCGAACGGAAATATCGTCGAACTCGATTTCACGGGTTATGTAGACGGTACCGCGTTCGAGGGCGGTGCGGCAAACAACTACGAACTCGAACTCGGCAGCGGTCAATTTATCCCCGGATTCGAAGAACAACTCGTCGGCGCGAAAGCGGGCGAACACGTTTCCGTCAAGGTCACCTTCCCCGAGGAATATCACGCGGAAGAACTCAAAGGCAAAGAAGCGGTCTTCGAATGTGACGTCCATGCGGTAAAAGTCAAAGAACTTCCCGCTCTCGACGACGATTTCGCAAAAGACGTTTCCGAATTCGATACTCTTGCAGAATACAAAGAGGACGTCAAAAATAAACTTAAAGCAGAAGCGGAACAAAGCGCGGAAAGAGCGTACGAGGACGAACTCATCGAAACCATCGTGAACAACGCAACCGTCGAAATTCCCGAAGTTATGATTGACAACGAAACCGAAGATATGGTGAACGAATTTGAATATCGTCTCATGTATCAAGGTATCAAACTCGACGACTATCTCGGCTACGTAGGTCTCACCAAAGACCAACTCAAAGGCGAATACAGAGAGCAAGCCGAAAGAAGCGTCAAAGTCCGTCTCGTTATGGAACAAATCGTCAAGGTCGAAGACCTCAAATTCGCGGATAGCGAAATCGACGAAAAACTCGCAAAAGCGGCGGAAGAAGCGGGCAAGAGCCTCGACGATTTCAAGAAGACGCTCCGCAAGGAACAAATCGACTATCTCGTCAATCAAATTCTCTCGGACAAATTGATGGCACTCTTGAAAGAGGCAAATCCCGCCGTCGCAAAAGCGTCCACCAAGAAACCCGCCGCGGCTCCCGTAGGCAAAGAGGGCGAAGAGAAAGAAGAAAAGGCAGAGAAGAAGGCTCCCGCCAAGAAAACTGCCGCCAAAAAATCCACTAAAAAGGCGGAAAATCCCGAGGACTAATTCTCGGATAGGAGAATGAAATGATAAATAACACGCTTATCCCTTACGTCATCGAGAGGACCAATCAAGGCGAACGTTCGTACGACCTTTATTCGAGACTCCTCGACGACAGAATCATCTTCCTCACCGGAGAAATCGACGACGCGCTTGCAAATACCGTCGTCGCACAACTCCTGTACCTCGAAGGAAAGGATAGCCAAAAGGACATCAGCCTTTATATCAACAGCCCGGGCGGTTCGGTCTCTGCGGGTATGGCGATTTACGACACTATGAACTATATCAAGTGCGACGTTTCCACTATCTGCATCGGACTTGCCGCGTCCATGGGTGCGTTCCTCCTTTCGTCGGGAGAAAAGGGCAAGAGATATTCTCTCCCTAACTCCAAGATTATGATTCACCAACCCCTCGGCGGTGCGCAAGGTCAGGCAAGCGACATCGCTATCGTGGCGGAGGAAATCCTCAAAACTAAGAGCAAACTGAATAGAATACTTGCCGAAAATTCCGGTCAACCCCTCGAAAAAGTCGAGATTGACACCGATAGAGACTACTACATGACCGCCGAAGAGGCTGAAAAGTACGGTCTTATCGATAAGATTTTCGTGCATCGTCAATAATCCCTAACGGAGTAATATGGACTATAGAAAATTAGAGCATTGTTGTTTCTGCGGTAAAGGCAGTGACGAAGTCGACCTCGTGTCCGGTCCCAACGACTTGTTTATTTGCAACGAGTGCATAGATAAGTGCAACTACCTTCTCGAAAAGAAAAGAGACAGAACGGTGGAAAATTCGAGCCTTATCTCGCTATACACTCCTCAGCAAATCAAGGAGAAACTCGACGAGTATATCGTCGGGCAGGAGTCCGCTAAAAAGGTTCTTTCCGTCGCGGTCTACAACCACTATAAACGCGTCAATCAACAAAGTAAGAAGAGTAGCGACGACGTCGTGCTCGAAAAGAGCAACGTCCTTCTTCTCGGACCTACCGGTTCCGGGAAGACTTTGCTTGCCAAGACTCTCGCGCAAATTCTCAACGTACCCTTTGCTGTGGCGGACGCAACTACGCTGACCGAAGCGGGTTACGTCGGTGAGGACGTGGAAAATATTTTGCTCAAACTCATATTAGCCGCAAACGGAGACGTCAAAAAAGCGGAAGTCGGTATAGTCTATATCGATGAAATCGATAAAATCGCAAGAAAGGGCGAAAACGTGTCCATTACTCGCGACGTCAGCGGTGAAGGCGTGCAACAAGCACTCCTCAAAATCATCGAAGGCACCGTCGCAAGCGTACCTCCTCAGGGCGGCAGAAAACACCCGAATCAAGAGTGCTATCAACTCGATACGACGAACATTTTGTTCATCTGTGGCGGGGCGTTTGTGGATATTGACAAAATTATCGACGAAAGAAAGGATAATTCCAAACTCGGTTTCGGTAGCGTCGTGAAAGGTACGATAAATTACCGCTACGACGAACTTATCGAGGCTCTGCAACCCGCAGATCTCATCAAGTACGGTTTGATACCCGAATTTGTGGGAAGAGTGCCTATCGTCGTCGGCTTGAACGCCCTTGACGAAACCGCTCTCGTGAAGATTTTGTCCGAACCCAAAAACGCGCTAACGAAGCAATATAAGACGCAATTCAAACTCGACGACGTTGATCTCGAATTTGACGAACCCGCATTGAAAGCGATTGCTAACAAAGCAATTCAACTGAACACGGGCGCCAGAGGCTTGAGATCCATTCTCGAAACTTTGCTCCTCGACCTTATGTACGACATCCCGTCCGATAAGACGATACGAAAAGTTATCGTCGGCGAGAAGTGTATAACCGAAAAAGCGAAACCCGTCATCGTCAGAAAGGACGCGGAAGAAATAGCGTAAAACCACGAAAATAGCGCATCTAATGCGCTATTTTTATGCCGTGGCGGTTGAGGACGATAAAACGAAACTCACGCTTGTCGGCATCTTTATAGCGTGTTGTTGCGCTTTGTTCCACGCGCGTCGAAAACGTATGAGAACGGAACAGTGCGTGGACGTAATTCGCTTTTCGCTAAACTCAAAAACGTAACAAAACAGGCACTTAGTGCTGTACGAAAAAATGCCGAAATTCGGCAGAGAGGTAGAAATGGTAATCAAAAATGCAAAATTCGTGACTTCGGTCGCGGACTCCAATTCCTTGTACGATACCGGTGCGCCCGAAATTGCGATTGCGGGGAAGTCTAACGTCGGAAAATCTTCATTTATCAACTTCATTTGCAACAACGGAAAACTTGCGCGCACTTCGGGAGATCCCGGGAGAACTCGATTGCTCAATTATTTCGAGATAAACGGCGGTGAATTTTATTTTGTGGATTTGCCCGGTTACGGCTACGCAAAAGTTGCTAAGTCCGAAAAACAAAAGTGGGGTGGAATGATAGAAGGATATTTGCAAAAGAGCGATAGACTCAAAAACGTGTTCGTTTTGCTCGATTGCAGGCACGAGCCGACTGACGACGACAAAATGCTCGTCAATTTTTTGTTCCACTTCAATATCCCGTTCACGCTGATTGCGACGAAAGCGGACAAACTCAGCCGTCAGCAACAGATGAAAAGCAGACAAACGATTGCTTCCGCAATGGGAGTAGGAGCGGATAATATCTACTTTACGTCCTCTCTTGCGAAGAGCGGAAAAGAGGCAATTTTTGAAAGAATCGCCCAAATTTTGGGCTAAACCACTCTAAAAAAGTTGATTTTTTAGAATACTTTGGCGAAAAATCGAAAATTATAGTAATTGGTAATAGTATAATAATACGCACGCGTTATGCGTGCGTATTATTTTTATCATCTTTTCTGATTGATAACTTATTTTTTTAGAATTATGGTGACGAAGTTCGCTTTTAGTTTGCGGTTTTGATATTCGCGGTGTACGGTAAACGGATTGGATTTCTCTGTGTTGTTAGTCTACTTGAAGGATGTCGCCGTTGTCAATTTCGTTTATGAACACGAGACGGTTGCAGATGAGGTCGCACGAAGTGAGATAGTAGGGTATATCGTTTTTCACGACTCTCGGATTTACGCGCACGTTTTTGCCGTGAAGGTGCCCGTAGGTTACTGCATTGACGTTATGTTTTTCGAGAAGAGTCGTCACCTCGGTGTCGTCGTATTTTGCGTCAAACGGAGGATAGTGGAGAAGTGCGACGATATAGTCGTCCTCTTTTCTGACTCTGTCCATTGCGCCGAGAGAGAGATTGAGGCGTATCAGTTCGCGGTCGTAAATCTTCTTGTCTTCGGCGGTTACGTCTTCGGTCGGGATAGTCCAACCTCTCGAACCGACGACGAGAAGTTTGCCTATGCGAATGCAGTTATTCTGTAAGAATAAAAAGTCAGGGAAAGCCTTTTGCATTTTGGTGAGAGTGTCCCAATAGTAGTCGTGGTTTCCTCTGACGACGACTTTCCTGCCGGGAAGAGCGGAGATGAGGTCGTAGTCGGGCTTTGCTTCGGCGACCGAAATTCCCCAAGACAAATCCCCTCCGAGAAGAACGACGTCGTCCTCGGAGACTTTTTCTCGCCAATCCGCACATATTTTTTCAAAATGACCTTCCCAGCCTTCTCCGAAAACATTCATGGGTTTTTCTACGACGGTGGAGAGGTGCAAGTCGCTTATTGCAAATATCTTCATATCAGTATTATAACATAAAAAATCTCAAACTCAAATAAGTTTATTATATTTATATAAACTAAAATCGGTCGATTGAGAATTGGGTTTCGGTAGACGGATTACGCCGTGTCGAAATCTTCGAGCGCGGTTTGGTAAAAAATCGTTATGGCAATCATCTGGCGTTAATCGTATGCGGAGATTTTGAGGAGAAACAATTTTGGGTTTGGCGATAATTTTAACAATAGTCGCACGCGGCTTGGCGTGAGAGTTGAGAGTAATAACGAAAATCCCGACTTGTGCGGGATTTTTGTTTTAGTTGGTTAGATTGTCGAAAACTGTCGATTTACGACGGGAAGAGGGGTAGGTCGAATACGCCTTGGCACGCCTCTTGATTGAATTGCGTGCACTCGGGAATTCTGCAATAGCCGTAGGATGGCACGAGGAGATTGACGTCGGCTACCACTTTGAGAATAACCGTGGTGCAAGCGGTTATCGAAAATTCGTTTTCGCTGACGTAAGTACCGCTCGGACTTGCCATATTGACGGACGCTACGAGTTCTGCCGGGAATACGCTTCCCGTAGGGACGCACATAACGACGTCTTCGGTGATTGAAATAGTCCCCGTGCCTACGCCCGCCGTACCGCTTGCGTCGGTGTAGTTGATTTGAACGGGAATAGAAATTGTCGCTTGCACTCTCGACAAACCTTGCCTATCGGCAATCGGCGTCACGGTGAGGGCGGTTATCGTTCCCGTACTCGACGTTGACGAACCGCCTACGAAGGTTAGGGGGAGAGTGGGGCTTGCGGGGGAAAGGTTGGTGAGCGTAACGGTGGTCGTTTCCAAAGTTTGCTGAGTCATACATGCGTCGAATACCTTTCTGACTTGGACGCAAACTTTTTCGGATAGTCCGTTCATGGGGTTTCCGCTGATGTTCCCAGGGCATCTGTCGGTGTTATTATTGTTGCAAAAAGACATCTTTTTACCTCCTTGAATTTGTCGTTGTATTGTATGTCTACTGGTTGAGAATGGTGCATTTTGTGCGAAAAACGTTGATTTTCAATTGATTTTCGGCGAATCATAATCATTTATACGGGAGCCCAAAACCCACTGATTACCGAGAAAAAACGAAATTTTTTTGAGAAGAAAAAACGCATTTGCATAAAGTTTACTTGTAAACAAGACAAAAATCAAAAAATCGCAATTTACCTACTAAATAGTAGGAAAAAATTTTTTTCAAAAAGTGGTTGACATTGGGCAAGTGACGTGATAGACTGATAACGAAGTAAAAAACAAGGGGTAACTCATGCTCGATTTGATGCTCGGTAGCGTCCGTCACCAGTTGGACGACAAAGACAGATTTAGGATCCCCGCCAAGTTCCGTCAAACGCTTGGCGAGAAAGCCTATATTCTTCCGGGCAGAGAAGTCGGCAAGGGAACCAAGAAGTATTGTCTCTACGTCATCCCCGAAAACAGATTTGAAGAAATCTACGAACGCATCGGCGACTCGAGTTTGTACGGCGGTGGGGAAGAAGCGGATTTGCTCACGACGTATTTTGCGATGATACAAGACGTCGAAGAAGACGGACAGGGCAGATTGAGACTGAGAACGGATCTCGCCGAAATGCTGAACGTTGTAAAAGACGTCGTCTTCGTCGGCAAAGGGCATTACCTTGAAATGTGGTCGGGCGAAGTTTGGGACGAGAGATTCACTTATCTCAATTCCGAGAACGTCAATCGCGCGCTTCAAAACCTCAAAAACCGCGGAGTGTAAAAATGGAATTCGTACATATCCCGGTTATGCTCGGCGAGTGCCTTAAAGGGCTTGACGTCAAAGAAGACGGCATATACGTTGACGGGACTCTCGGCGGTGGGGGACACTCCTTGGAAATCGTCAAGAGGCTCGGAAAGGACGGACGGCTCATCGCAATCGACCGTGACGAGGACGCGCTCCTTGCGGCAGGGGAAAGATTGCACGCGTATGCGGACAATATTACGTACGTACACGACGACTTCAAAAATCTTTGTTCGGTTCTCGACCAACTCGGGATAGAGAAGGTTGACGGAATACTCCTCGACCTCGGTGTCAGTTCTTATCAACTCGACAATGCGGAAAGAGGTTTCAGTTATATGAAGGACGCTCCTCTCGATATGAGAATGGACAGGTCGCAATATCTGACCGCCTTCAATATCGTGAACGAATACAGCGTAGGGGAAATCACGAAAATACTCTACGATTACGGCGAAGAGAAACTTGCGCCGAGAATAGCGGAAAGAATTGCTCTCGTCAGAGAGAAGGAAACGATTTCGACGACGTTGCAACTTGCGAAGATAGTCGAGGATTGTTATCCCGCATCGATAAGATGGAAATTCGGTCACCCGGCAAAACGCACGTTCCAAGCGATTAGAATAGCGGTTAACGGGGAACTGACAGCCCTCGAAGAGACCGTGAAAAACATGGCTCTCAGACTGAAAAAGGGCGGTAGAATAGCTATTATCACATTTCATTCCTTAGAGGACAGAATAGTGAAAAACGCATTCAAAGAACTTACGCTCACGTGCACTTGTCCGCCGGACTTCCCCGTGTGCGTATGCGGTAAAAAACAAGAAATTAAGTTGGTAAACAAAAAACCTATAATAGCGTCGGAAGAGGAGACGAAATTAAACTCCCGCTCCGAAAGCGCAAAACTCAGAATAGCGGAAAGGATATAAGGAGAACATTATGGCTATAACGTTGGATGAATTGCTCGGTATGAATACGACGAAATCGCAAGACGAGGTGACTTACGACAGTTTCCCTCAGTACGACCAATACACCGATTACAGAAACGGCAGAGGACGCACCGTGCGTGCAGACGGCGGTGAACGTCGCTTTAACGGCTATACCGTAGTCCAAAACGGTTCTCCTCGCTCCGAAGAAAGCATTAGGTCTTACGAAGCGTCTCGTCCTTACGAAATTCCCAGAAACAGCGAATATCAATCGGGTGCGGATAGAGGATTTGAACAAATGCGTCGCAGAAGCGAAGCCCCCGTTCGCAATTCTTCCGATTACGGATATAAAGAATATTCTTCTTTTGCTCCCGTCGAAACGAGAGAAAATTCCTTGCACGATTTCGCAAGAAAGGATAACGACAGACCGTCGGACAGAGAACTCTTCGACCGTCTCTCCGCATCCTCGGCGATGACCGCGACTCCCTCCGCAAGAGTAGAGGAAAACTACGAAAAGACCAGCACGTTCGCTCCCGCAAAGAAAACCTACAAGAGCGAAAGTTCCAAAAAGGCGCGTCTTAACACGAAAGCGAAAGTTTTGCTCGCAGTGTATTTCGCGGTTATCATCTTGGTAGCGGTGCTCATCATCGTAAACGCAGGCAATCTTAATAACGGAACTGCAACCACGCCTTCCTCCTCCATAACCGGCGTGGTGCAGGACTCCGCAGTCGCAAGTCATATTTCGGACGCCTCGTCAATAGACTTTGACTATGGCGCGGACTTCTTCATCAAGTAAACCTAATCTTTTACATAATCCCAAAAAAAGGCTGTTGGCAACGCTGTTGCTGATAGTCTTTTTATTTTGCGCGGTTTTCGTAAAACTGATTTTCGTGATGATAGTGAACTCCTCGAATTTACAAGCGAAGGCTATCGGACAGTGGGTGCGCGGAGTCCCGACCGAAGCGCCGAGAGGGGATATCCTCGACCGAAACGGCGAACCGCTTGCACTCACCGCTACAAGATATAACGTGTACGTGCGACCTAACGCAACTACGGACAAAAGCGCTGTTGCAAAACTCATAGCGGACATTTTCGGATACGATTACGAAGAAACCTTGAAGAAAATCTCGAAATCCGCCTCCGAAATCACCGTTGCGACGAAAGCGACCAAGGAACAGTTGAACGCTCTGTTCGACGGCGGGCTCGACGGAATTTATTACTCGGAGGACAATTTGCGCTATTATCCGTACGGAGATTTTATGACGCAGGTGCTCGGATTCATCGGTGCGGACGGCAACGGACAAACGGGGATAGAGGCGTATTACGACAAGTATTTGAAGGGCGTCGACGGCAAAATTCTGACCGAAACGGACCTCGTCGGGAGAGAACTCGGCGGTAGCGATTATTATCTTCCGTACGTTAAGGGTATGAACGTGAACACCACGCTTGACGCCACGATACAAAGTATCGTCGAGGGCGCCGTGGAAAAGGCGGTCGCTTTATACAACCCTAAAAGGGTTGCGTGCATAGTGATGAATTACGAAAACGGAGAAATCCTATCTCTTGCGGAGTATCCGTCTTTCGACTTGAACTCGGTGCCTCGCGACGACCTCGAAACGCTGTTCGCAAATTCTAAGAGTATGCTTGTATCTACCGTGTACGAACCGGGCTCGACTTTCAAAATTCTGACGTCGGCGGCCGTTCTCGATTCGGGAACGATAACAACGTCGAAGAGATTTTATTGCGCGGGTTCGAGGGTGGTTGACGGTAAAAAAATCAAATGCTGGCGCACAAAAGGACACGGCTCGATTGATTTTGCGGAGGGCGTAGAAAAAAGTTGTAACTGCGTGTTTATGGATTGTGCCCTTGCGATGGGGACGGAGAAATTCTATTCCTATCTCACCGCTTTCGGATTGAAAAGTAAAACGGGTATAGATATGACGGGAGAAACGTCGGGTATATTCATTTCGGCGGACGCCGTCAAAAACGTTGACCTTGCAAGAATAGGTTTCGGTCAAGCGGTTGCGGTTACGCCTATCGGTATGTTGACCGCCGCGTCCGCAGCGGTGAACGGAGGGTATAAGGTTACTCCTCACCTCGTTTCTTCGATAAAGGACACCGCTACGAATAAGACCATAGAGACGTCTTTCGAGATTTCGGACGGCAGAATTATATCTAAAGAGACTTCGGATACGATGAGGGTTCTCCTCGAACGAGTCGTAAGTCAGGGGAGCGGAAAGGGCGCCGCCGTGGACGGCTACAAAATCGCGGGCAAAACCGGTACCGCGCAAAAATACGAAAACGGCAGTATCGCAAGAGGAAAGTATATATCTTCCTTCCTCGGATTTTCTCTCGAAGATGACGCACCGTACGGCGTGCTTATGATAGTTGACGAACCGGAGGGCTCGGTCTATTACGGTTCCCTCGTCGCGGCACCGCTTGTTGGAGACGTGTTCAAGGGGATATTCTCCTATCTCGATGTGCCGAAATCTACGACGTCGAACATCGAAAGCACGTTCAATCCGTCCGCCGTCGAGGACTATGCGGATTTTGTCGAAGAGTGAAAAGATTTTCCGTTCACGTCTAATTTCGCCCACCCGTTGACGAGAGAGGCTACACTTATTAAAATAAGTGTATCAAACCTTCGGAGGACGTATATATGACGCTCGAAAAGTTACTCGAAGGGATAAAAGTTTTAAGCACTAACGAAGAATTCAGTAGGGATATTAAGGATATTAAAATCAACTCGAAGTTCGTCGAGGACGGGGATGTTTTTGTATGTATGAAAGGCGTTCGCGACGACGGAAATTCGCACCTTGGCGAAATCGATAAAGATTTCGTCGCAATCACCGAAGTTCAACCCGAAAAGGGCAAATACGTGCTGGTCGAAGACGCAAGAAAAGCGTACGCTCTGTTGTCGTACAACTATTTTTCAAAACCGCTCGAAGGTATGAAATTCGTCGCGGTAGTCGGCACCAACGGTAAAACTTCGACGGCGCATTACGTAAACTCGATACTTGCGCATTCGGGATATAAAACCGGACTCATCGGCACCGAGGGGCACTTTATCCTCGGCGAAAAGGTATCCTCGTCGCTGACTACGCCCGATCCGTACGAGATGAATTCCCTGCTTTTCAAGATGAGGGCAAAGGGGGTGGACGTCGTGGTGTCCGAGGTCAGTGCGCACGCGGTCTATCTCAAAAAGACGTACGGACTCAAAGCGGATGTCGCAATATTCACGAATTTATCCCGAGACCACCTCGACTATTTCAAAGACTACGCAACCTATGAGAGCGTGAAACTCTCCTATTTTTCTCCGACCTACGTCAAGACGGCTATCGTAAACGCGGACGACGAGGCCGGGAGAAAACTTGCGGACAGACTGGAAAAAAGTCGGGACGTGGAACTCGTGACTTATGGGCTCAATAACCCCGCGGATTGTTTTGCCATAGACGTGAACGAAAACGTAGACGGCGTGCGGTTCGTCGCGAACCTTTTCGACGAAATCGTCGACGTGCGTTCCGCACTCTACGGAGAGTTCAACGTATATAACTTGCTTGCCTCGATGACCGCTTGCGCATACCTTGGCGTCGATGCGGAAACTCTTGCTTCCGCCGTCAGAAAAGTGCGCAACGTAAAAGGCAGATTTAGCGTTTTACGTGCCGAAAAAGGAAGCATAATCATCGATTATGCGCACACTCCCGACGGACTCGAAAAACTTCTTTCGACGGCAAGGACGATAACGAAATCTCGGCTCATCACCGTTTTCGGCTGTGGCGGAGAGAGGGATAAAGGCAAGCGTGCGCTCATGGCGCAGATCGCGGAGAGGTATAGCGATTTCACTGTGTTGACGTCGGATAATCCGCGATACGAAAACCCCGAAAGCATACTCTCGGACGTAGAGGTAGGTTTTCAAACGAAAAACTACAAGCGCATTACGGATAGAACGGAGGCTATCGCTTTTGCGATAAGCGAAATGCTCGAGGGGGATACCGTCGTGATTGCGGGCAAGGGCAACGAGGAATATTTCGAGGTCAAGGGCAGAAGATTGCCGTACAGCGATTTCGACGTTGCAAGACGACTCGGGCAGGCAAGATGAGCGGAGTTATCGAAATCGCATTGTATTTCGCCGTGTCCGCAACGGTTACGCTCGTCCTCACTCCGCTCGTCATAAAGTTGCTGAAAAAGGTAAAGGCGGGGCAAAATATCCTCGGCTACGTCGTGCAACACGAGAGCAAAGCGGGGACGCCTACCATGGGCGGGATTGTATTTATGTTGCCGGTCGCGGTTTATGCTATAATCGAGCGTACTCCGTTTGCCCTCGTCGCAATGAGTATGACCGTCGGGTTCGGCGCGCTCGGTTTCCTCGACGACTTCATCAAAATCCGCTTCAATAGAAATCTCGGACTCAAAGCGTATCAAAAGATTATCGGACAAGTCGGACTCTCTGTCATCGTCGGCTATTTTGCGTACAAATCGGAATTTATCGGCGGGGAAATCAATATTCCGTTTTTTGGGAGTATGGACCTCAAATGGGGGATAATACCCTTCGTCGCTTTCGTGTATATCGCTACGACCAACTCGGTGAATTTGACGGACGGATTGGACGGACTGGCGGGGACGACTTGTCTCGGATATTTTCTCGTCCTCGGCATAACGCTGTATTTGCAATTCCAAAAAGCAGACGGGGAGTATGCGGATAATTTGTTTTCTCTCGTCGCTTTGTCCGCCGTTTCGGTCGGTATGCTGTCGGGGTATCTCGTTTATAACTCGTTCCCGGCGCGCGTGTTTATGGGAGATACGGGTTCGCTTGCTCTCGGCGGTGCGGTCGCGACGGTTGCCGTATTTTCAAAAAATCCGCTTTTTCTTCTCACTTCAGGCATAATGTTCGTATGGTCGAGCATAAGTGTAATCGTGCAGGTTATTTCGTTCAAGACTACGGGGAGGCGGGTATTCAAAATGTCTCCCTTCCATCATCATCTCGAAACGTCTGGGTATAGCGAAACGAGAATCTGCGCAATTTATCTCGTCGCCACTCTGATAGGCGGAGCGGTGACTCTCGTGCTTGGGGAGGGAATATGAATTTACTCGGCAAAAACGTAGTCGTATACGGCGGAGGAGTGAGCGGATTGTCCGCCTACGACCTCGTGAAAGCAAAGGGCGGACGATGCATAATTTACGACGACAATCCGACCGTTATGCACGCAACGTCGTCTACGGGCGTGTTTTCGTCCGCGGACATTATCGTGCTAAGTCCGGGGGTTGCTCCGGGCAAGGATTTTATCCTTGACGCAAAACTCGAGGGCAAAACCGTAGTCGGAGAACTCGAACTTGCCTCGTCCTTTTGCACCGCCGAACAAATTGCGGTTACGGGGACGAACGGCAAGACGACGACGGTCACTCTCATCGACCATATTCTGAAGTCGGCGGGGATTTTTTCTCACGTGGCTGGAAACGTCGGCATTGCGTTTTCGTCAATTTGCGATACTCTCGACTCGACCGAAACCGTAGTAGTAGAAGCGTCGAGTTTTCAACTCGAAAGTACGTTGAAATTCTCGCCCGATACTGCGGTGATTTTGAATATAACTCCCGATCATCTCGACAGGCACAAAACCTTTGCCAAGTACGCATCCGCAAAATCGAATATCTTCTTGCGACAGAGTGAGTGCGATAAGGTCGTCTATAACGCGGATGACGAAACCGTTCTCACTCTCGTGCCGTATATGAATGCCGAGAAGATTCCGTTCAGTCTGACTAAGCCCGTGGACGGAGCATATCTGTCGTCGGGGTTCGTATGTTACAAGGGCTTGCCCGTCGTGAGCATAGACGAAATCGACTTGAAAGGGCGCGAACTCGAAAACGTCTTAGCCGCCTCCGCCGTCGTCATGTCGAAAGGCGTCAGCGTGTATACGGTTGCCTCTGCATTGACCGACTTCCGTCGCCCTCGTTTCAGGCGGGAAAGGTTAGCGGATATTGGCGGTGTAAGAATTTTCAACGACAGCAAAGCGACGAACGTTTATGCGACCATCTCCGCGATAGAGGGCTTGGACGGCAAGGGTATCCTTCTTCTCGGCGGTGCGGACAGAGGAGAAAATTTCGATTTGCTTTTCGGCGCAAACCGTGAAAACGTTGCGGGAGTCGTCGTGCTCGGTGAAAACGAAAACGCTATCGTCGAGAGCATAAAACGCTATGGTTACGAAAATTACGAGGTTGCTTGTGACTTGGAAGACGCCGTGAAAATCGGACTCGAAATGGCTAAGGAATACGGCGCGGACAATTTGCTGTTTTCACCCGCCAGCAAAAGTTTCGATAAGTACCGTAGTTACGAAGAGCGCGGAAAAGCGTTTGAAAAAGTTATCGCGAATTTGAATGATTAAGGGCAAAAAGTTTTTCGAGGGGGACGTAACGATTGCACTCGTCGCAGTCTTATTGTCCCTCGTAGGAATGGTTTTTATATATTCTGCGTCGTCGTATTCTGCCGAACTTCAAACGGGAGATTCCTATCACTACGTCAAGACGCAGGCGGTAGCGATTGCGCTCGGAATAGTGCTGATGATTTTTCTCGCGGGGGTGCAAATCGAAAAAGTCGAGAAGTACGGATATATCGCCTATATCGTTTGTCTTTGTATGCTCGCCCTCGTATTCGTTCCTGTCATCGGCGTAGAGAGTTACGGCGCGAAAAGGTGGTTGAACCTCGGATTTTTCACCGTTCAACCCTCGGAATATGCAAAATTCGCAATGGTAATCGCCATGTCCGCATACGCCTCGAAACACGGTACGGAGAGGTGGCGGGATATACTCGTACTTCTTGCTTTGGGCGGTGCCGTTTGCGTGTTGCTGATTTTGGAGCCGAATATGTCCATAACCATCTGCGTGGGGGCGGTGATGATGATTATGCTCTTCGTCGCCGGTGTCAAAACGAGACGGTTGTTACTATTGTTGCTCCCGATAATTGCGGGTGCTATCGCCCTTGTTTTTCTCGAACCTTACCGCGTGCGCAGATTGCTTGCATTCGTCAATCCGTGGGCGTCCCCGCTCGACGAGGGGTATCAACTCATCCAATCTTACTACGCCTTAGGTTCGGGGGGACTGTTCGGGGTTGGACTCGGAAATTCAAGACAAAAGTATATGTTTTTGCCGTTTGCGGAAAGCGACTTCATCCTCTCGGCAATCGGAGAGGAGACGGGACTTTTCGGAGTGGCTTTGATAATTCTCGCATTTCTCGTTTTAATAGTGAAAGGGATAATCGTTTCGGTGCGCTCGAAAGATAGATTTTCGTGCTATCTGTCCGCAGGTATCACTGCGATTATCGCGGTGCAAACCGTGCTTAACGTTGCCGTAGTCTGCGGAGCGGTTCCGCCGACCGGATTGCCTTTGCCGTTTATAAGCGCAGGGGGAAGTTCGGTCACCGCGTATATGTGTGCGGTGGGGTTGCTCGTAAATCTTTCAAAGAGAGCAAAAAGAGAAACGGTGTTTTTGAGTGAGGTGAAATTTGCAAAAGGAATATCTTGAAATCAAGGGAGGTAATCCCCTTTACGGCACGGTGAAAATCCACTCCGCAAAAAATGCGGTGCTCCCTATGCTTGCGGGCGCAATCCTCACCGAAGACGAAGTTACGATTTCGGACTGCCCGCATATTGCGGACGTAGACAATATGACCGAGATACTCTCCGAGACGGGACTTTCGGTTGCGAGAGAAGATAGAAATATCACCGTCGTAGGCAAAGTAGTAATGGGCGTGGTGTCCGAGAAACTCTCCCGCGCGATGCGTTCGTCGGTGTTTTTGCTCGGAGCGTTACTTTCCGAAACCGGAAGGGTGCGACTATATACGCCCGGCGGATGCAATATAGGCGCGAGACCTATCGATATTCACCTCGACGGACTCTCTCGCCTCGGTGCGAAAATCGAATACGGAAAGGACTTCGTCGAGTGTTCGGCAAATAGGCTTAAAGGCGCGGAAATCGTTTTCAAGTATCCGAGCGTAGGTGCGACCGAAAACCTACTTCTTGCGTCCGTGAAAGCGGAGGGCGAAAGCACGCTCATAGGTTGTGCGCGCGAGCCCGAAATTCTGTCTTTATGCGAAATGTTGAGAAGTATGGGTGCCGAAATCTACGGAGAGGGCACGTCGGTCATCAAAGTCAAGGGCGTGGATAAACTATACGGCACGACCGTGAAACCCGTGTTCGACAGAATAGTCGCGGGGACGATAATTTCGGCGGTAGCGGTGACGGGCGGTAGGGTTGTTATCGAAAACGCTGAAACTTCCTATCTCGGTGCGTTCTTGAAAGAAATACTCTCGGAACATATCCGCATTACGGACTCTTCTTGCGGTATCACCGTCGAGAGCGACGGGGTAGTTTTGCCGTCGAATATTATCACGGGACCGTATCCGACTTTCCCGACCGACCTTCAACCCGTCGTCACTGCGGTTAAGTGCTTTGCAAACGGGGTGAGCACGGTGACCGAAACCGTGTTTGAAAACAGGTTCGCACATGTAGGCGAACTTGCGAATATGGGCGCGAATATAGACGTGGACGGTTTTGAGGCGGTAGTGCGAGGACGAGGCAAACTTCATTCCTCGGTGCTTCATGCCTACGACCTCAGAGGCGGGGCGGGACTTGTCGTTGCGTCCCTCGGCGCGAAGGGCGTCGGTAGAGTTTACGGACTGCGCCATATCGACCGCGGTTACGAAAAAATCGAAGAACTTTTCACCTCTCTCGGCGGGGAAATTCGACGGAAAAGGGAGTTTGAAGAGTGAAATCGACAAAATAACTTATATTTCGCGAAATTTTTTGAAAAAAATTCTTGACATCATTTATATTATATATATAATTATAGTTAAGATATAGCGCACACGTGCGCAACGCGAGTGCGCACACGAGGAAGTATGACGAATATTTTCACCAAAGACATTGCGATTCTTGACGTAACCTCTCGTCTCATCAGCGCCATAGTGGGCGTGAAAAAGGCGCAGAGTGTTTTTGGCGTTAAAGCCATTATAGAAAAAGAAAACTCCGGATTTGAAAACGGAGAATGGTTCGACAAAGAAGACACTATGAGCGTGGCGACCGCAGTCTTGAAAGAGGCTATGCAAACCGCGGAATCCAGCACGAAAAAACTTTTTGTAGGCGTTCCCGCAGAGTTCGTCGCAACGGTGACCAAACCCGTGAGTATCACCCTCGACAGAGAACGTAGAGTAGTTGACGCGGACGTGAATTTCCTCATCGAAAAGGGAAATACGTTCAACTCCGCAAATCACGTGCTTATAAATTACGCACCCGTGGAGTTCAGCGTAGATACGTCCGACAAAACTTACCGCGACGTGAGAGGCCTCACGGCAAGTTCGGTTCAAGGCACGGTGTCCTATATGCTTTGCGAAAGATCTTTCGTCGATATGTTCGACGAAGTCGGGAAGTCCCTCGGTTTCAAGGAAATCAAATACGTGAGCACCGCTTGGGCGGAGGGCATTTCTCTCTTTGAAAAAGAGGAGCGCGACGACGTATACGTGCTCGTCGATATAGGTTTCATTTCTTCGTCCGTGCTTATCGGCAGAGGGGAGGGCGTCATCGACCTCAAATCCTTCTCCCTCGGCGGAGGACACATATCCGGAGATATGTGCGAGGCACTCGACGTCAGTTTCGACCTTGCCGAAAAAGCGAGAGAACTCGTCGACCTCAACCTTAACTACGCCGACGACGCAATTTTGGTTGCGGATCAAGAGGACGTCATCTACGGCACCGAGGCGTGCGAAGTGGTCAGATGCCGCCTCGACGATATAGCGGATATAGTGAAAGGCGTCATCGACGCGTCCGGGATAGATTTTCCGTCTTACGCGCCCGTGTACCTCACGGGTGAGGGGATAGCGTCTATCCGCGGTGCGAAGAAATATTTGAGTAATGAACTCGGAATGAACGTGGAAATCATCACTCCCAAAGTTCCCGGTTACGTGAAACCCGCAAACGCAAGCAAAATATCCCTCTTGCAGGTTGCGGAAGCCCTTTCAAAACAGAGTTTTGGAAGTTTCATCAAAAGATTGTTCAACGGAGGTATACTATGATAGATTTTGACAAATTCGGATTTAACGAGGTCCAGGAAAGAAACAGCGAAGTCGCTCCCGAAGAAACGGTTGAACCCGAAGAGAGCGTCGTCGAACAAACCATTGAGGACGTAGAGCCCGAAGTGCGTTCCTACCAAGAAACGCCCGTTCGCAAGCCCGTCAGCCAAAAACAACCCGGCAAGGCGAATATAGTCGTCGTCGGCGTCGGCGGTGGCGGTAACAACGCGGTCAACAACATGATTCGCGCGGGCATCAAAAGCGCTACTTTCGTGGTTATGAACACGGACGTTCAAGCCCTCAATCTTTCCCTCGTACCCCTCGAAAACAAAATTCAACTCGGCTCGTCCAGAACGGGCGGTCTCGGCGCAGGTTCGGATCCCGAAATCGGCAGACTTGCAGCTGAAGAATCCAAAGAAGTCATCAAAGCGGCACTCGAAGGCATCGACCTTTTGTTCATCACCGCGGGTATGGGTGGCGGTACCGGCACGGGCGCGGCACCCGTCATTGCGGAAGTCGCGAAGACTATGGGCATTCTCACCGTCGCAGTCGTCACCAAACCCTTTATGTTCGAGGGGGCTCAACGTATGAAAAACGCCGAACAGGGCATTCGCAATCTCCAAAACTTCGTGGATACCTTGCTCGTTATCCCCAACCAAAAACTCATCGAAGTCCTCGACAAGAGCGTATCCTTCAAGCGTGCGTTTGAAATCGCGGACGACGTGCTCCGTCAAGGCGTCCAAGGCGTTAGCGACGTTATCACAAATCCCGAACTTATCAACCTCGACTTCGCGGACGTCAGAACTATCCTTATGAACAAAGGTCTTGCGCATATGGGTATCGGCTACGGCAAAGGCGAAAAGAGAGTCATCGAAGCGGTCAAAGGCGCAGTGTTCAGTCCCTTGCTTGAAACCGACATCGAAGGCGCAACCGGCATCATCGTCAATATCAGCGGTGGCGAAGATATGCTCCTCAGTGAAGTTACCGAGGCTTGCGACATCGTTCGTCAAGTCGTGGATCCCGACGCAAACATCATTCTCGGTACTGCGTTCGTCCCCGACAAAAAAGACATCGAAATCACCATCATCGCAACCGGATTCGTGGACAAAAACACCGTACCCGCGCGTAGCGTAGGTTCTTCGCCCATCACGGCAAAACCCGTGGCAAGCACTCTTGCGGCAGTTGCGGAAAAAGAAGCCGCGGCAGATGTTCAACCTATGACCGAAGAAGACGTTTTCGGAAATCGTCCCACCTTCCAAAAGCCCGAACAATACGTTGCTCCTCAACCCGCACCCGTCAGTGAACCCGTCGTACAACAACAAGTTGCACCCGTTGAGAACCAAGACGGTATCGCAAGTTCGAGAATAGACGTACATAAGAGCGGAAGAGCGGTTCCCGCATTCCTCCGCAGAATTAAAGGCGATCGCGAATAATCCGAACTTTGAACTATTTGACCGCACCCAATGGGGTGCGGTTGTTTTTTATAGCGAAAATATTTCGATTCGACAAGAAAGAAAAGATTTTTCATTTGAGTTAAATTATAGTTATATTCGTGGTAGTGTACGTGGAGATTGTCATCATAAACAACTTTTTCATCGACTTATTGTTGATTGTTTCGACGCTTGCGATAAGACGGAGTAAAGTATCTAAAATCCGCATTCTAACAGTATCTTTTTTTGGCGCGAGCGTTGCGGTTATTTATGCCGTGTTGCCCGATTACGCAAAGATTTTAGTCAGAATTCTGCTATCTCCGTTGATGACGCTTCCGCTTGTGAAAAAGAAAAAAGATTATCTTCCGACTCTCGTCGTTTTCGTTTGTCTCACTTATTTGCTCGGCGGAATTATCGAGGGTATCAAAAACCTCATCGGCATAGATATAAACGGCTATCCCTTGCTCGGATTGGTGTGTTTCGGCGCGGTATTGCTTGAAATTCTGGTTGTTACTTTCGTCACCGTTTTGCCGAAATACAAACGCAAAATTTGTACGGTCGATATAGTCGTTTGCGGTGTTAAAACTCACGCGCGCGCACTATGTGACAGCGGAAATTCTCTCGTCGACGAGTTTTCGGGGAAGCCCGTAATCATATTGTCCAAAGCGTTTGATGAAAAATTAACCGCATTAGATGACGGAAAAAGGAATATAGAGGGCTTTATTTCGGTGAAAACGGTAAACAACGAAAGCAGTTTGCCTCTCGTCAAACTCGACGAAGTCGTCGTAGACGGAAAACGCTACGATGCCTACGGCGCAATATCGTCGTCAGACTTTGACGATTGCGATTTGATACTACAAAACACAATGTTTTGAATGAATACATGAAATAAATAGAGGTTGATTATGTTGAAAAAACTTATAGCAAAATTGTTGTCGTCATTAGGGCTTAATCGCACGGACTATATTTCGTCGGGCGAAAGCCTCCCGGCACCGCTGACTCCCGAAGAAGAGGCGGAAACCGTCGCAAAAATGGCTGAGGGAGACGAAAAAGCACGATTGACGCTCATCGAACGCAATTTACGGCTGGTTGTTTACATAGCAAAGAAGTTCGACAACACCGGCGTCGAACTCGACGACCTCGTGTCTATCGGCACTATGGGACTCATCAAAGCGGTTTCTAACTTCGACAGCAGTAAGAATATCAAACTTGCGACGTTTGCGTCGAGGTGTATAGAGAACGAAATACTTATGTATCTCAGAAAGATTAGTCGGACAAGGGGAGAGATTTCCCTTGACGAGCCGTTAAACGTGGATTGGGAAGGCAACGTGCTTTTGCTCAGCGACGTACTCGGCACCGAACCCGACGCCATTTATCACGACGTCGAGATGAAAGACGAGAAAGAAATGCTGATGGAAAGTTTCAATAAGCTCGGCGAACGCGAACGCCAAATCGTAGAACTCCGTTTCGGACTCGGTGGAAAAGAGGAGATGACACAAAAGGAAATTGCCGAGATGATGGGCATATCTCAATCGTACATTTCCCGTCTCGAGAAGAAAATCGTGGCGGGGCTTAAAAAGGAACTTTTGAAACTCGGATGAATAAAGTTTTCTAAAAATGCGCAAAATTTAGAATAGTTTTAGCCTTCTTACATAGCAAATTCGCTATAAGGAGGCTATTTTTGAGTAAAGTATACGTTTGCGGACTTGATACGTCCGCACTTCCAAAACTCAGCAAAACAGAGAGCGAAGACCTCTTGAAACGTGCCATTCTCGGAGACGACGAGGCGCGCGAACGCTTTATTTATGCCAATATGAGACTCGTGTTGTCCGTGGTCGGAAGATTTTCTCATTCGCAGGAGCACCCCGACGATTTGTTCCAAGTGGGTATGGTCGGGCTAATGAAAGCATTGAACAATTTCGATATATCCTTAGGCGTATGTTTTTCAACCTACGCAGTGCCCATGATTATCGGTGAAATCAAAAAGTGTTTGCGAGATAGAACAGGGATTAAGGTGTCGAGAAGTATGCGCGATACCGCCTACAAGGCTCTGAAAGCGCGCGAATCGCTTGCGGATGCGGAAAAAGAACCCGAACTTGTCGAAATTGCCGAGGAAATAGGTATTCCGCTCGGAGACGTTGCGTGCGCCCTCGACGCCGTCAGCGATACTCTGTCCTTTTACGAACCCGTCTATGGAGAGGAGGAGGGTATGCTCCTCATCGACCAAATCGCGGACGAGAAGGAAAATGCGGATAATTGGAGTGAGAGAATTTCCCTCGAAGAGGCGATGAAGCAAATCCCCGAAAAAGAATTGAACGTCCTTAGGCTTCGTTATTACGAAGGGAAAACGCAAGTAGAAATCAGTGCGATTACGGGGATAAGTCAAGCGCAAATCTCCCGCCTTGAAAACTCCGCCATAGCAAAACTCCGAAAAACGCTCAGCGGTTGAGTTGTATTGCCTACGGCAAGTTATATTTCTCCCTTTGGGAGAAGTTATTCTTGTTCCTCGGTTTCGGCGCAGACGGTGGCGTTTCCTATCATTTCCACGAGAATTACGTCACTGCCGATTTTGATTATGTTGCACCAAGGGATAAATATGTTTTCGCTGTTTGAAAAGGATTTGAAAAAACTCTTTTTGCCGGGTACTACGATTCCCGTAACTCTTCCCGACGAGGTGAAAACGACGTCGCAAACGTGCCCGAGTTCGCAACCTTCCGCCACGTTTATCGTTCTTTTTTGGCTGAGTTCAAGAAAAGAATACTGCTTGTTCATATCATAACCGTATGCACCGCGGGGTAGGTTTATGCAAAATATGGTTTTTTTTGTTAATATCTTTACAAACGGCGCAAGATATTGTATAATCTAAAAGATAATTTTCCGTTGAGGTAGAAAAATGAAGTGTATCTATTGCGGTTGTATGGATAGCAAAGTCGTGGACAGCAGACAAAACGAAGAGGGTACGTCCATTCGTCGTCGTCGCGAGTGCATCGGATGCGGAAAGCGTTTCACGACCTATGAAACCATAGAAAACACCCCCGTTCTCGTCGTCAAAAAGGACGGTAGCAGACAAATTTTCGACATAAACAAAGTCAAACTCGGCATCATGAAAGCGTGCGAGAAGAGACCTATTTCGATGACCGCAATCGACAGACTCGTCACGGACATTCAACGTAAGATACTCAACAGTCTCGACCAGGAAGTCGCATCCGACTATATCGGAGACCTCGTAATGGAAGGGCTCAAAGAAATCGACGAAGTCGCCTACGTGCGTTACGCATCTGTGCACCGCCAGTTCAAGGATATAAACACCTTGCTCGAAGAAATCGAAGGACTCGTCAAATTGAAGGAAACCTTGTCCGCGGACAAACCCAAAAAGTAAAAATCGAAAATCAACTCGAAACCCGATTTCTAATCGGGTTTTTTCGTACCTATAAATCGCAAATTCGCAAAAATTAGTTTCAAGTGCAGTCAATTTGAGGGGAGTTTTGTCATATATTGTAGAACTTTGGAGGTAGTATGGCACTTGAAAGTTTTTTCGCACTCATCAAAAATCTGATTATATATTCATCCTTCGTCAGCGAAAAGAAATCTTTTCCGATGCCACTCTCGAAAGAAATGGAGAGTGTGTACCTCGAAAGAGCGAGCAAGGGGGATAAGAACGCGAAGGAAGTGCTTATTAAACACAATTTGCGCCTCGTCGCGCACATAGTCAAAAAGTATGCGAACTACGGCGATAACGACGAACTCATATCCGTCGGTTCTATAGGACTCATCAAAGCGGTGGATTCGTTCAAGCCCGAAAAGGGGATACAACTGGCTACGTACGCGTCGAGGTGTATCGAAAACGAAATCCTTATGACGCTCAGAGTGAACAAAAAGCATAAGAATAACGTTTCGCTATCCGATCCTATGGGGACGGACAGGGACGGCAACGAATTGACTCTCATGGATATGCTCGCCGACGACGAAAACGTCATAGAAAACGCCGAGAGGGATATAGTTATGTCAAGACTCGTCGAGATAACGAAAGCGGTTCTCGACGAGAGAGAGTACGAAATCATATCCTTGCGATACGGACTCGACGGCAACGGCGGGCTCACTCAAAGGGAAGTGGCGGACAGGTTCGGCATATCGAGAAGTTACGTCAGTCGCATTGAAAAAAAGTCTCTCGAAAAAATCAGAGAACACGTCAAGCGCGAGGAACTTTTCTGATTTGCGGTACGCTTAAAAAATAGTTATTGTTTTTATAAAATACATATTGACAAAATCACAATTCCGTGATAAAGTCGCTAAGGTTGCGTAGCGATACGCGCGAAAGTACGCATAAGAGGTGCTATATGAAAAAATACGACGTATGTATAGTCGGCGCAGGTCCTTCGGGCATTTTCACCGCTCTCGAACTTATCAAGCGCGGTTCCGATAAAAAAATCGTTATCTTTGAAAAGGGTAAGGCGGTCGAGAACAGACGTTGCCCCAAAGCGCAAACTGGCAAATGCATGAATTGCAAACCCTATTGCCATATCACCACCGGATTTTCGGGTGCTGGCGCGTTTTCGGACGGCAAACTTTCCTTGTCCTACGAAGTAGGCGGTGCGCTTCCCGAACTCATCGGAGAGGATTTTGCGCAGGAACTCATCAACTATACGGATAATATCTATCTCGAATTCGGCGCGGACGAGCATATCGAAGGCTTGGGCAACGAAGAGAAGGTCAAGGAAATCCGCAAAAAGGCAATTAAAGCGGGACTTAAACTCGTGGATTGCCCCATTCGCCATATGGGCACCGAAAAGGCGCAACAAATCTATTACGACATCGAGCAATATCTCATCTCGAACGGCGTGGATATTTTCTTTGGCGCGGAATGCGACAACATTATCCTCGAAAACGACTGTTGCAAAGGCGCATACGTAACCGTCGACGGCGTCAGAGAAGAAGTGTACGCCGAAAAAACCATCATCGCTACCGGTAGAAGGGGAGCGGAATGGCTCGAAAAAATCTGTGCGGAGCATAATATCGCACACGCTCCCGGCGTCGTCGATATCGGAGTCAGGGTGGAAGTCCGCAACGAGATTATGGAGGAAATCAACTCCGTTCTTTACGAAAGCAAACTCATCGGCTATCCCGCACCTTTCAAAAACAAAGTTCGCATATTCTGCCAAAACCCCGGCGGATTCGTCTCTCAAGAGAATTACGACAACGACCTCGCCGTCGTCAACGGACATAGTTATAAGGAACTCAAAAGCCAAAACACCAACCTTGCAATCCTTTGTTCGCACTCCTTTACCGAGCCGTTCAAGCAACCTATCGAATACGCAATCAAGATAGGCGAACTCACAAATATGCTCGGCGCGGGCAAAATCCTCGTGCAACGCTACGGCGATATTCTCGCAGGCAAGCGCACTTGGCAAAAGGAACTCAACTTCTCCAACGTCAGACCTACGCTCAAAGACGCGGTAGCGGGGGATATAACGGCGGCAATGCCTTATCGTTCCCTCACCAATATCCTCGGCTTTATACAAGCGGTAGACCAAGTCGTTCCCGGATTTGCGGGCTACGAAACCCTCTTGTATTCTCCCGAACTCAAATTTTACAGCAACAAAATCAAGATGGATACCGCTCTCAACACCTCTATCAGAGGACTGCATTGCTTAGGCGACAGCAGTGGTTGGACAAGAGGACTTATGATGGCGTCGGTTATGGGCGTGCTTATGGCTCGCCAACTCTAAAACTTTATCATTGCGAGGGCAACGCCCGTGGCAATCACCCGGAAGGGCACCGCTTAACAGCAGACATATAACTAATTCCCAAATTTTCTCAGGGGAGAGGGTGCGCGTGGTGCGCAAACTATCTCTATGAGAAAATTTTTATATTCTACGGTGGTGGCTATTCTTATAGCGGTAGCCGTGTTTGCATTTTTGCCCACGGGTGAGAGCGTTATTCCGGCGTTTGCAGGGGACGGAAAGTACGTGTATCTCGGCGGTTATCCCGTCGGAATAGCGGTCAAGACGGACGGACTTATCATAGTCGACGTCGGCGCGGTCGCAACCGAAAGCGGAGAGGTTTATCCTCTTGCGGACTACTCCCTTGAAAAAGGGGACGTTATCCTTGAAATTCAAGGGGATAAGGCGGATAGCATATACAAACTCAAACAAGCGGTGGAAAACTCGGACGGTGCGGTTGAACTTCTCGTGAGAAGAAAAAGCGGACGGGTAGACAAAATCTCCGCTGAGCCCGCCGTTGACAAACTTTCGGACGCAAAGAAACTCGGAATTATCGCAAAAGAGGACGTAGGCGGTATCGGCACTATGACTTTCGTTACCGAAAACGGGCGGTACGGCGCACTCGGTCATCACGTATACGACGCGGAAACAAACGCTTGCAAGGAATTGCAATCGGGGAACTTGTTCCCTGCCGAAGTTACGGGAGTCGTAAAAGGCACCAAGAGTCAGGCGGGTGGTCTGATAGCGTCTCTCAACCGTCTCGAAACTCCTATCGGCAACGTCGAGAAAAACACGGATATCGGCATATACGGCGAATATTACGACGTGCCCGACGGGGACAGAATTCGCATAGCGGAAAAAGGGGAAGTCAAAATCGGGCGCGCACAAATTTTCACTACGGTGAGCGGTACCGAACCGAGGCTTTACGACGTAGATATTGTCAAAGTTATATCACAAAGTGATATAAGCGAAAAAGGATTGGTCCTCTCGGTGAGGGATAAGGAACTCATCGACAAGGCGGGCGGTATCGTGCAAGGAATGAGCGGTAGTCCCATAATTCAAAACGGACTTCTCGTGGGCGCGGTTACTCACGTGTTCATCGGGGACGGGACGAGGGGATACGGCGTTCATTCGAGGTTTATGTACGAATACGCATACGATTTCGAGGGCGCAATCAAGGAAGAATTGCCCGCCGTCGCTTAGCCGATAACAAGGACTTTGGCAATCCCGCCGACGATGAGAAAAACCACGAAATTCGACAAAACGTTTATGCCGTAGCCTTTGAGAACCACGGTAACCGAGGGACGCAAAAGCGTCCCTTTTTCTTTGCAAGAGCATAAGTCGGACAACCTTAGCGCAATGCAAGTCGAGGCAGTTAGAATAACGAAAGTGAGCAAGAAAAACGGTATATAGACGAGGAGTAAATTCGTTATTCCCATACCGCCGTAGCACCCGACGAGTAACGTCGTATAATTGCCGAAAACAAAGCCGAGAACGGGGAAGGGTAAGAGTGCGACGAAACTCAATCCTCTTATCGCCGATGCGACCGCAAGTGCGAAATATCCTATTGCGACGAGGAGGGAGGAATAAAAGAAAACTTTGACCGCTCCGAAAGTCATATCCGCGCGTGCGACCTTTTCAAATTCGCCTCCGTTTGCGCTGACCGTATAAACGATTCCGACGATAAGTCCCGCCAAAAACACCGCAGAACAGCAAATCACCGTCTTTTTGTTAAACGTTATGAAATCTTTTAGCGTATAGAAGAAGTTTCTGAGTTTCGCATTCATATAAAAAGATATATCAAAATGACTGAAATTATGACAAAATAGGCGGTTTAGCGTGGGCGCAAATTTGCTAATATGTCCGTATGGAAAACGACGAACTCACCGTAAGAAAATATCTTTTGTCCCTCGGATTTCAGCCTAACCTTAAAGGTTATTATTTGATTTCCGACCTAATCGTGCTTGCGAAAAGCGGAATAAGCGTAATGCCTTTGAAGTACGCGGGGTACGTTTTGCTGTCAAAGAAGTACGGCGTAAGCGTTGCGAGCGTGGAAAAGGATATTCAAAACGCAATTTCGTCCGCTTGGCTGCGAGGGGACGTGGACGCGCTTTACGACGAATTCGGAGAAACTCTCGACGAGGACAAAGGGAAACCCACCAACAAACAATTTTTGTTGACCGTGCTCGAAAGATTGGAGTACAAATGAATAATTGCGCCCGCTTAACACACGCTACCGTCGAGGTGTTATATGGCATTCAATGAAAAAAAGATAAATTCAACTCGAATTTTTGCGCTGTTTGCGACGATAATCATAGCGGTTACTCTCATTATAACTCTGCCGTTTGAAAATGGTTCCGAAAGCAAAATCGCATATGCGGACGGACTAAGTATAAGCGCAAAATCCGCATATCTAACCGACTCGAATATGACTACGGTTATGTACGCAAAGAACGAAAACGAGAGGTTTCCCATAGCCAGTATGGTGAAGATTATGACCTCGCTTTTGACGTTTGAAGCAATAGAGAGAGGGGAACTCGATTACGCCGACGACGTAGTCGTAAGTCAATACGCCGAAAGCATGGGAGGTAGTCAGGTTTTTCTCGACGCGGGGAAGGAATATAAGGTAGAAGAACTCCTCAAATCCGTCATAGTGGCATCCGCAAACGACAGTTGTGTCGCTCTTGCCGAGCATATAGGCGGTTCGGTGGATGGTTTTATCGCTACTATGAACGAGAGGGCAAGAGCACTTGGTATGGAGAATACGAATTTTGTAAATTGTACGGGCTTGCCCGCACCCGACGGCTATTCTTCCGCAAAGGACGTAGCGATTATGTTCTCTAATCTCATAAAACACGAAAGATATTTCGATTTTGCGAGGATTTGGCTTGAAGATTTCATGCATCCCGGCGGGCGTACTACAGTGATGACGAACACAAACAAACTCGTCCGATTTTATAACGGTTGCGACGGTGGTAAGACGGGATTTACCTCGGAGGCGAAATTCTGCTTGTCCGCAACTGCGGAGCGCAACGGACTCAGAACCATTGCGGTAGTTATCGGTGCGGATGCCTCGAAAGAAAGATTTTCGGCGGTGTCGAAAATGTTCGACCATTCCTTTGCCAACTACGAAAACAGAGTGCTTGCAACGAAGGATAATGCGGATAAGATAGTAAAAGTGTCGGGCGGTAAGGAAAAATCGATAGCCGTCGGAACGAGAGAGAATATCTGCGCCCTCGTGAAGAGAGGGGACGAGAGCAACTACGAAGTCCGCTACGACTTGAAAGGTAAGGTCAAGGCACCCGTAAAGGCGGGAGACGAGGTCGGAAAGGCGTATCTTGTCAGAAACGGCGAAATCATAGGAACGTACGTCGTCGAGGCAAAAGAAAACGCGGAGCGTGCAAATCTCTTCGACTTAATCAAACAAATCACCGAAAAATGGTGACGGATAAAACTCAACCCGCTTTTAGCGGGTTTTGTTTTCCGCTTTTTATAATATTAAAATTTAATAATTGATTATTTTGCGCACGTGTGTTAAAATGTTTTCATTATGAATTTGCGCGACACACTTTATATCGAAAACGGCGACCTCTTCGTCGGAAAATTGAAAGCGACGGACCTTGCGAAAAAGTTCGGCACTCCGCTCTACGTTATGGACGGAGAATATATGCTGTCCGTCGCGGACGAGATGGTCAAAGGACTATCTTCATACGGGGACGGAGCAGTGGCGTACGCAAGCAAGGCTCTTGCGACTATCGCGACTACGAAAATGCTCGACGCACGCGGTTTGTGGTTCGACTGCGTTTCGGGGGGAGAACTGTTCTTGCTCCTGAAAGCAGGTGTGAATCCGAGGCATATCATCGCTCACGGCAACGCAAAAACCCCCAAGGAAATCGAAGAGGGAGTGAGAGCGGGGATAGGCCTTTTTGCGGTAGACAGCATATCCGAAATCGATAATCTCGATAGTATTGCCGATGGTCTCGGCGTGAAACAAGACGTAATCGTGAGGATAAATCCGCTTGTCAGCGCGCATACCTACGAAGCGGTGCAAACGTCCGCACCCAATTCTAAATTCGGTTTCGATATAACGAAAGATGCAGAATATTATATCAAAGATATAATTTCCCGCAAAAACATCAATTTCAAGGGCTTGCACGTCCATGTCGGCTCTCAGATTTTCGACCACTCCGCATATGACGAATGTATCGAAAAAGTTACCGATTTCGTGTTGAAATTGAAGCAAGAGGGTATCGAAATCGAAATTCTCGATCTCGGCGGTGGTTACGGCGTGCATTACGTATCATCGGACCCTGCGTTTACCGCAAAACGTTACGGATATACCGTGAAGAATATCGCACTCAATCTCTCTGCGTCCCTTGAAAGGAAAGGAATAAACAAGCCGTTCCTCATCGTGGAACCGGGCAGAAGCATCGTGGGCGAGAGCGGTATAACTCTCTATACGGTCACCGCAATAAAGGATTTCCCGGGCGTCAAGAAGTACGTAGCGGTGGACGGCGGTATGTTCGATAATCCTCGTCACGCATTGTACGGCTCCGAGTATTCCGCAATCCTTGCCGGCAAAGCGGATAAGCCTTTCGACGACGTAGTCGTCATAGCGGGCAAATGTTGCGAGAGCGGAGATATAATCTCCGAAAACGTACCTTTGCAAAAAGCGGAAGTCGGAGATACTCTTGCTGTGTTTAGCACGGGTGCGTACAACTACTCGATGGCGTCCAACTACAACCTCAACGCAGTCCCGCCCGTCGTCCTCGTGATGGGGGATAAGGCGGATTATATCGTGAAACCTCAAACCTACGACGACCTTGTCAGAAACAACGTCGTCCCCGATTTTGTATGAGCGAAGAAGAAAAAGTCGAACTTCAAACGGAGGAGACCTCTCCGACAATTGCGGAATCCGTTCTCGACGACGCGGATAAGGTATTTGGCATACAAAGCAAGTACGTTTATCACCTCAGCGATTTCGACGGTCCGCTCGATCTTCTTCTCGAACTCATCTCCCGTGCGAAGATTAGAATAGAGGATATTTTCGTCAGTGAAGTCACTCATCAATATGTGGAAATCATCAAAAACACGCCGAGAGAGGAACTCGACTACGAATATGCGGGAGAGTTTATCACTCTTGCCGCCGAACTTGTTTATCTGAAATCTAAGCACACCAATTCGCTGTTCGAGGAGAAAGAAGAGGACGAAGAGGATCCCGACGTCGAGAGAGAAGAATTTATCAGAAAACTCAAACTCTACGCGATTTTCAAAGAGGAGTCCGAAAAACTTCGCGAAATGGAAACAACGAACCGCTTCGAGCGTGAACCCGTATATAGCGAAAAGGATTACAGAGTATGTCTCACCGACTTTTCCCTTGCGAAACTCGTCGAGGCGTTTGCGAGAGTGCTTGCAAACTCCGAGCGCGCGGTCAAAGAGGCGATACCGAAAAAAGTCGTCAAGGATAGATTTTCCGTTCACGAACAAATGGTACATATAAAGGAACTCATTGCATTTCACGGCACTTTCGATTTCGAGTTTTTGTTTGAGCCCGATTTCGACAGAGGGGATATAGTCATCACCTTCCTTGCGGTTCTCGAACTTATGAAATACGGTCAGATTCGCGCGGAACAAGAGGAAGTTTTCGGCAAAATTATGCTTTATAACGTAGAAGGCAACGAAGAAGCGTTGTCGGCGGAGGGCACGGCAGATGGAGAATATAACTAACGTAGTAGAGGCGATTATCTTTTCGAGCGGTAATCCCATAGAAAAAAAAGACCTGATCGACAAAATCCCCGAACTCACTACGGCGTCGCTCAATAAAATCGTCAAGGAACTTCAAAAACGCTATTCGGAGAATTGCGGTATTATCCTTATGGAATTCAACGGGAAACTTCAATTCACGTCCAATCCGCGCTACGGCGAAACTGTTGCCGAAATTCTCACTCCGCTCAAAGAAAAGGCACTCAGCAAAACCCTTCTCGAAGTCCTCTCGACCATTGCGTATAAGCAACCCATCACCAAACTCGAAATAGAGGAGATGAGAGGAAACACAAACTCCGAGTACGCAATCAGCGGTCTGCTCAAAGCGGGACTTATCGAGGCTGTCGGAAGAAAAGATACCGTCGGCAAGCCCATTTTGTACGGCACCACCGACGAATTCCTCAAAAAGTTTGAAATATCTTCTCTCGATGAACTTCCCGACCTCGTTGAGGTTATGGAGAAGATACAAATCATCTACGCTCCGCCCGAAGACAGTTTGTTCGGCAACAGAACTTTGCTCGGCGACGAGACCGCCGAATCCGAACTTGTTGCAGCGGACGTCGAAGAGGAAGAGGACGAAATCCCCGACTTCCTCGAAGGGGAAGACGACGTTTCGGTCATCACCTGATATTGAACTTAATTTAACTACGCCACCGCACGGTGGCGTTTTTTTTGAATTATTTTTGCACACCGTCACAAACTATCTTTATGACCGCGATATACGTTTTACTCAGTTTAGAAATCGTCTTTTTGCTCCTGCTGACGCCTATACCGATTAAGGTGGAAATACGCTTTTCGCTCGGGAGAAATCTGGCGTTCGTGAGCGTTTTCATTGTGGGACTCAAAGCAGTCAAAATCAAAGTCGAAGAAGAAAACGGAGCGTTTAGAATATCGAAAAACGGAAAGAGATTGAAAAGCAACGACAAAGGGAACGTCAAAATCGATTTGCCGAAAGCGTTGTCTTTTTTGCGGATAAACGGGCTTGTCGAAGAGGTCGTTTGCCTCGGTTTTATCGGCGGTGAGGACGCTTTGGACACCTCAATAAATTGTTCTTCATTGTCCGCATTCGTTTGCTCGCTTTTTCCCGACGCCACGTCCGCTTTTACCTATCCCGATTTCGGCTCCGAAAGGTGTGATTTCGAGATAAAAACGAACGCACGTATTTCCGCTTTTCAAATGCTCGGTTTCGTTGTGTGAGGTGACTATGGATATAAACGATATAATAGCAAAAACCATCGAAAATTTGAAATCCGTCTATGACGGAGAAGAAATTCTCGGAAAAGCCGTGTTGTCTCAGGACGGTAGTGTGATTTTGCCCGTCGTGAAAATCTCCTATGGTTTCGTAGTCGGCGGGGGTGCGGGTGAACCGAACAAACTCAAAAACGGCGAAATGAACGCAAGCGTCAGCGGGGCGGGTATGACGGTCACGCCCGTCGGTTTTTTCGTGTCGGGAAAAGAGAAAAAGTTCATTTCCGTCGACAAAACCACCGAGAGCAAATGGTCCGAACTCGCTCGTACCGCTATCGAGACGCTGAAAGGTAAGGACGATGACGAATAAAGTAAGAAAAGGGTTGATATTGACCGCATTTATACTTGCGGTTACGGCCGTTATTGCCATCGTGGTCGGAATATGCGCGTCGAGCGGACTTGCCGAGGCGAACGAAAATCCGTCCGTCTCCTACTATTCGGAAGATATTGCATGTAGCGCAAGACCGAACGTTACCGGCAAAGTCGTCCTCGAACAGTCTACGCATAGAGTTCTTTACGGTAGCAATGAAAACGTGAAATTGTATCCTGCCAGCACCACGAAAATCTTGACGGCTATGGTTGTCTTAGAGGCTTTGCCTCTAAAAACCAAGGTCAAAGTAGATAGTCGCGCGGTCGGAGTAGAGGGGAGTTCGATTTATCTGAGAGAGGGTGAAACCTTGACCGTAGAGGACTTGCTCTACGGCATGATGCTCAGAAGCGGTAACGATGCCGCCTTGGCTCTTGCATTGGCGGTATCTCCGACGATAGACGCCTTTGCAAAGAAAATGAATTTGAAAGCAAAAGAATGCGGTGCGTATAACTCGAATTTCGCAAATCCTAACGGGCTTCACGACGACAATCATTACACTACGGCGTACGACCTTGCCTTAATCACCGCAAAAGCAATGGAAAACGAGGATTTCAGGCGGATAGTTTCCACAAAACGCGTGAAAATCGGTGAGGGAGAAAGTGCGAGAGTTGTCGCAAACAAAAACAAAATGCTTTCCTCGTTCGACGGTGCCAACGGCGTGAAAACGGGTTATACGACGTCAAGCGGCAGGTGTCTCGTATCCTCTGCGACGAGAGAGGGTATGACTCTGATTTGCGTCGTTTTGAATTGTCCCGATATGTGGCGGGAGAGTGCGGACGCTCTTGAAAAATGCTACGCTGACTACGAAATGAGGAGTATCGAGGCAGGCATTGCGAACCAATGTGCCGAAAACGTCGTAAAAGTGAAAGCGGAATACGACGAGTACGGGAATTTCTCTCCGTCAAAGTACCCGCTCAAAAAGGACTGGAGCGAAAGAATAATCCTCGTATAGGTTAAATTCCGCTGAGATAAACGTCCCTTGCGCGCTATGCGCGCCAAACGCTTGCGCGATACGAAAAAAAATAGTATAATGCTATCACTAACTAAGGTGGTAGCATTTATGCGTCTAAACAAATACCTCGCGGAGTGCGGAGTATGTTCAAGAAGAAAAGCCGACGAAATCATCGTGGCAGGCAGAGTATCGGTCAATCGCAAAGTCGTGACCTCTCTCGGCGTGGACGTTGACGAAGTCAACGACGTCGTTTTCGTGGACGGCAAAAAAATCGTCCCCGTCACCCATTACGAGTACGTTATGTTCAACAAACCGAAAGGTTGCATAACCTCTACGAGCGACGAAAAGGGTAGAAAAACCGTATACGATTATCTCGACAAGTCCTTCATCGAAAAGAGAATGATGCCCGTGGGCAGACTCGACTACGACAGCGAAGGCTTGCTTTTGTTCACCAACGACGGTGCGCTTCAACACAAACTTACGCACCCGTCCTCGGAGATCCCCAAAACCTATATCGTGAAAATCGAGGGCGAAATCGTTGAAAGCGACCTTGCGATTTTGAGAAAAGGCGTGGTCGTGGACGGCGTTCGTTTCGGACACAGCAAAGTCAAAGTCAGCGCCGTAGAAAGAGTGAAAAATCCCGACGGCACCGAAAGAGCGTTCACCCGTCTCGAAGTGGTTATTTTCGAGGGCAAAAACCGCGAAATCAGACGCATGTTCGAGGCAGTAGAGAAGAACGTTATCTTCTTAAAGCGCGTCGCAATCGGCGAACTTCGCTTGGGCGGGCTCTCCCGTGGCGGTAACAGAGAACTCAACGACGCCGAAATAGCGTATCTCCAAAAATTATGAAAATTCTCCTCACCAACGACGACGGATATAAAGCGAAAGGCTTGCTTCAACTGGCAAGCGCGCTTTCCGATAAACACAAAGTGTTTATATGTGCGCCGAACGGTGAGCGTTCTTGCGCCGGTCACGCATTGACCGTGTGGGGGGACGGACTAAAAGTGGAACAAATCGATACGGCGAAACTCACTTCGGGCACCGACTACGAATTCACCGCTCCCGCAATCGCGATTTCGGGGACTCCCGCCGATTGCACGAAGTTTGCGGTGGAAGGATGGTTCAAGGACGAAAAATTCGATTTGGTGATTTCGGGAGTGAACACCGTTTTGAACGTCGGAACGGACGTCAAGTATTCGGGTACGTTCAATTCAGCCGAAGAAGGCGCGCTTTTGGGCATCCAGTCCGTTGCGCTGTCTACTGTTGCGGAAAGCGACGATTATTCTTTCCCGATAGAGTTTTTGCTCGAGAACCTCGATATGCTCCTAAAAAATCTTCCGTCGATGACTACGCTCAATATCAACGTTCCGTCCCAAGACAAGAGCAAAATTAAGGGCGTAAAGGCGGTCCCTCTCGGACACAGAAAGTATAACGACTGGTATGTAGAGGAGTCTGACGGCTTCCATATGAAAGGCTACGCCTACGACTGCAAGGATAGCGAAAATGCGGACGATTGCAAATATTCCGACCTCGGTTTTATCACGATTACTCCGGTTAGAGTGCTTTCTCGGGACAAAGATTTAGCCGATTTATACGACGGCGAGGATTGGAAATTATGAAGATAGTCGTCGTCGGCGGTGGCGCTTCGGGAATGATGAGTGCGATAGTCGCGTCCGAAAATGGCGCGGACGTTCTTTTGCTCGAAAAGAACGAAAAACTCGGCAAGAAAATATATATAACGGGCAAGGGTAGGTGCAACGTCACCAATGATTGCGACGCAGAAGATTTCTTCCCGAACATCGTACACGGAACGAAATTTTTGCGCACCGCGATATATTCTTTCCCTCCCGCTAAGATGATGGAATTTCTCGAAAACAGAGGACTTTCCCTCGTCACCGAAAGGGGAAACAGAGTTTTTCCTCTCTCGAATAAGTCGAGCGACGTGATAAAAACGCTGTCCGTCGCTTTGTCTAAGGCGGGCGTCGACGTCAGACTGAAAACGGAAGTCAGAGGAATAGAAAAAACCGAGAACGGCTTTATCGTGCGCACTCCTTGGGAGAATATCTTTTGCGACAAAGTGATAGTTGCGACGGGCGGTATAAGTTATTCGTCTACGGGCTCCACGGGGGACGGTTACGAATTTGCAAAGCGCATAGGGCATAAGATTGTCTCTCCCGCGCCCGCACTTGCGCCGTTGTATACCGTCGAAGACGTGAAACCGCTTGAAGGATTGTCCCTCAAAAACGTCAATCTAACGGCGTATATAGGCGGAAAAACCGTATCCGACGACTTCGGAGAAATGTTGTTCACCGCAAAGGGGTTGAGCGGTCCCATTGCGCTTACGACTTCGTCGTATATCGTGAGAAAGGACGGCGTTGCGCTTTCTCTCGACCTCAAACCCGCACTCGATAAGGAAAAACTCGAAGCGCGCATATTGAGGGATTTCGAGGAGAGAAAAAACCTCGACGTCAAAAACGCCACTCGCGCGCTTATGCCGGACAGGCTCAACGCATATGTGCTGAATAGAGCGGGTATTCCCGAAAACAAAAAGGTCAATTCGGTGACCAAAGAGGAGAGAAATCGACTCGTAGAAACCATGAAAAATCTGACCTTCAAGGTCAAGCGTCCCGCGCCGTTTGAAGAGGCGATAATTACGTCCGGCGGTATCGACGTCAAGGACCTCACTCCCAATATGGAAAGCAAACTCGCAAGCGGGGTATACTTCGTCGGCGAAACCGTTGACGTAGACGCGCTTACGGGAGGATATAATTTGCAAATTGCCTTTGCGACGGGCGTCGTCGCGGGCAGACACGCAACGAAAGAAATCAATTCTGCAAATCTTTGATTTGCAAACGGAGAACTTATGATAAATATCGCAATCGACGGTCCCGCGGGTGCAGGCAAAAGCACCGTTGCGAAAGCCGTAGCCAAGGAACTCGGAATCATCTATCTCGACACCGGCGCAATGTATCGCGCTATCGCCTATACCGCATTGAAACAAGGTATAGACGTTCTCGACGGAGAAGCGGTGGAAAAAATGCTCGAAGACGTAAACCTCGATATAGTCTACGAGGACGGCGCACAGAAAATCTACGTCAACGGTTTCGACACCACGCCGTATCTCAGAGAACACCATATGTCCAAGGCGGCAAGCGATATATCCGCTCACCCTTGCGCAAGGCATAAAATGGCTAATCTGCAAAGAGAATTTGCGGCGACGCACGACGTCGTTCTCGACGGAAGAGATATATGCACGTTCGTGCTTCCCGACGCGAATTGCAAGTTCTTTATGACCGCATCCCCCGAGGAAAGGGCGAAACGCAGAGTCATAGACAACGAACAGCGCGGTCAGCATATCGACTACGAAACCGTGCTCAAAGACATAAATCAACGGGATTATAACGATTCCCACCGTGCGCTCGCGCCCCTCAAACAGGCGGACGACGCCATACTTCTCGACACCACGACGATGACTATCGAAGAGGTCGTAAACGCGGTTATAGAAGCCGTAAAGGAGAAAACGAAATGAAAACGTACAGATTTTTCAGATTTTTTCTGAAACCGATTGCGGATATTCTGTGGCCTACGAAGGTTATAAACAAAGAAAATTACGACAAGTTCGGCAGCGGGCTTATGATGTGCAATCACTACTCGA
The DNA here is from genome assembly GCA_964563025.1 of uncultured Bacteroidaceae bacterium. Lineage (GTDB taxonomy): Bacteria > Bacillota > Clostridia > Christensenellales > CAG-917 > RGIG4097. Next base: position 1,364 of record CAZLVK010000012.1, on the reverse strand, counting down.
AAGCGGACGGTATCGTAATTGCTTCCAAACTCTTGAAAAAGGACCTTAACGTCGTCGTCAAATTCGAGGCTTTCGAGGGTTCTAAGATAGCGAATTGGTTTTTGCGCTCGGTAGGTTGCATTCCCATTCACCGCGGTGATGCGGATATAGTCGCAGTCAAAGAGATTTTGAAAGTCCTCAAAGACGACAAGCAACTTCTCATCTTCCCCGAGGGAACGAGAAATAAGGCGGGTACTCCCGAAATGGCGGAGTTCAAGAGCGGTACGTCTCGCTTTGCAATCAAGACGAAGAAACCCATTCTTCCTATGATTTACTACCGTCAACCGAAACCGTTCCGCAAGAATTATCTCTATATCGGAGAACCGTTCGACTTGGAGGCGTTCTACAACCTCAAATCCACCGAGGAGAATAAGGAAACCGCCACAAAGTACGTCTACGACAAAATGGTCGAAACGAGAAAACTCCTCGACGAATGGGTTGAAAACAATACCAAGACGGGCAAGAAATGAAAATTGCGATAGCGGAGAGTGCAGGTTTTTGCGGAGGAGTGAAAAACGCCGTCGATACGGCGATTTCGCTTGCAAAAAAATACGGCAAAGTCTACACTCTCGGCGAACTCGTCCACAACGAAAACGTCACGGATTATCTGTTATCTAACGGCGTCGTTTCCTTGAAAGAGGAGAGGTGGGGAGAACTGAAAGCAGGGGACGTCGCGCTTATCCGCGCTCACGGTATTCCCGTCGAAACCGAAAAGGGATTGAGAGAACGCGGAGTCGTCCTATTTGACGCCACTTGTCCCGTCGTCAAAAAGATACATAAAATCGTTGCAGAAAGAAAGGAAGCCGGAGATTATATTTACGTCGTCGGCGACAAAAATCACGACGAAGTCGTCGGAACCGTCTCGTATGCGGGGGAGTTTGGCAAGGTTATAACCGACGTCGACGAACTCGAAATCGGCGAAAAATCCGTGTCCGTCGTCTTCCAAACTACGATTTTGACGGATAAATTTCAAAAATTCGTAGATTTTCAAACAAATTTCCAAAAAAAACACGACAAATCAGTTGTGATTTTTAACACTATTTGTTATACTACTAAGGCAAGACAAGAGGAAGCGCGCGCACTTGCAAGCGTTTCGGATTGCGTCATAGTCATCGGAAGTAAGTCGAGCGCGAATACGCGTAGGCTCTTCGAGGTGGCGTCCGAAGTCAATCCCGAAACCTTCTTCGTGCAATCCGCCGACGAAGTCGAAAAAATAAAGCAAAAACAATTTAACAGCATATCAATCGTCGCAGGAGCGTCGACTCCGCCGTGGTTGATACAGGAGGTAACAAAACTTATGAGTGAAACTGAACTCAAAGACACAG
>CAZLVK010000011.1:0-50496 GCA_964563025.1 uncultured Bacteroidaceae bacterium | reverse complement strand
ACGGAGTGTCGTCAAATCCGAGTATAGCAAAAACCGTACTCGGTATGAGTACGGTTTTGGAGCTGATACCCGGATTTGAACCGGGGACCTCGTCCTTACCAAGGACGCGCTCTACCTACTGAGCCATATCAGCATTTTTGAACAGTGTTATCATTATAGTAAAACATAAAAATATTGTCAATCGATTTTGGCAAAAATAAATAGCGAAGTATTGAAATAAAAAACGGTCTCCTCAAAACGAGGAGACCGAGAGGGGAATAAAAGTTATTTGGATTTGCGTTTTGCTTTCTTCGCTTCTTTTTCCGCTTGGAGTTTTGCTTCTTGATCTTTGCGTTGGTAATATTGAATTTCGCAGATTTTCTCGTAGGACATACCCGATGCGATAGCGGCAAGACGGCGTTCCTCTTCTTTTTCTTTGGCTTTTTTCTTTTCTCTCAAGAAACTGAACGCCGCGAACAGTGCACAGAAGACGATACCGACCATGAGGGAGAGGGATCCGAGGGAACTTCCCATAAGTGCGAGGACGATAGACAAGAGCACAAGAATACCGCCGGGTATAAGTGCCATTTTGGGGTTTTTGACCATGTACTTTCCGCCGAGGGAGCCGAAGAGTGCGTAGACGACGCAACCGAATGCGGGGGTGAGGAAGGGGTTGGCTTCAATGAGTCCTTGGAAGGACGTACCGCCCGATTTGGATGCGACGACGTCCGAGATGATGAGTGCAAGGACGAACGCTGCGATGACGAGGATAGTCACGAGGGAACTGATCGCGACCGCGATAGTGGACACGAGTTCGTGTTCTTCCGTTCCCATTTCGGTTTCGATGATTTCGTGCGCTTTGACGACGCAGGGAATTTTGAGGTTGGAGAGGTTGCCGGTGAGGAAGGCAAGGTATTCGCCGTTGGTGCCGAGCATGGGTGCGTAAATGACTGGCTCGGAGATGCCGGAACCGAGGTTGATGAGTATCAGGGTGATGACACCACCGTCCGCAAAGACTTTCCAGTTGGGCATTACGTCGTAGTAAATTGCCGCGACGATAGGGACGAGGAGCATGAGAATAATTCCGCAAGTGTTCCAAATTCTGCCGATACGGTGGAGTTTGATGTTGAAGTCAACTATGGTTTCCGCATTTTCGGGGACTGCGGATACTTCTACCGTTTCTTCCGTGTTTACGTTTTTGATTTCGTTATCCATAGTAGTCCTCCTATCAGAGTATTAGGCTCAGAGCCTGTTCGGTGGCGGGAGCGGTTTCGTAGAGGGTAGGATCCCAGCCGTTTTGTTGCGCGAAGTATGCGATGATTGCGACGACTATCATTGCGATAATCATACTGAGCGCGATAGAGAAACTGTCAAGCCACTTCCAGCCGACTTTGTTGATGAGAATATCGAACACCCACATAACGCCCGCCGCTACGACGACTGCGATGAGATTGTAGTAGCCGTAGGTGTAGAACATATTTTTGAAGGTGTAAGTCGTGAAGTCGGAGTAGGTGAACGTCGTGGTGGAGAAAATCGTGGACACTGCCATGGAGAGGTAGCCGATAATCATACCTATAAAGGCGATTTGGAAGGCGAGGTCACCGATATTGAGTTTCTTTTCTTCGAGAAATTGATTTCCGCCGCCTGCGGACAGATTGAGTTTGCCGAGTTTGGTGAGTTGCGGTTGCAATTTTTTGTAGAACAGAACGATGAGGACGTTACCTGCGATGATTGCAAGAGTCATAACGAGGGTAATCGTCACGTAGTCTTGCGGAGTAACGCCTTGATTTATGAGGGCTGCAAGACTGCCGGTTACGCCGTCTTTGGTGGTGATAGCGGTGGCGACGCCGTCTGCGACTTGGGTTTCGTATTGGAGGGAGCCGACGACCGAAAGTCTGATTGCGGGAACTGCTATGCCGAGTATACCGATGAGCGTAACGACACCAAGACCGATGCCGATTGCGGGTAGAACGGAGAAGGTCGCGGAAGTGGTCATAACCTTCTTGATTTTGCCCATATCCATATTGAGTTTTTTAGCGCGCCTCAAAGACTTGACGAGATAGTATATGGATTCCGCAGAAACGAAAGCCACTATCAACCCGTACATGAGGTACATCAACCAGTTGTCGGGGCTTTCGGACTCGAAACCCTTAAACCATGAGATTGTAGTGTTGAAAAGCATTACTATTTCTCTCCCTAATAATTATTTATGTATATAATACAACAATAAATGAAATCTGGCAAGAGTTATTTTTTTGCTTTATCGTAATAAAGTGTACGGCATTGGATGCACGAAAAACCGCGTTTTGCCGACTAATTTTTCAAATCTTTTCAAAATGCAGAATTATTGTTGAAAAATGCGCCGTCATTTGCTATACTGTATTCAATAAAATAAACGTAGGAAGACGTAGAATATCGCGCGTTAAGTGCCGACGGACGGGAGGCGTCCTCGGACGAAAAGTCATTTGCTTGCGGTGTGATATTCACTCCCGCTTCATCGTGATACGGAACGCTTCCTCGGAGGTGTTTTTTGTTTTATTCCGAAGCCGTCGAATGGATAGGCAATATCGAAAGAGGTGGTTCGGACTACGGTCTTGAAAGGGAGCGTAGACTGCTCGACCTTCTAGGTAGTCCCGACGAAAAACTCAAAATCGTGCACGTCGCAGGTACGAACGGCAAAGGCTCGGTTACCGCATACATCACCGCGATAGCGGTTTCCGCTTGTATGAGAACCGGGACGTACAATTCGCCGTCCGTTTTTGATTATAACGAAAGGTTTTTGCTGAACGGTACCCCGGTGACCGGCGGGCTTATCGCAAAGGGATATTCTCTCATTCGCGACGTTATCGAAAAGGAACAGGCAAGGTGCGTCGAGGCGAGGGAGAGAGAATTTAAGCCTACCGCGTTTGAAATCGAGACCGCTTTTGCGCTCTGGCTTTTTTGCGAACAAAAGTGCGATCTCGTCGTCCTTGAAACCGGACTTGGAGGTAGATGGGATGCCACCAACGCGATAAAAGACAAACTCGTTTCGGTGATAACCCCCATCGGTCTCGACCATTGCGCGATACTCGGAAACACCATCGAAGAGATCGCCGCGGAAAAAGCGGAAATCGTGAAAAAGGATTTGATAACATGCCCCCAAGAAGAAAGCGTAACGGCTATTCTCGGACGCAAAGTGAAAGAAGTCGGCGGGCGTATGACCGTGACGGCGGAGCCTTCTATGATTGCTTGCGATATAGAGATGCAAACGTTTGAATATAAGGGAGAATCCTATACGATTTCCTTGCTCGGAGAACATCAAAAAACGAATGCAAGCCTTGCAATCGAAACGGTATTTTACCTAAGAGAAAAAGGTTTCAAGATAAGCGACAACGACCTTCGTTACGGACTTGCCTCCGCGGAATGGCACGCGCGCTTTGAACTCGTGTTTGCCGAAAACAATAGGTTTAACCTACTTATTCCGTTCGGCAAAGTGCTTGTTTTGGACGGTGGACATAATCCGCAAGGCATAAGCGTTCTCGTCAAAACGCTCAAAGATTTCTTTGGCGGTATGCGCATACAAGTGGTTATGGGAGTGCTTGCGGACAAGGACTACAAGGAGATGGCAAGGCTTATCGCACCCGTCGCAAACAGAGTCGTCACCGTCACCCCTCCGTCCCCTCGCGCGCTTCCCGCGGACGAACTTGCGGACGTATTCCGCGCGCTCGGCAAAGACGCCACGCCGTACGACTCCGTACCACTCGGCGTGCAACAAGCCCTCGGCGATTTCGGCGGGGACGTAGTAGTGTTGTGCGGTTCCCTCACTTTGTTTGGCGCGCTCGGCAAGAAAAATCAGATTTCGTAAAGGATAGATATATGGATAAAGTAAAAGTCGAAAAAGCAATCGCGGATTTGTTGTCCGCCCTCGGTCAGGACGTTGAGAGAGAAGGACTCAAAGATACCCCCGAACGCGTCGCAAGAATGTATGAGGAACTTCTCCGCGGGGAGAACGAAAGCGCGGAGGAATATTTGTCGAAAACTTTCTCCGAGAGCGGTAGCGATTTGGTGCTCGAAAAGGATATAGATTTTTCTTCGACTTGCGAACATCACCTTATGCCGTTCTTCGGGAAGGTGCATATCGCATATATCCCGAACGGAAAGGTTGTGGGACTCAGCAAACTCGCAAGAGTCGTGGACGTCTATTCCAGACGACTTCAACTCCAAGAGAGAATGAACGCGGAAATCGCGGATGCGGTCTTCGAGCACCTCAATCCGAAAGGCGTCCTCGTAGTCGTCGAGGGCGAACATACTTGCATGACCGCAAGGGGAGTGAAAAAGGTGGGGAGCAAAACGGTCTCTTACGCAATACGCGGGAATATGGAAAACCGCTTAATCGAAGTCTTTTCTATGATAGGTTTGAAATGAGCGAAATTTTCAAGGTGAAAGACGCCGTCTTCGAGGACGGTACGCATATTATGGGCATATTGAACGCCACTCCCGACTCCTTTTTCTTCGGAAGCAGAGCGGGGGATGACGCCGTCGAAAAAGCACGCAAAATGCTTGAACAAGGTGCGGAAATCATAGATATAGGCGGACAGTCCACGGCCCCCGAAGCAAAGCCGATTTCTGCCCTCGAAGAAATGTCGCGGACGCTCCCGGTAGTCGAGAATTTGAGGAGAGAGTTTCCGAGTGCGATTCTGTCCGTTGATACGTTCTATCCCGAAGTCGCGGAAGCGTGCCTCGGTGCGGGCGCGGATATGATAAACGACGTTACGGGACTGAAAGACCGCGAAGTCGCGAAAATCATCGCAAGATACGACGCATCCGTTTGCATTATGCACAACCGTCGCGGGAGCAAGGTCAAGAATTTGTGGTTCGACAAACAAACGGGATTGCTAAACTCCGTGAACGTCGCTCTCGACGAAGGCATCGACGAAAATAAAATTTTGCTTGACGGGGGAATAGGCTTCAATCTCTCCCGAGACGAGGACGTCGAACTTTTGAAAAATTACGGCAGACTCGGCTATCTCGGTTATCCGTTGCTCCTCGGAACGTCGAGAAAATCCTTCCTCGGCGGAGAGCCCGAAACGAGACTCACGGCAACCCTCGAAACTACCGCATTTGCAAAAAAAATAGGCGTACTTTTCGTCAGAGTGCACGACGTAAAAGAAAACAAATACATGTTGGAGGATTAAGGAAATGGGCAAAGTTCTGATAGAAAATTATGAAGTGGTCGCATGCCACGGTGTCAACCCCGAAGAGAAAATCAATCCTCAAAGATTTTTGATTTCTTGCGCTATCGACTGCGACGTCGCGTTTGCCGCAAAAGCTGACAATGTTGACGAAACAGTGAGTTATTCTGCCGTTTGTAAGGTGATAAAAGCCTTTTTATGCGAAAACTGCTTCAATCTGCTTGAAACGCTTGCGGTGGAAGTAGGGAAGAAAATACTCCGCACTTTCGACCTTGCAATGGGGGTTACCGTGACCGTCAAAAAACCCGACGCGCCTATGAAAGGCAAATTCGATTGGGTTGGGGTTGAAACCTCGCTTGCTTGGCACAAAGCATATCTGTCTCTCGGCTCGAACCTCGGGGACAAGTCCGATTACCTCGACTTCGCCTTGAACGCTCTGAAAAACGACGAGAACATAAAAGACGTGCGAGAAAGTTCCCGTATCGAGACGGAACCTTGGGGCGGTGTCGCAACCGAAAAATTCCTCAATTCCGCCGTCGAAATCAAAACACTCTACACGCCTCACGAACTTTTATATGCATTGCAAAAAATCGAGAAGGCGGGGGATAGAGATCGCTCGGTGCATTGGGGAAACAGAACCCTCGATATGGATATAATTTTCTATGACGACTTGTGCGTCGAGGATGACGATCTTGTGATACCTCACCCCGAAATGCGCTATCGCAAATTCGTGCTCGAACCGCTATGCGAACTTTGTCCGAACAAGATACACCCTATTTTCGGACGGCGCGTATTTGAACTCTCGGCAAAACTCGACGAGAAAAAATAGTCGCTTAATTTTATTTTAATCGATGCGTATTACAATCAAAAAAAATACCCGTGTGGTGCTTTTTTCAAACGTGCGAATTTTCTTCGCAAATAGGGCATATTCGTTATTGAAATCTAAATAAAATTATGTTAAGATAGTACCATGGCAAAACTCGACAAATTCAAACTCGGAGAAGTGTTCGGGAAAGGGGACGTCGGCAAGGCGGTCCTTCATCCGAAACGCGCGGTACTCACGGAAAAACTCCGTGAGTCTTTGACGTCCGCGCTCCCTATCGTCGTGATAGTTATTTTGATTTGCCTCACCATATCTCCCGTGCCCACGGGGCTTATGTTGTCTTTCCTTCTCGGAGCGTTGCTCGTCATCGTCGGTATGGGACTTTTCTCCCTCGGCGCGGACACGGCTATGACTCCTATCGGCAACCGCATCGGCACTACGTTGACGAAATCCCAGAAACTCCCTCTTATTTTGTTCGTCAGTTTCGTCGTAGGACTTGCGGTTACGGTTGCTGAACCCGACCTCCAAGTGCTTGCGGATTCCATTGCGCACGTGGATAAAACCGTTCTTATCGTCACCGTCGGAGTGGGCGTAGGCTTGTTCCTTGCGATATGCATGTTGCGTATTCTTTTCGGCATAAAGTTGAAATGGTTTTTGCTCGTGGCGTACGTGGCTGTTTTCGTGCTGGCGGCGTTTTCTGACAAGGGATTTTTGTCCATAGCGTTCGATTCGGGCGGTGTTACGACGGGACCTATGACGGTGCCGTTTATCCTTGCGCTCGGCGTTGGCGTCGCGAATATCCGTAGCGATAAAACCGCGGAGGCGGACTCTTTCGGCCTCGTCGCGCTTTGCTCTATCGGGCCTATCATTGCGGTTTTGATACTCGGATTCTTCTATTCGGGGGACGGCTCGGCGAACATTGCACAACCCGTAATCCCCGCGACTACCACCGAAATGGGGCTCGAATACCTCAAAGCATTCCCGCAATATATGAAGGAAATGGCAATCGCGCTTTCCCCCATAATCGCGCTGTTTTTGCTCTTCCAATTCGTGTCCTTCCGTCTTAACCGTAGCAACTTCCTCAGAATTTTGATGGGTATACTTTATACCTACGTCGGATTGGTGCTTTTCCTCACGGGTGTCAACGTAGGCTTCTCACCACTCGGCTCCTATCTCGGTTCCCAACTCTTCGACGGCTGGACGAGGTATTTGCTCATACCGCTTGCGATGCTCCTCGGCTGGTTCATAATCTCCGCCGAGCCCGCGGTTGCCGTTCTCGAAAAGCAAATCGAGGACGTGACTTCGGGTGCAATCCCCGGCAAAGTCATCAAAATCAGCCTTTCGATTGCTATTGCGATCGCAATGGGCTTGTCTATGGTCAGAGTGCTCACCGGCATATCCATACTTTGGTTCATCGTGCCGGGGTATGCGATTGCGCTCGTCCTTATGTTCTTCGTCCCCGACATATTCACCGCAATAGCGTTCGACTCGGGCGGCGTCGCGTCGGGACCTATGACCGCTACGTTTATGTTGCAATTTTTCATCGGCGTATGTTCCGCAAGGGGCGGCAACGTCATGACCGACGCTTTCGGCGTCGTCGCTATGGTCGCTATGATGCCACTTCTTTCCATCCAGATTACCGGACTCGTCTACAAGAAGAAACAAAAACGCGCCGAATCCGTTCAAGAATACGGCGATACCGAAATCATCGAACTTTGGGGGTAATATGAACTACGTCGTCTCAGTCATAAACCCGAATGGCCTTTCTATCTTGGCAAATATCTGCGAGAAACTCGAACTTCCCGTCGTTTTGTCTATGAAGGGCGCGGGGACCGCCACCGAGTCTATGCGTAGCGTGCTCGGTTTGGATTCCAACGAGAAAAGAGTGGTTATGGTCGTAGCAAACGAAGAACGCACCAAATCCCTAATCCTCGAACAAAAACGCAGACTCTATATCGATGCGCCCGGCAACGGCATCGTCATCTCCGTCCCCGTCAAAAGCGTAGGTGGCGGAAATACCCTCGCAAACCTCGGAGGTAAAACTAAAATGAAAGCACCCGAACTCAACTTCGACTTTGAACTCGTGTTGGCTATCGCCAACGAAGGACATACCGATACGGTTATGGACGCTGCTCGTTCCGCAGGCGCGGGCGGCGGTACCGTAATTCACGCAAAAGGAACGGGCGGTACGAACGCCGAAAAATTCTTCAAAGTGTCTATCGCGCAAGAGAAGGAAATTATCCTCATCGTCGCGAAAGCCTCTGAAAAGGCAAAGATAATGAAAGCCATCATCGAAAACGCCGGCACCCACACCGACGCAGGCGCAATCGTCTTTTCCCTTCCCGTCTCCGACGTCGCCGGCTTCGGCAGTGCCACCCTCGCCGAATCCTAAACGAATTGCAGTTGAAATTGTTTAACTCAAAAGGCACTCCATAACGGAGTGCCTTTTGAGTTGTATTTTTTACCTATGGCAAAAAGTTATAGTGCCTACGGCAGTGATATTTCTCCCTGCGGGAGAAGTTATATTGCTATCGCAGTTATATTGCCTAACAACAAGTTTTACGTCAAGGAAAGTAGGACGGTCGAGTCGTCGGTGAGGGTGAGGTAGGCGGTGGCACCGAGGGCTTGGGGGAGTAGAATTATGGATTTAACGAGGGGGATTTCGGCTTCGGCGTAAGCGGTCAATTGTTTCAAAATTTCGGATTTTTGCTCGGGGGTAGCGGTTTTTTCTATATTCATCGTTCTTTCTCCTTTTGCATATACTTCATTATATTGCTGTTACAATCGTAACACAATGGCAAATTCGGTTACGGATGTAGCATAATTTGTCGAAAGAAGTCGAATGAGGTCGATATATGCAGAAAAACGTCATAAACGGCAAGACTCCGCAAGAGTGGTTCGCCGATAGACTAAAAGAGAATATGCGGATTAAGGGCGTATCGAGTGCTACGATCGAGCGCGAAACGGGCATCAGCCACAGCGCGATTTCTGCTTGGATAAACCTAAAACGCAGTCCTCAAATCGATATGCTGTGCATTTTGGCAGACTATTTCGATTGCACCGTCGATTATCTCCTCGGAAGGTCCGATTACTAACAACAAAACAAAGCCCGTCGAATGGCGGGCTTTTTCGTGGGATTTGGTTTTGTGTATTAATATTTGTGAAACGCTAAGGTATGTCAAACACAATTAATATGTTTAGTTATTACATTTTTAATATATCATCAGCAGAACAATCTAAAAAATCACACAGTTTTGCGAATGTTGTAAGTGAGGGCATGATTTGCCCTGAAATATATTGGGATATAGTCGGCTTAGATACTCCTATAGCTCTTGCAATCTCGCTTTTTGTTTTCCCTGAAAACTCTATTTCGTTTTTCAAACGCATACTTATTTTTCGTTCTAAATCACACATATATTTTGTCCTTAATTATAGTATGATTTGATTATTAGGCATTACTTAACTTTTGTCTTGACAATTAGGTAATACCTAACTATACTTAATTGTGAGGTGTAATAATGAATAAGATAACTTTAAATTTTGATGTGTACATAGGCCATAATATTTGCAATAGTAAGAATGAAAGTATTGTGGCTAGAGCCCATTATGTTCAGGGAGATATATATTTTCCGCATCGATATGATGCTAATGGCGCTATACGCGAAGTTGATGATTATTTTGAGCGACTCAATGTATTGGGCACCTATTTTGCCGATTGGTGTGATAATGCTGAAAAATTAGGTATTGACTTAAAAGCTACAATATATTTGAACATTAAATCGCTGCAAAAAGTTTATAGAGGGCGACATATAGTTGAAATAATTGATAAAATTAGCCGAAAAAATGATTGGGAAGGATTAAGAAATTTTAATATATAATTATTAATAAGAAAGGTTTGATAATATGAAGAAATCATATCGAATTGTTTTATTAATACTATTAATGTTAGTATTAGTAAGTTTAGTATCATGCAATAATAAATCTCAAAATGACGGAGATAATATTAATGAACCTCATCAAGAACAAAATACTATAAATGTATCGGGTACGGATTTGTATTCCAATACATTTATCGTAGAATCGGATACTATGCGTTTAACGGTTGCTAATAAGGTTGACAGTTTTGATTTTTCTAACACTTTTACTATTGCATACGGTGCAAGTTATACGATTTTTGATCCGACAATGGGGAAACACGGAAATGTTGTAAAGTTGAGAGAGGGAGATAATACGTTCTCTTTAAATGTTATTAATGGAGAACTTCATCGGAGTTATCAAATAATTATTCGTAGAAAGCCCATTTACTATGTTCGATTCGATGATTTAGGTGACAATAATGTTCAATATGTTGAAGAAGGCGATTATGCTAAAAAACCGTCGATTGAGCCTGAAAAAGAACATTATAAATTTGAAGGATGGGATTTAGATTTTTCTGCGCCGATACAAAACAATACAACTGTAAAAGCGAAGTTTGTTCCAGTAATATATAATATAGAGTATATTTTGAATGGTGCTGAAAGTGCAAATAATCCCGATACATATAACATAGAAAGTGAAAATATATTAAAAGAACCAATCGAGGGTGAAGGGCTTTTTTGTGGTTGGTATATTTATGAGTTGGGCGGACAATTTATTGAAGCTGTTGGCGGTGCCGATAACATATATGGAGACATAACATTATATGCACTTTATGACAAAGACGTAAAGAGTATATTTGATATAAAAAACGGAGTTGTACTAAAGTATGAAGGTGGATCCGATAATGGGATTGTTAAAATTCCAGAGATTTACAATGGATATTTAGTGACTGAAATAAGTGGTGATGCTTTCAATTGTCATAATAGTTCTAATGTAAAAAATATAGTTTTGCCAAAAGGCATAATAAAAGTTCCGTCGGAAATTTTTGGCAGTTGCAATAATTTGCAGAACGTTGAGATTGATAGTGCTAACAAAAACTATAAAATTATAGATAACTGTTTGATTAATATTAAGTCACAGAAATTGCTTAAAAGTTTTAACGGCAACAGTAGTATCCCGGAAGGAATAAAAATCATTGGGGATTACGCTTTTAGAAATTGTTTGGGGCTATCTGTTTTAAACATACCTTATGGCGTTATTCAAATAGGACAATATGCTTTTCAAAACTGTGTAAATATAATTAGCGTAACAATTCCTGAAAGCATAACAAAGATTGGAAACTATGCATTTGAAAATTGTTATGGCATATATGAAATTTGTAATAAATCTGCATTGCAAATTCAAGTTGGTGATTCATCAAACGGAGGAGTTGCGCTTTATGCCAAACAAATTATAAACGATGAGAGCGAAAGTAGGATAGTATTCGACGATAATTACATATATTACACTAATACAAATGAAAAGGTCCTATTGTCGTACAAGGGGGATGAAGAAGAATTATTATTGTCTGTATCTATTACTAAAATTAATAATTATGCATGTAATAATTTGCCAAAATTAAAGCTTGTTAATATACCCAAAAGCGTAACGGACATAGGATTTGGAGTTTTTAGCGGGTGTAAAAATATCGAAACAATAAGACTCCCGTTTGTAGGGAAATGCACCGAAGCATTCGGGTATATATTTGGCACTTCATCATATGACGGTGGAGTTGCAACTGCGCAACAAAATGATAATGCACAAGAAGTATATTATATTCCAGAGAAACTTAACAATGTTGTAATAAACAGCGGGGAAATATATAGCGGTGCGTTTACGTCGTGCAATAATATCAAAAATATGGAACTAAATGCAAACTACTCTAAAGGCGCACTAAAAGGATGTGGCGGACTTGAAAAATTATCATTAACGCTTTCTTCGGATTATCCTATAGGATATGTGTTTGGCGCAACCGATTTTAAAGGCTCCGAAAGTGTAGCGCAAAGTTACTACTATCATGATTATGGCAATAAGGAGTATATAGAAGAAACCTATTATATTCCTAAATCATTAATACATGTTAAGTTTAAAGGCAATAGTTTAAGCGGATACGCATTGGCAAATTGTTGCTATATAAAGTCTGTTGAAATCTCCGAATCAATTACAAACATAGGCAGTTATGCCTTCTATGGGTGCACCGGACTCACGAGTATAACGATACCCGATAGCGTGACGAGCATAGGGGAGCGTGCCTTTTATGAATGTACAGGGCTAACGACGAGTATAACAATTTCCGATAGCGTGATTAGCGTTGGCTCTTCTGCCTTCTTTGGGTGCAAAGGGCTCACGGCGGTATATATCGAGGATATAGCGAAATGGTGCGCTATAAGTTTTGGTGATGAGTATGCGAATCCTTTACTTTATGCACATAATTTGTACTTAAATGATATGCTTGTAACAGATTTGGTCATTCCTGACAGCGTGACGAGCATAGGCAGTTTTGCCTTCTGTTATTGTACCAGGCTTGCGAGCGTGATGATGCCAGATGGAGTGAAACGCATAGGAGTTTATGCCTTCGAGTATTGTACAGGGCTTATGGGTGGTGTGACGATAGGGCGTGGAGTGAATAACATAGGTGATTATGCCTTCTATGGTTGTTATAAACTTGTTGAAGTGTACAACAAATCTTCTTTGAAGATAACTGCAGGAAGTACTAACAATGGCTATATTGGTTATTATGCTAAGAACATATACACCACCAACAATGGCGGGAGCAAATTGTCCACGGATGAAAACGGCTATATTATTTATACCGACGGAGAAGACAAAATCCTCGTCGGATATACGGGTACTGACACTGAACTGACTTTGCCAAGCGGAATAACTGAAATTAATTATCATGCCTTCTCTGGTTGTAGCAGACTCACAAATATCACAATTCCCGACAGCGTGACGAGCATAGGCGAGTATGCCTTCTCTGGTTGCACGGGGCTCACGAGCATAACGATACCTGACAGCGTGACGAGCATAGGGGAGCGAGCCTTCGATAGCTGTGGGCTCACGAGTGTAACTATAGGCAGTGGCGTGACGAGCATAGGAAATTACGCATTCTCCTCTTGCAATGCACTAAAAGCAGTATATATAACGGATATAGCGAAGTGGTGCGCAATAAGTTTTAATAACTCTGCTTCAAATCCCCTTCGTTATGCACATAATTTGTACTTAAACGGCACACTTGTAACAGATTTAGTCATTCCGGATAGCGTTACGAGTATAGGTGATTATGCCTTTTATGGTTGCACAGGTTTTAACCATATAGACATTTTAGATGGTGTCGAAAACATTGGGGAACAAGCATTTTCGCACTGCGGATATTTAATTGTTGATATATCCATAAGTGTAATAAATATAGGAGAAAAAGCATTTTACTATTGTGAGAGTGTGCAAATTTATTATGAAGGAACTCAAAAAGAATGGAAGAATATGATATTTGGCACTTCATGGGATGGATATATAGGCGATATATCAATAAACTATTCAAGTCGATACAATGAGAAGGATTCTAACTGATAGAGATGCTATCTTTCGGAACATGAGAACAAAACAAAGCCCGTCGCATGGCGGGCTTTTTCGTGGAATCGGGTTTTGTTATACGGCTATAACGCCGAGTTTTGTTTAGGTGGTTTGGCTCTTCATCTTGTCGCGGAAGTTGTCGAGAGCGATGACGAAGGCGATAAGCAATGGGGTTGCGGTTTCGTCGTAGGAATTGAGTTCAAAGGAGTCCTTGAGAATATTGTAGTCGCGAGTTACCGTAGCGACGGTGTTCCCGTCGCGGGTGATGGTGTAAGCACGTCCGAAAACGTTGCCCGCAATCGCGTAGGTCGGCATACCGTCTGTCAAATTTTCGACGACGAAGTTTTGTTTTGCGGACAAATATTTATCCTTTTTGATTTTCAAAATCTTATTTCCGTCCTTATCCGCTATGAAAACTTTGGGGAGAAGGAAGAAGAAAAACTTGTTGCGCACTTTATAAAGGGGTTGCTTATCGAGGGTGCGCACGGTTTTGACGCGGGTAGGGCTGAAGGGTTTACCTTTGACGAAAAAGACGTCTTCACCGCAATCGTTTTTGACCGTACTGCTACCGCCTAACGACGTGATTTTGTTGGAAACGTAGTATTTCATAATAACCTCCGATAACATTATAATATACGGCGGACAAATTTGCAATAGCGAAATTTGCTGTGGAAAGCAAGAGATTGAAATCGTAAAATCGCCGTTTTATGTGTTGAAAACGCAATTATAAACGTTTGATACCGTCAATACGGTTCAAATCGTCGAAAAGAAAACCGACTTGCATGAACAAGTCGGTTTTGCACTTTTCAGTCTTTGATTTTTCTCGGACGGCGTTTATAGAGGTTCTTCACCAGCACGAACCCGCCGAAGAGAAGTCCCGCACCGACGATCGCGACGGTGCACCATATAAGCACCCACGGCACGTCGTTGCCGACTTTGGCGTTTTCCCAAAGGGTTGTGATGTTGTCTTGTCTGTCTCCGAAGTCGCGCATGACTCCGAGTTTCTCGGACGCTTCGGGGTATCTGCGGTCGTCCTCGAAGAAGGAGAAGTCGTATTCTCCGTCGTTGTCCTCGGGAGCGAGGGCGTATTCACTGTCAACGAGTGCGGAGTAGACGTCTTCGTTGAGAGCGTATGCGCCGTTTTCCGCTTTCACGAATTCGTCGTCGATTTTGTCGAATTCACCGCCTTCGCCGACGTAGACGTACTTCATTTTTTCTTTTGCGACCGCCGAGGTGTAGCCGATATAAATGCTGTTGTAGATTGCGTTCTCGGGCGCGTTCATGAAGTCGATGAACATAGTCGCCGCAAGTTTGTTGGGGGCGGTAGAGGGAATAACCCATCCGTCGAACCAGATATTGCCCGTTTGATTGCCCTCTTCGTCCACGGGTACGTAGTAATCGAGGTAGTAGTTGTCGTATTCGCCGGTGCGGGGATTGTAGTAGAGGTTGTCCTCGTCGTAACTCTCCTCGATAGCCCACATAGCGTCTCCCGACCAAGCGAGGTCGATATAGACGAGTTCGT
Source organism: uncultured Bacteroidaceae bacterium (assembly GCA_964563025.1). GTDB lineage: Bacteria > Bacillota > Clostridia > Christensenellales > CAG-917 > RGIG4097. The sequence continues at coordinate 35,531 of CAZLVK010000011.1, read as the reverse complement.
TGAGCATATCGTCCTTGCCGAAGTCGACTTCGTAGCCGGATATATGCGCGCGCTGTTCGGTGAGGACTTGCTCGACCAGAGCGAGAAGTTCGTCGTCGGTGCAGTTGATGAGGGTGGTAGTGGGCATATCCACGTATTTTTGCGGGAGCATATCGTTCTCGAGAAGGTACATAATGCCCGCGACGAAGGTTTCTCTGACGGAGTCCTTGACGAGAATTTTGTTTTCGAGCACTTCGCTTCCGTTCTTATTCCAAAGTAGGCTCCATTGTGAATCGAGATCCTCTTTGGTGACGTATTTCACGTTGTAGAGCATGCCGATTGTGCCGTACATATACGGGACCATATAGTCAACCATGTCCCCGATGCCGTCCCCCGTCGAAATGCCCGTAAACTCGGCGGATATGGAGTCCACGAACATAGGCTCGGTATTGTACATGGTGCCTTTGTCGAGGTTGAGATAGGGGTACGTTTTGCTATATTCGGCGACGAGTTCGGTGATGTTTGCAAGTCTGCCGTTTGCCATAAGTTTTTGGATGGCGTACTCGCTGGGACAGATAATATCCACCGAAGTCGCGTCGTTGTTGAGCACCTTCGTGAGCATGGTTTCGTTGGTGTCCCATGTGGTGTAGACGATTTCGAGGTTGTTGCCCGTCACGGATTTATAATATTCCTTGAAGGCTTCGAGGCGGTTTGTTTCCGCGCTGTCGTCGATATAGTCCTCGCAGTTGTAGATGACGAGGGTATCCGTTTTTCCGCCGTCTTCGCTTTCATTGCAAGCGGAGAGGGTGAGCGCGAACAATACGGAAAGTATCAAAAGAAGTGCGATGAGTGTGTTACGCTTTTTCATTGTTAGATACCTCCTTTTTGTTGGTGGAGCGGACGAAGTTGGCGACAAGAACGATAGCAAGCACGATTACGAAAATAATTGTGAAGATTGCGTACCAGAAGGGTTCGAGTCCTTGCACGCGAGCGTCCGAATATATATAGGTGGAGAGGGTGTTGATACCCGTCGCCGCGCCTTTGTTGATTTGCGTGATGATGAAGTCGTCGATTGAGAGTGTGAACGCCATGACGAAACCCGACAAAATCGCGGGGGAGATTATCGGGAACATAACTTTCATCATTGCCTTAAACGGATTTGCGCCGAGGTCGAGGGCGGCTTCATAGACGTTGGGATCCATACTTTCGAGTTTGGGGAGTACGGACAGCACTACGTAGGGAGTGCAGAACGCTACGTGCGCAATGAACAGTCTGATATAACCCTCCGCAAAACGGCAGGTGACGAAGAATATCATAAAGGAAACCGCCATAACGACTTCGCTGTTGATGATAGGAAATTGGTTCACGGTTTCGACCGCTCTTCTCACACGCTTGCCGAGTGCGAAGATGCCGATTGCGGCAAAAGTGCCGAGCACCGTCGCGATGACCGAGGAAACCGCCGCGATGAGGAAGGTATTCCCGACCGCTTCCCAAAGGGCGTCCGACTTATCCGACGTGAAAATCGCTTCGTAACTCGCAAACGTAAATCCGTCGTTGAAGTTGAAATTCGAGGAACCCGAGAACGAGTACACCATTATGAAAACGATAGGGGCGTATAGCACCGCGAGGATTATGAATAGATAGGATTTTTCGAGAATTTTCTTCACCATAACGACCTCCCGACGTTGCCGTCCTTGTTATAGCGGTTCATCAAGAAACTTGAAATCAACACGAATGCGAGCATCACGAGGCTCATAACCGCGCCGACGCCGTACATGTCTTGCGAGAATTTGAGTTCGATACTGTCACCGAAGAGGAAGATTTTCCCGTTCGAAAGAAGTTGGGAAATGGCGTAAGTCGAAATGGTCGGAATGAACACCATCGTGATACCCGACATAATACCGCTCTTAGACAGTGGGAGTATTGTTTTGAGGAATACCGTCGTATTGTCCGCGCCGAGGTCCTTTGCCGCTTCGACGTAACTCTTGTCAATCGAGCAAATCGTCGTGTGCAACGGGAGTATCATAAAGGGTAGGTAGTTGTATACCATACCGAAAAGCACGGTCCCCATACCGAGTTCGACGCCTATTGCCATAAAAATCGCTTTCGTGGCGAGGGTGCGGATGAGGAAGTTCACCCACATGGGGAGAACGAAGAGGAGTACGAGGAATTTTCCGCTGTTTTTGCTCTTTGAAAGTATGTACGCAACGGGGTAGCCGAGCACGAGGCAGATGACCGTCGTGATAACTCCCACGAACAGCGAGTTGCCGAGCACGTACAACGAACTTTGCGACGTGAAGAATATGCGGAAGTTCTCGAAAGTGAAGTTGTGGTCGTTGTCGAGAAACGCATAGACGAATATCATCGCAAGCGGTACCACGACGAAAAGGAGCATGAACAGTATATAAGGATAACTGAAAACTCTTTTCGTCATCTTAAATTTTTTGAGAAACTGTTTCACTTGTTTTCGTCCTCCGTTGCGGAATCGTCGCTGTAAATAACGGTGAGGTCCTCTTCTTCGGCAATGGACTCGACTTCGGTTTTGATTTCCTCGGCGAGTTGCTCTTGGAGAGCGGTATCGACTTCGTCAACGACGACGTCGGGAACTTCGATGACTTCGTCCTCGTTGAGAGCCTCTCTCTCCTCGACGATGATTTTGTCTTTTGCGATTTTGATGCCTACGCGATCGCCTTTGAGCCAGTCGTCGTCGGTGTCCACGAAGAAGTCGTAGTAGTCGTCGGTGCGGACGATACATTGATAATAACTGCCTTTATAAATACTGCTTACGACGGTCGCACCGATAGTGCCGTCTGCTTCGTCGTCGGTGATTTCGACGTCGTCGAAGTCCACGCTGACTCTGACGGGGGTGCCGGCGGGAAGAGTGGAGTTGCATTCGAACTGTTCGCCCGAGATGAACACGAGGTTTTCGTCCGCCATTTCGGTGTCGATTTCGTTGATGATACGAGCCTTGTGCATAATGTGAAGGTCGAATGGCTTGATATAAAGACCGACGGTTTCTCCGACCTCGTAACAGGCGGTGTCGTGTGCGATGAGTTCGTTCTCTTTGGCAAGCAGAGTGACTTGGTAGTGATCTCCCTTAAATACGCAAGAAAGCACTTCAGCGTTCAAAATGGACTTTTTATCATCCTTTTCAAGTATTTTGAGGTCTTCGGGACGGATGATGACGTCGATGGGTTCGTTGCGGTGGAAGCCCTTGTCGACACATTCAAAAACGGTATCGCAGAACTCCACTTTGAAGTCCTCGAGCATGACGCCCGAAAGTATCGTGCTTTCTCCGATGAAGTCCGCTACGAACGCGTTTGCAGGTTCGTCGTAAATCTTTTCGGGGGATGCGATTTGTTGGATTACGCCGTCGCGCATGACGACGATTTTGTCGGACATCGTGAGGGCTTCTTCTTGGTCGTGGGTGACGTAGATGAAAGTGATGCCGAGTTTCTCGTGCATGTTCATAAGTTCGAGTTGCATATCCTTGCGCATTTTGAGGTCGAGTGCGCCGAGAGGTTCGTCGAGGAGAAGAACTTCGGGTTCGTTGACGAGGGCGCGCGCGATTGCGACTCTTTGTTGTTGTCCGCCCGAGAGAGAGGAAACGTTTCTGTGACCGTAGTCCTCGAGGTCAACCATTTTGAGGGCGGTATCGACTTTTTCTTTGATTTCCGCTTTGGTCAGTTTGCGGAAGAGTTGCACTGTTTCGCCTTTGCGGTTTACCTTGGTGCCGTTGGGTATAACCTTGAGTTTCAGACCGAACGCGATATTGTTGAACACGTTGAGGTGAGGGAACAAGGCGTACTTCTGGAACACGGTATTGACCTTGCGAAGGTACGGGGGAGTGTTTGTAATATCTTCGCCGTTGAAGATGATTTTTCCGCTCGTGGGCATTTCAAAGCCCGCTATCATACGGAGAGTGGTTGTTTTCCCACAGCCCGACGGACCGAGGAGAGTGACGAATTCCCCGCGCTTGATGACGAGACTTGCGTTCTTGACGGCGTCCTTGTTGCCGTACGTTTTCGTGACGTTTTTGATTTGAATAATGGTGTCGTTGGTGACGGTCATATACGTACCTCGCAAATGATTTTACGGTTTTTTAGAAAGTGGGAGGGCTTGCAACCCAGAGGACTACCGCTTTTTCGGCGGTGCGATTTTCGATTTTGTGAACTTTGGCGGAGGAGAAATAGAAAACCTCTCCTTTTTTGACTATTTGCGCGCTGTTACCGTGGTGTAGGACTATGCGCCCCGAAAGCACGTAGCCGAACTCCTCGCCCTCGTGGGGAACGTCCTCTTCGAGAGAAGTGTGGGGTTCAATAGTCACGCGGATAGGCTCCATCTCGTTTTTTTGCGCGTTGGGGACGAGCCATTCAAACTTGTATCCGTCCGTGATTTTCTCGATGAACTCATCGTCGGTGAAAACGATTTTCTCGTCTTTTTCGTCGCTGAAGAAGGACGCGGGCGTCGTTCCGAGGGCGTTCAGAATGTCCTCGAGAGTCGCGATGGACGGAGAAGTGAGTTCGTTTTCGAGTTGCGAAATATAACCCTTTGTGAGTTCGCAACGGTCGGCAAGTTCCTCTTGCGTGAGATTTTTTTGCAGGCGCAGTCTTTTGATTTTAACACCCAGTTCCATAAAATTCCTCTTTTCCGCTTGAACAGATATTTTTGTTTACTCAGCCTAAACTTTTTGCTCGGTTTAGGCATTTTCAACCGAAAGTTTATTACGTTTCGCAATTTTAAGCCAAAAGTTTAGCAAAACTAAACAAACGTAATGATTGCATTATATATATAATGAGCCCGTATGTCAACCGATTGAGAGAACCTTCTCGACAAATTTCGATATTGACACCGCCGAACCCTTTTGGTAATATAAATTATAGGGAGAATAATTAACTTTACACAAACAAAGGAGACTGCTTATGAAAAAGAAGTTTTTGTGCACTTTGCTTGCGTGTAGTATTGTTATTTCCACGTTTGTATTGTGCGGGGCAAATTTTGATTTGTCGAAATTGGACCTCGAAGCGGGTTCGTCTGCGCAGATTTATATTGGGAGTATACCGAGCGCACCCGATACTTTAGAAGTTACGTATGCGTTGCAAGCGGTCAACGCGCAATTAGGTCACGATTGTGAAGACGGTTACGTAGAGACTCTTTATAATGCGGAAGGGCAGGCGGAATATTTGCTTGCCGTGGCTGCGGACGGCGGTTATGCGATTTATCACCGTGTAACGGGTGATCTTATGGAACTCGGAGAGTTCGGCGCATCCCCTTATGCCGAACAGTCGGGGACGAAGTATTATTTCGGGCCCTCAAATTACGCCGTCAAGAACGGTACCGAAACCGTCGACGTAATGCGTGAGACCGTTATGGACGTCTCGGACGTGCAAAATGCATCGTCGTATATGTCCGAAATAAGGACGGAAGTCGTATCAAAATCCGAAATCAAAACTTATTCCGACATGTTATCTGTTTTGCGTGACGCAAAAGAAGGTGACGTCTCAACCGCAAGCATCCCCACCGACGGCACCGATTGGGAAAGTAATCCGTACCTGAATGAAGTTAGTATAAGCAACTTCATTAACGTTCCGGATTATCAATTGTTCAGTGAAACAACAAGCAATGAATATTTTGGTGAAAATGCAAGTGGTTCTTGCATATATGTTTCAACGGTATTATTGTTGCGTTATGCGGATTATACCAAGGAACCGGGGTTGATTCCGAATAAAAAAAGTGATATTCCGCAAATGTGGAAAGATTATACGAACGGTAAAACAGTATTATCAAGCGACAATAAAAAAGTCAGTTCGGGTGGAACAGAAGAAGTTTTTGACTGTACTATTACCGATAATGATTCGGCGTACGAAGCGTTACATAAATTTTTGATAGCGCTTGATAGTCCTGAAAAGTTTGGTAGTACTGGTTGGGATGTGAGCAATTATTATAATACACTTCCTCAATGTTTCAATTTATCGAATAATTTCGGGAATGTATCGACAACTATTATGAGATTTAATATAGCACAGACGCTAATCGCGCAAGGGAATCCCGTTGCGGTTAGTATTCGATATTACGATATAACCAACGGAGTCGCAGATACTACAACGACAGGTCATGCAATAGTCGCATACGGGTATTATCAAAATGGTAATAACATGTATCTTCGAGCGCATTTTGGGTGGGAAGATTGTTCGTCTATAATAGTTCCATACTATTATTTGTCTGGAAAGATTAATTATTTGGACGTAACCAATACACATGGAACCAATATACATTCTTGCACCAATCAGAGAACAATAACTCTTGGCGGTACACAATATACAGTTGATTGCTTTGCACCATCTGTCCATCAAGTTATTTCATACACGACAAGTCATAAATGTGCTTGCGGGTTGAACGAAACACATAGCGGTGTTGGTTTAATTAGCGAGTTCAATAGCAATTATCAAAGTGCTATCATGTCTAATTATCATGATTCAACAAAGCACTTCATATTATGTAGAGATTGCCACAATTTGTATAGTGACATTTATTTGACAGAAGAAAATTTTAGCAATAGTATTTCTCAATTTCTCATATACAGTACATTAAATAACACATACGATAATTCAAACTGGGACTTAATGACTGCACCACACAGGTGGCAAATAGATGAAACTGGAAATAGCGTTTGTATTGATTGTGGTTATGTGAGTAACTGAAAAGTCGAGTTTTAGGAGTTTGTATGTTAATGAAATATAAATCGATAGCAACTAAAATAGTTTGTTGTGTTATAGCAATAATCATGTTGCTTATAACCGTTGTCGCATGCAATGATAATAACAATTCCGAAGTATTGCCCGAAGACGAAATCGTCGAAAAGAAGTCGCTTATCCAACAACGAAACGAAGTGTACGAGACGGAAGGCAAGGCGAAATGGTATGACTACGAGGGGAAAGAGTATTCTTTTGGGAAACTCGGTATGTCAACGAAGTTTAACGATCCGCGTCATAGGCATTACGACTGGGAAGATTTGCTATCGTATGAGATGACGTTCTCTGACAAACAAGAGAAAACTTCGATATTGAATAATGCCGATTTAGCAGTGAAAAATTATTGGCATGACGAAGGTCAAACCGTAGAAACGGCTGTTTTTTCCGATATTGTAATCACATTTGTGGAACTTACGGATGAATATATCGCAGAAGCTATAGCGGAAAGGCAAGATGATTATGACGATTTATCGGATATGTTGAATCGAATGATTGAAAGTGAAGAAAGCAATATTACCGACGAGGAACTTGATGAACTGTGTGATTTTGTTAATTTGTTTAGCCCGCAAAAAACGTACGGCGGAGAAACGCTTGATTCGATCGAAAATGATATGATTCAAATGACAAAAACGTTATACATGCCGATATCGATATTCTATTGCTATGATTTATACGATTTAGACGACAAAGTATTTATTCCGTACGTGCCGGAAAACGGAAGCGGTATCGAAAACTCCATTGAGGATGCAGTCGTTTGCAGTCGTTACGTCGGAGGAATAGTTTTAGAATATGAAATCACAGCGAAAGACACCGATCAAAAATTTTGCATGAGAATGATACTTAAATACTCAAGCGACTACTTTAATTTTGTATTTTGCGATGACGGCTATAAAAATGCGGACGAATTGTCGGTGAAGTATTTAGAATTTGCAATTCCGGCAATAAACACTGTCCAACCTATATTTGACGAAGTCGTGAACGGCTATCTGCTCGAAGAGTTTGGGGTGGTGCTATGAAAGACGTCGGTTGATTTAATTGGAAACGCCCGCGATTTTGTTGCGGGTTTTCTTTTCGAGGGCAAATCGGGCTCAAACTCTTGCGTAATATCGATTTTGAGTATATAATCTCATAGATAAATAATAAAAGGATAGGAAACCTTTATGCTACTCAGTAAACTTGTCGGCGAACGCGTCAAGGAAGCACCCTCCGACGTCAGCATTCTCAGTCACGTATTGCTCGCTCGCGCGGGCTATATTAAACCCGTTGCGAACGGCATTTATTCTCTCACCTCGCCCGCGCAGTTGATGGCTCTCAATATCGAGAATATCATCCGCGAAGAGATGAACAAAATCGACGGTCAAGAGGTTAAATTCCCAGTCGTTATGCCCCGCGAAATGTGGGATATGTCCGGGAGATACTCTTCAATCGGAAGCGAAATGGTGCGTTTCAAGGATAGAGGGGGAAAGGATATGCTCCTCGGTATGACGCACGAAGAGGCGGCTGTTCACATGGCAAAAAATACCGTGTCGAGTTATAACCAACTGCCTTTCATGATTTACCAAATCCAGACCAAATTCCGCGACGAGCCTCGTTGCAGAGGCGGACTCATTCGCGTCAGAGAATTTACGATGAAGGACGCATACTCCTTCCATATGTCCCAAGAGGATCTCGAAAAGTATTACGAAAGAGCATACGAGGCGTACTTCAATATTTTCCGCCGTATCGGTCTCAAAAACTTCATCGCGGTCAAGTCGGACAGCGGTATGATGGGCGGTAGCGTCGCACACGAATTTATGCTCCTCACCGAGGTCGGCGAAGATACCCTCGTGCTTTGCGACGAGTGCGGTTATAAGTCCAATATGGAAGTTGCTGCGGGTGTCCGTCTCGAAGTGGACTTCGGCGAAGATATTCCTATGGAAGAAGTGTTCACGGACAAGGCGCACGACATAGATGCCGTCTGCGACTATATCGGCGTGAAACCCTACAACACCATCAAAGCGGTCGTCTACGCAGTCAAAGGCGAACAAACCGTCGTGGTTGCGTTCATCAGAGGGGATCTCGAAGTCAACGAAGCCAAACTCAAAAAGGCTATCCGTAAGAATATCGTCCCGTGGGAAGCCGACGAGGAATCCGGTCTCGTCGCAGGCAATATCGGTCCCGTCGGGCTTAACCTCAAAGACGGTATCGTCGTGTTCGACGAGTCCTTGAAGGGCGCGTATAATATGGTCATCGGCGCAAATAAGGCGGATTACCACGTCAAAGGCGTCAACGTCGCGAGAGATATTAATCCTGAAAACTTCGTCGATATAGCCAAGGTTAACGCAGGGGATAGATGCCCCGTTTGCGGAAAGCCCTTGCACCTCGAAAACGGTATCGAAATCGGCAATATCTTCCAACTCGGCACCAAGTATACCGCGTCTATGGGTATGACCGTCCTCAACGAAAAAGGGGAAGCGATAACTCCTATCATGGGTTGCTACGGCATCGGCGTCGGTCGTGCAATCGCATCCATCGCGCAGGAATCCAACGACAAAGCAGGACTCATTCTCCCCATCACGGTCGCGCCTTATAAAGTGCATATCTGCGCAATCCGTATCGACGACGAAACCGTCAAAGAAAAGGCGTTTGCCCTCTACGACGCACTCAAAGCGAAGGGCGTGAGCGTCCTCTTCGACGATAGAAACGTAAGCCCCGGAGTAAAATTCGCGGACGCCGACCTTATGGGTATGCCGATAAGAGTCGTCGTGAGCCCGAGAGGTCTTGCAAACGGCGAAATCGAAGTTACCGACCGCGCGACTATGACGACCGAGAAAGTGAGTTACGACAACGCTCTCTCCTTCATTGATGACGCAATGAAGAAAAAATACGATGAGTTGAAGTAAATTCCCTTGTTACACTCTTTCGGAGACGGAACTCGAGGCGCAACGCGCCGAGCCAGCGAGTGTTGAGCGGAGGTGCAAGGCGGAACGCCTTGCGTTTGTACAAGCGACTGCGCACATTGGGTTCGCGTAGCGGTGCGCACAAAGCGCAGTGGCATAACGAGGAACGTTCACTTGCGCGAAACCGAGTGTTGTCCCCCGCGCAAGCGGTCGACGTGGGTTCCCCGTAGAGGGGGAACGTCGATAGCGCGACGCGTTAAACGCACAATCCAGTGAATTGTGCGTAGCCGAAGCGAACGAGGTGGTTGCCCTCGGCAAGCCCGAAGTGGACAACACGTGAGGAAAAGGGAAATTTTAGATTAGAGTAAAAGCACCATACAATATTCGCTTTTTGTGAAAGCGACGACGGTAATAATAAAAATTAAATTATAAAAAACAAGCGCAACGAAATTCGTTGCGCTTGTTTAATTTTGGCTTTCAAACTTAATAATCCATTCCGCCGGCGGGCATTGCGGGTGCCGCTACGGGTTCTTTGATGTCCGTGACGAGGGCTTCGGTCGTGAGGAGAGTTGCCGCTACGGACGCCGCGTTTTGCAATGCGCAACGTGCAACCTTGGTGGGATCGAGAATGCCTGCGTCTATCATATCGCAATAGCGGTCTTTCGCCGCATCGTAGCCGTAAGTCGCGCTTCTCGATGCAGAGATGGTTGCCGCGACGACTCCGCCGTCGACGCCTGCGTTTTCTGCGATTTGACGGATAGGCGCTTCGAGTGCTTTGAGGACGATAGTAGAACCGGTCTTGACGTCGCCTTCGAGTTTGGCGCACGCTTTCTTGACTGCGGGGATAATCTTGAGGAGAGCGACTCCGCCGCCGGGGACAATGCCTTCTTCGACAGCCGCACGGGTTGCGTTGAGGGCGTCTTCGATGCGCATTTTGCGTTCCTTCATTTCGACTTCGGTTGCCGCGCCTACGCCGATAACCGCGACTCCGCCCGCGAGTTTTGCGACTCTTTCGTGGAGTTTTTCTTTGTCGTAATCGGAGGTGCTTGCCTCGATTTGAGTACGAATGGATTTGACTCTATCTTGGATTGCTTCGGGATCTCCGGCACCGCCGATGATAGTGGTGTTATCTTTGCCGACCTTGACTGATTTCGCTCTGCCGAGCATATCGAGGGTGACGTCTTTGAGTTCGTAACCGAGGTCGCTGTTGATATAAGTACCGCCGGTGAGGATTGCGATGTCTTCGAGATATGCTTTTCTTCTGTCGCCGAAACCGGGTGCTTTGACCGCCACGCAGTTGAACACGCCTTTGAGTTTGTTGACGATGATAGTGGTGAGTGCTTCACCTTCGATGTCGTCGGAGATGATGAGGAGTTTGAGTCCGTTTTTGAGGACTTGTTCGAGGACGGGGAGTATCTCTTGTACGTTGCTTATTTTCTTATCGGTGATGAGGATGACGGGATTGTCGAGGTCCGCTTCCATCTTGTCGGTGTTGGTGACAAGATAAGGGGAGACGTAACCGCGGTCGAATTGCATACCTTCGACGACGGTGAGTTCGGTGGTCATAGCCTTGCCTTCTTCGATGGTGATGACGCCGTCCTTTCCGACTTTGTCCATAGCCTCTGCGATGAGGTTGCCGATTTCGTCGTCAGCCGCGGAGATTGCGCCGACTTGTGCGATAGACTTGCTGTCCGTCACGGGTTTGGAAATCTTTTTGAGTTCTTCGACTGCGACTTCGGTTGCGTACGCGATACCTTTTTTGAGGACCATGGGGTTTGCGCCCGCCGCTACGTTTTTGTGACCTTCCTTGACGATTGCTTGTGCGAGTACCGCCGCGGTGGTGGTGCCGTCGCCCGCTACGTCGTTGGTCTTGGTGGAGACTTCGCGAATGATGGACGCGCCCATATTCTCGAACGGATCTTCCACTTGAATTTCTTTTGCGATAGTAACGCCGTCATTGGTCACGAGGGGACCGCCGTAGGGCTTGTCGAGAACAACGTTTCTGCCCTTAGGACCGAGGGTGATTTTGACGGTATTTGCGAGGGTATCGACGCCTGCTTCGAGAGCCTTTCTTGCGTCGTCGCCGTATTTGAATTGTTTAGCCATAAACTGCCTCCTTATTCAATGATTGCGAGGATATCCGCTTGACGGACGACCACGATGTCTTGTCCGTCGATTTTGAATTCGCTTCCGCTGTATTTGCCGTAGAGAACTTTATCTCCGACTGAAACTTGCATTTTGACTTCTTTTCCGTCGATAAGACCGCCGGGACCTACTGCGAGGACTTCCGCCATTTGAGTTTTCTCTTGCGCGGAGCCGGGGAGAACGATGCCGCTTGCGGTTCTTTCATCGTTTTCGATTGCTTTCAAAACAACTTTGTCGAACAAAGGTTTGACCTTCATATATTGCCTCCGAATAAATATTTTGGCACTCTTCGTGCTTGATTGCTAACATTCTATATCTTAGTTTGCCAAATGTCAATAGTTTGTGTCACAAAAAATTGACTAAATTTGAAAAAGATTGTTGAAGCAACCGTCTTTATATGATAATATATGTTTAGAAAAATAGCAATATAAACATTTTATCTTTCGGAGGAATTTATGGATAGATGGGATAAACGCTTTATGGATATGGCGGAACTCGTGTCCACTTGGACCAGTTGCGCAAGAAAGGGCAGAGCAATCGGCGCGGTCATCGTAAAGGATAAGAGAATACTCACGACCGGTTACAACGGCGCACCGTCGGGAATATTCAACTGCCGAGACAAGGGCTATTGCATGCGTGACGAACTCGGTATAAAGAGCGGTACGCAACAAGAAAAATGCTACGCCGTACACGCTGAGCAGAACGCTATCGCGCAAGCCGCCAAGAAAGGCATTTCGGTGGACGGTGCGACTCTCTATTGCACTCATCAGCCTTGCACGATTTGCACGAGAATCATCATCAACAGCGGTATCGCACGCGTAGTCTACAAGCATCCGTACCCCGACGAGTTTTCTATGGAACTCTTCGAGGAAGCGGGAATCCCCGTCGAACACTTCACCGAAGAGGAATAACAATCACCCGAAACAAAAAGCACACCCGTTTTTGCGGGTGTGCTTTTTATAGCTCGTGGTGGTGAATAGGTTTGCGTCTTATCAAATTTTGTAGTAGCGTTGATTGCAAGAAGTGGGTTGATCGGGATTCGTCATAGCGATAAGTCCCGCTTCCAACGCCGGGCGTAGATAATTGTTGCGGAAGGTTTGTCGGGATTTCAAGCCAAGTTTTTCCATCAATTCGAGTGCGGAAAGAGGGTAGGGTTCGATGACCGACAGCAAGGCGTCGATTTGCTTGTGCAAATGTCGTTGATGATTGCGGGTGTCGTTCTCGATTTCTTCAACCGCTTTTTTTATGACGTTTAACATAAACAGAATAAATTGATTGGATTTCCCCTCCGACGTCGAGAGCCTGATTGCGCGGTAGTATTCGTCTTGATTGTTTTTGATTATACTTTCGACGGGAAGCCATTCGAAAATAGGCTTCCAATTTGAAAGGAGCACCGTTTGCCAAAGTCTGCCCGTTCTGCCGTTTCCATCCCCGAACGGGTGAATAAATTCAAACTCGTAGTGGAATACGCAAGAGCGGATTAGCATAGGCGTTTTGCTCGTTTGCAACCAGTCGAAGAGTTGCGCCATAAGTCCGTCGACCATGTCTTGCGGGGGAGCGATATGGATAACTTCGCCATTTTCGTTGAAAATGCCGACGGCACTCGTGCGAAAATTGCCCGCACCGGGAATCAATCCATTCATCATAACTTCGTGGGCTTTTTTCAGGTCGTCTATGGAGTAGGGATTGAACGAGGAAATCGCCTTGTAAACTTCAAAGGCATTTTTTACGGCAAGTATATCGTCTTGCGGACCTAAAACGCGCTTTCCGTCGATAACGTCGGTGACTTGTTCGATGGACAAGGTGTTGTTCTCGATTGCGAGAGAAGATTGTATTGATTTAATTCGATTGACTCTACGCAACCTCGGCAGTTTTTTCAAGTCGTTGACGTTGCCGAGTCTGCCGACGTTTTCCATGATTTCGGAAGTAAGTTCAATCATCTCGTCTGTTAAGTCGTAAGGGGGAATATATTTGTCCATAAGCACCTCTATTATTTACAAATTACAAAATATCATATTCGCATCGATAAGTCAAGACTTGTATGTTTTCTTGTATGTTTTCTTGTATGTTTTTTGTAAAAAGACAGGGTTCAAACGCTTGTTTTTGGGGACGGTCGGTATAACGAGCATGCTCGGTTCATACCATTAAACAATGCGGAATTTAGGGAAGAGGAAAGCGGATAGGGCGAACGGGCTCGTCGTGGCGACGATAGTTTTGTGTTTTATGCTGACGCTTGCTTTGAGCGTGTATATCGGCGGGGACGGGATTGTATCCGCTGTGTTTAGAGAGGAAACCGCGGGAAGAAGTTTCTATTTCATTTGCACGGACGGCGGAGAAGATTTGAGCGTCGCGAGGGAGTCCGCGGACCTTATAAAAAAGCGCGGGGGTGCAGGGTATTTGCTGAGAGAGGACGGCAACGAAATCGTGCTTGCGGTCTATAAAACAGAGGACGGAGCAAACGAAGCATTGTCCGCTATCGACTATAAAGGGTGTTATGTCAAGGAAAAATCCTCGACGAAAATTGAGTTTCAAAACGACTATTCGGACGCTTGTTCGGCGGCTTTGAATTATTTCGATACGGCGTTTGACGGGCTGTATGGTTTGACAAATTCCTTGGCGGACGGGGGCAAGTCGCTACAAGAGGTAAAAACCGAAATCGGTGTTTTATATACTGAAATTGATGAGATAAAGTCCGAGTTCTACGAAAAAACGAAAAACTCCACGGACGAAGAAGTAACGTCTATAAAACTTGCTCTCGTCACCTGTCTTGCGCTTATCGACGGCATAGACGCGGGAAGTTTTGCGGCGGCATTATCTTCTCTTCGGCATCAAACGGTGCAACTCGTTTGTTGTTACGTCGCTCTGACAAACGAACTGAGTTAGCGGTTTGCACTAAGATAAAACGAAGGAAAATTCGAGGGCGTTTTCCCTCGATATTTTTTCTTGCAATATGTTTATAAATAGTTTATAATACTACCTATGGCGTACACATCTTTATATCGCAGATACCGTCCGGACACATTTGACGAAGTCATCGGTCAAGACCATATCGTGCGAACTTTGAAAAATCAAATTGCCACGGGCACTATCGGGCACGCGTACATTTTCACCGGCACGCGCGGTACCGGCAAGACCTCCGTTGCGAAAATTTTCGCAAGGGCGGTCAACTGTCCTACTCCCGTGGATTCTTCTCCGTGCGGAAAGTGCGACGTTTGCCGTGAACTCACTCTGAACGGCAATTTCGACGTTCTCGAAATAGACGCCGCTTCCAATAACTCCGTCGACCAAGTCCGCGAACTCACCGACAAGGTTATGTTCCCGCCCACGATAGGCAAGTATAAAGTCTATATCATCGACGAAGTTCACATGCTGTCAAAGGGTGCGTACAACGCCCTTCTCAAAACACTCGAAGAACCCCCGTCTCATGCGATTTTCATACTTGCGACGACAGAGGTTCGTCAAATCCCCGCGACGATACTTTCTCGTTGCTTGCGTTTCGATTTCAGACTCGTATCTCCCGCCAAAATCGCGGAGCGTATCCGTTTCATATTCGACGACAACGGCATATCCTACGAGAACGAGGGCGTCGACGCCATAGCGAACGCAGGACAGGGTAGCGTCCGCGACGCATTGTCCATTGCGGATATGTGCGTGTCGTATTCGGGACGAAACGTGACTTACGCAAGCGTACTCGAAGTTTTGGGCGCGTCCGATCCCGTGCGTCTTGCCCGCCTTGCGGACGAAATCGCAAGCGGAAACGTCGAAGAGGCACTTCGTACGGTTGCCGAAACTTGCGACCTCGGCAAGAGTATCACTACGCTTGCCTCCGACCTTGCGACGACTTTCAGAAACGTGCTTTATATCAAGTCTTGCAAGAACGCAAAGGAATTGTTGTCTATCCCCGATGCGACCTATGCGCTTCTCAAAGACCTTGCGGACAAGTATAGCGTGGTCAAGTGCATGAGCATTATGAAAGCGATGACCTCTCTCGAAGGAGAGTTCAAATACACTTCGCAACATAGGATTTTGTTCGAGGCGACCGTCGTGTCTTGCGCGCTGGGCGTGAGCGGAGCGGGCGGAAACGACAAAGTCAAGGAACTCGAAGCGAAAGTCGCTTTGCTCGAAAAGAAAATTCAGCAAATAGCGCGTTCGGGTTTTAAGAGCGCACCTGTCAAGTCGGATGCCGGACAGGTGTGGACCGCGGTGGCGTCCGAACTTGAAAAAAGAGGGAACAAAATACTCGCGCTTGCCATACTCGGCGCGGACGTCAAAGCGGACGGAAACGATTTCGTCGTGTCCGTATCCGAGCAGTCGACGTACGACTTGATTTCGACAAAGGCAAACAGAGACCTCATCAATACGATTTTCTCCGAAAAGAGCGATTTGACTCTGAGGATCGAAGAAATCAAAATCATCGAAGAAGATAAGACCGTTCCGTTCCTCAAAGAGATGTTCGGAAATCTGGTCGAAATAAAATAAAACCCCTTGGAGGTAAATATGGGCTACGGCGGATTCGGCGGCGGCAATATGCAACAAATAATGAAACAAGCGCAAATGATGCAAAGAAAACTTCAGGAAGCGCAAGAACAACTCGCGGAAGAGGAAGTGACCGGCACCGCTGCGGGCGGTATGGTCGAAGTTACCCTCAAAGGCAACAAAACTCCCGTTGCGATTTCTATCAAACCCGAAGCGGTAGATCCCGACGACGTCGAAATGCTCGAAGATATGGTGCTTGCGGCGCTCAACGACGCGATGAAAGAAGCGGACGAACTTTCGCAAGAACTTCTCGGACCTCTCGGCGGAGCGGCAGGCGGATTGTTCTGATGAAATATATCGAACCTCTTGCAAGACTGATTGCGGAACTGGGAAAACTTCCGTCCGTCGGAGAAAAGACGGCGGCAAGGTACGCCTATGCGCTTATGAACGCCCCCGACGAGGACGTCGATTCTCTTATCGACGCAATCAAGGGCGTGCGCGAGAAGGTGCATTTTTGCTCGATTTGCGGGAATTTCACCGAGGGCGACGTATGCGAAATTTGCGCAACGCGCTCCCCGAAAACCATTTGTGTCGTCAAAGAACCTAAGGACGTTATCGCCCTCGAAAAGGTCAAAGACTACAAGGGTGTCTACCACGTGTTGCACGGCGTGATTTCCCCTATGGATAAGGTAGGCCCCAACGACATACGCATAAAAGAATTGCTTGCGCGTCTTACTCCCGAAGTCGAAGAAGTCATACTTGCGACAAACCCCGACGTCGAGGGAGAGGCGACGGCTATGTATATCGCGCGCCTTATTAAACCTCTCGGCGTGAAAGTCACGAGAATAGCGAGAGGGCTTCCCGAAGGTTCGGTCATAGAGTACGCGGACGAGAATACGTTGTCCCGTGCGCTGTCGTCGAGAATACCGTTATAAGAAAAACGCATAATAAACAAAACGCACCGTTTATCGGTGCGTTTTTCGTATATTAAAGTTCGTTTTTGCTCATTCGATGACCGAACGCACGAATTTGTCGAAAGCGTTTCTACCCGCTTCGTCGGACTTGAATACGGCGGTGCAGTCAAGGATTTTTTCGCAAGTTTCGTTGATGTACGAAGTAATTACCGCTTTCGCTTTTTCGTCGTTGAGGGCGGTGCCGTGAGAGGATGCGATTTGCGCTATCATTCCGAAGTGCTTATGAAGTGGGTGCGTCTCGTTTGCAAGTTCGGCAAAGTTCAGGGGAGTCGCTCCCGTGAAATAGCCTTTCATTTCGTCGCACTCTTTTGCAAGTCTTCCGGGGAGAATAAACAAGCCCATCGCCTCGATGATGCCTATGGATTCTTTCTTGATATTGTGCATATCTTCGGTCGGGTGGAAGATGCCGTAGGGACGTTTTTCGTCGGTGCGGTTGTTGCGGAGGATGAGGATAATCGAATATTCGTTGTCCTCGTTGAGGTAGGCAATCGGGGTGACGGTGTTGTGTTGAGCGTCCGTTTTTGCGATTACGCCTACGCTTTCGTCCGAGTAGACGTCCCATGCCGAGCGGAAAGCCTCCGCGGTTTTCACGACGCTGTCGCGATTTTTGCCCTCTATGCGGACGACGGAGTTATACCAATCTACGATAGAAACGGTGACTTCGGGGTGCCCGGTCATAAGGTAGTGTTTTCTTGCGGGACGACTGAAAACGGGAAGGACTTTTCTTCCGCCTTGATAGTGGTCGTGTGCAAGCACGGAACCGCCTACGATGGGGAGAGGTGCGTTCGAGCCGATGAAATATTTAGGGAAGAGGTCGACAAAGTCGAGCATTCTTCTGAAGGACGCCTCTTCGAGTTTCATCGGACGGTGCTCAGCCGAAATCGCGATTACGTGTTCCTCGAAGTATTCGTAAGGGGAGAATTGCAAGAACCAATCTTCGCCGTCGAGTTCGATGGGAATGGTGCGGATATGTTGTCTTGCGGGCTGACCTGCGTTGCCGAAGTAGCCAAGATTTTCCGCACACAGCACGCATTTGGGATAACCGGTTTTTGCGTTTTTTGCGCGTTCGACTTCTTCGGGAGTTTTTTCGGGTTTTGCGAGGTTTATCGTGACTACGATATTCCCTCTCTCTGCGTTATGCTCCCACTTGATGTTTTTGTCAAGGTCTGGACGGCGCAGATAAGTTGAATTTTCTTCGAGTTTTTGGAGCCACTTGCAAGCCTCCGCTCCGCCGCGATAAGACGCTATCGAATCGAAACGTTCCACCACTTTCGAGGGCATAGGCATAAGCGCGCCCATAATTCTTCCTTCAAAAAGGAGCCTTTCGTGCTCTTCGTAAAGTTTTTTTCTCACCGCGTGCGAGAATAACGAGTCGAGGACTGAATATAAATCGTAGTCGCCGATAGGTTCGAGATAAGGTTCGGTGAGAGAGAATAGGTTCAAAAGAGAGTTTTCGACGTATACCGCATCGTAATCGTCGAGTTCGAGATTTTTGCGCGCGTAATCGATAAGACGCCTTACGTCGCGCCTTGCGATTTCGTCATAAGATTTTCTTGGCATAAATCCTCCGAATAACCGATTGCTTTTTATGTTGCAAAAGGGAATGTCGTGTGATAAAATTAAATAACCGAAGTTATTATATAACAAAAAGAGGATAATTGCAATGTCTTTACAAAACATTTTTGACGACGCGCACTTGGACTCTGCGTTCGAGAAATTCTACGGAGAGGCACACCCCGTGCAAAGGGATATGTTCCGCGAAGTCTATCGCTTGCACGTCAAAGAAACGGGAAAAGAACCCGAAGCGTTTTATACTTCTCCGGGACGCATCGAGATAGTCGGCAACCATACCGACCACAATGCGGGCAAGGTGCTCTGCGCATCCATAAGCCTCGACACCCTCGGCGCGGTTTCTAAGCGCGACGACGGCATCATCGTCGTGAAATCCAAAGGCTATCCCCCTCTCAAAGTCAGCGTCGACGACGTGGAATTCAGAATGAGCGAATTCGGTTCGTCCTCCGCACTGATTAGAGGTATCGTGGACTATTATCGTCGTGCGGGCAAAAAGGTGGGCGGTTTCAACGCATATACCGTGTCCAACGTTCCGAAGGGTAGCGGAGTGTCGTCGTCGAGTGCGTTTGAGCTTCTTATCGCAGAGATATTGAACGTAATATACAACGACGGCGAAATCGACGCGGTGTTCAAAGCGAAAGCGTCCCAGTACGCCGAAAGCGTGTTTTTCGGGAAGCCTTGCGGACTTATGGACCAAAGCGCAATCGCCCTCGGCGGTGTGAATATGATTGACTTCCGCTCCTTTGAAAATCCCGTCATCGAGGGCGCGGAGTGGAACCTCGATCTCGACGTATACGTCATTGCGACGGGGGGAGATCATTGCGACCTCACCGACGACTATGCGGCAATCCCCGCTGAAATGAAGTCGGTTGCGGAGGCACTCGGCGGAAAACTTTTGAGAGACGTTCCTCCCGAAAACTTCTATGCGGAAAAAGATGCTTTGAAAGGCAAAGTCAGCGATAGAGCGATACTCAGAGCGGAACATTACTACGAAGAAAACGTGCGAGTGGAGCAAGCGTTCGACGCGGTGAAAAACGGGGACGAACAAGCGTTCCTCACCGCCGTCAACGAAAGCGGACTCTCGTCGAGATATAAACTTCAAAACCTTCATTCCCCCAAGAGCGAAGGGCACGAAATCGAAAACGCACTCGATGCAGTCGAGGGTATCGACGGCGTCGTGGCAAAGCGCGTACACGGCGGAGGATTTGCGGGGACTATCCTCGTATTCGTCAAAAAGAGCAGTTCATCCGTCGTAAACGAGAAGTTAAACGGCATTTTCGGTCAACAAAACGTATTCAGACTCAACGTTCGCCCCGTAGGCGCAACGAAGTTTTTAGGAGATTAGTATGGGAAGTTTGCTTGCAATGAACAGAGTTGCTTTCTCAATCGGTAGCCTCGACGTTTATTGGTACGCCCTCTTTATCGTAGTGGGTATGGTGCTCGGTCTTTGCTACCTTTGCTGGCAGGGCAAGAAAATCAATTTGACGGTGGACGACGGAATTGAATTTTTCCTTTGGGTTGTTCCCATTGCGGTCGTGTGCGCAAGACTCCTATACGTCCTCGTGCGTCCCGAAGAATACTTTTCGGCGGACGCTTGGAGAGAGGACTCGACGGAAGCGTTCTTGCATATACTTGCGGTGCGAGACGGCGGACTCACCATTATCGGCGGTATAGCGGGCGGACTTGCGGGACTTTGCGTGTTTGCGTATCGTATGCGCAAAAAGGCGAATTTCGGTCAAGTTCTCGACCTCATCGTCGTGCCCCTTTTCATTGGACAGATTATAGGCAGACTCGGCAACTTCGTCAATCAAGAGGCTTTCGGAAAACCATCCGCATCCCTCGGTATTCCCGAATTTTTCCCGTTTTCGGTTTATATCGACCATCCGAGCGGTGTCGAGGCGGAGTTTGAGGATATAGTTTATCAAAACGTCCCCGGCTATTTTGCGGCGACTTTCTTCTACGAAATGGTGTGGAACGCAATCGGTGCCGTATTCTGTTTTTGCGTATGGCGCAAGAATAAAAAATACCCCGGCATTCTCGGCATTTTCTACTTCTTCTGGTACTTCCTCGGCAGACTCTGGCTCGAACAACTCCGCATAGACGCCGTGCCTATCACGACGGTCGCTTGCGCGGTTATGTTCCCCGTAGCCCTTGCGCTCGGAGTTTTGTATATTCTCTCCAAGGATAACGTCGTGGCGTTCAGAAAAATCAACGATGCGTTTAATGCGGGAACTCTTGCAACCGACAACTTCACCTCTATCGAAGTCAAGCACTATCTCTTTGCGGTAAACTTCCTCAAAAAGAGCGGTATGCTTGCTTGGAAATTCTACAAAGTAGACAGCATAACGGTTGCCGATACGGAACTTCTCGAAAGCCGTATCGTCAAAAAAGAAAAAATAAAAGTAAAGGCATAGCCTTGCAGGTATTATCATGACCGAAAGAAATCTTACGTTACTCACAGACCTTTATCAACTCACGATGATAAACGGTTATATGCAATGCGGTACCGAAAATCGTCGCGCCGCATTCGACCTTTTCTATCGCGGGAACAACGGCTACTCCTACGCGATTGCCGCCGGACTCGACCAAGCGATAGACTATATCCAAAATCTTCATTTTGAAGAGGACGACCTTGCGTATCTCGACAGCCTCGGCATATTCCCGAAAAACTTCCTCGACAGACTCCGCAACTTCCGCTTTACCGGGGACATAAAGGCGGTGCCCGAGGGAACTATGGTTTTCCCGTACGAGCCGATAATGACGGTTGTCGCACCTATGTTCGAGGCGCAACTCGTAGAGACCGCACTCCTCACGTTCATAAATCACCAAACGCTCATCGCGACTACGGCGTCGAGACTTTGCGAATGCACTAAATCCGCAATATCAGAGTTCGGACTTCGTCGCGCACAGGGACCGGATGCGGGTATATACGGCGCAAGAGCGGCGTATATCGGCGGTTGCAGGTCCACCTCAAACGTGCTGTCCGGCAAAATGTTCGGCATAGACGTCAAAGGTACGCACTCTCACAGTTGGGTTATGTCTTTCCCGACCGAGTACGACGCGTTCGAGGCGTATGCGAAAATCTATCCCGACAGTTGCCTACTTCTCGTGGACACCTACGATACTCTCAAAAGCGGTGTGCCGAACGCAATCCGCGTGTTCAACAAACTGAAAGCGGAAGGGCATAAGCCTATGGGTATTCGCCTTGACAGCGGGGACCTTGCGTATCTCAGTCGCAAGGCACGCAAAATGCTCGACGAGGCGGGGTTCCCCGATGCGAAAATATTCGTGTCGAACGATATAGACGAAAAAGTTTTGCTCGCACTCCAATCTCAGGATGCTAAAATCGACGTGTACGGCATCGGCACCAAACTCATAACGTCTTTCAACAACGCGGCGCTCGGCGGTGTGTATAAACTCTGTGCAATCGAGGACGAAAACGGCAACTTCGTACCCAAAATTAAAATCAGCAATACCCACGAGAAAACCACCAATCCGGGACTCAAAAAAATCGTCAGAATATACGTGGACGGTATGGCTGCCGCGGACCTAATCTCCCTCCGCGACGACGAAATAAATACGAGCGCACCCCTTACCGTGTTCCACCCCGAACAAACTTGGAAGAAAACCACGTTTGCAAACTACGAAATCAAAGAACTTATGGTGGATATTTTCAAAGACGGCAAACTCGTGTACGACAGACCGTCTCTTGCCGAAATCGGCAAGTACGCGGACGAGAGCAAGGCGGAATTTTTCCCCGAATATCGTCGCGTAGTCAATACGCAGGATTACAAAGTGGACTTGTCCGAGAACCTCTGGAAACTCAAAACCGACCTCCTCGGCGGACGAAATTGACTTAAATAGAGGTTATAAGACAAAATCCGACACCGAACGGAAATAATAATTCGCTCCTTCTATTCATAATGGAAGGAGCATTTTATTTAGAGGTGTCTATGAAAAAGAAGAAAGAGGAACGCTTTAAGCGGACGAGAAGAGGTTATTCAATCGACGAAGTCGAGGCGTATATTTCATCCGCCGCCGAAACCTACGAGAAGACGGGCAGAGAACAGCGGGAACGCATAGCGGAGTTGAATGCGAAAATCGACGAACTCAACGCTATAATTAAGGATTATCGCGCGCGCGAAGACGGCATAGCCTCGGCGTTCATCACTGCGAACGAAAAAGCGGAGAAACTCACCGCGGATATAAGACTGCGATACGGTATGGAACTCGAACGCCTGCGCCTTTTCCGAGAGAAGTGGACGGGAGTTTACGCCGAACTTAAAGAAAGATACCGCTTCGACAAAGACGCGCTCAATATGGAAAGCGTTGCGGTGCAGACGAAACTCGAAATCGAAAGAGTGCTTGCACAGGAGTTCTCCCTTGCAAAAGGCGGGGATGAGAGTGACGCGGAAAAACAATTCCGCTCCGAAAGCGATAGGCTTTCAAAGTCCGATACCTCGATAGACGACCTCAAAAACAAACTGATTGTCGCCGGCAAACGCAAAGCGGAAGAGGGAAAACAAAGCGTTGCGTTCACCCTCGAAGAGGCGACTCACCCGACCGAATCCCTCGAAGAACTTTGCGCATACCTCGGTATTGGGGTGAAAAGAGACGCGTAGAGGATGAATATAAAATAAGAAAACGGAAACAAAATTGACGTTTATATTTTGTTTCCGTTTTATAAAGAGTTGATATTTACAAAATAGTGCTCGTTTAGTCGAGAGTGATTTTTATGTAAATCGGGAAGTGGTCGGACGGGTAAGTGCCGTCGTAGGTGTTTTGCAGGGTGGCGTATTTTTCAACGGTTATGCCCGCCTTTGAAACCATGAAATAGTCTATGCGCGCATGGTCTAATTCCTTGCCGAAATTTTGAAAAGTCGCACTGTCCATCGTGTCTTCCGCAACCACTTGCGCATCGTTGAAATTCGCAACCGCGCTGTTGTACGTTACGCTATTCGGCTCGGCGTTGAGGTCGCCCATCAAGATTGCAGGCTTTTCCCCAAACTCCGCAATCTTTTCGAGTACGAGGTTAATGCCGTTGATTCGCGCTTCTTCGGACTCATTGTCGAGGTGCGTGTTGAATACGACAATTTCTTGTTCCGATGCTTTGTCTTTAAGGATGACGTAACTGCATATACGATAGTTGGCGGCGCCCCAGTCCTTACTCATTTCTTCGGGAGTTTCGGAAAGCCAGAAACTGCCCTTGTCGATAAGTTCAAACTTGTCCGTTCTATAAAAGATAGGGCAACCCTCACTGAGTACGAACTTGTCGCGGTAGGTGATGACGTTGTCGTAGCCGACCATTATGTCGGTGAGGTAGTCGTAATGAACCCAAGTTACCTCTTGAAAACCGACTATATCAGGCATGACGTACTGCAAGTTTTCTGCAACGAGATTCGCGCGATAAAACCAACTCTTTTTGAATGGATCTTGTATCGCCAAACAGCGCACGTTGCAGGACATAATCATAATGCTGTCCGTAGGCGTGTCCACGAGGGATAATTTTTCCTTGTGCGTCCAGTATCTCGGAAGGTAAAAGCCCATTATAAAAATGAATAATACGATTGCGACGGCAAGCACGATGCCCGTTATTTTCAGTGCTTTTTTCATGATATGCCTCAAAACAAATTCTATATAATAATATTATACCATACTAAAATCGCAAACTCAATAGTCATTTGCAGAGTAGCATATATGCAGAAGTATGCGAATCTTGAAACCGTATGACGCCGAAACGTAAAGCGGGATAGGGTAGCAAATAAAGTAAGAATCGCATAAACGCAAAAAGAAAAGGCACTCGGGTGAGTGCCTTTTGTATGTTTCGGGGATTTTATTCGGTGAAGGATGCGGATTTCAAGAGATAGGTCACTTCGCCGTTTGAGGTGGGTTCTACGATTTTGACGAGGACTTTCTTGGGCTTGTAATCTACCGCACCGTCGCCGTTCGTATCGAGTTCAAGGGCGGAAGTGGAGTAGTAGAGACGTTGCTTTTTGCCGTCCACTTTGGTGGAACGGGAGATTGCTACGTCGTAACATTCGATTTCGCCGTCCTTGACGGGAGCGGTGATTTTCTCGGTAGAAGTGCAGGACGCGGTCAAAGAAACCGCGGTCGCTTCATTCGCCGCCACGGGAACGTTGAACGAGAACGAGAAAGAGGTGGACATCGTGCTTACGCTACGGAGCACTTGGTGAAACTCGTTGTTGTCGTAGTAGGGAGAGGAAAGTTCGATACTGCCTTGTTTGCTTTCGCCCGCGACTACGCCAGAATAGTTGAAGACGGAGCCGTCGTAGACGCCGTTTATCTCGAGATTGCTTTCGGGAACGGACGCGCTCACTTGTTTGCGATAACTTGCGACGGGAACGAGGAACGTGTTGCCGTCGATGCGCTTGAAGTAGCAAGCGGTATCGTATGCGGTGTCTGCGATTTCGAGTTTGCCGGTGACGAGGTAGCCTTTGCCGGGGGAGGAGAGGTTGGTCGCACCGACTTGGACGTCGCCTTCGCCGTACCATTTTACGGTAACGGTGTAGGTGCCTTGGTTGACGCCGTCGTTTACGTCATAGACGTAACTTTCATAGTCGTACCAAATATCTTCGAGTTGTCCTTGAGTGGTTGCGTTGTTGCACGCGACGAAGGAGACCGCGAAGATTGCGACGAGAGAGATTGAAACTAAGACGAGTATAAGTTTTTTCATAATGCAAATATTATAACCTCAAAAAAAGTTTTAGACAAGTATTTTTGTGCGCGCGAGGACTAAAACCTTGTCGGACGGGGTGATATTTAGAGGTTAATTTATTTTTTTTATTTATAAAAAAAATAAATTAAAGAAAAGGTATTGTGTTTTAATGTCGTTTTTTGTACAATAGAGGTATGAAACTGATATTATCCAATTCTTCAAGGGGCGCGTCTATGGGCGTGTTCTCCGAAATCGAAAAGAAACTCGACGAGGGAAAGAAGTGCGTAGTCATCACGACGGACCGCCTTACCGCTACCGTCGAACGCGCGCTCATCGAAAAACTTCGCAAGGACGCGGTTTTCGGCTTGCGTGTTTCCTCGTTCACCAGACTTGCTACGGTAACTCTCGGCGACAGCGTGAAAAAGTGCTTGACGCCGGAGGGTTCGGTTATGCTCATCACGGACGTCATCGAAAAGCACAGGGGCGAACTTTGCTATTACGGCAAGGTGAAACCAGATGAACTTGCGTCTGAATTGTACGCCGCGATTACCGCTTTGAGAAACAGCGGAATATCTACCGACCAACTCGGTTCGACGGACCTCGGAAGCAAAAGGCTGAACGACAAATCCAAGGATATTGCGCTCGTTTATAACGGCTATCTCGAAGCGTTGTCGGGCAGGCACAGCGACAGCAGTACCCGACTCGAAGCCCTTGCCGAAAGCATAGAAAACGGTGAACCGCTCGACGAATGTTATTTCGTCATAGATATGACGGAATTCAATTACGCACAGTTAAACGTGCTGAAAGCGATAGATAAACGTGCGATTTCGTTGACAATCGGTTTGACGTCGGGCTTTGACAACCCGAATAGGCGCATATATCCGGATAAGACCGCAAACAGACTCAGGTCTATCTCGGACAACAAAGTCGAGGTGGAGACCAAGTTCGACGACTTGACGAAAGTCGGCGACGTCATCGGCAAATATCTGTTCAGTTATTCTCGCCCCGACTCCCGCTCATTGCCCTCCGAAAAAGAGGTGTGCGACAAATTCAAATTGCGTTCCGCACTCAGTCGTCGGGACGAGGTGCTTGCGCTTGCGCTCGACATCGTCAGGGGAGTGCGCGAAGGGAAACGCTATCGCGATTACGAAGTTTACGTAGGAGACCTCGAAGGATATACCCCCGTTATCAAAAGCGTGTTCTTGCGCTACGGGATCCCCTTCTTCATCGATAGAAAGGAAATGCTCTACGAACAAACCAAGACGAGATACTTGCTGTCCGCAATCTCGGCGTGCAAGGCAAGAATGAGAGCGGACGAGGTTCTGGATTTCGTCAAAAATCCGCTTTTCAAGGCTATGCTCGGAGAAAGCGGAGAGGATATATTTACTTTTGAAAACTACGTCCTCGAATTCGGAGTGAACTACGGCGGTTTTTATCGAGAGTTTGAATACGGCGACGAGGATTATCGAGAAAGGGCGGAAAGCGTTCGCAAAAAACTCGTTGAAACACTGTCCGTTTTCGGTAGCGGTGTGAAAAGAGTTTCCGCATACACCGAAGCGTCGAGAAAACTCCTCGACGAGGTCGAAGTCGTTTGGCGGGAGCACGTGAAGGAAATCGCGAAACTGTCCGAATACTACGAAAAATGCGCCGAGCAAGTCGACGACAAACTCTCCTCGGTGCTCGACGAAATCGAAACCGTCCTTGACGGCGAATACGATATAGCGGGATTTGAAAGTTTGCTCAAAGGTATGTTCCGCACATTGAAAATTTCCCTCGTGCCCACCTTCCTCGATTGCGTTTTCATCGGAGACAAGTCGTCGAGATTCATAGGTTCGGGAGACTTGTACGTTCTCGGAGCGAATTCGGGACTTATTCCGTCCGATTCGAGCGGTGGAGCGGTGCTCACTCCCGCCGACGAGGAACTGTTTGAAAGGGCGGGGGTTGAACTTTATTCGAGCCAACGGGACAAAATCAATTCCGAACTTTTCACCGTCACCGAAATTTTGAAAAAGACGAGGGGCAAACTCACCGTGTCTTATGCGGACAGTGCACCGAGCGGGAAACTCCGTCCGTCCACTCTCGTCGCGCAACTTCAAACGATATTCTCGACGGACGAAAAGAATTACGTCGAGGTTGGAAACGTCCGCTACGACGACTTGTATAGGAAGTATATCGGCGGTGATGCCGATGAAGTTTCGTCGTTGTTCGCGACGAATAAGGCGTGTATGAACGAAATCCTTTCTCGCTATAAGGACGTGGGCTCGATTGGCAATTTGCCCATCTTTCGCACCGCAAGCCTATTCCTCAACGAAGAGGACAAGGGAAAATTGACTCGTTCTTACGAGTACGAGTCCCACGACGTGAAATTGTCCTCACCTCCCGAGGTCAAAGATTCGAGCGTGAGCAGGTTAGAGAGGTTTTTCGCTTGTCCGTACTCCTACTATTTGCAATACGTACTCAAAATTCAGCCGAGGGAAGAGGGAGAGATACTGTCAAACGAAAACGGAAGCATCCTTCATGCCGTGTTTGAAAATTTCTTCCGCGCGCTGTCAAAGGGTGAAGTGAACGAAAATAATATCGATAAAATCGCGGGGAGTGCTTTTGACAAGTATATATCGGAAACGCCGAAACTCACCCGCCTTATGGAAACTCCGTCCACGAAGCGCGCGCTTTTGAAACTCAGAAGAGAAGGTGTCGGAACGTGCAAAGATTTGTACGAGATTTCCTTGCGCTCTGAGTTTGTCCCGACTTATCTCGAAAGCAGATTCGGCAGAAACGGGGACTTCGAGTCCCTCGTCGTTAGTGCGGGAGAGGACGAAGTTTCGTTGTCGGGCAGAATAGATAGAATAGACGTGTGCGGAGACGATTTTATCGTCCTCGACTACAAGACGTTCAAAGCGGCGGATATAGACGCCAAGGACGTATACTACGGCAAAAAACTCCAACTTTACGTATATGCGGAAGCGATAGCGAAAGCACTCGGCAAAAACTCCGTCGGCGTGTTCTATCTTCCTATCTATCCGTCTTACGTCAAAGAAAGCGAAAACAGATACAAGTATAAAGGACAGGTGCTTGCGGACGAGGAAGTTATGAACCGAATAGACTCTTTAACTTCGGAAGACTACAAAAAAGCAGTCGTGCCGTGCGGTGCCAGAAAGGTTACGCAATCCGGCGACTGTCTTTCGGAAGAGGATTTCAGATTGAGGCGCGAATACGCCGTAAAACTTGCGGGCGAGGGCGTGAAACTTATACGCGAGGGCTACGTCGCTCCGAAACCGTACAAGGTCAGCGAATATGAAAATCCGTGCGCAAATTGTATGTATAAGAACGTGTGCCCATATGGCGGCAAAGACGCAAGAGTCGCGGGCGTCGTAACGAACGAAACGTTCGACCTCGACCGCCCGATACCGCAGGAGGAGGAAGAAGATAATGAGTAAAGAAACGTATAAACCGACTCCCGAACAGGTTAAAGCAATAGAACTTGACGGTCGCATACTCGTATCCGCATCGGCGGGTTCGGGCAAGACGACCACCCTCGTAAAGAGAATTATCCGCCAACTCGAAGAGGGCGCAAGCCTTAGACGTATGCTGATTTTAGTGTACAACAATGCGGCGGCGGATGAACTCAGAGAAAAACTCAGAGCAAAACTCTTCGAGTGCGCTTGCGAAAAAGACGGAGAAGATGGGAAAAAGTTCAGACAGGAACTCGATGAAATTTCCTTTGCGGAGATTTGCACCATTCACGCCTTTTGCAGAGATTTGATAAGGAACAATTTTGAACTCCTCGGCATTTCGCCTTCGTTCAGAGTGCTTGACGAGGACGCACACAATATCTATATGGCAAAGGCTTTCGACGACCTTATCTCAGAGTACTCCGAAAAAGACGACGAAGTCTTTGAAAGACTTACTACGGTGTTCGAGTGCAAACGCTCCGAAGAAAGCATCCGCAAATTCGTGTACACCCTTTTCGGCGTGTTCGACGTGCAACCGGACAGAGA
Source organism: uncultured Bacteroidaceae bacterium (assembly GCA_964563025.1). Lineage (GTDB taxonomy): Bacteria > Bacillota > Clostridia > Christensenellales > CAG-917 > RGIG4097. Next base: position 6,080 of record CAZLVK010000011.1, on the reverse strand, counting down.
AGCCTTCATCGAAAAAATCCGCACGTTTTATAAGGATAGGGATAATTTCGACAGCGTTTTGTTAGACGGCAGTCGCACGGTGCTCAAAAAGGTGCGTTCGTGCTTGGAAAGAGTGTGTCCCGTTCTCATCGAAACTGAACAAACGAAGTACGTCGAAAACGTGCAAGTGGCGTACGATGCGATAGACGTTTTCCTCGACGAAATTTCTACCGTACGTAACGTGATAAATTTCGCCGTTCCTATGCTCGGCGAGTTCAAGAGGGCGGTCAAGACCAAAAAGGCCGACGAGTATTCCATCGAGGTAACCAAGAGGTGTATAGACCGCGTGAAAGAGGAATTGAATCTATACAAGTCTTTGTACGACGACGAAGAGAGACTTGACAGGCAATTTGCACAAAACGCACTTTATGCGAACAAACTCATAGAATTAACTTGCCGTTTCACCGAAATCCTCGACAAACGCAAACGCGACGACGATTCCGTTTCTTTCGGCGACCTCGAACATTACGCAACCAGACTCATCGGAGAAAATCCCGATAGAGATTTTGCGTCGGACTACGACTACGTGTTCGTGGACGAGTATCAAGACGTCAATCCCGTGCAAGAAAACATCATCTCGAAAATGGTGAAGAAAAACGCTTTTTTCGTCGGGGACGTCAAGCAGAGTATATACGGATTCCGTCTTGCCGATCCGAACATTTTCCTTGCGAGAAAGAAAGACTACAAGTCCTCCGAAAACGGAGATGCGTGGCAGATAGATTTCAACAATAATTTCAGAAGCGAAAACCAAATTCTCGAATTCGTCAACGGCATTTTCGACGTCGTGATGACGGATGAATCCGCAAACGTGGATTACCGTAACGAGGGTAGGTTCGCTTCTCGCGAGGAGGCAAACGGCAAAGTAGAGGTGCATATTTTCAACCTCAGGGTGCAAGGGAAACCGCTCGTAAACGGACTGTACGATATAAAAGCCGACGAATTCCACGAGGGCAGAATAGGCAACGAAGAGGAAGAAGGCGCGTTCATAGCGACGAAAATCAAAGAACTCGTCTCTTCTCCCAGCGAAAATCTCACCTACGGCGACGTCGCGATTTTGTTCAGAAGCAGAAATTCCGCCGCCGAGAGAATTATCAACGCAATCAGACAATACGGCATACCCGTGGACGACGGCGCGTTCAGCAAAGACAAAGAGCACCCCGAAAACGACTTGATTTCATTGCTGTCCGTCGTCGATAATCCGAGACAGGATTTTGCGCTTGCGGGTTACCTTCTTTCCTATCTCGGCGGGTATTCCGAAGACGAGGTTGCGACTATTGCGAAATATCGCGACGCGGTCTTGTCCGAAAAAGCGAAGAAAGCAAAAGACAAATATCTCGTTCGCGCGGATTTGTACGACGGCGTGCTCCGACTGAAAGAGGAAAACACTCCTCTCGGCGAAAAGGTGAGAGGAACGCTGACTAAACTCGACGAATATAGATTGAAGGCAAGTTTCAAAAACGTCGGGGAACTCATTTCGGGCATTGTGTCCGAGAACTATTTCGACGCATACGTGGCGGCGAACGGAGATTCTTCGCTGAACGCTCTGAACGCATTTATGGCGGATGCGTTTTCCGACGAAAACGCGGACAAGAGCCTATCCGCTTTCCTCAGGGACTATAAAAACGACTCCGAAGACAAAAAGAACGGCAAGTCATCGGGCGGAGATAGGGTAATTATAAGCACGTTCCACGGTTACAAAGGACTTGAAAGCAAAGTCGTATTCGTATCCGCCGCGGACAGCCCGATAGGACGCACGAGATCCGCCGATCTTATGATTTCCTCCGACGGAATTATGGGACTCACCTATTTCGACGACGAGAGAAAATCTAAGGATAACGATACATTGTCGAAAACAGTCGTCAAGCGATTCATCGCCGAAAAGGAATACAAAGAGGAAATGCGCCTTGCCTACGTCGCTCTCACGCGTGCGCAAAAATATATGTTTGTGACGGGCAGTATGTCGAGTTTGTGTAGCGGAATGGATGCCGTCGTTTCAAAGTTGGAAACACTCGAGTTTGAACACCCCGGCAGTATGCTCGGCTTCATATTCCAAGCGGATACACTCGGTAAGGATAATCGCATTTATCTACATAACGAAAGAGAATACGCGGTCGGCATGACTTATCTGACGTCCGACGCAAATACTTTGAAGTTGTTGAGCACGGGCAAAGGGAATTACGCCGACCTTGCGAAAAGCATAAAGAAAGTGCAGGAGTTCGAGTATCCGTACTCGGAGGATACGTCCCTTGCGATGAAGTACAGCGTTTCCGAACTCGACGGAGAAGTGGACGAGTCGACAGTCAGGGCGTTCGACGACAGAACTAATATAGGCACGTCTTACCATAAGGTTATGCAAAATATCGATTTTGCGGTAAAGAGCGCGGACGAGGTGAAAGGTGAAATGCAAAGAATGCTCGACGAGGGCTTGCTAACTCCCGAAGAGTTCGGAGTGGTCAATCCCGAAGATATTTTTCGCGCACTCACTACCGACGTCATGCGCACGGCGGCGGAAAACGAATGTCTCAGAGAACAACCGTTCATGGCGTACAAGCCCGCGAAGGAAGTCGTGCCGGGCTCGAATTCCGACGCAAAGGTCTTAGTACAAGGCGTCGTAGACTTGATTATCCTCGGCAAAAAACGGGGCGGTGAGAATATAATCGTGGACTACAAATATTCCGCGCTCACGAACGAGGATGCAAAGAAAAAATACGAAAAGCAACTTAAACTGTACAAAATGGCGTCCGAAAGCGTCGTTTCGGGGAAAATCGATAGAATATTGCTACTTTCCCTTAAAACCGGGAAAACGATTGAGTTTGACTAAACGGCGGGAAAAACCCGCCTTCAAAAGCGTACACCGCCCTCTTTTAGAAAAAAAGAGTGCAAAAAGGTTGATTTTTTCTCGCGTTATGATATAATCATAAATAAGTATTAAACGGAGCTTAGCGGGTGGAAGTACTCAATCAAATTTTCGATATATTGACCAAAGCGTCGTCCGAGTTGCCGAAGATTGAAGTCGGTGCGTTTTTCATTATTGCCGTTTGCGGAATAATTCTTCTCGGACTGATTGTAGGACTTACGTATTGTTCTTCGTCTGCGGCAAAATTCCGTCGCGCTTGCCAAAAGGTCGTCAAGTACCTTTCTTCCGTCGACGAAATCAACGACGACAATGCGGAAAACTTCACGGCGTCTTGTTTCGGCAAGTCCGCTCCCGAAACTCTCCGCAATTCCTGGCTCCAATACCTCGGCGTGCGTTTCGGCTATCCGAGCGAAGTCATATCCGAGTCCGCGGTGTTCGACAAAGAAGTCAAGCGTACTCGCAACGTCCGCGCAAACGTATTTATCGCAATCGCACTCATAGTCGTTGCCGTGTTCGCGTTCTGGAGTCTCGGCTCCAATCCGTCCGTCGAAATGGGCGCAATCGTCGCTCTCGGACTTATCGTGTCCGGCGTCGTTTATCTGATACTCACCGTCATCGGCAAAAAACAATATACTAAGGCGCGCGACCTTTTCTATGATATGGAAGACGACCTCGACGCAAAAGTCGATTTCCACGTCGAAAAGGATTATGCGATGGATTCTTCCCCGCTCCTCGAAATCACCGCGATACTTGACGAAATCATCGCGAAGAATACCGCAAAAGTCGTGAATTACGACGACGTCAAACAAGCGGTCGAAGAAAAAGAAGCCCTTGAAAATGCCGATGAGGAAACGGTCGAGGAAATACCCGAACCCGAAAAAATCGTCGAAGAGCCCGCCGAACTCGAAGAAGCTCCCGCAGAGGAGACCGAAGATGCGACTCCGATAGAGGAACTCATCGAAGAGACTCCCGCAGAGGAAACGGCTGAAAACGAGGAAATACCCGCCGAAGTCGAGAAATCCGAAGAAACGGCGGAAGTTGCTCCCGAAGAAGAGGACGCCGTTGAGGATATTCCCGAAACGGAAGAAGCCGTCGAAGAAAATCCCGTAGAGGAGACTTCCTCAGAGATTATCGACGAACTCGACGATAAGCCCAAAACCGAAGAGGAAGCAATCGAGAGAATAAAAGAAATGCTCTCTCCGACGAAATCCGCGGTAAGTAAAAACGAACGCACGAACGAAGTTATGAAAGGTTCGGGCGTAGGCGATTGGCTCGCCGGTCAAAACGAATTCGCTATGGCGTCCCCCGTGGAAGCCTTTGAAGAAGTAAATATAGAGGATGAGAAAGTTATGTTCGGAAAGAAGAAAAAAGAAGCATTGAAAGCACAACAAGCCGCAGAGCAAGCACAAAAAGAACAACAAGTGTTCCTTGACAGCGAAATCGTCGAGGAAGAACCCGTTCTCGAAGAAGTTGCCGAGCCCGTCGCTCCCGCACCCGCACAAGCACCTGCTACGGAATCCGCGCAAGAACTTCCCAAGTTCGAGCGTACGGTTATCACCAACGCTCCCGTGACTGCGCTCGATCCCGAAGTCGTCGAAGAGTACGAAGACCTCGACGAGGGAGACGAAGACATCAAGGCGCCGAGACTTTCCAAACTTCCGCATCTCGTGGATTACGTTCTTTCTATGGAAGTGTCCAAGAGCACGAAGATTAAAGTCGCGCAACTTATGTTCCAAGCGTACGCGGTGTTCAAGAAGAGCCCCGAAAACAAGGCAATCGTTATGCAATGTATCGGCAAAATCATGAACAGCATTTCCGCGGACATGAAGAAGTAATTTTCCCGTTTTAGAATATTGAAAAACCCGTTTCCGACGAATTCGTTTTTCTTCGGAGACGGGTTTATTTTATTTTCTTTACGAGTTTGCAAAATATAGCGTTCTAACGCATTTGAATTTTGTTCCCCGTTGCGAGGAAATCGCAAAATCGAGTTCGGTATTCCAAGAGAAAAAGTGCGTTAGACGACGGAAATCGATGCGATTTCAAATTGAACGTCACAGATAAAACAGCCGTCGTATTGAAAAAACCGCTCGAACGAGCGGTCGAAATTTTATTTGAGCATTTTCTTTTTCCACAGCACGATGGTAATCGCAATGCATATGACTACGGATATGCCTATGACAACCCAGAAGCCCCACGGCTGACTCTCGAAGGGTACTCCCGTATTCATTCCCCAAAAAGAGCCTATCATGCTCGGTACCGCCACGATAAGGGTGAGGGAGGTCAATATTTTCATGACCGCGTTCAGGTTGTTTGAGATAATCGACGCGTAGGCGTCCATGGTGCCGTTCAAAATGTCTCGATAGATATTGGACATTTCGATTGCTTGTCTGTTTTCGATGAGGACGTCTTCCCACAAATCCTCGTCCTCTTCAAAGAATTTCACGAGTTTGGGGAGTTTGTCGAGCACGACGGTGTTCGCACGAAGGGACGTGGAGAAGTAGACGAGGGATTTTTCGAGGTCGAGCATTTCGATAAGTTCCTCGTTTTTCATGGACTTTTCAAGAACGCTTTGCACACGCTGACTCGCTCTGTTTATTTGTTTGAGGTATTGCAAATACTTTTTGGAGATTGCGTACTCGAGTTGGAGAAGGAAGCGAGTGCGTTTGTGAATGTTGAAGTCCTTGATGAAACGTCCCGTCATAAGATCGTAGATGATAGAAGTCTCGTTGATGCAGACCGTGATGACTACGTCGCTAGTGGAAATGAATCCGAAAGGAAGGGTGGCGTAGGTATAGTGGTCGTCGTCGTCCTCGGTGATAGGAATATCGGTGAGGGCAAGAAGAATATCGTCCTCTTTTTCGACACGGGCGCGTTCTTCTTCGTCGAGCGCGGCCTTGATGAAGTCCTCGGGGACGGCGGTAGACGACGCGACGAGTTCGATTTCCTTGTCGGTAGGGTTGGACATATGAATCCATTGACCGGAAAAGTCATAGCCGTCGACTATGAGTTCGGGGTCGACCGTTACGATTGCTTTATTGATTTTCTTGTAAACTTGGAGCATATCGTTCCTCCTATTTTGGCACGGCATAACCGCTCGCGTCTCAGGAGAAACCTAAAACGTGCGATTATGGGAGAATTTCTATCCTACTTCGGTAGTAATCCATAAATGGCACCTCAAATTTAT
>CAZLVK010000010.1:0-58622 GCA_964563025.1 uncultured Bacteroidaceae bacterium | reverse complement strand
TTTTTTTGCCATATTGTTCCTCCTAAAACCTAATGTAAGGCTTCGCTTTTATGTTATTTCTTGTGAATTTGATTTCTTTTTGAGTTTTGCCGTCCGTGAGAATGGTCGCGGTTTCGGCGTCGTATGCTGTGAGAGTGCCGTGGGATTTCTTCTTGTCGCAGGTTATTTCGACTTCGGTGCCGAGCGCGCGACGGTAGTCGTCGTCGCTGACAATCGGTCTGTCAAGCCCCGACGAGGACACGTTGAGCACGTAGTCTTCGGGGAAAAGGTCTTCGTAGCGGTCGAGAGCGTCGGATACGGCGTTGTGCACGGTCTCGCATTTGTCGAGATCTACGCCTTCTTCCGACCAGATGAATACGGTCAGATTGTCCTTGCCGTATTCGGTCGTATAGCGAATTTCGACGACTTCGACGTTGCCCGCCGAAACCACCGCGTCGTTTATCGCTTGTTCCACGATATTTTTTGCGTCGTCGGATAGAAATTTCACTTCTCCGTCTCCTTATAAAAAGAGTGAGCCTTGGCTCACTCCGTAGTATCACACTATTAAGCGTAATGATAATATCATAATGCAATTTTTTTTGCAAGCGATTTTAGGTATATATTATAATAAATTATAAAATTTATACTGATACCTTAATTTCGCAATGGTTTTCCTTTATATTCTCTTTGCAATCACTCTGAGCAAATCGACGGTAGCGTATACGTCTGCAATTGCTCGGTGTGCGTTCTCGTGTGAAATGCCGAGGTTTTTCGCAAGGGACGGCAAGTCAAAATGCTTAAATTCTTTGAGTTTATCCCTTGCAAGAAGGAGAGTGTCGAGGAGTTCGTTGTTGAAATTGTACCCTTCTGCGTCCGCATATTTGGCAAGCATTATGTAATCGTAGCCCGAAATGTTGTGTCCGCAAAGAATCGCGCCCCTCGTGAACTTGTAAAAGTCGGGAACGATTTTGCTGAACGGCGGTGAAAATTTCACCATTTCGTTGTCTATGGACGTGAGTTCGGTGATGAATGCCGATATGGGCTCGGACGGCTTGCAAAAACTTTGGAAAGTTTCGGTGATTTTGCCGTTGACTACCCTTGCCGCCGCGATTTCGATAGGTTCCGCTTCGGTCGGGACTTTGCCCGTTGCCTCGAAGTCGTAAACGACTATGGTTTTGTCCTTCAAAAACGCGGGAACGTCGTCCTCTTCTTCTATCAAACTGCTCTGCGTGACCTCTTTATACGCCTCGGGTTTCACCAACGTGTAGAAGTCGGGAACGGGTTTCGAGCCGGTTAGATTTATGGAATCGAAGTCAATATTGCATTTGAAGATAGCATCTACCGCATAACTCAACGCGCCGTTGTATTTTGAAGTCGAAATCTTGCCGATGCAAGCGATTTGATCACGATCGCCGAGTGTTTTGATGTTCTCGACGTCCGCGAGTTTGGGGAAACATACCGTTTCGATTTTGCTCGTCGTGTCGTCGAGGGTGAGTCTAAACATAGGCAACTTTTCGGGATATTTGTCGGGGTTTGCGGGATCGTATTTTTTGTTTGCGTATTCTTTGAATTGCAGACCGAAAACTTTACCGCAAAGGATGACGTTGTCCCCCTCTTTTGCGTCTTTAATGTAAATAGGCGACTGATTGAGAGACGTAATCTTGTTGCGAGCATAAATCTTATCGCCGACCTCGATTTGTACGACTCTGAGTTCTTTTGTGATTTGTTGCACTCTTTCTTCGACAATTTCTTCGACCGCGAAGTTTTCGGGAGCAACCTCGATTTCGTTGAGCGTAACGGTAATTTCTTCGTTGAATAAGCGGTTTAGATACTCGAATAATCCGTTTTCTATGTCTGAAGTTTTGAGAAGGTGATATGTGGGCGTTTCAAAGGTCAGAGTGATTTTTATCTCCCCGTCTTTGACTTTTACTGCGATATTGTCGTCGCTAAGACGCTTGAACACCATATTGAGGTTTTCGTTGAAATAACTATGTACTTTTGTTTTGACCACTCTGTCGTCTGCAAATGTATTTATGTATTCGACCTTTACCGCTAAACCCGGGAACAGTTTTTGGACTGCGGACAAAACTTCTGCTTTTTTCTCGTCGCCGAAGGACGCTCTTGCGACGAACGTGTTAATAATGAATCGCACGGTGAGTGTTTTGAGTTTTGTATCGTAAAAGGCGGAATTGAATTTCAACTCCTTAAATTTGCCGTTCGTTGCGTTTTGAAACTCTTCGTAGAATTTTGTCATTTATCTACCTTTTGGTGTGTTTTATCCGCGATTAATTGAAAAAGTATTCCAAAAAACAGCGAATTTTGTAATTCTTATATCAATTTTTCTATCGCTTTCAGCAGTTCTTCTCTTATATCCTTGCTGTCTATTGTCTTGTAAATTTCGCCGTTCAGCATAAGTACGGATTTCTCTTTTCCGCCCGCAATCCCGATGTCGCTGTTTTTGCCCTCGTCTATTCCGTTCAACGGGCATCCCATAACAGCGATTTTGAGGGGTTTTGTTATATGCTCCGTCAACTCCTCTACGGTGTTAGCAAGTTCCTCAACGTTGATTTCCGTTCTTGCGCAAGTCGGGCAAGATACGATTTCCACCCCGACACTTCTTAATCCGCAAGCACGCAAAATATTTATTCCCGCCTTGACTTCTTCTTCTATCGGTGCGGTGAGGGAAACTCTTATTGTGTCGCCTATGCCTTCTCTAAGCAAAGTGCCGATGCCGATTGAGGATTTGATGAGTCCTCTTTTCAGCGGTCCCGCTTCGGTCACGCCGAGGTGCAACGGATAATCGCATTGAAGGGCAAGTTTTCTGTTTGCCTCGATCATCGTTTCGACGTCCGATGATTTTATTGCAATGATTATATCGTCGAAACCGTGACTTTCGAGCATATCCGCGGTAGAAAGTGCGCTTGCGACGAGTGCTTCGTCCTCGTACATACCCTTGAAACGCTTGTCGAGACTACCGCCGTTTACGCCTATTCTTACGGGTACGCCGTAATCTTTAAGCAACGCGACGAGTTCGTCAATCGTTCTGCCGTCCGCGGTCATGTTGCCGGGATTGATTCTGAGTTTCTTTGCGCCCGCTTTTACGGCAAGTTCCGCAAGACGGTAACTATAATGAACGTCCGCAATAAGCGGTAGTCCGCATTCGACAGAAATAATTTTCATACACTCCGCCGATCGTTCGTCGGGTACCGCAAGTCGTATTAGGTCGCAACCGAGGCGTTTTAGGCTATCTATTTGCCTCAAACAGCCTTCAACGTCCGTTGTTTTGGCGTTGAGCATAGACTGCACCGAAACGGGTGCGTCCCCGCCTACCGCTACGTTTCCTATGTATATTTTTTTGGATAATCTTCTTTTACTCATTCGTTTTATACTCCGCTGACGAGATGGAATACGTCGAGGAACACGACTAACACAAGTAGTACGATAAGTCCTACCGTGTGGATTACGCCCTCGATTTTGCGAGGTACGGGTTTTCTGAATATCATTTCTATGAAAGTGAACAACATTCTCGAACCGTCGAGAGCAGGAATCGGCAACAAGTTCATGACCGCAAGGTTGGCGGAAATTATTGCAACTACGTACAAGAATGCGTCGAAGCCCGCACTGCTGACCTCCGCTATCGTTTTGACTACGGTTATCGTACCGCCCGCCGTCTCTATACCGACTTTGCCGGTAATCAGTGCGCCGAGGGAAGCAAGAATTTTGAATACGATGAAGAAACAGAACCCGAACGCACGTCCGAAAGATCTGAAAAAGGACAGTTTTACTCGGGCAAAGCCGTATGCTATGCCGAAACCGTATTTGGTCTCTTCCACTTCGTATTCGTTGCCTGCGTCGTCGGTTTTAATTTCTTTGTAGGTATAATTTTGCTTATGGACGGTGATTTTGATTGCTTCGCCGTCTCTCAAAATCTTGAATTCCGCACTATCTCCGAGGTCTGCAAAGGTGTTGTATAGATCTTCTTCGAGCATAATATTGACTTGTTTACCGTTGACGGCAAGAACAACGTCGCCCTCTTGAAAAACGTGCTCACCGCTCTCGACGTCGTACGTCTTTGCGACGACGGGGAGAATTTGTCCGTAGGCGGTGAAATATATCGTGATGATGAGTATCGCACTCAAAAAGTTGAAAAACGCGCCCGAAAACAGCACGATTAAGCGTTTCCAAGCGGGTTGGTCGTTGAAACGAAGCCCTTTGTCTTCGTTAAGATAGGACAACACGCCTTTCTTGTTTGACTCGTCCGAGATTTCTTCAAACGGCTCGATTTTGTCGGGACTGACTGCTTTGCCGTCAGATAGATAGGACAATATTCCTTTTCTGCCGTCGTTTGCGATTTCGGCGTTTACGTAGGGATTAACCGCAGTGCTTTCTTCTTCGTCCTCGCCGTGAAAGGCGCAAAATCCGCCGATAGGTATGGGACGAACGGAAAAAACCTCCCCTGTCTTTTTGTTTTTGCGTTGAAAAATCGCGGGGCCGAAACCGATGGAAAATTCGTCAATTTTGAAGCCGAGCAACTTGCCCGCAAGGTAGTGTCCGCTTTCGTGTATCACTATCATCAGCATAAGCGCAAGCACGGCTACGATGACGTAGCCGATATACGTGAATACTTCTTTTGCTGACGTTGCCGCCAAAATTAAGTCAAACAAACTTTATGCTCCTACTATTTGAGTACTGAATAAGTATATTTTCTTGCCTCGGTGTCTATGCGTGTAACGTCGTCGAGTTCGACGTCTCCGACTGACGCGAATTTGCCAAGCACTTTTTCGAGTTTTTGCGGAATATCGCCGAGTTTAATCTTATGACGCAAAAATTCGTCCACGAGGATTTCGTCCGCGGCGGATACCGCTATGCACGCTCCTTCGCCTTTTTTTGCCGCTTGTTTTGCGATTGCCAGACACGGGAATTTCTCGTAGTCGGGCTCCGAAAACGAGAGCGAACCGAGTTTTGGGAGGGATATTTCGGGGACGGAATTATCCGCTTTTTCGGGATAAAACAGCGCGCGTTCAATGGATAACGCCATATTGGGCGCACTAAGCAACGCCTTTACGCTGTTGTCGCTGAATTCCACGAAAGAATGAACTATGCTTTCGCGATGAATCACCACTTCGACTTGGTCGAGAGATACCTCGAAAAGTCGCATTGCCTCGATGATTTCGAGTCCTTTATTGAATAGAGTGGCACTATCAATGGTAACCTTTTTGCCCATTTTCCATACGGGATGTTGGAGGGCTTGTTCGGGAGTCACTTTTGCAATTTGCGCACTGCTCATATCTCTGAGCGCACCACCGCTTGCGGTGAGTATTATCTTCTTGACAAAGCGGGGATTTTCCCCTTCAAGACAAGAAGCAATCGCGGAGTGTTCGGTGTCGAGAGGTATGATTTTCCCGCCGTACTTTTTCTCCAATGCTTTGAGGTGTCTGCCCCCAGCGACTATGCTTTCCTTGTTCGCAATAGCAAGCGTACCGCCGTTTTTAAGAACTGCGACAGCCGCCCAAAGTCCCGCGATACCGCCGACAGCCGATACGACTATATCCGCTTTGACGCTTGCGAGTTCTTCAAGTGACGACAAGCATTTCGTGGATTTTTCGTCGTCGAGGAAGTCGAAAAGACTGCTTTGAATTTCTACCGCACCGCCCGGGAAATAGTAGTGCGTCGGATTGAACTCCGTGAGTTGGTCGCGAAGAAGATTTTCGTTCGTGTATGCCGAAAGCCCCACGACTTTGAATTTGTCGCGGTGTTTGCGTACCACGTCGAGGACTTGCGTCCCGACTGAGCCTGTGCTTCCGAGGATGGTTATAGTTTTCATCAAAATCCGTATATTGCCGTGAAGGCTATAGTTAGTATTACGAGACAGTACATAACGCTGTCTATTCTATCCATAAATCCGCCGTGACCGGGGAAAATTTTGCCGTAGTCTTTTATGCCCATAGCGCGCTTAATGCGGGACGCCGCAAGGTCGCCGAGTTCGGAGATGACTCCGCAAATCGCGCCGAGTGCGAGATAGATAAGAGAGGTTTTCCATTCCCAGCCGTCAACGGCGTGAGAGATGAAAGGTGCGTATCCGCTCGACGGGAATACCGCAAAGTATTCAAACAGCAACCAGAAGAGTATCGCGACGAGCATACCGCCGAAAACTCCGCCTATACCGCCGACGACGGTCTTTTTCGGGCTGATTTTCGGGCAAAGACGCTTGGGTTCTACCCCGCGTTTTTTGCATATTGCACTGTACGACGCCCCGAAGAAGTAGGCGAACATATCGCTTCCCATGACGGGAACAAGCGCCGCAAACAGTATCGCGAAAAATCCGCTGTACTTGAAACTGAGGTTCCAAGCAAGTGCCATGAAGGCAACGGGATATATCAGAATGAATACGTTTGCAAAGAGGTCTTTTAGGTCGCACGCTTTGCCGTCTTCGACTCCGTCGACTTTTGCGGGCTTGAACGTGAAAATCGTGAGTACGATTGTCATCCCCGCAAGAAGTACCGCAAGAAGTCCTTGAAGTCCGGTGCCCCAGCCTACGAAACGAGCAAGGCAATAATAGACGGGATAACCCGCTATCATCACGAACGCTACGGGCACGGGGAACGTCTTGAATCCCGCGTTTTTCAGGCAGTTATACATCTCCACTACGGCACCGAGCAAGAACACGTAGATGAGCATATCAACAAAAATCGGGCTTACGAAGTACCCTCCCGCCATAAAACCGACGATGAGAGCAATGAGACATAAACCCGTCAGAGTGCGTTTCAGCATATTTTGTCCTTTTGAGGATAGAACGGTTACGTTAAAAACGAATTAAACCGTCCTATGCTCCGAATTTTCTTTTGCGCTCTTCAAAAAGCGCGACGATTTTGTCCACGTCCTCCTCTTCCATATCCGGCCAAAGTTTGACGAGGAAGATGAGTTCTGCGTAGGCAGCCTCGTAAAGCATGAAGTTGCTAAGTCGCATTTCACCGCCGGTGCGGACTATGCAGTCGAGAGGAGGCAAGTGCGAACTTGCAAGCGCGCGCTCGAAGTTTTCCTTCGAGAATGTGCCGTGAGAAAAACAAATCTCGGCGGCGTGGAGTATATCCGCTTGTCCGCCGTAGTTGAACGCTATGTTGAGGACGGTGCCTTTGTTGTCCTTGGTTCTATCCTCGATTTCGCAAATGCTGTCCTCGATTTCGTCGGGAAGCATCGCTATATCTCCCGAATACGTAATGCGCAAATCTCCGTCGTAGGTTCGGTTGAACTTCTCTACTACATTGAAAATGGCGTCTCTTTCGCTGTCGGGGCGCGCCCAATTCTCGGTGGAAAACGCGTATACGGTTATCGCTTCTATGCCGAGTTCGTTTGCTCTCTTGACGACTTTACGGAGCGCAAGTAAACCGGCGGCATAGCCGTCGTAACGCTCGAGGCCGTGTGCGGTTGCCCACCGTCCGTTGCCGTCCATTATAAATCCTACGTGACGAGGTACCATTAGACTTCGAGAATTTCCTTTTCTTTGTCTTTGCACATTTTGTCGATTTCTTCGATTGCTTTTGCGACCGCCTTATCGACGTCTTCGGTGAAATCTTTGAGGTCGTCTTCGGTTATATCCGAACTCTTTTCGAGTTTTTTGAGTTCGTCGATGGCGTCGCGACGAGCGTTTCTAAGCACGACTTTGGTGTTTTCCGCGCCGGATTTCACGTCTTTGACGAGGGCTTTTCTTCTTTCCTCGGTGAGTTCGGGGAAAACGAGGCGGATGACGATACCGTCGTTGTTGGGGGTAACGCCGAGGTTCGCCGCAAGAATTGCCTTCTCTACGTTTTTGAGTTGAGATTTATCCCAAACGGAAATGACGATGAGTCTTGCTTCGGGGACGGTAATGTTCGCCATTTTGTTGAGTTGGGTTTCCACTCCGTAGTAGTCGACGAAAACTCTGTCGAGAAGATGGGGATTAGCGCGTCCCGCTCTGACCATTTTGAGTTCGCCTTCGTAGTTGCGAGTGGTTTTTTCAAATTTTTCCTGCATATCGTCGAAAATCATATCGACGAGGTCGATGCCGTAAGCCATAGTAGCCTCCTATTTATGATACTTTATATATTATAACAAATATACGCGCGCATTGCAATACAAAAAACGGGTGAAAATCAACCCGTTTTTTGTCGATAAATACTTTGATAGAATATCGGTTTCTGTCAAAACACGTCGTTAGAACAGCGAATTTTGTTTTGCAAAAATTATTTTCCGATATAAGTGCCGATGTTTTCGCCTTCGAGCGCGCGCTTGATGCTGTCCTTTTCCATAAGACTGAATGCGATGATGGGGATTTCGTTGTCCATACACATCGTGATTGCAGTGGTATCCATTGCTTTGAGTCCCATGGAGATGACGTCCATATAACTGAGTCTGTCGAATTTGACAGCGTTCGGATTGACTTTGGGATCGCTGTCGTAGACGCCGTCCACGTTCTTTGCAAGAAGAAGTGCGTTCGCGCCGATTTCCGCTGCTCTGAGCGCCGCGCCGGTGTCCGTAGAGAAATAAGGATTGCCGGTACCGCATGCGAAAATCACTATTCTGCCTTTTTCGAGGTGGCGCATTGCCTTTCTAAGAATATAGGGTTCGGCAACTTTGGTGATGGTGAGTGCGGTTTGAACTCTGACGGGTACTCCTCTTCTTTCGATTTGGTCTTGAATTGCAAGTGCGTTGATGACGGTTGCGAGCATACCCATATGGTCCGCGGTGGTTTTGTTCATTTCGGAGTCCGCTTGTCTGCCTCTCCAGAAGTTTCCACCACCGATGACTATACCGATTTCCGCACCGAGTTTTTTGACTTCGATGATTTCGTCGACGACTGCGCCGAGTTTGTTCATATCGATGCCCATGCCGTTCTCGGTCGCAAGTGCTTCGCCCGAAAGTTTTATGATAACTCTTTTGAATTTAAGATCTGCCATAGTTGTCCTCGTAGATTATCGTGATAAAAAAAGGGAACGCTGAACGCGCTCCCCTTTGCGTTTTGATTATTTGCTAAGTCCTGCTTGTTGCATAACCTCTTCTGCGAAGTTGTCTTCTCTCTTTTGGAGACCTTCGCCCATTGCGTAACGGGTGAAACGAAGAATTTTTGCTCCGCCGTTTTGTGCAAGATATTGTGCGATGGTGACGTCGCCGTTCTTGACAAAAACTTGGTCGAGGAGGCAGATTTCTTTGAAGAACTTATTGATTCTGCCTTCTATCATCTTTTCGATGATTGCGAGAGGCTTGGGATTGGGTTCGTTCAAAGATTGTGCTTTGAGGATTTCTTTTTCGTGTGCGACTACGTCTGCGGGGACGTCGTCTTTGCAAACGTATTGTGCGTTTGCCGCCGCGATTTGGAGTGCCACGTCGTGGACGACTTCCTTAGGTGCGCATGCGCATGCTTCGACCATAACGCCGATTTTGCCGCCCATATGGATATAGGTGTCGACGGTGCTGTCGTTTGCGGTGTAAACGGTGAAACGTCTGATTGAGATTTTTTCTCCCATCTTCATGACGTATTCGTTGGTGACGTCGGTCATTGCCGCGGTGACTTCCGCGACGGTTGCGTTTTCGTTGTCGAGGACGTAATTTGCGACTTTGTCGACGTATTCACGGAAGATAGGACCGTTTGCGACGAAGTCGGATTCGCAGTTGACTTCGATAAGGACGTGTTTATTGTCTTTGCTGGTTGCGTAGACAATGCCTTCCGCCGCGATACGAGATTCTTTCTTCGCTGCGGTTGCGATGCCTTTTTCTCTGAGATAATCGATTGCGGCTTCCATGTCGCCGTCGGTCGCTACGAGTGCTTTTTTGCAATCCATCATACCGACACCGGTTCTACCGCGGAGTTCCATAACGTCTTTGCTTGTGAATGACATAGTATATTCTCCTAATTATTTTACGATATTATTCTGCTTCCTTCTCTGCGATTGCCTTTTCGAGGGCTTCTTCGGGAGAGAGAGTCGCTTCGGTTGCGGGTGCTTCTTCTGCTACGGTTTCTTCCGCCGCTTTGGGTGCGGTATAGGATTCACCTTGTCTTCCTTCGATGACTGCGTCCGCCATCAAGGATGCGAAGAGTTGGATTGCGCGGATAGCGTCGTCGTTGCCGGGGATGACGTAATCGACGAGGTCGGGGTCACAGTTGGTATCTACGACTGCTACGATGGGGATGTTGAGTTTGCGTGCTTCTTTGATTGCGATTTCTTCTTTTTTGAGGTCGACTACAAAGAGGCATCCGGGCAAACCGCGCATATTTTTGATGCCGCCGAGGTTCTTTTCGAGGTCGTCGCGTTCTTTCTTGAGTGCTGCGACTTCTTTCTTGGGGAGCATCTCGAACTCACCGATGAGTTCTCTTTGATTGATTTTGTTGAGTCTGTCTATACGAGTGCGGATGGTCTTGAAGTTGGTGAGAGTGCCACCGAGCCATCTTTGGTTGATATAGAACATGTCGCAACGTTCCGCTTCTTGTTGGATTGCGTCTTGGGCTTGTTTTTTGGTTCCGACGAAAAGGACGGATTTGCCTTCTGCCGCGATGCTCTTCACAAATTGATATGCAGCCTCGACGTGGTCGACGGAGATTGCAAGGTCGATAATGTGAATATCGTTGCGGGTTGCGTAGATGTACCTTGACATTTTAGGATTCCATCTTTTGGTTTGATGTCCGAAGTGGACGCCTGCTTCGAGCAGGGCTTTCATGGTTGTTACGGCCATTTTATGGTCCTCCTTGATTTGTTTTTACCTCCTTCGGTTTCGACGTCCGAGCCACCGATGGAACGACACGAACTCCGCCGAAGTGTGCGGTGCGATGATGATTATATTATATAAATAAATTTTTTGCAAGAAAAATAAACAACTTTTTCAAGCAAATTTGAGAAGATTTCGATGCGGAGCGAAAATCCGATTATTCTTCTCCCCCGTCCCATTCTTCGAGCATTTTGATAAACTCGTTGAATACCTTTTCGAGGACGTCGTCGTCTTCGATTGCCGCGAAGTTGGTGTTGCCCTCTTTATCTTCGACGATTTCGTAAATGAGGACTTCGTCTTCTTCGATATCGGGAAGGGGCTCGACGGGTTTCATGACGATATACCATTTGTCGTCCACATCCAAGGTTGCAAGTTCGTAAAACTCCTCGTCTTTGTCGGTTGCTTCGTTATAAAGGACGATAATATCGTCGTCTTCGGTTGCTTCGTTTTGGTCTTTGAAAAAGTCTGCCATAAGTAGACCTCCTTTGTTTTCATTGATTTTAGCACAACCCGCTCCAAAATGCAACACCAATAATTTGCGCGGAGCGGTTTTACGCCGAGGTTCGGATGATTATTCTTTGCAATAAATGCTCACAAATAAAATCCTACTGGTTAGAATATTGATTTTCGACTTTCGAGATAGGACTGCAAAATTATTGTCGCAGCAACTTTGTCGATGACGGTTTTGCGCTTTTCGCGTCTAACGTCCGCCTCGATGAGCATTCTTTCGGCGGAGACCGTTGTCAATCTTTCGTCAATGTACACGACGTCGAGCCCGCTTGCTTCTTTCAGCGCGTCCCCGAATTCTTTCGTAACTTCTACCCTCGGACCTTCCGTACCGTCCATGTTGAGGGGAAGCCCGAGAACGAAAGCGTCCGCGTCCTCTCTCTTTGCATATTCAACGAAATAGGCAATATCCTGCTCGAATGTTTTGCCTTTTCGGACGTAAGTTTCTCTCGGATTTGCGGTGATACCGAGGGTATCGCTGACCGCCACTCCTATTCTGACGTCTCCGACGTCAAGTGCGATTTTTCTTTTCATACTTTCTCCGTTACTTTAAGAATCCGCTTTTGAGAGCATTGGATTCGTTTTTGCGTTTAGAATAGATTTTGTTTTCGCCCATTTTTTCGTATAGTTTATTTCCTCGTTTGAACAGTAGTAAGTTGAAGATAACCGCCACCGTTATCGCCGTCCCTGCAGTTATACACCAAAAGAGTGCGTATGAGCCGACTACGCCGAAAAGCGGTGCGGTTGCCGAGAATACGCAAGATACTACGACTACTACTACCGCTATCACCATGCAGACGAGATACGGCAAGAGTATCAGCATATTCCCGCGTTGCAGTTCGGACGTATCCTTCCAGTCGAGGTTTGGTTTCAGCATATCGATATAGATCGAAAGTGCGTTTATACCCGAAGACATTATAAGCATAATCACGCCGAAAAGCAAGGTGTTGACGGCACCTACTCTCATCATCGCTCCGACGATTATCGTCAGCACGACGATTCCGACTGCGGAGACGATATTTGAAAATATAACCTTTTCCGCTATGATTTCGGAGGGCTTAATCGGTAGGTGTTTCATCTCGTAATACGCTTTTCCGTCTCGGCTGAAAGCAAGGGATGCAGTCGAGTTGATTCCGGTATTCAGCAAGATAGAATACAGAAAAGCGACGCCCGTTATAACCATAGGAAGGATAATCGTATCGCTATCCTCGGCAGACAATAAAAGCGTGTAAGTATCGTCGTCCGTGAAAGCGTACGTGACGATGAGCATTATTGGCGAGAGAATCACGTTCATGAACGAGGAGAGCGCAAGCCCGGGATAGCGTACGAGAGATTTGAAGTCTCGTTCGAGGAGTGCAATGAGATGAGATTGCCGTTTTTGTTCGCTACGTCTTGTGAAAGCGGACTTAGAAGTTTCCGCTTGTGCGGCGACCGCTTTTTGATAAAACAGTTTCGAGACGAGGACGATGAAGGCAATCATTCCCGAATATATTCCTACGGATATGCCGAAGTTTACCCACGCATTTATGCCGAGTGCGGTATAGATTACGACCTTATCGGGATAGGCAATATTAGAGATTTTGACAATCGCGCTCACCGCGCCGTCCGAGAGGTTGACGACGTTGTTCGTGTCCATCATTTCGGGGATTACGAGGAAATATAATGCGAACAGTGCGCCGAATAGTATCAATATGACGACCGTTCCGACCACGCTTCTCCGCTTGAAAAACCGAGATAGGTACATGAGTGGCATCGATACGACGGACGCTATCGCGAGCGGGAGCACGGGAGTCAGCAATATTATTATCGGTATAAGCAGATAGAATGCAGGAAAAACGATATATCCCGCACTTTTTGCCGTCAACGCCACCGTGAGCAAAGACGGCAATAATACGTATGTCGAAATAATCAATTCATTGAGATATACGAGGGAGATTTTTGCGAAGAATATCGTTGTCGGGGACACCGGCAACGACGCTAAAAACCGCGAATCCTCCGAGAAATAAAGAGTCGAGAGTATGCCGTGGATTGCAAAGAAAAAGGTTATCACCTGCGTTGCGGCGACTACGAGGGTTACTTCTTGCGGGAATATTCCCCTACCCACCGCACTCTTCGTCAGAGTGTAAAGCATAAAACAGATGACAATCAGTAGCGGTAGAGTGCTAAGCCCCGTTACGATTATCCCCGCAGTTTTCTTTTTTCCGCTCGAAGTGCCCTTGTAAAAATCTTTTGCAAGCACACCGAACAATAATCGATACTTACTCATCGCTTTCATCGTTATCGTCCGAAGTTATTTGAAGGAAAAGGTCTTCGAGGGATTTACTAAGCCCCTGTTCGTGAAGTTCTGAAACCGAACATACCGTTATCAAATTTCCGCCGTCGATTATCCCTACTCTGTCGCATACTTTTTCGACGACGTCGAGTACGTGCGAACTGAAAAACACGGAGTTGCCGGCATCCGCATATTCGCGCATTAGCTTTTTGAGGGTGAAAGCGGATTTCGGATCGAGTCCGGTGAGCGGTTCGTCCAAAATCCAAAGTTTGGGCTCGTGCACGAGTGCGCCTATTACGCTGAGTTTTTGCTTCATGCCGTGGGAATAACTCTTTATTTGGTCGTTTATCGCGCCGTTGAGGTTGAAAAGTTCGAGATAGCGATTCAGTCTTTCTTTGCGCTCCGCTTCGGGAACGTCAAAGACGTTCGCCATAAAATTCAAATATTCAGCACCCGTCAAACGCTCGAAAGTTACGTGCTCGTCGGATACGTATCCGATTTGTTTTTTTGCTTCTATCGGTGCGGATTTGAGGTCGATACCGTCAATTTGAATACTGCCGTCGTCAAAGGACAAAATGCCCGTTATGCACTTTATCGTCGTGGATTTGCCCGCGCCGTTCGGACCGATAAATCCGAAAATTTCACCGGGGTTTACGGTGAGCGAAAGGTTGTTGACGGCGGGAGTAGAATTGCCCGAATAGGATTTCGTCAGGTTATTTATCGTTAGCATTTGGTTTGAATTTGGATTTTCTTTGTGCTTTGCGTTCTTTTACGACTTTCTCGAAACCGTTGTCGGTCGGCTCGTAAAAAACCGCGGATTTCAGTTCGTCGGGAAGATATTGTTGGTCTACCCAACCGCCGAAATCGTGAGGATAAAGGTATCCGCTTACTTGTTCGCCCTTATAGTTCGGATCTCTGAGATAAACGGGAACGGATTCTCTTTTGACGGTTCTGACCGCTTGTTCCGCTTTGTTGAGAGCGACTTCCACGCGGTTGGATTTGGGTGCTTCCGCTACGTAAATTATCCCTTCGGTGAGGGGTATTCTCCCCTCGGGCAAGCCGATTTTCTCATATGCGTTCATTGCGGAAACCGCCACGACTAAGGCGTTCGGGTCTGCCATACCTACGTCTTCCGCCGCGTGTATTACGATGCGTCTTGCGATGAGCATGGGGTCGCAACCCGCTTCTATGAGTCGTTCCGCCCAATATACGGCGGCGTCCGAATCGCTCCCGCGCATGCTCTTGATGAATGCGGAGATTATGTCGTAATACATGCTTTCATCGAAGCCTAACGCTTTTTTCTGTATGGACTGCTCGGCGACCGTCTTGTCTACGCGGATAATTCCGTCCGCGCTCGCATGAGTCGTGATTACCGCAAGTTCGAGAGCATTGAGTGCCGTGCGCATATCCCCGCCTGCCGCCCAAGCAAGATGACTTAGAGCATCGTCGTCTACGACGACGTTCATATCGCCGAGACCTCTTTCTTTGTCTGCTAAGGCGTGCTTTAAGCCCGATAGAATATCTTTGTCGGTGAGCCTTGAAAACTCAAAAACTCGACATCGCGACACGATTGCTCTCGTCATATTTGCGTACGGGTTTTCTGTAGTGGATCCTATGAAAATTATGTAGCCCTGCTCTATGGCTTGAAGAACGCTGTCGGACTGCGCTTTGTTCCACCTATGGCACTCGTCGAGGAGAAGATAGGTCCTGCGTCCGTAAACTCTGAGGAGTTCTTTTGCGTCCTCTATGACCTTTTTTGCGTCCGCGACTCCCGCCGTTACGGCATTGAGTTTGACGAAATTAGCGTTGGTGTTTTGAGCGATTATGTGCGCAAGCGTGGTTTTCCCGGTGCCCGGAGGACCGTAAAATATACAACTACCCAGTCTGTCTGCGGCGATTGCGCGACGAAGAAGGGAGCCGTTGCCCACGATTTTTGCTTGTCCGATGAATTCGTCGAGAGTCTCGGGACGCATTCTTTCGGCAAGCGGAGCCATTTTTTCTACGTTGTTTTGCAAATCGAATAAGTCCATAACTTAATTATAATTCTTTTTAATAAAAAGTAAAGAGAAAAGTCGGATTGTGATTGAGAGCATGAAAAATGCCTTGCTACGAAAAGTCGCGAAGGACTTATGCTTTGGCGTCTCAAAGAATGCAAGCGTAACCGTCAAAGTCGTAAACAAGGCACAAAGTAAGCGGTAATCCGTCAAAGTCGTAAATAAGGCACAAGACTAATGGTAAAACCGCTAACCGAAAGGTTTCCCTTTCCGACGCAATATCTTATAAGAAAACGGATTTTTGTCAACGTTCGTGAAATGGCGTTTTTAGTTCGATTGCAAGCGGGATATTTCCGAGTTTGACCGCGGGTATGCCCTGCATTTTAGTGCCGTTTATCGAGAGTGATTTGGCACTCGATGGTAAAATGGTGACATGATGAGGAACGCTTTTATAACTGAAATCGAGTTCGATTTTGTCAAATTCTGGCGGTATGGACGGAGTCAAAGTTAGTTTGTCGTTTCCTATTGAAATCCCGAATTTCAGCGTCTTTTGCGGTGTATAAGGCACAAAAGTATTCTTAAATTTTGCATTTTTTAGAATACATTTGTCTTTTTTCAATGGTTCGGCATAGTATAGCGACATCAAGTCCCGAGAGGTTAATGTGCCGAGCAAAGTCATCAAATCCTTTTTTCGATAAAACTCAAAAATCGTCCCGAAACCGAGATTTATCTTTTTTGCGGTTACGGTAGGAGGGACTGCCCTTTTCAAATAATTGTCGATGACGAGTGCATAACAATATTCATCGATATTGATTTCGGTCGATTGCTCGCTAAGATCAAGTAAGTATGCTTTCTTTGCGCTCTCCTCCGCTTCGAAGAAAACGTCGTAACGATATATAATTTCAAGCGGACGATAAAATTTGTAGAAAGAAAATGCGTCGAGTAGGTTTATTCCGTCAGTTATATTCGAGAGAATTTTTTCGCTTGAACGAAATACGTCGAAATATACCGCCTCTGCCGACGGAATTTTTTCTCCCCTCTCCGTAGCGGAATAATATAGAAAAACGTTGTTGTCTTTAATCCTCTTATAGAGTTTCGAGTTCTCGTAGCGTTTCGGATTTTTTGATATTTTGACGGAGATTTTGCGGATTTTCTCTATAACGATCAAACGCGTTGCAATAAAGCTTGCTTTTTCGAGATAAACGTAGCGAAATGCGTTTTTCATTTCTTCGATTTCAGGGAACGTAACGGTTGAAATCTTGTTGAAAGCGTCGAATATGCTTGCGATTTTATCTTCAATCAGCATATATTCAGAGTTTTCGAGCACGGTGCGTGCAATGGTTTCCACCCTTGTTTTATCTTCTTTACAAGGCAAATCCGCAAGTTTTTCAAAGTTGCCTTTTCCTGCTTTTTTGAGCGCACTGAAATACGGCTGAAATTCGCGAATTTCCTTGATTTCGGACTTCAAGGTCAACTTTTCCGCCTTTTTAACGTTTTTGTAGAAGGGTTTTGTATCGTACGTACACTTGCCGTTTTCCTGCGGCGCGCCGACAACGGATGCGGTAACTTTGCACTTTTTGATATAATCTTCGTCCCGCAAAAGCGTCGTGAAAGGTTCGCGAGGCTTTCGTCTTGACACTACGTAAAATACGAAAAAACTCAAAGTGAGGATGATTGCAACAAGATATTCCATACGTCTATTCTTGACTATTTGAAATAATTTAAGCGTTTAGAAATCGAAAAGATTGAAAAATAAAAACGCTCTTTCGAGCGTTTGCAAGATTAGTCTGTAAGCCGAGTTCTGTCTTGAACGGTCATCTATCTAGCCTATGCGTTGCCGCATAGATCAAGCGACGTGTGGAGCGGACGGGCAGCCCTATATGCTCCGGTCTTGCATCGAGTGGGGTTTACATCGCGCCTCGTCACCGATTTGCGGGTGAGCTCTTACCTCGCCTTTCCATCCTTACCCTTGCGGGCGGTATTTTTCTGTTGCACTTTCCTTAAAGTCGCCTTCACAGGTATTTCACCTGCACTCTTGCCCTATGATGCTCGGACTTTCCTCACGGTATTTCTACCCCGCGACCGTCCGGCTAACTTGCTGATTTATATTAGCACGGATAGGAAAATTTCGCAAGCAATTTGTCGCATTATCATATTCGTCGTGTTATATGACGTATTTTGTAGAAATCAAAAAGTTCGTCGGTTCGCAATAAATTCTACGACAACTATTTTTTGCGGGTATTAACGGTGTCGTACGTTATTAAGAAAAACCACCTTGCGGCGGTTTAATTTATTTGTTTTCGATTGACTTTTTATATTCGTTTGCCCAATTTTTCATTTCCAACGCATGCGGTACCGCGTGTGTCGAATAGTCTTTTCCTCCGAGGAGTCTTGCGATTTCGTCGGTATCTTCGGAGAGCAAATCGAGGTGTGTATGCGTTTTGCCGTTTTCGATGGATTTTGCAATAAGGTAATGGGAGTCCGCCATAGACGCGAGTGCGGGCATATGCGTAACCGCGATGACTTGGCGTTTTCTCGACACGTTCGCCATTTTCTCTGCGACGACCGCCGAGATATTGCCCGAAATTCCGGTGTCAATCTCGTCGAAAATCATAGTGCCAATATCGTCTACGTCGGCAAGAATATTCTTGAGGGCAAGCATAAATCTCGACATTTCACCGCCCGAAATGATTTTTGCAAGCGGTTTCAAAGGTTCGCCTACGTTCGGAGAAATCAAAAATTCAACCGTATCCGCCCCGCTTGCGGTAATCTCGTCGGGGTTATCCGTCGAAGCAATGCCGACTTTGAAAGTGCTTCCGCCCATACCGAGGTCTTTCAGTTCGCCGAGAATGTTTTTCTCAAAGGATTTCGCTATTCTCGTGCGAATAGCGGTGAGTTTATTTGCGTTCGACAAGAGTTTCTCCGCCGTTTTTGCGATTTCTTTTTCAAGCACGACAACTCTTTCGGCGGAATTTGAAAGCATATCGTATTCTTGCTTTGCGTTTTCGTAAAACTCGGTGAGGCTAAGATAACTTCCGCCGTATTTTCTTTGTATACCTCTGACTGTTTCGAGACGGGATTCGATTTCGTCCGCGCCGTATTTGTCGAAGTCGAGTTCGTTCAAAAAGTCTTTGACGGTTTCCGCAACGTCGATGATTTCCTCTCTTGCGTCGTAAAGGCGTTCGTTCAATCCCTCGATGCGGTTGTCGTACGTCGAGATGAGGTTGAGAGTCGCAATCGTAGTTTTGAGTGCGCTCGAAACGGCGGTGGATTCGTAACCGTCCAAAAGTTCCTTTGCGCTTGAAAGCGCGTCGAGAATTTTTTCTATGTTGCGGATGCGTTTTCTCTTTTCGAGGAGTTCTTCTTCCTCTCCTTCTTTGATATCCGCTTTTTCGATTTCGGCTATCTGATAGGACAAAACGTCGAGTTTACGCTCTCTATCCGCTTGATTGCCGATTGAACTCAGTTCTCGTTTAAGATTTACGTAGTTTGAATGAAGTTCTTTGACCTGAAGTTTTGCGTTCTCTACTTCGTCGCCGCCGAGACTGTCGAGGAGCCCCAAATGCGTGGAGGAATTGAGAAGAGATTGGTGCTCGTGTTGTCCGTGAATATCGACGAGTAAATCAGTCAAACCGCGAAGAGTCGCCAAGGTTGAAATTCTGCCGTTGATACGGCATTCGTTTTTGCCGTCCACGGTCATTTTTCTGCGAAGAATGAGGATTTCCTTGCGGTCGATGCCGTTTTCTTCGAGATAATCGTTTACGTTTGCTGTTTCGTAGTTTTCAAAAACCGCTTCTACGACGGCGTAGTCGGTGCCGTAGCGTATCAACGATTTGTCCGCTCTATCACCGAGAACGAAGCCGACCGAGTCGATGATTATCGACTTGCCCGCGCCCGTTTCACCGCTCAAAACGTTGAGTTTATCGCCAAACTCCACTTCGAGTTTGTCTATGAGCGCGATATTGGTGATAGACAGGCTTTTAATCATCGTTGTTATTGAAGAATGTCTTCGAGCATATTTGCGACTTTGCTCGCATTATCGATGCTGTCCACCGCAATGAAAATGGTGTTATCGCCGGCAATTACGCCTACGACTTCGTCGTAATCGAGACGGTCGATGAGTGCCGCCGCCGCATTTGCTCCACCCTCTTCGGTTTTTACGACGATGAGGTTTTCAGCGGTGCGAATGGAGATGACGGTATTCTTGAAAATCTTTATGTATTTATCCGAAGAACTGGGTTCTTTGGGCTGTTGCGCGACGTATTTGTAATGTCTGCCGTCCGTAGTGAGGACTTTGATTATGCCCATATCTTTTATGTCTCTGCTGACAGTCGCTTGCGTTACGTCGAAACCGTCGTTTTTGAGACGAATAACGAGTTCTTCTTGAGTATCTATATCGTTTTTGGCGATGATTTCAAGGATTTTAAGTTGTCTTGTTGCTCTTGCCATATTTTCCTCCCAATGGTTAGTCGGTGACTCCCCATCTGTTCATTTTTTCGAGTAGTTTGTTATAAAAATCGTAACGGGCGTTTTCGATGAATATCGCTTTTTTATCACCGAAGGTGATTTTTACGCCGTCCGTACACTTCTCTATTTCGTTTCCGTCGGCGACCGCTGCGGCGTCGTCGGTGTTCGGGATGATTTCGACCACCGCATTATGCGACAGCACGAGGGCGCGAGAGTGTAGCGAGTGCGGACAAACGGGATTCACCACTATTCCCTCGACGTCGGGAGCAAGCACCGGACCGCCCGCCGAGAGCGAATACGCCGTAGAACCCGTCGGCGACGATACGATGAGTCCGTCCGCGTGATAGTCGTCCACGTATTTGCCGTTGACGTAAAGTTTCATATATATAGGACGATAACTCGTGCTACGCACGGTAATGTCGTTGAGTGCATGAAATTTTTTGCCGTTCACGGTCGCGGTGAGCAATCCTCTCTCCTTTGTAGGAGCGTTCCTGAGAGCGTCCGCAATGACGGATATCGCAGTATCAGGCTCGAACTCCGCAAGAAATCCGACGTTGCCGAGATTTACTCCGAGGATTTTGCAGGGCGAATTTACCCCGGCATAAAGCATCGTGCCGTCCCCGCCGAATACGAGATATGCGTCCGCAACCACGCTACCGTCGATTTTTTCGGTCTCGAACACGTCGAAATCGGGAAGGTTACTAAGCCCTTCCACCGTCGCTTTGCGCCACGGATTGTCTTTTAGCGTAGGTTTTACGTAGGTTGCGATTCTCATATAACTGCCTTTTTGTGTGTGAAAGAGATTATACAATATTTTATCCGTTTATACAAGTCGTTTTGCATAATATTTTTCATTAAATTTATTTTATAAATAAATTACCGCGATTTTTAGTATATAGTACGACGGTGTATATGCATAGAAATCTTTATATGCGCTCATATTCCTTGACAATTACGCCGAGAAAAAATATAATCTTGGTATGATAAGTTTGATTTGCGCATCTGAATTTGCAATTAAGTTGGTATCCGGCATCGCGGGACTTATCCTTGCCGTCGTGATACTCACTCTGTTTATCGTCAAATCCAAAAAGTAATCGACGCCGAAAGGCGTTTTTTATTTTAGAGTTTTAGATTAATATTAGACACAATTTGCGGTTTTGGAAAAAAATTCATAATGATTTATCATACACTCGTGCGCAATTGACGTTGCGTTTTGAAAATCTAACCACACAAATATGGCTTTTTGACGTAAAGAAGATATTCTTTGTTTTTGTTGTCGTAGTAGACGGGGGAAGGTGTAACTCCCAAAATCTCGAAACCGACTTCCGAGGCGTAGCCTTTCACCGTATCGATTGCTTTTTGCCTATCTTTTTCCGACAGCACTATGCCCTTTTTATTGAGCGCGGATTTTCCGAGTTCAAATTGCGGTTTTATGAGCGCGATGCACTCCCCGCCCGATTTCAATGCGTTGAAAATTGTGGGCAAAATCAGTTTTAGCGATATGAAACTCACGTCCGTACAAGCAAAATCTACGGGCGCTATCGTCAAATCCCTTGCGTTTGCTTTGAGAAAAGTTACCCTATCGTCCGAAAGAATGTGTTCGGGCAATGCGCAATCGGCAACGTCTACCGCAAGCACGCTTTTCACGCCGTTTCTGAGAAGTACGTCGGTGAAACCGCCGTTGCTACACCCTATATCCACCGCATCTTTTTCGTCGACGTTTACGCCAAATACTCTTAATCCTTCGATGAGTTTATAAGCGCCCTGTGAGGCGTAGCCCTCGTCTTCGATAATCTCGATAACTGCGCCTTCTTCGACGTTGTACGACGGTTTCGTTACTTTTTTTCCGTCAACGGCGACCTTGCCTTTGAGTATTAGATTTTCCGCATAGGTTCTCGACGGAAGATTTTGTTTTTCGGTTAAAAATTTGTCCAAGCGCATTAGTGTTTTTCCTTTGATTCAGAGTTTCGATTACGACCGAGCGTTTGATTTTGCGCTCCTCTTTGTCGAAGACCGCAAGTATCTTTGCGACGAAGAATACGAAGTCTTTCGAGTTTGTTATCGCGGATTCTTTCAGCATTGCTTTTCCGCCTATAGTCAAAGCAGATATAACTGCAGATACCGCAATAGATAGCAGTTTTTGTGGGCCTAACGGGAGTACGGCAGTGATTTTCAGTACGATGACGACCGAGCACGCACCGGATATAATTCCGAAAGTGTCACCGACTACGTCGTTGCATACGTTCGATACTTTTTCGTTGTTTTCAATAAGGCGACGAGCGGTTTTTGCACCGTATTCTTTTTTTGATACGTTTTCGTCGAAATCGGACGTCACGCAAGACGTGGCGGCAACTCCTATTCCGTCGAAGGTTATGCTTGCAAATATCAAAAATGCAAGCAAAAGTAGCGTCACGGTGAGACTGTTTGCATCCGCGGTGATTTCGCTGAGAAAACCGATGACGACGGACAAGGCAAAAGAAATTACCGTAATTTTGATTGCCCAGATGTTGATTTGGTCACGCTTATCTCGTTTTTTCTTTGCCATATAATGAATATATGTCGAGAGAAAAACGGATATGAAACGACGATTAACTGTTCAAAGTTACCGTTTCGAGAGCACGAACGAAGTCGTCGTAATCGGCGTCGAACAGTTCTTTGAAACAATCCGAAATCGCCTTGCCGTTCGTTTTGCCTCGTAGTATACGCTTCGCTTCTCTGAGAACGTTTATATTCAGAGGCAATCCGAAATACGGCGTAGACGTACTTCCGCTTTGTTTTGCGCCGAGAATATCTCCCGATCCTCGCATTTCGAGGTCGATTTCTGCAAGCATACTGCCGTCGTCGAAATTAGTCATTGCAAGGAGTCTGTCAAGTGCCCTATCCGAGGTCGCTTTTGTATGCAAGAAACAATAAGCGCCACTGCCGTCTCTCCCCACTCTGCCTCGAAGTTGGTGTAAAGACGCAAGTCCGAAGCGGTCGGCGTTGAGGATTGCAATAATATTTGCTTTGGTATCTATGCCGACTTCGACGAGAGAAGTTGCGATAAGCACCGAGATTTCGCCGTTCGAAAAGCGTTTCATGACTTCGGATTTTTCTTGATCCGACATTTTGCCGTGCAAAATTGACATGCTTAGATTGCCGAAAACGTCTTTATAATCTTTTGCGAAGTGTTCGATTGAATATAAGTCGTTGCCTTCGCAATCTTTTATCGTAGGACAAATGACGAAGGCTTGTTTTCCGCCGGCACATTCTCTTGCGATATAGTGTAGCATATCGAAAAGTTTTGCGTCCGAAATAACTTTTGTTGAAATATTCGTTTTTGCCTCGGCACGCTTTTCGATTTTCGACACGTCAATATCGACGTAAACGGTGAGTGCGAGCGTTCTCGGAATGGGCGTAGCGGTGAGAGTGAGTATATCCGACGCGCCTTTCTCTTCTATGCTCGTTCTGCAAGAAACGCCGAATTTGTGCTGTTCGTCTATGACGGCAAGGGACAGCGAATTATATTTGACTTCATCGCCGACGAGCGACTGTGTTCCGAAAACCGCATTTATACTTCCGTTTGCCAAACCACGCAAAATCTCTTCTCTGTCCGCGCGTTTGGTGCTCGAAGTGAGCAACGCAACGTTCATATCGATTGCATTCGCTATCGGCAAAAACTTTTTATATTGCTGACGAGCAAGTATTTCGGTCGGGCACATATACGCCGATTGCTTTCCTCCGTCAAAGGCTTTTGCAAGTGCAAAATAAGCGACGACGGACTTTCCCGAACCGACGTCTCCGTATACTATTCTCGACATAGAAATGTTTTTATTTAAGTCGTTCTCTATCTCGGTCATAGTTTCTATTTGAGTGTCCGTCAATGCAAAATCAAGAAGATTTTCAAAGGAAAGTATTCCAAAATTCGTGAAATTGTAGAATACTTTTCTCTCTTTTGAGGCGTTTTTGCGTGCAGTTTTATAGTTGTAAAGTCCGCATGCGAAATCAAGAGACGCAAGCGTGTCGAGAGCGTCTTTGCACTCCTCTGTACTCTCCGGCATATGTGCGGATTTGAGGGTGAGCCACGTTGCTTTTATCGCGTCGTCTTTCGTTGCGTAATCCTCCTGAAAGACAGACGTGATGCCTGCGGATTTTCTGAGTGATTCGAGGGCGCTGTCAATCAGATTTTTGAAAGTGCCCTGCCCTATAATTCCTTTCAGAGGATAAACGGTATAAACTCCGCGGTTGAGGCGTTTGAGTTTTTCTTCGGATTCGACGGTCGGATTTATGAGCAACATTTCTCCGCCGGATAAAGTGATTTTGCCGAGCAATCTGAAATTTTTGCCTACTTCAAAATATTCGTATAGATACGGTTGATTGTAAAATACCGCTTTGAAGTAAACTCTTTTTGCGGAAATTTTGTCAAGAAACGTCACTGTGAAAGATTTAGTCCCGCGGTTTGAAGGCACGGTTGCTCTGACTACCTCGCCCGATAATAAACAAAATTGCCCTTCCTCTGCATATAAAGCAGATTCGGGCAATTTCAAATTGACATATTTTGACGGAAGAAAGGATAAAAGTCCGCCGACGGTGGTTATTCCGAGTTCGGATAATTTCGCGATAGTTGCTTCT
Organism: uncultured Bacteroidaceae bacterium; assembly: GCA_964563025.1. Lineage (GTDB taxonomy): Bacteria > Bacillota > Clostridia > Christensenellales > CAG-917 > RGIG4097. The sequence continues at coordinate 34,055 of CAZLVK010000010.1, read as the reverse complement.
CCTACGCCCTTTACCCCGTCGAGTTCCATTTTATTCCGCCGACAAAACGTAATAATAGTGCGGTTGACCGCCGTAGTAAACGGCAATTTCGAGGTCGGGTTGCGCTTCCGAAAGAATTTCGACGACGCGATTTGCCTCTTGTTCGGTTACGTCTTGTCCGTAATAGAGAGTGAGCATGTCCGCGTCTTTTGCGATTTTGTTTGCGGTCATCACGGTCGCTTCCGCAATAGAACCGCTCTTTGCGACTATTTTCTTGTCGCAAATGCCGATTATATCCCCTTCTTTCACCGAGTAACCGTTCATACGAGTGTTTCTGACGGCATGGGTGATTTCAGCCGACTTGACATTTTCGTAAGAACTCTTCATGTTTTCAAAGTTTTCTTCCGCGCTGACTTCGGTGGAATATACAAGTGCGGCGGAAACGCCTTCGGGCATACACGTGGTAGGCACGACGAATACGTTCACGTCCGCAAGATCCTTCGCTTGTTCGGCTGCAAGTATGATATTCGGATTGTTCGGGAGCACGAAAACGTTCTTTGCGTTCGTCTTGTTGATTGCGCCGAGAATATCGTATACGCTCGGATTCATCGTTTGACCGCCCTCGACGACGACGTCTACAAGCAAATCTTTGAAAATAGCCGCCATACCGTCGCCCGCACATACGGACACCATTGCGAACTCTTTGTCGGGAACTTTTTTGGCTTTTCCGTCTTTTACGGTTTCTTCACCGACGATTTTGCGATGTTGCTCCACCATATTCTCAATCTTAATATCGACGAGTTCACCGAGTTTCAACGCCGCTTTGAGCGCCTTGTCGGGTTCGTTGGTATGAACGTGCGTTTTGACGAGGTCGAGGTCGCCTATAACGAGTACGCAATCGCCTATCGTAGCAAGATAGTCGCGGTATTTGTCTATATCGCTCAATGTCGTAGCGGTTTTGAGATGAGAGATGAAAAACTCCGTGCAATATTGGAAAGTGATATTGTCGTAGTCGTTGGACAAAATATCGTCCTCCGAGACGAGTTTATTCACGTCGTCCGAAAGCGTAGGACGGACGGCGTCCGCTTTTATCATCTTGAAATCTTCTCCGACCAAGACCGCATAGAAGCCTTCGAGTATTGTGACGAGTCCTCTACCGCCTGCGTCTACCACGCCCGCTTTTGCAAGTACGGGGAGCATTTCGGGAGTTTTTTGCAGAATTTGTTCACCTGCCTCGATGACCATCTTGAGGAACTCTTCAAATTCGACTTTCTTTCTTGCGAATTTCACTGAGTTTTCCGCCATAACTCTGACGACGGTGAGGATGGTGCCTTCTTTGGGTTTCATAACCGCGCTATACGCAATTTCGGTACCCTTTTTGAGCGCTGCTGAAAAATCTTTTGCATTGAGTTCGGTTTTGTTGTCGAGTGCGATTGCAAAACCTTTCAATATCTGTGAAAGAATGACGCCGCTATTGCCTCGAGCGCCTTTGAGTGCGCCCTTGGAAAACGCAAGTGCGATTGCGCCGAGGTCTTGCGAGCCGGAAACGCTGAGTTCGCGAACGGCGGCAGACATAGTCAAAGACATATTCGTCCCTGTGTCTCCGTCGGGAACGGGAAAGACGTTCAATTCGTCTACAAGAGCGCGATTGAGTTCGAGTGCGTGCGCTCCGCCAACGAGCATTTCCTTAAATTTAGTGCTGTTGATGCTTAACATATATCCTCATTAGACTCTTATGCCGACCACGTTGACTTGTACGCGTTTGACCCTCATACCGGTGAAGTGTTCGAGGGCAAACTTGACGGTATCGGCAATAGATTTCTTTACTGTTTCGATGTTCACTCCGACTTTGAGTATGACAAAAACCTCGACGAACATAAGGTTGTCAACCGTTGCAACCTTTACGCCCTTGCCGAGGGTACTCTTTCCCCAAAGATGACCGACGTTATCGCTGAAACGGCGGGACACCATTTCGAGCACGCCGTAACAGTCCGCCGCGGCTGCCGATGCGATGATTGCGACCGCCTCGTCGGATATGGAGATTTTGCCGTATTTGTTTGAAGTTGTTAGTGACATCGCGTTTACCTATGTCAAGATTTTACTATATGTAAAAATATTTTGCAACTAAATAAAGAATTTTGCGTCAATCAGTTGCCAAATCTTTGTGGATTTGTTAGAATACTAACGATTTGAAGGAGGTACTAGATATGTCCAGAGTATGCAGTGTATGCGGTAAAGGCAGAATGAGCGGCAACATGGTCAGCCACTCTAATAGAAAAACCAGACGCAGTTGGGCGCCCAACGTCCAAAAAGTCAAAGCAAAAACCGCGAACGGTGGCACGGAATACGTCTACGTTTGCGCACATTGTCTTCGCGCCGGCAAAATCGATCGCGCGTAATTTTGTCTATTGACACGACTGCCCGTCCTACGACGGGCTTTTTCTTTATCCTTTTCCCGAATATCACGCTACTTTTCTAACGGTAATCGGCTTCGTCTTTCTATATATCTTGCACTGTTAACGTTACGTAGACGCAGGCTTGTTCTCTTTTGCACTCTTTTTGAACAGTCTAACTATCGGTTTCAACCACTTTGGTATGCTCACGCAAATAATTTTCATTTTAGCCTCCGCGACTATAATATGAGTTATGCAGACGCGTTGACACAAAAAAATACCGACGGAATAAATCCGTCGGCAAAGTGTAATTTTCTATCCGATTAGAATTTTGCGTCGATTTGCATGGATTTGACGGCAGAAGTCGGGCATTCCGCTTTGAATACGGCACTGCCTGCGACGACAACGTTTGCGCCCGCTTCTACGCACTCGGCGATATTCGAGGGACATACACCGCCGTCGAGTTCTATATCGTAGCGGTATCCGTTTTTGATTTTGAGGTCGTAGACTTTCTTTGCCATTTCGAGTCTGTCCGCTTTGAAAGACTGCCCGCCGAAACCTGCTTGAACGGTCATAATGAGCACGAGGTCTACGTCGGCAAGATATGGCTCGATGACTTCAAAGGGTTGGTCTGCATTTAGCACGACTCCGCAGAGTTTGCCTTTTGCTTTTATGGTATCGAGTGCGCCTTTTGCGTCCTTGCTCGCCTCCGGGTGGAAGGTGACGAGGTCCGCTCCCGCATCGCAAAACTGCCCTACGTACTTTTCGGGCTCGGTTATCATAAGGTGAACGTCGAGAAATTGGTCGGTATATTTTCTCAGAGCCTTAATCATCGGCATACCGAAAGTTATATTCGGCACGTACACGCCGTCCATGACGTCGCAATGCACCCAATCCGCGCCCCATTCTTTGACGTTTACGACGGCATCCGCCATCTTTCCGAAGTCTGCCGACAAAATGCTCGGCGCAACTTTAACCTTACTCATACTTATTTTTCCTCCTTTCTTGCAATTCGTTGAAAATCGCTTTGTATCTTTGGTATCTACCCTCACCTATTTCCTTGCCTACGTGCGGTTTTACGGCGCAATCGGGCTCGTCGATATGGGTGCAGGTGTTGAAACGGCAATCCTTTCGATAGACTTCGAGGTCGTCGAAATAGAGACGTAAATCTTCGGGTTCGACTTCTACGGTTTCGAGCATACTGAAACCGCAGGTGTCTACGAAATAGGTTCCGCCGAGATTGTATATCTCGACTTTTCTGGTGGTGTTTTTACCGCGTTTGATTTTTTTTGCAAGTTCGCCGACTTCGCAAAGGTCGCGGTCGAGTATCGCATTGATTATCGACGACTTCCCGACGGCGGACTGCCCCGCAAAACATGCGGTTTTGCCTTTTGCGAATTTGACGATTTCGTCGATGTCTTCTCCGCTCTCCGCCGAGCAACGGATTATCTTCACAACGCCATTATACTCCGAAAGGTCGATGAAATCAATATCCGATTTATTTTGGACGAGCACGGGTTCGACGTTTTCAAACAAGCAGTTGACGATGATTTTGTCGACGAGAGTGAAATCGGGCGCGGGTTCCGATGCAATCACGATGAAACATACGTCGATATTGCTTACGTACGGGCGGATGAGTTTGTTCTTTCGAGGCATAACCTCTTCGATGACGTAACTGTCGCGTTCCTTGAAAATTTCCACGTAGTCGCCGACGAAAATATTTCCGTCCGCTTTGAGTTTTTTACGTGCAAAGCAAACTCGGACGCCCTTTTCGGTGTCCACGAAAAACTTTGACGATACCGCCTTAATAACTCTGCCTTTTTCAAGTTTCATCTGCGTTCGTTTCCAAATATCTTCTGCGTAGTTGTCCGCACGCACCCTCTATATCGTTGCCGAGAGAACGACGAATGGTTGCCGATACGCCAAGTGATTCGAGTTTTTTGAGGAAGTCTTTCGTAGCGTCCTCGGTGGGTGCGACGTGGTCCCTTTCTTTTACCTCGTTAAGGCGTATAAGGTTGATATGAGCGGGAAAACCGCGAGTGAGACGAGCCAGTTCTTTTGCACACTTGTCGTCGTCGTTTTCCCCTTTTATAAGCGTATATTCAAAGATGACTCTTCTGCCCGTTTTCTCGAAATAGTATCTTGCCGCGGAAACGATTTTTTCGACGTTGAACGCCTTGTTTACGGGCATAAGTGCGGAACGAAGATTGTCAAACGGTGCGTGCAAACTGATTGATAGCGTCACTTTGTGCCCGCTGTCCGCAAACTTTCTGACTTTATCCGCAAGCCCGGACGTAGAAAGCGATATGTTCCTTTCGCTGATATTGATGCCGTTCTCGGCGGATACGAGGTCGAGAAATTTGAGCACGTTATCGTAATTGTCAAACGGTTCACCGCTTCCCATAAGTACGATATTCGTGACCGCTCTATCTTCTTTGAGCGCACCGCCGTTATCGCGATTGACCGCGATCACTTGACCGAGAATTTCGCCGGGAGTGAGGTTTCTAAGAAGTCCGTCGAGTCCGCTTGCGCAGAAAGTACAGCCCATTCTGCAACCGATTTGAGTGCTGACGCATATCGTGTTGCCGTAGTCGTGAGGCATATATACGCCCTCTATGAGATTGCCGTCCGCGAGGCGGAAAAGGTACTTTATCGTGCCGGATTTTCCGACGAATTTTTCGAGTATAGAGACAGGGTTTGCTATGAAATTTTCTTTCATATACGCACGTAAATCTTTCTTAAGAGAGGTCATCTCGTCGAAATCGTAGCCTTTGTGCAAAAATGAAAAAACTTGCCCCGCAAGATATTTCGGTTCGGGGAACAACTCTTTCAATTCCGTTAAGCTAAGTCCGAGTAAGTCCGTCATAATTTTCTGAGTCGTGCGATATAGAAACCGTCTCCGCCGTCTACGGGAAGAAGTTTCATCGAATGTGCGCCGTCTTGTGCTCCTACGCTTTCGGGAAGGGCGTCGGGAGCGCATTTGCCGTCTTTAAGGACGTCGTTCACGACGTCGTCGTTTTCAGCGTTAAAGAGAGTGCAGGTCGAGTAGACGACGATGCCGTTCGGTTTTGCGTATTCGACGGCGTTGCGCAGAATTGCTTTTTGGATTTCGGCAATTTTCGGTATATCCTTTTCCCCTCGTTGCAAGAAGACGTCGGGGTGCTTTCTATACGTGCCGAAACACGAGCAAGGAGCGTCGCAAAGGACGTAATCGAATTTGTTTTGCCAGTCGGGATTATGTATTGTTCCGTCGTTTACAGTGGTAGTTATATTGTCCGCGCGCATACGCAAGGCGTATTTTTTGATGAGTTCGAGTCTGTGTTCATATAGGTCGCAAGCAAGGATTTTGCCATTCGGTGCGATTTCACTCATCAGTACCGCTTTCCCGCCCGGTGCGGAACAAAGATCGAGAACGTCTCCGCCGTCCGATAGATTTAGCGCACGCACAGCCAAAATCGAAGACGAGGATTGGAAGGTTATTCGTCCGTCGTTGAACATATCTTTGACCGTTTTGTTGTCGGAGGGAACGAGCAAGGTATCCGCTAAGCCCTCACGGTGCGGTATGCCCTTCTCGTCGAGTTTTGCAAGCACTTCCAATCTTGACGAATCGGAATTTATCCGCACGCTTTCATAAGTGGAAATCGGTGCGGACAAAGTTTTTACCGTTTCGTCTTTGCCGTATTCCGCGATTAAGCGTTTCACAAACCAATCGGGGACGGAATACGTCACCGAGAGATAGTTTTTATCGGTAGGTTTCGGGAGAGTATATTCCTTGTTCGCTACCCTTTTGAGAACCGCGTTTATAAATCCCGGTTGAACGTCTCTTCCCGCCGTTTTGGCGACCTCAACAGTTTCGCTGACTATCGCGAACGCGGGGACGTTCGTAAGGTTGTTTAGAGCGTACGTGCCGATTTTCAAAAGCATGTATGCGGTTGCGGAGGGCTTATTTTTGATGAATTTCGAGAGAATATATTCGCACTCTACGTTGCGCTCCAAAACGCCGTACACGAGTTTTGTCGTCATATCGTCCGTCTTAATATCCGAAAGCGCGCGGTTGGAATAACTTCCGTCCACGAACACTTTCGAGAGTATTTTGAGTGCGCTCGATATATACTTTCTCAATCGAATTTATCTCCTACCGCTACTTTGTTTCCGTTGAGGAAGGAAAGGTCGTCCATTTTGCCTTTGCTTTCGGGTTGCAAACGGACTATCCTCACGCTACCGTCCTTGCATCCGACGGTAAGTCCGTGCTTTTTGTCCGTGGAAAGAATCGTCCCGACTTCCCCCGAAAGGTCGCTCTTTTCGACTTCGACGATTTTTATCGTCTTGCCGTTCAAGTGCGTATAAGCGGACGGCCACGGATTCATCGCATGCACGAAAGAATGGAGTTCGGAGGGCGTTTTGTCCCAGTCGATAGCACCCGAATCTTTGTCGAATTTAGCGCAATGAGTTGCTTCGTCGTGATTTTGTTCGACGTAGACCGCTTTCCCTTCGTCTATGAGTTTCACCGCCTCCACGAGTGCCTCGCCACCGATGACGGCAAGTTTATCAAAGAGGGTGTCCGAATATTCGTCGGGTGCGATTGCGCATTTCTTTTGGAGCAATATTGCGCCCGCATCGACTTCTTTTACGGTGCGCATAATGGTTATGCCCGTTTCTTTATCTCCGTTCAAAATAGCGGATTGAATCGGCGACGCTCCTCTCCATTTAGGGAGCAAGGACGCGTGTACGTTGATTACGCCGAGTCTCGGAATTTGCAAAAATGCGTCGGATAAAATTTGTCCGAATGCGGCTGTTACGACGAGGTCGGGATTTAGCGCGCGAATATCGTCGAGTCCCTCTCTCGAAACTTTGCCGTATTGCAAAACCGGAACGCCTGCGTTAAGTGCGGACGTTTTCAGCGGGCAAGGCGTCAATATTCCCTTTCTGCCAACGGGTTTATCGGGCCCGGTAACGACTGCCGTCACGGGATAAACGGAATTTAGTTTTTCAAATACTGCCGAAGAAAAATCCGGCGTACCCATAAATATTATTCTCATTCTTCTTCATCCTCGACGCTTTCGCATTTAGAGGTGTAAATTATGCCGTCTAAATGGTCGATTTCGTGCTGAAACGCTCTTGCGGTAAAGCCCTTGACTTTGTACTTACATTGTTCTCCGTAGCGGTCCTGAGCGACGACGACAACCTCTTTTGCTCTCGTGACTTCGCCGTATTTGCCCTTGACGGAAAGACAGCCCTCAACGCCCGTCTGAGTGCCTTTTGCGGATTTGATTACGGGATTGATAAGTTCGTAGTAGCCGTCTTCGGTGAGGACGATCGCAACCCTTTTGAGAACCGCTACTTGAGGAGCCGCCAGCCCCGCACCGTTGGCATCTTCCAAAGTTTCCTTCATATCGTCGAGAAGGACGTGCAATTTTTCGTCGAATTTTTCGACTTGTCTGCACTTTTTATAGAGTATCGGATCGGGTACTTGTACGATTTTTCTTTTTGCCATCTTTTACCTCAGTATAGATTTTGCGGATTTAGTTCGACGAACGCACCGCCGTTTGAAGGTCTGGTTTTGTCCACTATTTTATATATGTCGTTGATTACTTCGTCGGAATTTTTCGGATTCAAGCGCAGGACCGCCTGATAGCGATAAAGTCCGCTGAGCATTCTTATCGGAGATTCCGTCATATTGAGGAACGGGAACCTGCCGTATTTATCTTGAAGATTGCGAATTGCGATATAAGTCGCTTTCGCGCTGTTGCGTGCCGTGTCTCTGTCGCTCGATGCAATAAGTACGCGGAGTAGCGTACAATAAGGCGGAAACCCTGTGACCATACGACGATTGTTTTCTATGCCGAAAAAGCCTTGATAATCATAGGTTTTTGCGAATTTGAACACGTAGTGAGTGGGCCAGTACGCTTGCAAAATCACTCTGCCTTTTTTCTCCGCTCTGCCCGCTCTGCCGGCGACCTGCGTAACGAGTTGATACGTGCGCTCTGACGCTCTGAAATCACTCATAAAAAGTGCGGCGTCCGCTTCGAGTATGCCGACCAAAGTTACGTTCGGGAAGTCGTGCCCTTTCGCAATCATCTGCGTGCCGACGAGAATATCCGCCTCGCCCTTGCCGAATTTGTCGAGAATTTTGAAATAGGCGTCCTTTCTCTGAGTGGTATCGTTGTCCATTCTGGTACAGCGCGCGGACGGGAACAAAGAGTTCAATTCCTCAACGATTTTTTCGGTGCCTACTCTGCCTTGTTTTATATTGTGCGAACCGCATACGGGGCAAACGGTTATGGGTGCTTTCGTCGCTCCGCAGTAGTGGCATTTGAGATTGTTTTCTTGTTTGTGGTAAGTCATCGACACGTCGCAAAGGTCGCACTTCGGCACGTATCCGCAATCGCGACAGCGCATGAACGAGGAAAATCCTCTGCGGTTCAGAAACAAAATGATTTGTTCCTTGCGACCGAGGGCGTTTCTAATCGCGTCGATGAGAGTGTGCGAAAACGGAGAACGGTTTCCGCTTCTGAACTCGTAGGTCATATCCACGATTTCCATGTCGGGAAGTTTGTGGGATGATATGCGTTCGGGGAGCGTAATCAGTTTATACTCTCCGCTTGCCGTCTTTTTGTAGGTGCAAATGTCCGGCGTCGCCGAGCCGAGAACAAGGACCGCTCCGCTTTGTTTTGCGCGGAACACCGCCACTTCTCTCGTGTCGTAACGAGGGTTCGAGTCGCTTAGATAACTGGTATCGTGTTCTTCGTCGATGAAGATTGCTCCGATGTTTTTCAGCGGTGCAAATATCGCACTGCGTGCACCGATTGCGATTTTAGCCTCACCGGTTTTGAGCCGTTTCCATTCGTCGTAACGCTCGCTTGCGTTGAGTCCCGAGTGGAGCAACGCTACGCTGTCTCCGAACCTTGCGCGGAATATTCCGAGCATCTGCGGTGTCAGGGAAATTTCGGGAACGAGCATAATTGCGGTTTTGCCCTGAGACAGCATTTTGTCGATGACGTGCATATAGACTTCCGTCTTACCGCTACCCGTCACGCCGTGCAAAAGGTACGTGCCTTGTCCCGACGCTATTTCGTCTACAGCGGATTGTTGCGCTTCGGTTAGTTTTACGGTTTTATCCGCACGGGACAGTCCTTCGAGCGGAGTACGTCTTTCGTGAACGTTTTTCTCCTCTACGATACCTTTTTCGCGGAGTCCGTTCACGGCGGAAACTCCGAAAAGGTTATTGAGTTGCGCAAGATAACCGCCTTTTTTTTCAAGGAGATAATCGTATAGTTCGATTTGTTTCTTTGCGCGTGTGCCGATTTTTTCTCTGCACTCCTCGTCCGTGAGTGCGGAGTTTATCAAAAGAAAAATCCTCGTATATTCGGGGTCCTTTTCTTCCCTCAGTTTCGTCGGAATGAAAAGGCGTAACACGTCGATATAGCGAAGATTATATTTTTTCCTCATAAATTCGAGGAGTTCGAGCAAATCCTCGTTGACGGGACTGTCGATGAGTTTTGCTTTTTTGAGGTTCGGATAGTCGGATTTTTCCTTTTTGCCAATGACAAAACCGATGAGACGTTTTCTGCCGAATTCTACGGAAACGCGACTCCCGATAGGCATATCCTCACCTTCGTAATCGAAGGTTTTGTCCACCCCGTTTGACGATATGTCGACTATGACTTCGAGTACCATCAAAGTTTTGAAACCGAGTCGAGTATCATCTCGGCAAGTTCGGATTTTAGCACCAAACCGCTCTCCGTCGCATTGCCGTCGCGGTCGATGAGAGTCGCGATATTCGTGTCGACGTTGAAACCTGCGCCCGCCACAGTCACGTCGTTTGCAACGACGAGGTCGGCGTTTTTCTTTTCGAGTTTGCCTTTGGCATTCGCAATAAGATTGTCTGTTTCCGCTGAAAATACGACGAGTTTTTTGTCGCCTTTATTCTCTCCTACCCATTTCGCTATATCGGGGTTTTTGACAAGTTCGAGGGTGAGAGTGTCGGATTTGACTTTCGAGGGAAATTGATTTTTGACTTTGTAGTCGGCGGGGGCTGCGGACATCACGAAAACGTCCGTGCCTTCAAAATTATTTTTGACGGCGGAAAACATTTCATCCGTCGTGACGACGGGAATATCCAATGCGACTTCTTTCGGTACGGGTACGGACATTTTGCCGTGGACGAGGATAACTTTTCCTCCGCGGTTTGCGGCTGCGCGAGCGATAGAGACGCCCATCTTTCCGCTTGAATGATTGGTTATGACTCTGACGCCGTCGATGTTTTCCTCGGTGCCGCCTGCGGTCACGAGTACGGTTTTGCCTTTGAAATCTTGTACGGGTTGCAAAATTTCTTCGACCTTTTCGACAATTTCGACGGGTTCAGCCATTTTGCCCTTGCCTACGTCTCCGCAAGCGAGTCTACCTACGGCAGAGTCTACGATAATCACTCCTCTTTCGCGCAAAATCTCGAGGTTCTTGCCGAATGCTTCGCTCTCGTACATATTGGTGTTCATCGCGGGGCAAACGACTTTTATCGCTTTCGACGCCATAAACGTCGTCGTCAGCATATCGTCGCAAATACCTTGCGCAAACTTGCCGATGACGTCCGCCGTCGCCGGGGCAACGAGCAAAACGTCCGCTTTTTTCGCAAGCGAAATATGGTGTACGTCGTAGGTTTCGGTGCGCATAAAAGTGTCCGTAACCACAGCGTTTTTAGAGAGAGTTTCGAAGGTCAGCGGAGTAACGAATTTCTGCGAATTTTCGGTCATAATGACGTCCACGTTCACGCCGAGTTTGACAAGGCGGGAAACGATTTCGCAAGATTTATACACCGCTATACCGCCCGTGACTCCCAGAACCACGGATTTGCCGTACAGCATTAGTCCTCGTGTTTGATAACTCTCTTGTTCTCGTAGATTTCTTTGCAAGCGAGAGTTACGGGTTTTTCACCGGATTTTTCGAGGTATGCGCTATCGCTCGTGAGAAGTTCGCGGGTGCGTTTTGCGACCGCGCAAGTGAGTGCGTAACGGCATTCTGCGTGTTTGATAAGTTTGTCGATGGGGGGATCGATCATCATATTGCTATTCCTCCGGATTGGAAAATATATTTTTGGTTTTTTTGCGTTTTAGGTGTTCGGCGTTGAGAATGTCGATGATTTCGTCCGCGCAACGCTTTGCGACGTCGTTCACGAGGCGATAGTCGTATTTGTCAATCTCTTTGCTTTCGTTTTCGATTTCTTTGAGTCTTCTTTCAAGGGTTTCTTCCGTTTCGCTACCCCGACCGATTAGCCTTGCTTTGAGTGCTTCGAGGGACGGCGGTGTCACGAAAATCGTCACGCAATCGTCGGGATAAAGTTTTTTGACGTTTTCTGCGCCGACTACGTTGAGTTCCAGAAGAACGTCTACGCCTGCGTTCAGATACTTTTCAACTTCGCTTTTCAGCGTGCCGTAGTGGTAGGTGAATGTTCTCGTATACTCGATGAATGCGTCCTCTGCTACTTTTTTGTCAAATTCCTCTTCGGTGAGGAAGTAGTAATTCACTCCGTCCTCTTCGCCCTTGCGCGGGGAACGAGTGGTGCACGAGATAGAAAATCTCATTGCGGGAAGCGCGTCGAGGACCATCTCTATGACGGTGCCTTTGCCTACTCCGCTATACCCGGAAACTACGACGACAAGACCTTTTTTCATAATTACTCCACGTTTTGCGCTTGTTCGCGCAGTTTTTCTATTTCGTTTTTAAGTTTCAAAACTTCGGCGGTTATTCCGAGATAATTTGCCTTGCTCGAAATGGTATTCGTCTCTCTATTCATCTCTTGAATGCGGAAATCGAGGTCGCGACCTATGGGGCGGTTCTCGTTTATCAACTTTCTTGCGAGTTCGATATGTGCGCCGAGACGAGTGATTTCCTCGTCGATACAGCACTTGTCCGCAAACAAAGCGACTTCGGTTGCGAGTCTGACTTCGTCGACGACTCCGGCGACCGCTTCTTCGATTCTTGCGTGCAACTTGTCTCTATACTCTCTCGTGACGTCGGGAGCGTATTTCTTTATTTCGTCGAGGGATGCTTGCATATTGTCGAGTTTGAGGATGAAATCCGCTTTTATCGCATCTCCCTCTTTTCCTCTTGCTACGATGAGATTGTCGAGTGCCTCGTCGAGGGCTTTCATCGTGATTTCGCGAAGAAGTTCCTCGTTTTCCTCGTCCTCCGCTCTCGTAATCACGTCGGGAGTTTTGAGGAGCGCGGTCAAGGTCAAATCGTTTTGAAGCCCGATTGCCTCGGACAATTCCTCCGCTGCTTTCATATAACTTTTCGCAAGTTCGACGTCAACTCTATATCCGCCTTTTGCACTCTCGGTCTGATCGTAGGAGAGATACATATCGACGTGTCCTCTTTGTATGCGGGACTTAACTTTTGCCTTGAAATCGTCTTCGAGGAACAAAAAAGTCTTCGGGAACTTCAAACCCCAATCGAGAAAACGATGATTGACTGTTTTGAGTTCGACGGTGACTTTCTTCCCGTTATTTTCGTAAATGCCTTTGCCGTAGCCGGTCATACTGTACATATGCGCGCGTCCGCCTAAATATAATAGTTTTTAGAATTATAACAAAAATAAAACGCTTTGACAACGCTTTGAGCAAAAAAGTTGAAGATATTGCGTTTTCGACGAGTTTTGACGACAAAATAAGCTTCAAAGGCGATTGAAAATTTGAAAAAGCATAAATAAAAACGCGACCATAGGTCGCGCATAAATCAAAATGCAAATAATCAGAGTCCGAGCATGCGTTTGAACTCATCTTCGTCGATAATTTTGATGCCGAGTTTATGTGCCTTTTCGAGTTTGCTCCCCGCATCCTCTCCCGCAAGCACCAAATCCACGGTTTTGGACACGCTCGACGCGACTTCACCGCCGTTGTCTTCAATGAGTTTCGTAGCCTCACCGCGCTTATAAGTCGGAAGAGAGCCCGTCAAAACGATTTTGAGCCCGCTGAAAACGCCGACTTTTTCTTCGTCTTCGACAAGCGTGATACCGCTGTCGAAGAGTGCGTTTAGATACTCGATATTTTTCTCGTCCGAGAAGTAATCGACAAGGTTAGATGCAAGGATTCCGCCTATTCCATCCACTTCGCTCAATTCATCGAAAGAGGCAAGTTTAAGATTGTCGAACGTGCGGAATTTTTTCATCAAATCCTTAGCCGTCTTTTTGCCTATTCCGTCAATGCCTAGCGCATACAAAAATCTGTCCGCAGTAACCGTCTTGGATTTTTCAATCGAGTTGATTAGATTCTTTGTTTTCTTCTCTCCGAAACCGTCGAGACCGAAAGTTTGTTCGGGAGTCAAATTCATCAAATCAACGGGTGTTTTGAGCCCTATTTCGTTGTAGAATTGCTCCGCAGTTTTTTCAGAAAAACCTTCTATATCCATCGCGTCTTTGGAAGCGAAATGGTCGATTTGCGAAATCGCCTGTGGTGCGCAGTGTTCTCCGGTGCAATATAGGAACGCGCCGACTTCTTTGACGGGTGCTCCGCACGCGGGACAAACGATAGGTTTTTCGATTTTTACTGCGTTTTCACCTTCTTCGGCAACTCCCATAATTTCGGGAATGACATCGTTAGAACGCCTAATAAACACTCTGTCGCCGATTTTTACTTTCTTTTTTTGTATGTCGCCGAAGTTGTTCAAAGTCGCACGTTTTACCGTGACTCCGCCTATATCTACGGGTTCCAAAATTGCAAGCGGATTGAGTTTCGCACTTCTCGAAACTTGCCAAATTATGTCGTTGAGAACGGTGGTCATTTCGTCCGCTTTGAACTTGTACGCAACAGCCCATTTCGGGAATTTTTCGGTGTAGCCGAGTTCTTCTCTGAGTTTTACGTCGTTGACTTTGAACACGAGTCCGTCTATGAGATAGTCGAGATTTTCACGGATTGCGCCGACTTTTTCGATATAGCTTTCAACTTCTTCTTTGGTGGATATTACCTCGAAATCCCCCTCTGTTTCAAACCCTTGTGCAATCAGAAACTCACGCATTTCGGCTTGTGTGGAAAATCTTTCCTCGGTATAGCCGATATTGTAAGCAAAGAAGGATATGTTGCGCTCTGCGGTCACCGCGGGATTAAGGTTCCTAATTGCACCCGCAACGCCGTTCCTGGCGTTTTTGAGAGGTTCCGACGCCGTTTCGTTATACTTATTGAAGTTCGACAAGCGGAGTATTCCCTCCCCTTGAATTTCGATTTTGCCTTTATATTCGATTTCTTTCGGGAGTTTTTTTATCGTCATAACCTGTGCGGTTACGATTTCACCGGTTACACCGTCCCCTCTCGTGGTTGCTTGAACGAGTTTTCCGCCGTCGTAAAGGAGATTGAGGGTGAGTCCGTCGAATTTGTATTCGGCGGTAAGAGAGGGCAAATAGCCGAGAGTTTTGGCGGTTCTCACGCACCATTCGTCGAATTCCTCAACGCTCTGGCACTTATCGAGGGAATATAGCCGTAGAAGGTGCTTTTTCTGCTCGAATTTCTTTTGGGGAGTACCCCCTACTCTATGAGTAGGCGAATTCGGGAGAGAAAATCCGAGTTCGCTCTCCAACCCTCTCAGTTCGTCGTAAAGAGCGTCGTATTCCGCATCCGAAACGACGGGAGCGTCCTCTTCGTAATACAACTTTGCGTAGCGATTGAGGATTTCTACGAGTTCTTTCATTCTGCCGAATTTGTCCATACTCTTTACTCCTTGACGATTTTGAGATTAGGTCCCGCGATGGCGACTGCGAAACGCTTTACGCCGAGTCCCTTGAATGCGATAGCCGCCGTCTTATCCTCACCTTCTCCGACGGTGGATATGATGATACCTCTGCCGAATTTTGCGTGTTCGACGATGACGTCTTTTTTGTAAGCGTCGAAATCGATATTCGTATGCGCCGACTTTTTGGCGGGCGCCGCCGAGCCTTCGATTGCGTGTTTAGCATAGGGATAGGCGTAGGGGCTATCGGCGGGGGATTCAATCGCTTTACGCTGTGCGGGGGTTGCGGGTTGATACATGGATTGAGATGCACGCACCGAACCTTTACCGCCCTGCATTTCGGTGATAAATCTGCTCCTCGGATTATAAACCATTTCGCCGAAACGGAAACGCTGACGCGCGTTAATAACGAATAGGTGTCTGCGCGCACGCGTGATGGCGACGTACATAAGCCGACGCTCTTCTTCGATGTCCCCCTCGACGATTGCGCGATTGACGGGGAAAATTCCGTCCTCGAGTCCTACGATGAATACGTTGTTGAATTCGAGTCCTTTGACGGCGTGAACGGTTGCGATAGTCACGTAGTCGTCTTCGTTCATATCGTCGGTGTCGGATACGAGGGAGACCGATTGCATAAAGTCCGCTATCGTTGCTTCCTTGTTGTCTTCGACAAAACCCTCGACCGCCGCTACGAGTTCCTCTACGTTTTCGAGAGTGTTTTGAGAGTCCTTGTCCTTCGCCGTCATAAGTGCGGCGGCGATACCGCTACGCGAAATGACAAACTTCATAAACTCCACGGGAGGAAGGACCGCCGATTTTTCGATTATATCCATAGCGACGTCCGTGAACGAGGATAGTTTTTTTGCGGTGCTCTCGGAGAGAAATCCGGGGTTTATCAGCACCGAGAAAAGCGTCATATTATTCTCTTCCGCGGTTTGTATGAGTTCCTCTACGGACTTCTTGCCGATACCGCGCGTAGGATAGTTGATTATGCGAAGAAGGCTGTCGTTGTCGCTCGGATTGAGAGCAAGACGCACGTAGGCAAGAGTGTCCTTTATTTCCTTTCTCTCGAAGAATCTAAAACCTCCGAATACCTTATAAGGTATTCCGTGGAGATTGAAGTTCTCTTCAAACAAGCGGGTAAGGCTGTTTGCACGCACCAAAACCGCTGTTTCGCGGTACTCTTCTCCCCTCGAATACAGCAAATTGATTTTGCGGGTGACGAAGTCCGCTTCGTCACGATCGTTGTACGCCTCATAGTATTCGATGCTGTCGCTTGCTTTGTTCTCGCTCCAAAGATTTTTTTTGTTGCGGACGGTGTTGTTCTTTATGACGTTGTTTGCGGCGTCGAGAATATCCGTGGTACTGCGATAATTTTGTTCGAGTTTATATACCTTTGCACCCTTGAAATCCTTCGGAAAGTCGAGGATATTTTTGATTTCCGCACCGCGCCAACTGTATATGCTTTGGTCCTCGTCGCCGACTACGAATACGTTGCCGTACTTGCCCGAGAGGTGCTTTACGATTTTATATTGCAAGGTGTTCGTATCCTGAAACTCGTCCACGAGTATATAGTGAAAACGCTCTTGATATTTGGAGAGTACGTCGGGAAAATCGTCGAAAAGTTGGACGGTTTTCAAAAGCAAATCGTCGAAATCGAGGGCGTTCGACTGCTTGAGTTCTTTTTCATACGCAACGAAAACGTTGTAGATAATTTTTGCATTCGCGACGTCGTAGCGGATTTCGTCATAGTATTCTATAGGGGAAAGTCCCGCCGTCTTTGCCGCCGATATATGCCATAGATAATCGGACTTGGACTTCGGATCCGCACCCGCTATATCCGCCGATACCCTCTTCACGACTCGTTCGCTTTCGAGGTCCGTATAAATGGTGAAATTCGAGGTGTAACCGAGTCGTTCCGCCTCCGCACGCAAAATGCGCGCGCACATAGAGTGAAACGTGCTCGTCCAGACGTATGCGTAATCGCCGAGGGCTACGCTTATGCGTTCCTTCATTTCGTTGGCGGCTTTGTTGGTGAAAGTTATTGCAAGAATATTGTACGGGTCAACGCCCATCTCTACGAGATGGCAAACGCGTGCGGTCAAAACTCTCGTCTTACCGCTACCCGCACCGGCGATGACGAGGACTGCCCCTTCGGTGTCCTCAACCGCTTGTTTTTGAACGTCGTTAAGTTTGAAATCGTTTATCATATCGATACCATTCTACCATATATGGTAGCAAAACTCAATTTTTTTGAGAAAAAAACTAATTTCTTCCTTGATAAATAATAAATTGTGTGTTAGAATAACATTTAGTATTCGGAGGAGGTTTTATTATGCCCAAAATTCTGGATTATTCTGAAGAAATCGACTTTCTCGAAGCCGAAATCATTGACGACGACGATGACGCTCCCGTCGGTGAACTCGTAGTGCGCGTCGATGCAAGCGCCGAACCGCAAAACGAAGTTACGGCTGAACCCGTAGCGGAAGTCGCAGACGAACCCGCAATCGAAGAAGCACCCGTTGAGGATGCACCCGTTCAAACCGAAGAACCCGTTCAGAAACTCGAACCTATCGAGGAACCCGTAGCGGAAGTTCAACCGATTGAAGAACAAGTCGAAGAAACACCTGCGGTTCCCGTTCAAGAAGAACCCGTCGAGGCAAAAGAAGAGCCCAAGGCGAACAACGTATTCGACTCTTTCTCCTCCTCTACTCAAGCGGAAATTTCGGGTAGCAGTTTCGATATGCCCGAAGAGCCCAAGAAAAAGGCTCCCGCAAAGAAAACCGCAAAACCCAAAGCGACCGAGCAAGACGTATGGGGTACCGCGGTTATCAACGTAAAGAAGGACAAGAAGGCGGAAACGATCAAAGATGAGCCCGAAAAAGTCGAAGAACCCACCAAAGCACCTCAAAAGAAAACCACTAAGAAATCAACAAAAGAAAATAAAACAATGATAACCGAGGAGGAAAATATCGTGGCAAAAGCGGTAGACAAAGAAGCAACCAAGAAGGCTCCTGCAAAGGAAGAAAAAGCCCCCGCAAAAGCGACCAAGGCAACAAAGGAAACCGAGGCACCCGTAGAAAAAGCCCCGGCGAAGAAAGCAGCGGCAAAAGACGAGGTCAAAGAAACCGTCATCGTCGAAGGCGAAGGCAAAATGCACGGCAAATACGTCATCAAAAAGACGGACAAAGGATTTTTCGTGTTCAAACTCTTCTCTTCTAACCACAGAGTAGTCGCAATCGGCTCCCAAGCCTACAAAGACCTCAAGAGTTGCAAGGGCGGTATCCAAAGCGTCATCAACAACGCAGAGAAAGCACCCGTCGAAAATCAAACTCTCAAATCTTACGAAGAACAAAAATGCCCCAAGTGGGTTATCTACCAAGATAAGAAAGGCGAATATCGTCTCCGTCTCATCGCATCCAACGGCAATATCGTAGCAACCACCAACGACGGCTACGTGGACGTCAGCGGAGCAAAGAACGGCATCGCGGCAGTCGCAAGAGCATCCAAAGGCTGTGCAATCGTCCGCAACGACGACCTCTGGTAAGAAACCTTAACTTAGATTATTAATCGCAAAACCCGCCCTTGAGCGGGTTTTATTTTTGCTTATGCAGTGATATTTCCCTTCGGGAAGTGATATTTTGCTTGCGCAAAGTTATAATGACAATAAAAAACACGGGCTGAGTGCCCGCGCTTTTTATTGTTAATTAAACTATTAATAAGTTTCTTCAAGTTCGACCATATAGGAGCCGGCAAGCGTCAAGCCGAGCATTTCGTTGGTGAACGTGAGTTCTTCGACATGATAACGCACGGTGTCGTACGAAGTCAGGAAGAAGTTTGCAAACGGAAGCGTGTCGCCGTCGTGCGGTCCGAGAGACGCCATGGTGAACGCAAGATTGCCGTCTTTGTCGAAACTATCGATGAGTCTATAGGGCGCGCGAAGTCTGACGCCGATGGTTTCGGGGAGTTTCGCAAGGTCAAAACTTTCGGGGATAAGTCTGTCGTTTTCGGGGTTTTCGATATACGCGACGAGTTTTGCCCACTCTTCGTTGGTTTCGTCGACGCCGATTATCGAGAGACCGACGGCACCGAGTCGTTCAAATACGTTGTCGATGTCGTATTCAAAGCCCGGGAAGAAAACTTCGACGTAGCCCGTGATTGTTGCTTGCAACGAGGATTTAGTGATTGTATCTAATCCATCCATACCGCCGATGTCGGTAGACGTAAGGACTTTGAGCCCGGTCAACAAATCGAGAACTTCGTGCAATTTCACCATAAGTTGCATAGTGAAAACTCCGTCGCTACTAAGTTCGAAGTAGGTTTCTTCTTCGACAAAAACACCCTCGATCATCGGGCCTAAAGTGGCTATGACCTCGTTCATACCGTCTCCGAGAGAAGCAAGTTTGAACCCGGACAAATCGAGGTCGTAGCGAATGTTTTCTTCGGGAAGATAACCCACTGCGATATTGTCGTCACAACCGACGAACGCGACGAGGGATACGGCGACTGTTGCCACTATCATAAGTGAAAGTACTACTGATTTAACGAATTTTTTCATAGTTCACACCTCCCCTTATTTATTCCCTAGATAGTTGGGGAATACCCACGGATAGAAGTTTTCGGGAGAAGTTCTGTCCGTTTGCTCGTAGTTTGCGACGAGTCCCGCGTACTCGCTTCTCGTGATAGCGTCGAAATACGCTTTGTTCACGGCGAAACTCGTGGTAGCGGAATTTATTGCGCTCTTTGCGTTTTCGAGGTTGATTTCACAGCCCGAATAGGAATAGAGTCTGTCGAGTTGCTCGGTGCGGATTGCCTTCAAGGACGAAACGTAACTGTCCATATTTCCGAGTCCCATACTCACCAAAACGTCCTCGGTAATGTCCGCTATCATCGCGTGACCTTCGTTCGAGGGGTGAATGTAGTCTTGGGAGAAGAGACGGCGGGAGTCGGACTTATTCGCGCTCATATCCGCTTGATAATACGCCTCGAATCTGTCGTGTACTTCGACGACGGTGATATCGCCGGGGTGTTCGGTCGCATAATCGCGAACGATATTGTTCATCATCTCGATGAGTTCGTCCGCAAGCGCCCTGTATCCGTCGGGATTGTAAGAAAATTCAAAACCCTCGGTGCTCTTGAGTTGTTCGCGCATTTCGGCAGAAATGAGGGACGTGCCCGAAGTCACGGGGTTATAAATCGTTTGAACGAGGATTTTCGCACTCGGATTGAGTTCCTTAATTCTTCCGATAATTCCCGCGAAGTTTGCGGTGGAGTTGTAGGGATTTTCGTCGCCTACGCTTGCACCGTTTGCAGTCGCTATATCTTCGTTTTGGAACACTTCGTTGAAGAGAATGTCGTTCACGTAATCGAGATAATTGCTATCCTCTCCTTTTTCGGTCAATTCCTTATGTTTTGCGAGGTTGGTGAGGAGTTTACCGAGGTCGTCCTGTAGAAGGTCGTTGCCGAGAATGGAAATCTCGACTATATCCGCTCTCTCGACGAGTTCGAGGAAAAACTCGTGTTCGGGATCGTCGGGTTCGGTCGTGAGATAATTTAGCAGTTGTTTGGACTTCCAACCAGAAACCGCCTTGTTCACGTAGGTATAATCGTTGCCCTTTCCGAGTAGTCCGTAGTAGCCGTAATTCTCTCGTTCGGTGAGCGGAGACGGACCAGCAAGTGCCTCGGCAATGGAGTCTCCGAGCCATATCATGACCGTCTTATCCCAGTCAAAATAGGTGCGCGGAGCGGGTTCCTCATAGCCCTTATCCTTGTTGCATGCCACGAGTCCGATAGTCATGGACGCCACAAGCAATACGGCAAGAAGAACGATAATCGTTTTCTTCATAATTTCCTCCGTTAAATTAAGATTAAAAAAAATATATCACAATTAAACTATAAATTCAAGGTATTTGTAAAATAATATACAAAATACTTTGTTTTGTCGGTTATCTTACTTCATGTTTCTAAGAACAAATTTTATAATAGCGCGCTCGATTATTGACACGGCAAAAGCCGTTTGATAAACTTAAAGTATGACGACAAAAGGCAAGAAAACTTTCAAAATCATCGCTATCGTAGTTGCGGTCGTGCTTACGGTCGGTATCGTTTGCACGAGCGTATATTTCGGCTTATATTCGAGTCGCGGTTCGGGCTACACCACTCCTCGCATTGATTTGTCGGTCGCTCCCGACGACGTGCCCGACGACTTGAAATATCTCTACGAAACCAATCTCGTCGACAGCGGTGATAACGGCGAAACTTATCTTGCTCACCCCGACTCTATCGTTATGCCGACCTCAGACGGCGACGCTCTCTTTTCTTTCTACGTTTGCGGACACGGTCGCGGACAAATT
The DNA here is from genome assembly GCA_964563025.1 of uncultured Bacteroidaceae bacterium. Lineage (GTDB taxonomy): Bacteria > Bacillota > Clostridia > Christensenellales > CAG-917 > RGIG4097. The sequence continues at coordinate 12,616 of CAZLVK010000010.1, read as the reverse complement.
GCAGTGAAGAAATCCTACGACGGCGGTTTGACTTACTCGGATAGGCTTACGGATATTCCGTCGAGTTGGGCGACAAGCGAAGAAACTCCCACCCTCTTCCGCCTCGATTTTAAGAACGGAGATACTCGCTATCTTCTCGTCAGCGCATGTCCTAAGTGGACGGGTTACAAAGAGGGCAACGGTTTTCAGGTCAGTATAACCGACGAGAACGGCGTATGGTCCGAGTTCGAGCGGTTCTACGGCAAGGACGACGATCCGCATCTATACCCCATCGTTGCGATGAGTTCGCTTATTCACCTCAAAGAAAACGGAGAGTACGTAGACAAGTGGATGGGCTTTTTCCACGATAACAAGTTCAAATTATATAGCACGGTTTTATCCTTTGAAAACGGCGAAATGCGCTGGTCCACACCTATCGAATATCTCGAAAACTCTTACGACGAAAAAGGCAAGAAAATCGACCAAACCTTGAAAGCGGCGGCTGTAAACCTCTGCGAAGTTCTCGTTATTCGTAGCGAGCAAGGGGAAGGCGACGTCCTTTGTATGATAGGCAGAAGCAACACCAAACTCATCAACAGCCTTATGGCGTTCTCGTACGACGAGGGGAAAACCTGGTCCGAACTTAAAGAAGTCCCCGCCGAACTCAACGGCGAAAGACATAAGGCAATTTTTGACGGAGACAGACTGTTCATCACGTTCAGAAGCGTGGAAAGGGATCCCGCGCTCCTCAAAAAGTATAATGAAATCACCTACGTCAGCGAAGGTTGGGTTGCTTGGGTTGGCACTTTCGACAGTCTCGTCGATTGGTATTTTAACGGAAACTCCACGGGGCAATACCGCATCAAACTCGCCCACACCTATCTTGACGGACAAGACTCCCCTTCGGAAATCGCAAATTCGGATACGGGTTATGCGGGTTTAGCGATTGTCGACGGCTATATCGTCGCGACGACGTACGGCAGATTTTTGAGTGATTCGTCAAACACAGTCATCGTGTCCAAGCGGATTAAACTCTCGGACCTCGACAGATTGCACGAGTATTTGTCCGAGAAAAGCAACAATTAGTTAACTTCATTAAACAATTTTCGTCAAAAATATTTACAAGCGCAAATTCGGAGAGTATAATAGTGTCGTAATAAAACTCTTTGGAGGATATTTTATGGACAAAAACGTAAGAATCTGTATCATCGGCGGCGGTCCCGCCGGCACCAGCGCGGCTATGTATCTCGAAAAAGCCGGATACAATAACTACGTTATTTACGAAAAGAGCAACCGCGTCGGCGGCAAGGCTTTCTCCCCTCTTATGAAAGTCAAAAAAGCCGACGGCACTTGGGAAGACAGAACAATCGAAATGGGCGCGGTTATGGGTTGCGATACCTACTTCGCCGTCCATGAATGCGAAGAATTCGGCGGAACTACCCACCTCGACGGTCCTCCTATGGGCAGAAAATTTATGATGACCGACGGCACTCCCCAAAAGTCCTCTAAAATCGCTCTCCTCAAGAAACTCATCAAACTCAACAAACTCTCTCGTCTCCTCGACAAGAAGTACAAAGGCTACGACGTCAACGGTCACCGCGGTGTCGCGCAAGGCAGATACGAAGGTCCCTGCCCCTCTCCCGAGATGAAACTCGCGCATATCGAAGGCGAAAACCCCAACCTCAAAGAACTCTCGATGCCTTTCTCCGAGTTCCTCAAAAAGAATAAATGCGAGGACGCAACCCTCGTTTGGAAAGGACCTTTCACTTCTTTCGGTTACGGCTATTTCGACGAAATCCCTGCGGCGTACGTTTTGAAGTACCTCGACGCGTTCACCGTCCGTCAATTCCTCTCCACTGGCAAACTCTGGACTTGGAAGGACGGCACTCAATCCATTTGGGAAGGTGTCAACAACCACCTCAAACACCCCGTAAACCTCAACAGCGAAGTTACCTCGATCAGAAGAACTCCCGACAAGGTGTATGTCACCGTAAACGGCAAGGAAGAAGCATTCGACAAACTCATCATCTGCACCCCGCTCGAACTCTTCCTCGGCTACGGCGATCCCACCGAGAAAGAAACCGAACTCTTCTCCAAAATCGTACATAAGGAATATTTCACTATGGCTGTCCGTCCCGAAGAAGGCAACTGCCCCGACATTTCCTACTATTTCTTCGAGAATATGACCAACGAAACTCGCGGTCACCTTATGGTGTTCTATCATCGCTGGCCCGCAGAAGAAGTCACCGACCAACCTCTCGTCACCTTTACTCTCCGCAACCACGAGGGTATGGAAGACGTATCTTTCGACGACGCAAAAGAAACCACCCTTGCAGATATGGCAAAATGCGGTCACCCCGTCGTCAAAACAGAGAGAATCGACGACTGGTACTACTTCCCTCACGTATCCTCCAAGGACTATGCGGACGGCTGGTACGACAAAGTCGAAGGTATGCAAGGTCAAAACAATACCTTCTACGCAGGCGAAGTTATGGCGTTCGGCGATATGGAAGAAACCGTCGAATACAGCAGAGACCTCATCCGTCGTTTCTTCTAAACTCAAACGATACAAAAGGTCGTCCGCACGGACGACCTTTTTTGTGCAAAATCAATAGTTCATCGATTAACTAAACGACGAATTTTAAGGTTTTTTAATGCTTTTGAGATAGACTATTAAAAAGGAGTTAAACTATGAAAACTTTGGTTGTGTATTTTTCTCAAACGGGCGTGACTAAAAAGTCCGCTCAGCAAATCGCAAAACTGCTCTCCTCGGATATTGCAGAAATCAAAACCGAAAAGACCTACCCCGACAGTTACGTCAAAACGCTTGCGGTGTCCGCAAAAGAATTTGTGGCAAAAGAGGACGTTCGTCTCTCCGTTGCACCCGATCCTGCTGACTACGACAATATTGCAATCGGGTTCCCGGTTTGGTACGGTGTATGCCCTATGGCAATCGTATCCTACCTCAAAAAAATCGACTTTACCGGGAAAACCATTTATCCGTTTGCTACGAGCGGCGGTAGTCTTTGCATAAAATCCACTAAATCCATCGCAAATACCGTTAACGGCGCAACCGTAAAAGACGGCGAAATCTTCAACGTCGTGAGCGCAGAAAAAGTCAAAGAGTGGTTCAACAGATAAAACCTCGTCATTATGGTTGACTTTAATCTTTCAAACCACTATAATACCGTCGAAAGTTGAATTTAGTAATCGTCGGAGAACTCGGTGCCGTAGCACCGTTTGCAAAAACATGAGTTGAAAAGACGTCGAGTGAGCTCGTTTAGTTAAACTAATCGGGCTCCTTTTTTTTGCGAGTTCTCCAAGGAGCAAATATGGCAGTCAGTCTATCCGATCACTTCACGTACAAAAAACTGTTCAAGGCGGTCGTATCCCCTATATTTATGATGATTTTCACGTCCATATACAGCATTGTGGACGGACTTTTCATATCAAACTACGTCGGAAAAACCGGATTCGCGGCAATCAATCTGATTATGCCGGTCATTATGATTTTCGGAGCAGTCGGCTTCATGATGGGTACGGGCGGTAGTGCACTCGTTTCAAAGACTCTCGGCGAAGGCGACGAGAAAAAAGCAAACGAGATTTTCTCTATGATCGTTTATACGACTATCATCATCGGAATACTTGTTTCGATTGTCGGTTTCGTTCTCGTAGAACAAATGTCCAAAGCACTCGGAGCAACTGACGAGATGTTGCCCTATTGTGTTATTTACGGTAGAATTTTGATTGCCGCGAACTTCGTATTTATGTTGCAAAACGCATTTCAAGCATTGTTCATAACCGCAGAAAAGCCTACTCTCGGTTTCATCGTTATAGTTGTTGCGGGCGTAACGAACATAATTCTCGACGCAATATTTGTTGCAGTTGCAGGATGGGGAATTGTAGGTGCGGCAGTTGCGACTGTAATCGGTTATGCGATAGCGGGCATATTCCCTATTATATACTTCTCAAATAAGCGCAATAAGAGTCTGCTTCGTCTCGTAAAGACAAAATTCGACCTTCGCGCGATTTTGAAAGCGTCCGCAAACGGCTCGTCCGAACTCGTATCGAATATATCATCATCTATCGTCAGCATGCTTTTCAATATGCAACTTTTGAAATTTGCGGGAGAAAACGGCGTTGCGGCATACGGCGTCATTATGTATGCGGGATTTATCTTTGCGGCGGTGTTCATCGGCTACTCCGTCGGCACCGCACCGATAATCGGCTATCACTACGGTGCGGAAAATCACGACGAACTCAAAAACCTCTTGAAAAAGAGTATGATTTTGATTTCGATAACCGGAGTGTTAATGCTCGTTTTGACCGAGGCGCTTGCAAGACCGCTATCGAGCATTTTCGTGAGTTACGACTCTGAACTTCTCGAAATTACGACGAGAGGTATGCGCCTTTATGGATTGTCCTTCCTGCTTCTCGGGTTCAATATTTTCGCCTCATCCTTCTTCACGGCGCTCAACGACGGTTTTATATCCGCACTGATTTCATTTGTTAGAACGCTGGTTTTGCAAGTGGCAACTATACTCGTCATGCCGATATGGTGGGGAATCGACGGTGTGTGGCTGTCCGTCGTCGTTGCTGAAATCCTCGCGCTAATCGTATCCGTCGTTTGCATAATCGCTAAGAAAAAGAAATACGGTTATTGATGATTTTCGATTTGGCAACACATTCTTAAATTTTAGCTAAGCAAAAACGCCTCGCGAGTTTTCGCAGAGGCGTTTTAAGTTTCTTTTCTTTAACGTTACAGTCATCTATCCGACCTTGTATACGTGCTTATACAGCGTGTTTTTGACTTTGTCAAATTCATCTTTTGAAATCTTTCCACCGGTCGACATAATTAGCAAATCGACTTCCTTGCGCCCGGCCGATATAGGCGGTTGCACGTAGGAATAATCGTTGAGATAAAAGCCGTTTCTTTCGTAAAACGCAATTCGTCTTTGGGTTATATCCGTCGTAGGCGGTTCAACTTCCAAACAAATTTTGCAGTCGAACAAATTGTTTAGTTCATCCAAAATCACCCCGCCGAGTCCGCAATTTCTATGCTCACCGCTCGTCGCAAGGTGCTCAATGTAGACGAACTTTTCAAATTGCCAAACCGCAACAAAAGACTTGATTTTGCCCGTCGTCTCGTCGTCAATTACGTAAATTCGATAATGCGGATCCCTCAGCAATTCTTTTTGCTCGTCGTAAGGGCGATGCTCGTCAATCGGGAACGACGCATCCATAATTGAAAACACGTCGTCGAATTGCTTTGTTTCAAGGAGTTTCAGCATTTATTAGTAGCAGAATCTGTTGAGATACGACTCGCAAAGGGATTCACAGAACAATTCCTCGTTGAGCACGACGTTTCCGTCCAAAACCGCGACCATAATGCAAAAATCAATAAATTTCTTTGCAACGTCGCCGTGTCTGATTCTGTCGAATAATACTATCGTTCTATCTCTATGTTGTTGCTTATTGAATCGAGAAATAAGCGTGAAAAACATATCGTATGTGAAATTATCAAGTTCGGCAGCCGCTATCAAGGCTTCGTATTCATCATAAGACAGTCTGCCGTCGTTTGCCGCAACGCAAGCAAATGCACCGAACACGGCGTCGTATGTATCGTCGTTGCTAAAACATTCGACGTTTAGCAAAGCATTATAAAGATTTTGAAAGATATTGTATAAGGCTTGCTTGCCGGCGCTGTTTTTGTATGAAATTGCTTGGGCTTTGATTTGCTCGAAAAGTTCGTATGCGTACATAATTTTCTCCTCTATCACACGGTTTAATGATGAAATTGTAACATGCGTCGCATAAACAGTCAAGAGTGTGCACAAAATTGCCGTCGATATGGATTGACGAAAAGGAGGATTCTATTTTATAATGTCTAAAATAAGCGTTGAGAGGCGAATATGAGCGAAAATTATACGGATAAAGGCTTCGAAATCGAAAACGGCGTGCTTATAAAGTACTTCGGCAACGACCACGACGTCGTCATCCCTGCCGAAGTCACTTCAATCGGTGAATCGGCGTTTTTCAGAAAAGGTCATATAAAAAGCGTCAAACTCCACGACGGCATCACCGAAATCGGCGACTATGCGTTTTATAGATGTACCGGGCTTACCGAATTGATTTTGCCGAGGAACCTCGAAAAAATCGGAGTTTTCTCTTTCAGCACATGCAATTTCCGCTCCCTTGTCATCCCGGACAAACTCACGTTTATCCCCGACAACGCGTTTTCTTACAACTCGTTCAAATCGGTGAAAATCGGCGCAAGCGTCCGCGAAATCGGCACTTCCGCATTTGCTTGCTGCGACGGTTTAACAGAAATCACCATTCCCTCCTCCGTCGAGATAATCCGCGAAGGCGCATTTTCCTCTTGCAAAAAGTTAACGTCAATAACTTTCAATGAAGGATTGAAAACAATATGTGCAGACGCGTTTGCGCGTGCGCTGTCCTTGAAGTCGGTCATTTTCCCGTCCTCGCTCAAAACCATTGAAAGATTCGCTTTCAGCGGTGCTAAAACGCTATCGGCCGTAAAGTTCCAAGACGGAATCGAAAACATAGGCTACGGCGTATTCTCGGAATGCGATATGCTCCGCAAAGTTTTCATCCCCTCAAGCGTGAAAACAATCGAAATAACCGCCTTCCCCGACAACAAAAACCTGACAATACAGCACTCCCTCGACCAAATTCCGTCCGATTGGCATTTGCCCGCAAACGTAAAACTTCAAATAATCTGACCTTGTCGGCGTCATGAGCACCTCAATTCTTAGCGATTGAACGAGTAAATTGCCTAAAATCAAATTGAAAACCCCGACTTGTCGGGGCTTTACTTTTAACGATTTAGTTTACCATTCGCGACCTACTACCGCAATTTCAGGAGACAGAAATTTGATTAGTCCCGCCTCGTCGCTAAATTCCGAAAAATTGTCCAATATGCCGGAGTATGTTTCAAAACCGCAATCGCATTCATACAGCGAGCCTTCTTGGAAAAATCTCGTACACGAATAGCAATCGGGGTTGCAATTGAGTTCCTGCTCCTCGAATTTCTTTTTGTATTCTTCAAGGACTGCGCGCTTATCGGTTGCCTTTTTGTAATCGTTTTCAACGAGCATGCTGACACGTCTCAAAATCCATCTGGCGCGAGCGTGTTTTTCGGGATCTTCGATGGCACTTATCAGTTCGTTATATTCCGCATATTCTTTGTCTATACGGTCCAAAACTTCTTCTCTGCCGATATGTTCGGCATCCCCGTAGATTTTGATAAGCCGTTCCCTAATTTCAAGGACGGTTCTTCTTGTGGCATCGGCGTCAAAAGCACATAAAGCGTCGTCAACGTCGTCGACTTCCTCGTCGCAAACCACAGTGAAAAATTGGCTAATATCGTCCGCATCCCAATTGTCGAAATCGGGATCTTCGTCGCCAAAACACCAGTCGTAACTTTTCTTGTTTTTTTCATAAAGACCGCGAATTAAATCGATGAGTTCTTTCTGCGTTTCTTCAAGCGTTTTTCCGTCGCAGTAGTATGAAATCGCGCCTTGGTAATGGTTTTCGCACTCTGCAGTGACGCAGAAAAACCATACGATTTTTTGAAGCGCATCGGTGATCACGAAAGACGCTCTATTGTCGTTTTTCGCATCCTCCGTCCGCCTTATCGACAATGCGTGAGACGAAGAACTGTTCGTTTCAAAAATATGCCGTCTGACTACTCTTTTCATTTTTCACCTTGTTTTATTCCGATTTTAACTCATTTTACCATATTGCAAACGACAATACAAGTGCAAATATCAACTAAGCAAAAGAAAATTCCACTGCTTAGTAGGGTTTTAGACTGTGGCGGAAAATCGGTAAGGAAATCGAATAAATAAACCAATTTGTGGTCATCCGTAATAACTCATCTATAAATTAAAATTCGATTATTTTACTAATGTGCACTCATTTTTACGATGAGACGGTTTACTGCTACAATTTAGTTGATTAAAGCATCGTTCGTGTGATATAATACGAAAACCAACTATTCTGAAACGAAAAAGGTCGATTATGAAAACTCTATCGAAAAGAAAAATGATTCGCTACTGCCTCCCCGACGTATCGAAAGGATTGTTCAACGGCATGATTGGCAACTACTTGCTCTACTTCTTCCAACCTACGACGTTAAGCGGTTTGCCGAGTTTGTTGCCCCAAAACAAACTGCTCGGTTTCATCACTATTATGGCGTTGTTGACCGGTATCGGCAAAGTCGTAGACGCAGTGTCCGACCCGTGGGTTGCCAACTTGTCCGACCGCTGTACCCATCGCGACGGACGTAGAGTACCGTTCATGAAGTTTTCCGCTATCCCCTATGCTCTCTCGGCATTTCTCATCTTCATGCCTCCCTTTGCGGAAGGCTCCGCCTGGAACGCAGTTTGGGTTTGCATCTTTATCCTCGCCTACTACCTTGCCTATACGTTCTACTTCATTCCGAGAAACGCTCTTATCCCCGAAATCATTCCCGACGCAAAGGATAGAGTTACTTACTACGGCATCAGCACCGCATTTTTTATGGGTTCGAGTTCATTCATGTATGCGGCGACTCTCTTCGTGAGCCTCTTCAAACAACTCGGCATAAACGCACTTTGGTCTTGGAGAATCGTCTTTGCGATATTCTCCGCAATCGGCTTGGTCTGCGTCGTTTTGGGCGCAACCGCTATCAAAGAAAAAGAATACGTCGACGGAAGCATCAAGCCGGCAGAGTCCCTCGTCGCATCTCTAAAAACAATTTTCTCGAACAAGACTTTCGTGAGATTTTTTGCGGGCGACCTTTTTAGTTATCTTTCCTTGGCGTTTTTTGAAACCGCCATGCTCTACTATATAACGATGCTCCTGAACATTCCCGAAGAACAATCTTACCTCGTTATGTTGGTAGCAATCGCAGCCGCACTCTGCCTTTTCCCGCTGATTATAAAACTTTGCAAAAAGCACGGCAAAAAAACTATGCTTGTCATCGCAAGTATAGTATTTACCGTCGTGTTTGCGTTCATATTCTTCGGCGATAAGATTTCGGCGTTAGTCCCCGGCTACGAACTCTATTTGGGACTCGTAATGGGACTTGTCGTAGCATTCCCGTTCGCGGCAATCAACATCCTTCCGCAATCGGTTATGTCGGATATTATCCAACAAGACAGCATCGAACACGGCGTCAACAGAGAGGGCTTCTTCTCCGCATCCAAAACCTTCATCGAAAAAATTGCATATTCTATCGCTATGGTTACCGTATCGAGCGTTTTGGCTGTCGGCGCGGCAGACGGAGAATCAGTCAGTATGTTAGGCGTAAAACTTACAGGTATTTTCGCAGGAGTGCTCAGTCTTATATCGTTGATTTTCTTCATTCTTTACGATGAAAAGAGCGTGGCTAACGCTATCGCTAAATACAATGAAAATAATGAAGAATCCATTGATAACCAACCCGAATGCGAAGAAATCGTATTCAACCAAGAGGATCGAGAAGAAACAGTATGAAAAAAGTAACCTTACAACCCGAATCGGCACGTTGCTCGGTGTCGAAAGAAACCCAAAACGAATACGTAGCAAAACTCTCTCGCATGATTGAGTGCAAAACCGTGTGGACTCCCGAAAACGCAAATGCGGAACAGTACGCGCGCTTTTACAACGCTATCGACGAAATGTTCCCCAATATCGCGAAAACCGCAACGAAACTCACTTTCGGCGGTGGTTGTTTCGTCTACGTAATCAACGGCAAAAACGCAACGAAAAACGTTATGCTTATGTCCCACCACGACGTCGTCGACGGGGATGATACCTGGCATAGCGACCCCTTTACTCCTACCGTCAAGGACGGATTCCTTTACGGCAGAGGCACTATCGACACCAAAACTCCGCTGTTCGCCGAACTCCAAGCGGTCGAGGAACTTATAGCAGACGGATACGATTTCAACGGCATCAATCTCTATATCGGCTCATCTAACAACGAAGAAGTTTGCGGGGACGGTATCGTGCTTGCCGTAGATTATTTCAAGAAAAACAATATCCATTTCGACACCGTAATCGACGAAGGCGGTGCGATAACGCAAGGACAAATCCCCGGAGTAGCACTTAAAAGCGCGGTCGTCGCAGTGCATGAAAAGAGCCGTCACATGTATCGTTGCACGGCGGAGCTCGACGCAAAAGGACACGGCGGTTTCGGCGGTTCAAAGGATAACGCAGTCGAACGTCTATCCGCATTTATCAACGAAGTAAGCAAAAAGAAAAATACGATATGCAAAGGTAAATTCTATCCCGAAGTGCGCCAGACTTTCCTCAGCCATGCGCCGTATATGAGTTTCCCGCTCAACGTGTTGTTCAAACACCTCACCTTCTTCTCCCCTCTCGTCAAAAAAGGTATGATGCTCGTCCCAGCCGCAAGCACTATGCTCTCGACGGGAGTCAGTTTCACCACCTTGGACGCAGGTAGTAAAAGCGACCCGCAAATCCGCGCAAAGAGTGCGGAAACGACTATGTTCGTGCGTTGCGTCCGTGAAGAAACCATGTCGGGCGAAATGAAAAAAATAGAAAAAATCGCCAAAAAATACAATATCAAAATCGAACTTATCGAGCGTGATTATTGCTGTCCTACCGACTTCAACGGCAATGGATATAAGACCGTCGAAAAAGTCTTGCACAAATGCTTCCCCGACGTAATCGTCGCACCGTTCTTGTTGACGGCAGGTACGGACGCTCGTCGCTTTACAGACGTTGCGGACAACATTCTACGCTTTGCACCCATTGATTTGAGTAAGGCGCAGTTTGCAACCATACACGCCGCAGACGAAAATATCGGCATCGAAAACGTCGGTCAATGCGTAGTGTTCTACAAAGAGTTCGTCAAGGAAATATCCAAAAACTAACCGAATACCACTCGAAAGCAAAACCGCCGTTTTTGAACGGCGGTTTTACTATACGATTACAACTTAATTTGAAAACGGCTATTGTATCCGATCACTCGTTGCCGTAATAGCGGAGCGGGTGAGTTCACTCCCCTAAGCGTAGCGTTAGTCTGCAAGAGTTCGCACGGAGTAGCCGTGTGGGCATTTTTAATGCCCGAAATCTCTTCGACAGAGCAAAGAAAAACCCTACTGTTTAGTAGGGTTCAGACTTTGGTGAGATATTTGTCCGTCAGAAAGGCTGACCGTCCGTTTTCAGTTTCTCTTTGGGCGGGAAGGCTTTGTCAAATGTCTCCGCCTGTTTCTCGTCCACGAAGTATACTTCCGGAGTGGCGTATTCGCCGGTGATGCCGTCAAGATATCCCGGTTCCAACTCCTTGCATAGGAAAAAGGAATCGTCCACCCCCTCCGGCAAGCCGTGATATCGGATGCCGAAATTTCTGGCGTAATCAAAGCCGCTTTTCCCGTAGAAGCCGATGTCTCCCTCGAAGCACAAGGCCTTAATGCCGTATTCTCTGGCTTTTTCCAACGTATAGTCCAGCAAAATCTTTCCGTAACCCTGCCGCTTAAATTCCGGGGCAACGCAAATCGGTCCCATGGTGGCAATGGGAACGTCCCTGCCGCCATCCGTCTTAACCACTGCTCTGGCAAACACGTTCTGACCGATTATTTTTCCGTCCTTCTCCAAAACGAAGTCAAGCTCCGAAATAAAATCCGGGTGGTTTCTCATGCAGTGCAGCACATAGTGCTCCAGGCAGCCGGGACGATAGACATTCCAAAATGCTTCTCTGACCAGATTTTCAACGGTTCGGTGTTCTTCTCTTCTTTCTAAACGAATTATAACGTCATTTTTATTCATTGTTTATCCTCATAGAATTGTTGACCGCAATGCGGGAGGTTTGCGCAGAAATCGTATTTGCAAACCTCTCGCTTACGTCACAATCTCCGTATTTTTTTTGATTGTTTTCTTCAAAAAGCAATCTCCTTTAAAATTATTTATAATCAAGCCCTTCGGCAAATTATCTGCGTTTATACAAAACAAGCTCCGGGTTTGCGCCGTTTTCCCCGTATGTGCAAATGAGAATAAAACCCTCTCTTGCGATAATGCCGAAGCAGGTTTTGCTGTTGTCATCGAAGAGGTTTCTGACCTGTGCGCCCAAATATACTTCGTCATCCTTCAAAAACTTAACCGTGCCACCGGGGACGGGATATTCTAAGTTGACAAAGTTGCCAACCAACGGATACAACTCCGTGACTGTTTCCATTCCGTCAATATTTAAACCGTTGATTTCATCGATTAACCTTTTTTTGAACGCTTGCCAGTTTTCCATGCCACCGGTTAAAATGTAATTTGCCGCAAAACACCGTTTACCAAAGGGACAGCCTTTTGTTTCGGCGCAACCGGGGCAGACTTCTTTCGACGGACATTCTGCACAGTTTGCGCCACAGATCGATTCTTTCATTTCAACTCCTTTATAATATTTAATTCAGCTTTTGCAAACAAAAAACCTAAACCAAACTTTATGGATTCGATTTAGGTTTTGATTGGCGGGACAGCGGTAGTTGCGTTTGAACTTTTGTTAGATTATCTACCGCCGAGTTATTATCTTCGAGCGTTATCGTTTCAATATCTTTACCGCCACGGATATTGAAGTAAACTACTGTGTTATCGTCGCTGACGAATACTTGGCTTACAAGGTGGTCTATTATCTGCT
>CAZLVK010000009.1:15009-61590 GCA_964563025.1 uncultured Bacteroidaceae bacterium | reverse complement strand
CCGAGTGTGTCCCCGTGCGCAAGCACCCGCCGTGGGTTCCCCGTAGAGGGGGAACGGCGGTGGGGGAAACACGTGAGGAAAGGGGAACTTTAGATTAAAGTGCACGCACTACACTTTATTTCGCTTTCTTGAAAGTGACGATGGCGCGCTTCTACAGTATAATAAAAGACCTCGCGGGTGCGAGGTCTTTTGTGGGTTTTTGGGATTTTCAGTCAATTTTCATCATCCTCTGCGAGGTTTTCGAGGGCTACACGCACCGCTTCGACCACAAATGCGCTGAATGTACAATCGGTATCCTTAATCGCATTTTCAACGTCTGCAATCACGTCGTCGGGGAAGCGAATACTTTTCGTGGTCGCTTTGGGGGTGACAGGGATGTGAAATTTTTTCATAATAGTCCTCGCAATTCGTAATGATTACATTTTGAATTATAAACGTCATTTTGTACATATGCAAAATTGTAATAAAAATGTATTGCAAATTGTAATATTCGTGATATAATTTAATGTGATAACTTATCAAAAAAATTAAAACAAGGAGATTACCGATGAAAAAAAGAAGTATTTTGATACTTGTCGCAGTATTGCTTGCCTTGACAACGTTGTTTGTCGCATGCGATAAAGACGAAGAAGGCGACAATACTCCCGTGGATGCAACGTACGTCATTCAATATACGGACGATACGGGTACGTATAGTATAGACGTAAGGCAAGGACAGCCTTATTCTATGTCCAACTTGCCTACGAGAGAAGGGTATGACTTCGCAGGCCTTTACGACGCAGAGAAGGGCGGAACGCAGTACGTGAACGCACAAGGTGCGTCCCTTTCTCCGTTCAACGACGGGAAGAACTTGGTGCTGTTCCCGCAATTTAAGGCGAAAGAGTACACACTCGTTTTGAACTATCAAGGAGCGGAGGTCAGCGGTGTTCGCGAGATGACTGTAAGTTATGGCTCCCGCATAACGAGTTTGCCTATCGGGCTCACCGTGAGCAATAAGGAATTTATGGGTTGGTATACCGCGCCTAACCGTGGCGGAATGCAAGTGGCGGACCAATACGGAGTGATTCCCAACAACAGCATAATTTCTTCGAGCAAATTCGACCTCACCGACAAGGACGGTTTCATCTATCTTTACGCGGGTTTCAGGGGCGAAATGCACACCGTAACTTTCTATTACGGAAGCGGAATTGCTCCCGATGAAATGGAAATCGAACACGGCACCCGCATAACCGACGTCGTGACCGACTACCGCAATGCGGACGGCATGGCGGTTGTAACTTGGTCCAAAAAGGACAACGACACCGACCGCACCGCCGTCTTCAACGGCAAAGTCGAAAGCGACCTCGTGCTTTATGCTCTCGAATACGGTCCCGTTCTTGACTTCGACGCAAACGGCGGAGAGGAGGTAGACTCTATCGTCGCAACGGCTGGTAGCGCAATCGTTATGCCCACCACGGAACGTGAAAACTGGTATTTCGCAGGCTGGTATTCTCAGACGGGGTATAAGTATACCGGGACCACCATGCCGAGCAGTAGCCTCAAACTCACCGCGAAATGGACTCCTATGCTCATCTTTGACGAGAGAGGGGGTGTCGAAGTCGATGACATAGTCGCAGAGCAAGGCACGACCGTAAGTCTCCCCACGACTTCAAAGGACGGTTATATGTTTGCTGGTTGGTATACCGAAGACGGTTCCGAATACACCGCAACGGCAATGCCTAAAAACAGCATAAAACTTGTCGCAAAATATAGAAGGACGCTTACGAAAAAAATAGTCGTTTTGAGTGCGGATCAAGTCGAAACAAATGAGCAAACGTCTCCTAGTATGGATGAATGTTATAATGCAATAGATTTGAGTGATATTGTTGAAAAAGGAGTAAATAAAATTAAAATTACTGCAGTATATAAGGCTGCATGGAAGAGAGGGTTTGGCGGTTCAGGCCCATCAACGACGGCGCCTAGATATACATACGTCAAGTGGTATTCTGAAAAAAGTGCAAGCGATGCATATTTGTTGTGGACATGTAAAGATACTCACACTGTTAATAATACATGGGAAAGGTTTACAAATAGCACGACAATTTCTTTGACGACCTCGAAAATATATGTGTGCCGATATTTCATAGAGTCATACGGTTTGGACAATTCGTATTTTACCGATTTTTGGGTAGAGATTGAATACCCGGATATGACACATTTTTATTGATTAAAACACTCGATAGAGGAGGGGAACAATATGAAAAAGCATAGGAACTTAATCTTGATGCTCGTGGCCGCCGTGGTCGCCTTGACGCTTTGCTTCGTTGCTTGCAACAAGGTGAAAGAGGCAATCATGGACGCACCCGAAAATATTCGCTACGACGGCGAGTATTTGACGTGGGACAAGGTTGAATCGGATTACTATACCGTGTCCATAAACGGCGGTGAAGCGCAACGTGCGAACTCTACCGCCTATGCGTATCAGTCAAAGACGAACTTCGACGTGACGGTGACCGCCGTCAAGGGAGACGCATCCAAGGGCACGAGCAAGTCTTTCCACTACCTTGCGCCCGTGGAGACCATAAACGCACGCAACAACGGTGAACTATACTGGGATGCGGTAGGCGGTGCAAACGCTTACGAAATCCAAGTCAACGGGACTTCCGCAGGACAAGTGACCGATACGTCGTATACCGCACTCGGCGCGGGCGGCAATAGGGTAAAAGTCAAACCCGTCGTCAGCGGGGACGACTCCTTCTACTCGGATTGGAGCGCGGAAAAATACGTCAACGTGTACGCGACTCCGTCGAACGTCTCTTACGACGGCACTTCTATCACGTGGCAGGGTAATGCACCGAAATACGAAGTGATTGTGAACGGACAGACTAAAACCGTCAACGAGACGAAAATGGCGTATAACTCGGAATCCAAAGATTTCACCGTCAGCATAAAGGGCGTGGGCGACTACGTGAACAACTTCGACTCCGCCGTGGCGGAAGAGAGTTTTGCCTATCTCGACACGGTCACCGATATAACAGTCGAAGAGGGCATCCTCAAATGGCAAGCGGTCGACAACGCAAAAGGCTACAAAGTGAAAGTCGGCGCAACCGTCAACGTCGTGAGCGGTACCGAATTTTCCGGACTTACCGCGGGACAATCCCTCGACGTTTCCGTTTTGCCTTACAACGACGAAGGAAATTATTTCTCCTATTGGTCCGCGACAAAGAGCGTTTATGTCTTGTCCGTGCCGTCCTATCGCTGGAATAACGACCTCGAACTCGACACCGAAGCAAACAACAACTTCGTTTGGGACGCAGTCCCCGCCGCTGCAGGATATACCGTTAAGGTGACTTCCCCCGACGGTAGCACCAAAACTCTCACCTACGGTCAGGACCAAAGAGCGTACGCTAATTTGTACGAGGCGGTCGGCGTATATACAGTTTGTGTAAAGGCAAACTCCGATGTCCTCGACACGGATAGATACGACTCCAAGTTCTCGGATCCTATCACTATCGAACGTCTTGCGGCACCTCGTCAAACGACGAGCAACTTTATCGTCAGTGACGCAAACAGTCTTGCATCCGGTTTCACCGTCAACTTCATCGGCGTAAACGGCGCAACCGGTTATCAACTCTATAAGGACGGCGTGGCTTTGAACGGCTTGACCGCAGGCCCCGACGGAGCGGCAATCACCGATAATAACGTCGTTGATACAACCGTAACCTCCGAGCAAAACTTCACCTATATGGTGCAAACTCTCGGCGGTGTCAGCACGACCGGCGGACTCACTTACGTCAAACTCCCGTCAATCAAGTCCACTTCGTTGTCTTTCAATATCGTCGTTCAACAACAACCGCAAGGACTAACCGCAACCGGCTATAATGCATTCTGGAATGCGGTCGGTGGCAACAACGGTTATGTCGTTTCCTACGGTGGACAAACCTATACGTCCTCGACGGAGTCTTACAACCTCAAAGTTCTGTCCGTCGGCAAATCGGATTTCGCCGTCTGTACACGCGGTGACGGCGCGGCGACGCTTGCGTCCAACTTCACCGCAACGCTCGAAATCCGCAAACTCGACTATCCGCGCAATATTAGAATAGTATACGGCGAGGGTAACGGCTTGCTCCAATACGACGACGTTTCCAACGCAACCGGCTATTCCGTGTTCGTCGGAGAAAACTATCAGGCGCTCGACCAACAGTCTTGGAGCGAAATGTACAAACAAATCAGCGAGAACGGTACCGCCATCAGTATGAGCGCGGATGCGAATACGTTCAACGTGGATAACACCGTCTACTTCTTGTCCTCGGATGTTTCTCCCACGCAAACGTTTATCCGTCTTGCCGCCCCGACTTTCCCCGAAGGCGCACTCTCGAACCAAAGCGAAATCAGATGGAATGCTCCCGACAATATCAATACGAACGAGTATACTCCCACCTACGTCGTGAAATTCAGCGACACGACCGTCGCTCAACGCAACGGAACGTCTTATAGCCTCTCTCAACTCGAAGCGGGCAATTACGTTTTCACTATCAGAGCGGTCGGCGACGATACGCACTATCTCGACAGTGAATATACCTATGTCGGCAAATCGTTCACCAAACTCGCAACTCCGACTATGTCCGTCGAAAGTGACGGTTATCATTGGAACGCCGTTCCCTCGGCATCTGCGTATTACGTCGAAATCGACGGCACGAGAGTCTTCGACGAAGACCACGTCGCGGGCAAGGAATACGTGCGTAAGCCTAATTATAGCACTATAGGTCAACATACCGTGCGTCTCAGCGCAATCGGCAACGGCATCGACACCGTTTCGAGCAACGCATACGAGTACACGCAGGTCGTCGAACAACTTCAACGTCCCGAAATCAGCGTTTCGTATAGCAATCCCGACGGTTTCGTGATTGGCGGTTCGATTATCGCAACCGTAACGACCGCAACTCCTCACGCTATCAATTATCAATATGAAATCGCCGGTAAATCCTCGGTTTCTTCCGCATTGACCGCTTCGCAAGTTATGGACAGCCAAGGCTTGTGTTCCGTCAAAGTCAAGGCTCTCGGCGGTGTCATCGAAAACGAAATCTACTACACAGACTCCCTTTACAGTGCGGAAAATACGATTATATTGCTCGCACAACCGAGTCTTGCCGATTTCCAAATGTCCGCAGACGGTATCATCATGTGGAAGAACGTCACGAACGCCAACGGCTATGACTATCAAATCAAGTTCGACGGCGGAGAATTTTCTTCCGTAGCGCATTTGAGCGGAAGTTCCTTGACTGTGGATAACTTCAGACAATATACCAATATCACGATTAGAGTGAGAGCGTCTGCAAACGGTTCGCCGTATAAAGTCAATTCTACTTGGACGGAGTGGACTTGGACCAACAGTAGCGTAGCGTAAAACAGTGAACGCAGTTCTTACCGTCTTAATTTCTTATTTGTTGCACGTGGCTTTCACCGCCGGACTGGTATCTCTGTTCGGCGTAGTGATTGCCGGGTGCAATAAATTGTTTTATTCGAGCCTCGGCGACAAATCCACCGTAATTTGTTGCGTTACGGGGTTTATAGGGACGCCTATACACGAGTTGTCTCACGCTCTTATGTGCCTCGTTTTCGGACATAAAATAACCGAGATAAAACTTTTTCAGATGAATTCCGACGACGGCGTTTTGGGTTACGTGAACCATACGTACAATCCTAAAAACGTATATCAAAAAACGGGGAACTTTTTCATAGGCATTGCCCCCGTATTCGTCGGGTTTCTGCTTTTGTCGCTGTTGTTTTATGCTTTTTTGCCGAGTGCATTCGCTTCTTGTGTGGATGGCATTTCTTCTGTTTCCGTGTCCGACGGAATAGGCGGATTGTTTTCTGCTCTCGCCGATTTGTTCGGAGTACTTATCGATTGCCTCGATACTTGGCAATGGTGGGTATTCTTGTTCGTCGGAAGTTTCATCGCGTTGCATATGACTTTGAGCAAGGCGGACTGGCAGGGTGCTTTGTCGGGTATCGGATTTTATCTTGCGATATTTGCCGTCGTGGACGTAGTCGTCGCCATTGTGTCGATGGATTTGTTGCACGCAATGACGGCGGGAATTTTCTCATTCGCCGTTTTTGTGTTATATTTCGGCGTTATATTCGTCGTATGCATTTTGGCAATCACTTTGCTCTGGCGTGTTCTCGTCAAAACGTTGCTGAAAAGATTTATTTGAGTGATAATGGCTCCCTTTCGAGATCCCCACGCTCCGCTCGGAATGACAATCGGGCGCGGGTGTCCCGCCCTTAAAAGGGGACGCGGGTACAAAGTACCCCTTGGAGCAACTCATGCATGGTTTTGATGCTTGCCGTCAAAACTTGCCCCGTCCCCAAGTAGAAAATAAGGTGCCGTTCCCGGAGATTCCTACGTCGTGCTTGCGCACTCCTCTGAATGACATAATAAGCAAGTGCGAACTATATTGTCATTGCGAGGAACGTAGTGACGTGGCAATCTCGCGGAAGCGCACCATTTGAGTTATATTTTGCTAAGCAAAGTTATATTTAGACAAGGTCGAAATATAATAAAAGACCTCGCGGGTGCGAGGTCTTTTGTGGGTTTTTGGGGTTGAATTACTTGAGTTCTGCGACTGCGCCGACTGCTTTGAACTTCTCGACGAGGGCTTCTGCGTCCGCTTTGGGGAGTTGTTCTTTGACGGTCTTGGGTGCTCCGTCGACGACTGCTTTTGCTTCGACGAGGCCGAGTCCGGTTGCTTCTTTGACGACTTTGATGACTTGGACTTTGTTTGCGCCGATTTCTTTGAGGACGACGTCAAATTCGGTCTTTTCTTCTTCTGCGGGTGCTGCTTCTGCTGCTCCTGCGACGACTGCTACGGGTGCTGCTGCGCTGACGCCGAATTCTTCTTCAAGTGCTTTCACGAAGTTGTTGAGTTCGAGAACGGTCATGCTTTTGATTTCTTCCATAAGTTTTTGGATATCTGCCATTGTTATATACTCCTTATTAAATAATTATTGTGGGCGTATGCCCGATTTTTGAGTGGCTTATTAGCCTTGTGCTTGTTGTTCTTGCGCTTCCGCAATTCTGCTGAGGACGCGAGCGAGTCCGCTGATGGGTGCCTGCATGCTTCCGAGCATCTTGGAGAGAAGGATTTCTCTGGACGGGATGGATGCGATTTCTTTGATGCCTTTATCGTCGAGGTATTCGCCTTCGACCATACCGCATTTCGCCTTCATCTTGTTGAACTTTTTGATGTTGTCGAAGATAACTTTCGCAGGGACGGTCGCATCGGTGTCAGAGAATGCGATTGCCGTAGGTCCGTTGAGTGCTTCGTCGAATTGGTTGTAACCGAGTTCGTTGAATGCGCGTTGGACGAGGCGGTTTTTGAGAACTTGATAGTGCACGCCTGCGGTTCTCAAATCCTTACGGAAAGCGGTGTCTTCTGCGACGGTGAGTCCCATATAGTCGATGACCACAAGACCTTTTGCCGCGGAAATCTTGCTTTTGATTTCTTCAACGTGTTGAGCCTTTTGTTCAAGAATTTCTTTGGATGCCATTTTTACCTCCTATTTATTTCCGACCGCGTCGGATATTAAAAATGCCACTCCAAAGACGGAATGACACACGATACAAGTACGTATTCAGTTCATCCTCGGCAAGCGCCACGCTTACGGACAAAGTCCACTTGCTGTCTTTGGAAACGTATACATAATACTCATTTGCGCCGAAGTTGTCAAACGTTTTCGCACACTTTTCCCGCGAAACTATAAAATTATATTTATGCGCGCGTATGAGGCGTCTTTTTAGCCCCGCTTTATCCGTGTGCTCGAAATTCCCTCGAAAAATATTTTCAAAAAATCCGTAACCTTTCGCGCCCTCCCGCCGTCTTATATATGAAATGCGCATAAAAAGAGCACCGTCTCGTAAAAAAGGAGAATGACAATGAAAAGAAAATCTATTATAATTATCTTGACGTTAGCGATTGTAGCGGCGACTGCCTTTACCCTCGTTGCTTGCGACGACGGCAAAACCGGCGACGACGCATACAACGTTTCGACTCTGGAAGCAAAGAATATCGCGGTACTCCATTCAGGCATCCCCGCGGAGAGTGTTCAAAACGCAAGCGTCGTCCCCGAAGAGAAAAAAGGCGGAAATTTCTATCAAGTGGAGTTCACCGTCGAAGGCGTGAAGTACACCTATCGCATCAACGCGTCGAACGGCGATATTGAAAAGGTAGCGATAAACGACCAAACCGTGAATAAAAACGAACTCCCCGTCCCTCCGTCCAATCCCGAATCGAATTATATCGGTATGGACAGTGCGAAGAGAATTGCGTTCGAGGCGGTCGGTTGCGTCGAACAGGACGTCACGAACCTCGATACGGAGTTTGACTTCGACGACGGAAAGTATCTCTACGAAATCGAATTCACCTACGGCGGTAAAGACTACGACTACGAAATCGTGGCTGAAAGCGGTGAAATCTACAAGGTCGAAGTGGACGACGTGACTACGGTGTTCCCCGCGACCTCCGACGAAACCGTATTCATCACCGTGGACAGAGCGAAGGAAATCGTCCTCGCGGACAGCGGAATAACCGAAGATAACGCGGTCTTTGACAAAGTCAAACTCGACAAGGAGCACGGCGTATACGTCTACGAAGTCGAATTCCAAGTCGGGGCGGTCGAGTACGAATACGAAATCAACGCCGTAACCGGTGCGATTATCAAAAAGGAAATCGACAACGACGACGTCGTAACCGCACCGAAGGACAATATCGGAGTGGACAGAGCGATAGCGATAGCGATAGCGCATTCCGCAGTCCCCGAAAATCTGATTTACGATAAGGAAGCAAAACTCGACGTCGAAAAGGGCGTGTACGTCTACGAGGTCGAATTCAAGGCGCAAGGGTACGAATACGAGTACGAAATCAACGCAAAAACCGGAGATATTATCTCTGTCGAAAAGGAGATTGACGATTAACGATTATGAGAAACGACGTCGTAGAGGAGTTGTTCAAAAAATATTATAACGGCGCACTGCTCTACGCGTTGTCTCTGACCGCAAACAAGCACCTCGCGGAGGAAATCGTATCGACGGCGTTTTATAAGGCGTTGAAGAGTGCGGATGACGACGTTCGCAACTTCAAACCGTGGCTTATCAAAGTGTGCAGAAACCTTTGGTTCGACACCCTCAGGAAACGAAAACGCTACGCCGACTTCCCGGAAGAAATCGTTGACGAGAGCGAACATGCGGTCGAGAAAATAATCCGCGACGAGCAATATCAGGCACTGTATAAAGCAATAGAATTGTTGCCCGAAAATCAAAGAGAAACCGTGTTGCTGTTCTACTTTGAAAACCTCAAAATCAAGGAAATAGCGACGGTTACCGAGAAAACCGAGGACAACGTGAAAGTCCTCCTTTATAGGGCAAGAGAAAATCTGAAAAAAATATTGGAGAAAGAAGTATGAGTTTTGAAAAAGCCTACGAAAAATATCTCGACGGCACGGCGACCGAAGAAGAAATCGCTTACGTCGAAGAGGAAATCGAGAAAGCAAGAAGATTGAGCGAAATCATCGAATCGTCGAACGCTAAACCCGTCGAATACGCGGAAGCGGATGAGGATAGTATCAAAAAAGCGAAAAAACAACACGGAATAAGGTCGATAATCACCGCGTTCGTCGTGACCGTAGTTGTGCTTATAGTGGTCGCGGGCGCAGTTCTCGGCGGTGTGTTCGGAACGGCGGTAGGCTCTGCAAAAAAGGGCGTAACGGTCGGCGAGGCGCAAGCCAAAGAACTTGCAATCAACTATTATAGAAACAACTATTACAGCACGAGCGGGCTCGACAAAGTCATAGTCACCGACTTTGAAAAGGAACTCGAATACACGAGCAACCTTGCACATTCGTACTATAAGTACGAAATCGAGGTGAAACAACCCGGCGGGTACGAAATCGAAATCGAAGTTGATTCCCGCACCGGAGAAATCGTTGTCGTGGACGTCGAAACGGCATAATCCGAAAAAAACGAATATAAGAAAACGCTCGGCCGAGCGTTTTCTTGCTTATTAGGCATTTTGCGGGCTAAAACAGTTTCATCACGGTAAGATTTGCTCCCGCAACCGTTATTTCGTCCGCCGAGGCGTTGTATATAGACAGTGTGTCTCCCGCGGCGGCGGAATAGAGAATGGTCTTGGATACGTTGGCGGTGGCGGTCTCGGACGCGTTGTCCGTGATTATTTCCCCCGCAAGCGCCGCACCGTTTGCATATAGCCTTATCGAAAAGTCCCCCGCGGTCGTGGTGCTGAGAGTCCCCGTACCGCCGTAGGTCAGAAGATATACCCCTGCGTCCGTTAATGCAACGGCGTTGTCGGCGACAGACAAGGTTGTTGTTTCCGTAGTCGCTATTTGCGTAATCGGGATGATGGCTTCCGTTGCGACCGTTTCGCCCGCTCCGCTTGCGTACAAAGCGTCGTAAGACGCTGTAGCGGCGGGTATGCCGAAAGCAAAGGAAAATACTTTGGCGGTGTTCGGACCGCTCGCAGTGACGGTTACGGTGGGCGTTGCGCCCGCCTCCAAAGCGGTTGCGGTGGCGGTAGGCGTGCCGAATCCCGCCGCGGTGCCGGTAGCACCCGTTGCGCCGGTCGCTCCTTGTGCACCCATAGGCCCCGCAGGTCCCATAGGTCCTCTCGGTCCGACGGGGCCGGGTATTCCTCGACAACACGGGTTCGAGGGCGCGACGTAATAGGGATTTCCGCAATTAGGTCTGAAACCAAAAAAATTACAACTCATACGATACCTCCTTAATATGTAGACCGTCTTGGTGTCGTAGGCTCGGAAACCCCTCAACGCATTTTATGAAAAAAGTTTTGAAAAACGTGTAACCAAAATCCGAAATATCCGTTTTTATAGTGAAATCAACTTTAGAAAACGAGGAGAAGACCATGAAAGAGAAATTCAAAAAGTATCTCGAAGAGCAATTCAGAAACATTCGTCCGACTTATGCGGCGATGCAATTCCGCGAGGAAACCCTTGCAAATCTTATGGATAGAGCGCAGGAACTCAAAATCAAGGGCATTGACGACGAAGAACTTATCTATCTCACTTGCATAGACGAACTCGGCGACTTCCAGGAAACCCTCAAAGAATTCGATGAAAAAGAAGTCAAGACCGATGCGGTCAAGAGAAAAGTCAGCCTCGGCGCAGTCATCGCGGTGGCGGTGGCGGCGGTGCTCACCCTCACTTATCTCATCGTAGGCTTTGTGGCACACGTATGGCATCCCACTTGGCTCATTATGGTCGGCGGTGTATTCGCAGGTGCAATCACGGCAATGGGCTTTGTCGTTCCCAAACTCGTGAAAAACAAAAAATATATCGTACTACGTGCAATGGCGGCGGTTACCGAAGTGCTGGTCTCCGTCTTCGTATTCCTCATTTTGCAACTCGTAGTCAACCTCTCGGGTGCTTGGATGACCTTCCTTGCAATGGTCGCGTTGATACTCGGCGTCGACACCGCAATCGCGTTCGTGACCGCAAACAAATTCAAGTTCGTCGAATTGCCGATTTTCGTCGAAGTGTTCTTCGTGATGCTTTTCGTAATCCTCGGCATCGTGACCAAAGTATGGCATCCTTTGTGGCTTCTTTGCCTCGTCGGCGTGCTCTTCGCGCTCGGTGAAATCATCGCGTTCGTGGCAATCCGCAACAAGGAAAAAGAAGCGAAAGAAACCGAAAAAATCAACAAGAAACACGTCAAAGAGGACGAATCCTACTACACGACGTGGAAGGACTAAAATCAGCCAAACAAGTGGTTTATATGCGTAAAACGCAACGATAAAGGTGTGTTATGGAAAAAGTACTGAAAGCCGAACTTTGGGACAAGATGCAATATCTGTTCCGCAACTACTACGACAGAATGGTGCACTGCGTGCAATATTACGACGGAGCGTTGAACCCCTCCGTTCTCAAACAAGTGCTTATATGGACGCTTGAAAAGGAACCCGTTTTGCACAGCGCGTTTCACGGCAACGCCGTCGAACCTTACTGGACGGTAGAGGACTATTCCCTCGGTGATTTCTACCTTGAAAAGGACAGCGACGACCTCGAAAAAGACGTAAACGATTTCATCTGCCAAAGCATTCCCGTGGACAGCAACGTGCAACTTCGTTTCGCACTCTTCCACAAGGACGGCAAGGATACTATCGCTATCATAATCAACCATATGTGCTGCGACGGCGGTGACCTCAAATACTTCATGAAGAAACTCGCCGAAAACTATAACAAGTTGCTTGCGGGAGACAGAAGCCTTTCCATCAAAACGGGTAGCCGTAGTTACGACGCCGTCTACTCCAAACTCACGGGCGAGGAACTCGAAACCGCAAAGAAACTCTACAAGAACATAAGCCAAGTCAAAGACGAGCATTACTTCCCGCTCACCGAGCCGAGCAAAGAGGACGTGACGAGAATAGTCCGTCGCAAGATAACTCGCGATAAGTTCGCTAAGGTCAGAAAAATCGGCAAGGCGCTCGACGTCACCGTCAACGATATGATGCTCGCCTTCTACATCCGTTCTCTTTACGAAATCGGAATGTTCAAGGACGACGAAATGCTGACGATACCTTGTATGGTAGACCTTCGTCGTCATATAGTGGGCGGAGGAGCGGAAACCGGACTCACCAACCACACCGGCTTTATGCAATGCTCCACCGAGAAAAAGGGCGAAACCATAAACGATACTCTCGTCGAAGTTTTGCGCTCGGTCCGCAAGTCTAAGAAGGATCCGTATATGGGACTATATAGTTTGCCTTTGCTCAAACTTGCCTACGCGGTGTTCCCTTATATTCTCAGCGAAACCGCAATCAAAATCGGCTACCTCAATCCCCTCATCGGCATGAGCAATATAGGACTCCTCGACGACAGAGCGCTCAAAATGGGAGATTGCAGTATCGTGGACGGTTTTATGACGGGCGCGGTCAAGTATAAACCTTATATGCAACTTGCTCTCACAACCCTCTACGGAGAAGTCACGATGACCGTTGCAATCAGAGGCAACGACCGAGACGAAGAAAAGGTCAACGAATTTTTCGACATTCTGCTCAAAAATGTGGACGACTTCATTTCGCTCAACGAGAGCAAAATCACTGAATAGCAAAAAGCGAAACGCCCTCGCAGGAGGGCTTTTTCTTTATCTCCGTTTACGTATGAATTTTCGTTTGCCATACCGCCACGGCTATGCTAAAATTTATTGCGACGAAAATAAGTTTTAGGTGTATATATGAAGAACAAACTGAAAGCGGAACTTTGGGACAAAACGCAATATCTGTTCCGTAACTACTATGACAGAATGATGCATTGCGTCCTCTACTTCGACGGACGCATCGACAAGGATATTTTTGCAAAAGCGCTACGCTTCCAAATGGACGAGGTGCCCGTCTTGCATAGTCTCTACCATAACAATCCGATTAAGCCCTATTGGACGACGGTCGACTACGACGTATGGGACGTCGTCACTGCAAAGGAAGTGGACGACCTCGATGCAGAGGTGGACAAATTCGTCACGCAGAGAATCCCTATCGATAAGAACGTTCAAGTGCAAATTGCACTCTTTTATCACGGCGAAAAAACCGCGTTCGTTATGGTGTCCAATCATATGTGCTTTGACGGCGGGGACTTCAAATATTTCGTGACGACTTTGTGTGCAAATTACACAAAACTGACTTTAAGCGACCAAAACTTGCAGATTAAACACGGTTCTCGCGATTATGCTATGGTGTATTCGTCTATGAACGAGGAGGACGAAAAGGTTGCGAGAGGGTTATATAAGAACGTCAGCGCGGTGAAGTGTAAGCACCTTTTCCCACTCACCGAAAACCGCGAGGGAGATTGTAATCGCGTCGTCCGTCGCAAGATGGACGGAGATAAATTCGGTGCGCTTCGCCTTGCAGGCAAACGTATGGGCTACACCCTCAACGACGTTATGCTGGCGGTCTATTTCCGTTCCCTCTACGAGATTATCGGGCTCGGAGAAACCGACGACTTAACCGTGCAAAGTATGGTCGACCTTCGTCGCCATATGAAAGAGGGCGGTGCCGAAACGGGGCTTACCAATCACACCGGGTTTATGTCTTGCACTATGCACGGAGTAGGCGCGGATGTGGCGGAAACTTTGACCAAAGTCGCGGATGCGATGAAAGAAAATAAGTCGGATAAATTCCTCGGATTGTACGGCATACCCCTTCTCAATCTTGCCTATACGATTCTGCCTCATTTCCTCAGCGAAACCGCAATCAAAATCGGCTATACCAATCCGTATATCGGCATGAGCAACATAGGCTCGATAAAGCCCGAAGAATACCGTATGGGCGAAATCCTTCCTTACGACGGTTGGTACACGGGCGCGATAAAGAGCAAACCTTATATGCAACTTGCGCTCATCACCTTTGAAAACGCTGTTACATTCTCGATTGCAATCTGCGGAAACGAGGACGACGACAAAATAATCAATAGATTTTTCGATATTCTCGAAAGGAATATCGACGAACTTATAGCGTATGAAAAAGCAAAAGGATAAATCCGAAGACGCCCTCGAAGTCAGAAAGGTTTACCGCTCCCATAAGGCGACGGAAACCTTCGGTTTCGTGTGGTCGGTGATAAGCGTTATTTACACAATCGCGATGGTCATCTTTTTCGTATCGCGAAAATGGGTGCCGTCGAATTTCAGCGTTGCGCTCGTCATACTTCTCGTAGCGTGGGTGGTCGCTTTCATCGTGATTATCGGCATTGCAATCAACAACCGTGACGCCGCGGGCGGAAGAAAAGCCCTCGGAATTTACAAAAAGGCGATAAAAATATTCAAATATCTCGTCGGTATTTTGTTCCTTGTGATAACGATAGTTTCTATGGCGGGTATCGCAAAAGGCGGTGGACTCGAGGGCGCGAAAGAAATCGCAATCGTCGTGGTATATCTTGTCGTGACGGTGATTCAACTTGCCGTGCAAATCGCGCTTATAGTGATGAAGGCGATTATGCGACGTCAAGGGAAAAATATGGTCGTGCAAGCGGTGACTTTCGTCAACGGCAAGAGCAAAAACGATAAGTTTAGGGGGAAGGTCCTTTCAAAAATTTATCACACCGAAACCGAAACTCCCGAAACGGTGCACCTCTACGCTTCTAAAAAGGAAGAAAACTCGGAGCAAGTCCCCGACGAAGAGAAAAAAGATTAAATGCAACAAGAAACAAAAACGGAAAGGCGGTCGCCTTTCCGTTTTTCTATGCGTTGCTTTCGTGAAAACTATTTGAGAGAGAAAAACTCGTTCACGAGAAGGTCGGGAGAGGGGTAATAGTCCCCCGATTCCGCGATAAATTCGTCGTAACCGTCCGCTCCGCCGAGGTCGCGAGACGAAGAGTAAAGGAGGAAGGGCACAGGCTCGGATGAGTGCGTCTTTATGGCTAAGGGAGTGCGGTGGTCGGGCATAACGAGGATTGCAAAGTCCTCTCCGCTCGATTTCAAATATTCGTAAACGGGTTTCAAAATCTTTTCGTCCACGGTTTCGATAGCATTGATTTTGCCGTAGAGATCCCCTTGGTGACCGCATTCGTCGGGGGCTTCGAGGTGTATGAAAACAAAGTCCGTTCCGCCACTTAAAAGGTTGATTGCGGCGGCTGCTTTTCCGTCGAAGTTCGAGTCGAGAGTTCCCGTTGCGCCGACTACGTCGACGCTTGTCATCCCGGTGCCGATGGCGATACCTTTGAGTAGGTCGACCGCCGAAATCATACCGCCGGAAAGGGAGTATTTTTCTTTGAAATTGTCAAGTGCGGGTTTTGTGCCTTGTCCCCAGAACCAAAGGTTGTTTGCGGGTTTTTTGCCTGATAAAACCCGTTTTTGGTTGATTGGATGATTTTTGAGAAGTTCGTGCGAGCGTGTCATAAGGCTCAAAAATTCTTCGCTCATAAGCCCTTTCGGGAGATAGTTGCCGATGACTTTTCCGCTTATGTCGTGAGGGGGAGTGAAAGAAATTTTGTCGGCGTTTTCGGGCGTGAATTTCGACACGATAAGGCAGTGGCGATAGCCGACTCCCGCGTAAAAACGAAGGAACTCCGAACCGAGTTTTTCCTCGATATAATTTATGAGCACCGTGCTTTCTTCGGTGGAGATTTCTCCGCCCGAGTAGTCGAGCATAGTTTTCTTTTCAAACGGTTCGTCGTCCGAGAGGGTGACGAGATTCGTGCGGATTGCAAGGTCGTCCGCTTTGAGGTCTATCCGCATGGACAACGCTTCGAGGGGACTACGTCCGGTATAGCATTTCGTTGCGTCGTAGCCGAGTGCGCCGAGGTTTGCGACGTCGCTTCCCGGTTTCAGTCCGTCGGGGACGGTTTTGACAAGTCCGACTTTTCCCTTTTTTGCGAGCATCTCCATATACGGCTTGCGCGCGACCGCAAGCGGAGTCTTCCCGCCGAGCGCCTCTACGGGGTAGTCTGCCATTCCGTCGCCTAACACCAAAGCATATTTCATTTCGTTGCCTCCGAAAATTCTTTGGATATTAGTTTAAGTCATACTCTTGCATTTGTCAATTTTGTGTGATAGATTTATTATACTATATGCGCGAGGGCGCACGCTATCGCGCGAGGTGGACAATTGGCAAAAATCGCTATCCAAAAAATGAATACGCTCCCTATCGGCTCGATAAAGCCCTACGGCTGGCTCGACAGTCAGATTCGTTTAGCGAACGACCTTCAAAAGAGGCTCGGCGGGACGGACGGCTTGCTCACGGACGGCGCGTGGACTAAGGGCGAAGCATTTCCGCGTTACGTTCGCGGACTGATTTTGCTTGCGGGCGTGACGGGGGACAGAACGTTACTCGAAAAAGCGGAGAGTTATATCTCTCCTATTTTCGCAAGCGCGAACGAGGGCGGGAACTTCGGCCCCGAAGGCAAGTTCATATCCCCGAAAATCGAGGCTGTCAAAGCGGTTTTGTCTTATTTTGAATTGACGGGTGACGAGCGCGCGCTCAATTTCCTACGGAAATTTTTCAAGAGTCAATTCAATACTTTTTCGGTTACGCCGTGTTGGTTCCAATCGAGGGCGAGGCTCCTCGAAGAAATCCCCGCTATCGAGGCGGTTTTCAAGGAGACGGACAGCGAATGGCTCCACGACCTCGGCGAAAAATTGAGAGATACGAGCAACGATTGGTTCCGCCTTGCGGTGAAATTCCGCTACAAGCATCCGTCGGGCAGGTATCTTAATACCCTCCGCCTCAAAAAGTTGCGCAAAAAAATCGAAGAATACGAAAATCCGTCCGCCGAAAACGGCAAGCCTTTGACCGTCGACAAGGCAAATTCGGAATGGAAGAAGCGCGCTCATCAAGTCGCAGTCGAAACGAGCGGTGTAAGCGTAGCAAAGGCTATCAAATATCCTTGCACCTACGGCAGATTCATCGGCGATACGGAACTCAAAAACCTTTCTCTCAAGATGATTTCCGCGCTCGAACGCTATCACGGCAACGCAACGGGTGCGTTTTCCGCGGACTTCCGACTTGCGGGGACGTCTCCTACTCGCGGTATCGACGTGGAATCCGCAGTCGAAACGGTCGAATCCCTCGTAGAAGTTTTGGCTGAGACCGGCGATTTTGCGGTGGCGGATTTGATTGAAAAAATCGTTTTCAATCTCATACCAGCGTCCGCTTTCGACGACGTGAGGGCGGTTCAGGATATTGCCGTACCCAACCAACTCGAAGCGTCCGTCGAGATGAAAGAAAACCTCAAAGAGTGCGAATACGGCAACGCATACTTCGGCGGTTTGCTGTCGAGAGGCGCGATTGCGTTCATATCGGCGTATCCGCTCTTCATAAAGTCCGTCTGCATGACGAGGGATAAGGAACTCAACTTCCTCACTTACGCCCCTTGCATCATAGATACGGTCGTCGCAGGGAGCAGAATCAGAATAAAAGAGGATACTTCGTATCCTTTCAGGAATACTATCGTTTTCAAAGTCGAACAAGCGGACGGTGATCCCGAAATCAAAATCAATTTCAGAGTCCCCGCTCATACGACTATGCAACTGATTTCCGGAGGGCAGGTCGTCGCAAGCGGTGACGACGTCATCTCGGTCAAATGCGTGCTGAAAACGGGCAGTACGTTTATGCTGAAACTCGACATACCCCTCTCGGTGCTCGAAAACAAGGACGGTACGCTGTCTATGTATAAGGGCAACGTTCTTCTTGCGTCCAAAGTCGCAAGCGAAACGAGAGTGAGTATGGACAGACGCATCTACTACGCGAACTTCGCAAAGAGGTGGAATTTCGCTCCCGTCGTCGGAAAACGCTCGACGGACGGCGTGAGACGTCTCTACGACGACGAACAGACTTTCGTCAACGATATAGGAGGGATTCCTTACGACCACGACAAACCGCCGTTTGAAATCAAGGTCAGGTGCAAAAACGTGATGAATTGGGACGTCGACGTGTCGGGAAGTTGCTCTATTCCGCGAAAACCGTCGTTCTCCGAAGAGAGTATAGAGCGCACTTTCGTGCCCTTCGGTTGCACTACGGTGAGGATTTGCCAATTCCCTCCGTGCTACAAGGGTTGACAATCGCAAAGATAGGATTTAGAATAAAGATATGAGAACGCTTGAAAAAACTTACTCGAAATCCGAACGTATTGTCGCAAAGGCAAAATTCAGTTGCTGGGTTTTCTGGCACGAAATTTTGCTTGCGGCATTGCTCGGCGGTATAATTGCGGTGCTTTGGGTTTTCACGGACGATATAAACGGCTTCCTCGGCAAAACCGTTCTCAGCGAAAGCGTGCTGAAATACACAATGATAGGTGCGGCTGCTTTCGTCGCCGTGATTTTGATTTTCGAGGGTATTTTCCGCTATGAAAAAGAGGCTATCATCACGGACAAGAAATTCGTTGTGAGGATGCTGAACAAACACCTCGGAGTGTTCGAAGCACAAATGCCACTCGAACAAATCAAGGGCGTGAAGTACAATCAGAACCTTGTCGAAAGATTGTTCGGTTACGGCACCGTGGAAATTTATACGGACGCCGAAGACCCTATTCTCATAAAGGGTATCACCAAACCAAACAGATTCGTGCAATGCCTCTCTCGTCAGGTGTCGAGAAAGGAGAGCGATATGGCGCACAACTTCACCCTACAACTCGTTCCCTCGGGCGGAAGAAAGCGTCGTAGCGGTTCGCATATCTAAGAGAAAGGGGAAAGGTCAAAATCTCAAAACGAAAACTTTACGAAACGAAAACGCCGTATAAAACGGCGTTTTTGCATATAAAAGTGTTTTGGCGTTGTCGTTTTTACCTCGCAAAATCGTTAAGTTTTACGTCCTCAGATAAGCCCCCAAGTGCCGAAGAAGATTTGACTTGCAAGCATAAGCACAACCGCGATAACCGCTACGTGCAAGACGTAAAAGAGGAGGGCGTGACGCCCGATAAAGCACATAGGTTTGTGCCAAGCGTGGTCGAGAACGGGGAGCAGGCTTCGCTTTTTTGAATAGAGGAAAGGCTGTAAAAAAGTCCCCGCAAAGAAGAATGCGGACCAAGGAATAAGGGTGAACAAGTCCCCAGGCGACATAGCGCTTTGAGTGTAGAACGCTACGTGCGAACCGTCCGCGTTTTTCGGACTGAATACGAAGAACAGCCATTCGGGGGTGTCCGCCGGCGGTTGATAGCAATAGTAAAGCACCGCCACAAGCATAACCATAAATCCGCTTATCATCGTTTTTGCGATGACGTTGTCGTTGCATAGTTTCGAGACGACAGCCCAGAAAATTATGCAGAACGCGTAAAAGTGCAATACGCCGAAAGTCGTGAAACAACCGAGAGACATAGTCTCGTCGAGGATATAAGTCACGAGAGTGTAGAGAAGAGAAACCACCGCGAGTTGTATCCCGCGTTTTAGGTTCGAGCGAGAAAAAGCGCAGGAAATCCCCGAAATTGAGAAGAAAATAAAGAGTACGATAGGGTGTCCGATCGCGCGTAGTTCGCTATAATAGTAGTAAGTTTCGCAAAGGGTGCAGAGTTTCGCACCGAAAAGTTCCGAAGAACGCATTGCGGCGTAACCGCCGTACCAGGACGGACCGAAATAACTTGCAAGCATTAGTGCGGTATGGTCGAAGAGCATGAGAAAAATGCAAAAACCGCGCAAAAAATCGATTTCCCAAATGCGCTTTTTTGTCGTCGTTTTGAGATAGGACAAAATGCCCTCTCGCTCGGCGACGGTCGTCGTATTTTCGGTGTTTTCGGATGCGTTTACCATCTTCGTCCTTTGCCTTGTCCGGGTTTGTATTCCGTCGTCGAATAGCGGATGCCGTCCTCGGTTTCTTCGTAGAGGTCGTAGCGGTTTTCGTATTCGTAAACTATACTGCCCGTTTTGCTTTTGTAAATTTTCGGAGCCTCGGGTGCGTACTTGGAGAGTTTTCCGTCCTTTCCGTACTCGATAATATCCGTTTTCTTGAAATATTTGCGGTAGGGTTTCACGATTAGGTTCTTGATTGCTTGAATAACGCAAGCAATCATCGACAGCGCAAAACCGAAAATATACAGCCTGCCGTCCGTCGTGAGGTCGAACGGATTCAATCCGAAGATGAAATACAGCAAAACTCCGTACACCGCATAGAGCAGGGGATAGTATAGCCCGAAATAGTAAATCGCCTTCCCCGTCCATTCCGCGAGAAATTTAACGATTTTCCAACCGAAGCCCACCGCCGCGGTCAGCGTACTGCCGAGAAGAAATCCGCCCGCTTTCATTCTTCAAGAATAACACGAAACGGTTGCCTTGTCAATTTTCGTGCGCGCGCGTCTAAGAATTAAAAGGCGCATATTGACTTATATTCGTTATTTTGGTAGAATTATCCCAAGGAGTTGCTTATGAAAATATTACCGAAACCTTATTCGATACGACTCGGAAGCGGTCATACTTGTTTTTCCGCCGATACCGTCGTCGTCGCGAACGACCTAATCAAAAAAGAACTCTTCTTCCTCGACTTCGAGAACGGAGAAAAAAACGAAGTCAGGTTTGAAATCGCGCCAACCGAGTACGACTACGAACTCATCGTAGACGGCGACGTCAAAGTGGTGTCTTCCACCGACGAAGGACTGTTTCACGGCGCAATGTCTTTGAAACAGTTGATTTTCGACGGATATAAGGACGGCGTTTCTTATATCGACAACTGCGTCGTCAAGGACAAACCGCGTTTTGAATATAGAGGCTTTATGCTTGACGTCGTCCGCCATTTCTTCGGCAAAGACATCATATTGGGGCTTATCGATTCACTTGCTCTCATCAAGGTGAATAAGTTTCATCTGCATTTGAGCGACAACCAGGGTTATAGGATAGAAAGCAAGGTGTTCCCCGTCCTCAACGAAAAGGGAAATATGCGCAAAGGAACGAGAGGGGACGGCGTGCCCGTCGGCGGTTATCTGTCTCAGGACGACATCCGAGAAATCGTCCGTTATGCAGAGGAAAGATATATCGAAATTATCCCCGAAATCGACCTCCCGGGACATACCCTTGCGTTGCTTGCCGCAATGCCCGAACTCGGCTGTACGGGGGAGCAATACGAGGTCGCAGAACGCTTCGGAATAGACGATAGAATTATGTGTGCGGGCAGGGAGGAAAACTACGATTTTCTTGAAAAATTGCTTGCCGAAGTGACCGCGTTATTCCCCTCGAAATACTTCCATTTGGGTGGAGACGAAGTGCCGAAAACCCATTGGAAAAATTGCGAAAAGTGCAAGGCAAAACTCAAATCCGAAGGCTTGAAAAACTTAGAAGAGTTACAAGGATATTTTACAAATCGCGTGATAAACATACTGAAATCGCACGGTAAAACCCCGATTGTGTGGAATGAAGCGATATACTCGGGCACTCTCGACGAGAGTGCGACTTGTCAATATTGGTCGGACGGAAAGAAAGCGGAAAGAGTTGTCCACGCGGCTCGTGCGGGACGCAAAGTTATTGTCAGCAAGTGCTTGCCGTATTATCTCGATTATACCTACGGCGTGAACTCGGTGAAAGACACTTACAAGTATAATCCCGCAGAGCTGTTCGACGACGAGGCGAAAAAAAATATTGCGGGCGTCGAATGCCCTCTGTGGACGGAATACGTATCCACTGTCGACAAACTTTATTTCCAAGCGTTCCCGAGGGTTATTGCCGTTGCCGAAAGTGGTTGGTACGACGGCGAAAAAGACTACGCCGACTTCGAGGAAAGGTTGCTTAACGTTCTCGGTATCATGCAAGCCGACGACAAGGGCTATGCCGAACTCAAAGACGCAAATCCAAATCCGTTCAAAGGTGCTTGGAGCACGATAAAATTCGGGTTGAACGCCCTCGATATTATCGCAATCAAATCCGCAATAAACGCCGTGAAGGCGCAAAAGGGCAGAAAATTATAACTATGAAAATGTGGCGCGGTCAAACCCCGCGCCTATATAAATTTGTCGTCGCAGTCCGCGACGAAAGGTGGTATTATGGAATACGTAAATTACAAAAACTACGGCAAGTGTGTGAAGCTTGAAAGAGGTGGGCTTATTGCTCTCGTAACCGTGGACCTCGGTCCCCGCATCATCTATTACGGCACTCCCGATTTCAACTTCATGAACGAGGATACCGAACGCAACGTTAACAAGAGCGGAGCGTTCTTCGACAAGGAATATAAACCGGGAGAAACCTGGTATCTTTACGGAGGTCACCGTGTGTGGAAATCCCCCGAAGATATGGCTACTTACACGCCCGACAATTATCCCGTACCGCACGAGATTGACGATGACGGTTTCGGCGGTGTTTTCCATTCCGAAGCGTCTAAACGGTTTTCGTATGCGATAACCGTCAAAATGGACGCGAGCGGAGGTTTAAGCGTCAAAAACGATGTATTAAGTCGTTATTCTGACCAAAAGTTTTTTGTTTGGGCTTTGACCGTCGTCGCTAAAAACGGTGTTTTGCGCGTCCCGCTCAACGACCTCGTCGACGACTTGAATCCATCTCAAAATATCGTAATTTGGCCGTATAACGACCTCGCCGACGAAAGAGTAAAACTCACCCACGATTTGCTCGAAGTAAGGCAAACGAACAAGCCCGAAGCCCTCAAACTCGGCTTGTATTCAAAGAAAGGCAGGGCGTATTATACCGTCGGCGACAAGACATTGAAGTGGACGGTTCCCGCACCTTCCGCAGAGGGTAGATACAGCGACTTCGGTTGCAATTTCGAGACCTATACCAACGAGCATATCCTTGAAGTCGAAT
This sequence comes from uncultured Bacteroidaceae bacterium, assembly GCA_964563025.1. GTDB lineage: Bacteria > Bacillota > Clostridia > Christensenellales > CAG-917 > RGIG4097. Next base: position 38,369 of record CAZLVK010000009.1, on the reverse strand, counting down.
GGCTCGGCGAATGCAACGACGGAAGAGAAAAAATGACGCTCGAACAAAAGTTTGAAATCATAGACACCCCCGCCGTTTTCGATTGAATCTGAAAAATTTATATGAGACGCTCTTTTCGCAAGTCGAGAAAAGAGCGTCGTTTTTTATTGAAATTTTTATGCATTTTCGAGAAAAAACTGCATAAAAACCTTAAAACCGAAAAATTTTTTAGTGCGCATATATTGTGTCCCGCGCCTCTCAGATACCCCAATATACTGCGGTGTGCCAAAAATTTTAGCAACAAAGTTGCTAATTTTCGATTTCAAAACTCGCTTGGCAAAATTTTACAGCCGTCGAAAATTTCAAAATAGTATTGACTTTTGGTGAGTCCTAAGTTAAAATCTTATCGTATATTATTCTATGCTTGCACGCGCATTCGCGTATGCGTAGCCTGGAGGAAGATTATGAAGAAGCTAAAAATCGCACTACTCGTTCTTCTCGTTGTCAGTTTGATAGCGTGTTTCGTCGCGTGTAACAACAACTCCGACGTTCCCACTGTCAACCCGGCCAACCCCGACGAACTCGGCAAAGTCGACACCGGGGAGAATACTCCGCCCGAAGAGTTGACGCCATCGACGACGGTCCGTCTCTCGACTGCCGACGCCTTGGCTGAATTCAGCAAAGCGCTTCTCGCGGCGGGGAACGGAGTCAGACCTATCGTCGACTTCGACCTCATCATCGACTTGAATTACGTCAAGGACGACACCGGCAACGATTTCAAAATCAGACTTGCGGGTGCTATCGCCGAAGACGATAAGGACAGCGAACTCTTAATCGAATTGCTCAAAACGCCCAAAGGCAGTGACCAAACCACTTGTCTTATGGGCTTTTATTATGTTGACGAGACGATAGTGTTCGACGTGACGGGGCTGAAAGCGGGCAGTTACGTGGTCAAGACTTCGGATATAAATATGACCAAAGTCGCCGGTGCGGTGTCCGAACTTTTGGCGGGACTCCTCGGCGATGAAACTCTTGCTTCTACAATTGTAGAATTGCTCGACGGCGACATTTTCCAATTGGTATTCAAAATGATTCTCAAAGGCGGTACGCTCGAGGATCTCGGCGATGGTGTCAAGCAACTCACCCTTCCCCTCAATCTCAGCGTTTTGATGGGTGTCTTCAAGGATCCTTCCTCGATTTTCTCCCTTCTCGAAACCTTCGGACTTAATTTGAGTTTCGACCTCGACTCGATTTTTGACTTGGTGAACAATGCTCTCGGTTTAGACCTTAACAAGATGAAATTGATTTCGAGCCTCGGCGTCGACATCGTGTCCACGATCGTAGACGGTTCCCTTTCCGGAATGGCGGCGAATATCGACGTTACGTTCGATTCAACCGTGAGCGGAAACGATGAATACGGTCAAGTCAAGGACGACGTTTCCATCACCCTCGGTCTTAGCAGACTCGAACTTAGAGACGGTTTCACCGCAAACGGTGTCAGCGTCAAGGAAAGACTATCCGAGCGCGGAATCGACCTCGCGAAAGCGGCGGAATATTCCCTCCTCAACTTCGACATCACTCTTAATCTTCTTCTGAACACCAAAGACAAAACCATGACTCTCGGCGGAGTATCCGACAGTTTCGGCACTCTCCTTTCGGGACTTCTTTCGAGCCTTATCGACGATGACAGCCCTCTGTGGGACCTTGCGATAGACCTCGACGGAAACAATAATTATCCGCTCTATCTCCATATTCAAGCGGATATCAACACCAGAAACGCGGCGGAGACTTCTGCCGTCATCGAATTGCTCGGCGACAACAACGTCGTGCGTCTCGGCGCGTATTATATCGGTGCGGACGAGGCTCTTTACGTTGACCTCAACGGTCTCGTAGGCACGGGCAAAATCGTCATTCCGAATATCAATCTCAACGAACTTCTCAGCGGTCTTATTAGCAGTCTCTTGAGTTCCGTTTCTTCCTCCGAGGCACTCAGCGAGGCAATGGCAGACGAAGGATTTGCCTCCGCAATGTACGAAATTCGCGACAAACTCGCAACCGGTGAAATCATGATTACCTCCGCGCCTTCGGCGGCAGAGGACGGCGAAATCACCGATTTGTTCGGTCTTATCGGAGCGATACTCGACAACACGACTCTTGTTAAGAACGGAAATATTTTCAATATCACCAACCTCAACGTAGTCATCACTCAATCCGTTCTCGACTACTTGTGGACTATGATTTTCACCGACGAAGACGGCAGTTATAACGGCGGAAAAATCCCCGTGACCGTTGCAAAAGTCGAATACTTCAACGAAGGCTTTGCGGAGAATAAGAACCTCGACATAACTCTCGGCCTCGGCAAGGACGAAACCGTAGTGGGCGTAAAAGTCGGTCTCGATCTCAAATTCGGTTCTATCTCCAACAGAGACGCATACGACGCAAAACTCGCAATAATCAGTGCGGACAGAGCGTCCTATATCAATTTTGATATAGCGGAAATCATTTCGGGTACCGACGACGTCGGCGGAGCACTCGTCGACGCACTCCTTTCTTCGCTCGATACCGTCTACGTGTCTTTGAGCACCACTATCGGTCTCTATGCACTCGAAGGACAACTCGGCAATCTCGAAGTCGCAAGCAAGAGCAACGTTCTCGTGCAAGCGTTCGTAGCGTTTGCTAATACGTTCGACCAAAAGAGCAAACTCGTCATCGAAGCGAATATCGGCCTCGATATGAGCAAACTCCTCGACGAAAACGGTGATTTCGATATTCTCGGATTGCTCGGTTCCGACTTCCATATCGGTCTCGGCAACACGGGCAAGTCTGAAAACGGCTTGGATATTTGGCTCTCGGGCGGAATTATTTATCTCCACACCAGAGACGACGTCCTCGGCGGACTTAATATAAGTCTCCCCGTCGATACCATAATCGGTCTTATCTCGGGCGATGACGAAGGCGAATCCGAAGCCCTCGCATCCGAAGACGAAGGAACCGAAGAGGGTAGCGATGCCAGTGCGATTATCTCCGTCGTTGCGGGACTTCTCACGGGAGTAACCCTCGGCAACAACTATCTCGAAATCGCACTTGTCAACAACCTCATCGCGAAAGTGTTTGAACTCCTCGGCGTAGACACCAGCCTCGAGGATTTCCAAGAACTTACGGAAGATGACAGAATTGCTTACAACAAGGGCACGTTCACCGAAACCGTGTTTGAAATTGCGGAGGACGGCACCGTAGTTATTTACGAAGGCGCGACGCTTGTCACCGGCACTACCTACTACAAACTCGTAGGCACCGACATCACCAGCGATCTTATTAACGAAAAGACTCACGGCGGTGTTCGTATCACCCTCGCGGACGGTCTCAATCTCACCGAACTCGAACTCCTCGTCTATCTCGGAATAGGGGACGGTTTCGAGTTGTCCGTTGCACTCGGCGAACTCACTCTCGGCCTAAACGAAGTACCCGTAACGGCACTTCTTACCCCTCCCGATTACGAATGGGTAAATATCTTTGAAACCCCCAACGTGTATCTCGGACTCGAACTCGATCTCGAATCCACGATGAATGCGGGCAACACGCCTTTAAGTTCGGGCGGTAGTCTCGTATTTGAAGAAGATATCGCGATGGATTACGCCCTCAAGATCGAAGCGGGACTCGACCTTAAGCCCCTCGTCGATTACTTGCTCGGCGCGGACGAAATTACCACCGAAGGCAATAATTCTCAAATTCTTATCGAACTCGTCAAGCACGCGTCCTACGTGGGTGAGCAAGACAGACTCATCCTCGGTATCTACTACGTAGGCGGAAAGGTCTATCTCGACGCCGAGAACTTCGGTATCGAAAGAGTTGCAATTGACCTCGACTTGATGGAACTTATCATGAACCTCATCGTCGGCGACAAAGCGGTAGTCAATCCCGCAAGCGCAGAGAGTTCCGCTCTCGTTGCGTCCGACGATTTCACCTACGATCCGTCCAGATTCGACATTGCGCTTCTTGCGTCTCTCGTCATCTCGGACGGCTCCCTCAGCATTAAGTTGTTGCAAGGTCTTGCCGAACTCCTTTGGGATAAGGTCGGCATCAACGCGGCAATTATCGACGTTGCTCTCGACCTTGCTTGGTCCGACCTCGCAAGCGATAATCTTCTCGGTCTCGGACTCCAAGTCAAAGACGCCAACAACAACGTCACCGGCAGTTTGAACCTTGCAATCAAGCACCCCGGTATCAGCATCGACCGCACCGCGAAGAGTGTCAATCCGTTCGGTTCAAATCCCGACGATCCTCTCGCAAGCCTTACCACGAGCGGAGATAACGCCTATACTCTTATCAGCATTCTCGGCTACGACGAGAACGGCGATATCCAAATAAGCCTCGAACAAGTCTATCTCGAACTCACCGGCACCATCAACCTCACCGCATACGGCAATGCGGACAGTTGGCCTGTCGGCGATTGGGTGTCCTTGTTCCTTTCCGAAGATTCTCTCGGCGACGGCGTTGCGGGACTCCTCGAAAGACTTATGATAGCCTTCGATATTCCTTACGACGTATCCGAATATCTCGGCTTCCGTATCGCGGCGAAACTCAGATTCAACCCTGAGGAATTGCTCGATATAAACTACATCCTCTCTCACTCCGATATAGCGATTGAGATTTATAGCGGTGTTTACGACGAAACCGCAATCGCAAACGGCTCGACCACTCGCGCGCTTGCGATAACTCTCCTTTGCGACGATCCGTCCAAACCCACGGGTATTGCGACCGGCACCCTTTATATCGACGGCAATATGGACATAATTGACGACGTCCATATTGCAATCGCAGATTTCAACCTCGGCGCTCTCATCGGCGGTTCTTCCGACGATAGCGAAGCGGAATCCGCAGCACTTGCGGCGGCAGACGAAGAGGAAGAAACCGAAGAGGGCAGCAGTGATATTCTCGGCACCATCGTGAATATCATCGGCGGTGCTCTCGGCGGACTCAACGCAAACAGCGAAAGCATCACGATATACCTTGCAACCGGACTTATCGCGACCATCATCGAACTCATCAGTCCCGATATGGCGTATCGCGAACTCACCGCAGAGGAAATCGGCACTTATATCGGCGAAAGATTTGAAAAAATCAGCGGTAAGTATTATTCCTCCACCGCCGGCAATTACAGACGCGAAGCAAGATACCTCCTCGCGGAAGAAGATTACGACGGCGTCAGATACGCACTCGTAGACGGCAGTTACGTGGAACAAGAAGACGGCGACTATAAAGTTATATATGACTATAAACTTCTTAGTGTAACCGAAGCGGGTACGTACACGGGCGCGCGTTTCAATAGAATAGTAGGCGCGGACGAAAGCGTATCCTACGTCGAAAGCGAAAGCGGTAACTACGGCTCCGCGGACCTTGCGACGAACTTTATCGCACTCAATTCGTTGGGCAGTTATATCCGTCTCGGCTTCAACCCGTACAAACTCGACGTTGCAGTCGGTATCGATCCGTTCAACGTAGGTCTTACCCTCAGCGGAATAAGCATCGGTTTCTCGGATGCAAACTCCGTCGAAAGCAAGTACTATCCCATCGAACCTGCAAATTATATCAGCAAAGATAACTTCGACGTTATCGCGATTGAACTTGCGCTCGAACTCAAACTCGAATTGCTCGACACGCAAGATCAACCCAACAACGAACTTCCCATCAACGACCTCGTATCCGCGTTCATAGCAGACTTCATGCTCTCCGCGGGTATCGAAATCGAAAAGGATATAATCCTCGATGCGGAACTTTATCTCGGCGCAAACCTCAATCTCGAGAATCCGAACGAAACCGAAATCGCTCTCGAACTCAGAAATCTCGTCAAGAACGAAAATATACTCGGCATCTACCTCTATGAAAACACCATAATGATCGATATGGGTATCTTGTCCGATGAAGACGTTCTCATCGAGGATACTTTCCTTCTCGAATATCTCGTGAATATGATTAAGGGCTTGCTCGGTTCGGAAACCGATTCCGAGACCGAAGCACTTGCGGCGGGCGAAGAAAGAGTGTCTGCAGAGGACGCGCTCGAAATCGTTCTCGGCATTGCAAACGAGCATATCTCTTTGGTCATCAGCCAAAAAGTTATTCTCACTCTTATTGCGTTCATCGTTGACCTTGTTTCCGAAGAAGGAACCACCGGAGACATTGGCGAATCCCTCGATCGTTTGCCCGACCTCGGTCTTGAAATCAGTGCGGATATCGACTTTGAAAACGTTCAAGTAGCAATCGAAATCGAAAGCACGCTCCTCAACCTCGGCGTATACGTCAAGCATCCTTGCATCACCGCGGGCAAAGAGTTTGCATCCGTCAGCGAAACCATCGAAAACGCACTCAAACAACCTCAAAACGCGGGCAACTACAGAGTCCTCACCGACGAAGAGAAGACCGAAGGCAATGCGGATTACCTCGATCCCGCGCACGCGTATATTTATAAGGATGGCGTATATTCGTTGAACGAAGACGGAACTTACGCGGAAGGTACCACTTATTACAGATACACCGGCGAACAAGCGGAGAACCGCTTCAACAAGTATCGTGACAGCAAGATCGTGTCCTTCTCCCTCGAACTCGTACTCGAATACAGTTTGAACCCGACCTTCACCCTCGTCGATAAAGAATCTGCGGAACTTTATGCGGATTCCGAACGCTACTCCAAGCGTACTTCGGACGGCAGATACGTACAAGATCCCAACGGCTTGTATATCAAAGATCCTATCGAACTCAACGACCTTATCGACGCGGTCCTCAGCCTTGACGCAATCAAGAACGCCATCAGCGGAATCGAAGAAGGCACTCTCAAGAATATCGTCAACGCACTCATCGAAAGACTCGGTCTCAACATTTACTTGAACGACCCGCTCGACGATGACATCGTTCTCAAGATATTCGGCGCAATCGACCTTGAAAAACTCGGATTCGATTCCATTTTGGACGCGAACTTCGACAACTTCAACTTCGACCTCGACACCATACTCTCCGCACTCGAAATCGGCGTGCAACTCGTCATGAACCAAGGGGAGAAGAACGAAGCCAAGATAAGCATTTACCTTATGGACGGCGACCTCTACGTTGACCTCGGCGACCTTGGCGGTCCCAGACTCACCATCGGTCTCGACTTCATCCTCGGACTCCTCGGCGTTGACGGAGAAAGCGCGGCACTCGCGGCGGCGGACGGCGAACTCGGCATTCTCGACTATATCAATATGATAGTGAAGCGCATCGTCTTCAGATGCTCCACCGTCTACAGAAACGGCGAATACTGGTACGACAACTGGGATAGCATCGATATTCTCGTCAATTCCACGTTCATCACCGGTCTCGTGACCGCACTCACCGGTCAAAATATAGACCTCGGTATGCTCAACCTCGACGACACCGAAAGCGGACTCTTCCTCACGTGGAAGGACGCGGACCTCGACGACAAGTTGTCTCTCGGCATCAGACTCAACACCCTCACGGGTATCAACGTCGCGGTCAAACTCGGCGTAGGCTTTGATATTACCCTTGCGGATACCGACTACACCAAACCCTTGTCCGAACTCGAAAAAGCCGATTTCATCGACATTACCGACTACGTCGAGAACATTATGGCGATGATTAACGGCACCGCAACCGAGGGACAAACCGGTACGCAAAACGTCTATCTCGGACTCAACCTCAGTCTCTACTTCGACAGCAACGATATCGATACCCTCGAACTCGGCGGTCTTATCGAAAACTACATTAGAGATATGATTATCAATGCAAAGACCGGTTCTGCGTTCCACGACGGACTCTCAATCGGTATCGGCTTGAAACTCGATCTCAACTCCCTTGATATAGGCTCTCTCATCGGCGGAGATATGAACGCATTCCTCGCAAACAGCGACCTCAACACCCTCGAAGTCGCACTCGAAATCTTCGAGCAAGACGAGGACGGCAATATCGTAACCGACGCAGACGGCAACAATATCGTAAAGGGCGGTATCTATCTCTACAACGGTAACCTCTATCTCAACGGCGTAGAACTCTTCGACGTCACCGAAGGTTACTCCTATATCCCGAACTTCGTGGATATGCTCATCGAACTCATCGGCGGTGACGACAGCACCGACGCGACCGGTCAAGGCGACGCACTTGCGGCAACCGACGAAGGCATCGACCTCATCGGTGAAGACCCCGCCGCGGGCAATTACACCGTGGAAAGAAACGCAATCATCAGCCTTATCCATTCCGACGTCGCAACTCAAATCGTCATCACGAAGTCCATTATCTCTCTTCTCGTCGGCGCACTTCTTCCCGACCTCGGTTCCCTCGAAGAAATCTTCGACAAACTCGAAGTTTCCCTCGGCCTCGAAACCGGCAAGTACGTCTACACCGACTTTACGGTTGACACCGCGGCGTCCATCAAGGAACTCAACGACGGTGACGCATACTACGTAGTCTCCGCAACCGAAAACGAAGAGGGTAGATATTATCTCGAAACCATCAACCTCGGCGGTAAAGCAGAAAACGTCAAGAGTTACTATATCTTTGCGGAAACCGACGAAGAAATCCCCGCGGGCGCGACCAGATACGACGTGACCTTCGCAAAAGCGGACGAGAACACCTCCGCGGACGATTGGAAACTGGCGTACTACAAGCACGACACTTACGTCAGCGCGGGCGCAACTCACGACAGTTATATCCTCATTCTGCCCACCGACGAAAGATACGCTTACTATGACGAAATCGTCTGGAAAGAAAACAAGACGAACGGTAGATACGCAACTATAATCTCCGAAACCGAAACCGAGTACGTCCTCAGCGAAAACGGCGCGTACAAGAAAGTCGGCGGAGAATATATCCTCATTGTCGAAGGCGAAAACTACGAAGGCAACAGATACGCTCTCCAAGCGAAAGCGGAACACTTCGACACCGAGCGTTATACCGTCTACGTCAGAAACGGCGTCAACTTCGACGCGGTAGACGCGGTTGAAATCGCACAAAACGGTTACAGCACCACCGAAACTTACTATATCTACGCGGGCGGTTACACCAAGGTCGATACCTTTGCGGACAGATACTTCGGTTACGTGCAAGAAAAGGAAGGCACCTACTTCAGACAAGCCGACTATTTCACCAAACTCAAACAATTCGGCATTGCTCTCGAAATCACCGCAAACGCGGTTGATATAGGTCTCAAACTCAACGGCCTCGATATCGGATTCGGCGCAAGCGACTCCCTCATGCCCTCTTACATACTCGAAGAAAAGAGCAGAGACGGCAAGGAATACGTTGCACTTGCACCGTTCTACGAATCCACCGTATCCCTCAACCTCTCGGTTGAACTCGAACTCGGTATCACCGAAGGTGAAATCGACCTCGGTATGATTTTCGCACAAGTCCTCGGCAACCTCGAAGGCGTCAAGGTTGACATTCCTTCCACCGCGAAGGGATACTCTTCCGCACACTTCCGTCTCGACGTCGGTATCATGCTCGACTTCTCCGAACTTCTCAACTCCGAGATTAAACTCGAACTCATCAACATTTCCGAAACGGGTGCCGAAAACATTTGGCTTGCCGCATACTACGTACAAAACGTCTTCTATATCGACGTACCGTTCCTCGACTTGCCCAAACTCAGCATAACCTCCACTCTCGTTGCGGGACTCATCGAACAATACCTCGGCGGTATCTTCGACAACGCATACACCGACACCGAACTCCCCGAAGACTCTTCGAGCGAAGCACTCGCGGCGGCGACCGCAGGCGCAAGCGAAGTAGACGTATTGTTGCTCATCAACAGACGTTCTCTCTCCATAAGCATTGCGAACAAGTTCCTCCGCACCATTCTCGAACTGTTGATCGACGGTCTCGACCTCAGCGATTATATCCCCGACGATTTGCTCTTTGGCGCAGACGTTGACCTCGATATAAACGACGGTCTCAACGTCGAAGTCGGCGCAACCGTCTCCATCGAAGGCGACCGCTACGTCAAACTCGGCGACGACGAAACCCCCGTCGTAGGCAACGAAGAAAGCAAGATCGAAGGCGACTACTACTTCACTCAAAACAACGACGGCAAGTTCTATCGCCTCGACGACGGTTCTTATCGCGAACTCGCGCCCAACGAATCCGTCTCTCAAGAGAGAAGATACGATAGAAACGATTACACCGGCGGAAGAGACGAAGGCTCGGTAGTCTATCGTCGTCAAGCGGGTTACGCGGCGAACGCAAACGGCTACGACGCGGAACTCAGCCTCCTCGTCGGCGTGCGTAACGTATCCCTCGAATTCACCACCGAACACGAATATTCGCTCTCGGCGGAAGAGCTCGCAGAATACGAAGAAATCACCGAACTCGACCGTATCACCCTCACCGAGGTTATCGATATCACCACGTCCTTCAAGAAGGATGCGGATATCGATTTGAGCGAAGTTCTCGAAATGCTCTTCCCGAATGTGGATTCCGATTCCCTCAAAGCGGAAATCGCAGCGGTTTCGGATATGAACGGCGACCTCGACAGAAAGATGGAACTCATCATCAACGTCGAAATCAAGTTCGCGGCACTCGTCAATTACTTCCGTCAATTCGACGTTAACGTTGATATAAGCGACCTCGACGCAGACATTTCCATCATCGACTTGTTCAATATCATCGTCAACGCATTCGGCAGTGAGCAATTCAATATCGGCGACTTGCTCAGCTTCATCAACGCGTCCGTCATCTTGAACTCCACCGCAATGGATAAACAAGAACACGACTCGTCCGTTGCGAAGAGCGAAACTCGTACTCTCCTCGGTCTCTATATGATCAGCGGTGAGTTTGAAAAACTCACGGCGTCCGAAATCAATCCTAACAGCGACGACTACGTTGCCCCCGAGGAAAGATACAGCCATTACTTCGTGTCCAAGAGCGGTGACTACTACTACGACTCCGCAGACGGCGAATACAAACTCGTAACCGCAACCACCGACTTGATGCTCTACGGCAACAAGAGATACAGTTACGACTCTACCTACTTCTATCAAAACGATAACGGCACCTACAAACGCGTGAAGGGCGGTCTCTACCTCGACCTCAGTTACTTCTCGATCCCGAGCGTGTATATCAACTCCTATTCGCTCCGTGACATCGCAAGCAACCTCCTTCCCGATATATTCGGCGGAGAAGGAGATTCCGAAGCACTTGCATCCGGCGACTCCGTTGCGACTTCGAGTGCGGAACTCCCGCTCCTCAGCGACGATATAGCGTCTTATATCACCGCATTCGTTTGGGGCATCAGAATCACCAACACCTATATTCGTGCGATAGTTCAAGCGGACTATATCAACGCGCTCCTCGAATTGTTGCTCGGCGAAGACGGATTGCAATTCGACTATAACTTCACCAAACAACCGTACGTCCAAATCAACACCGACCGCTCGACTTACCTCTACAAAGATTATGCGAGCACCGATGCGGACGAAAGAAGACAATCCGATTTCCGCTTCAGTTATGAAAAGGATAACGCAAGCGGTACTTACTATGCGATAGAATCCGCGGGCAAGACCGTCTACTATCTCAAGTCCGAGATGAGCGACAGGCTCTCCGACGCAGAAATCGCGGATTACGAAGCGCAAGTGGCGGCGGGCACCAAGTTCTACTACACGCTCGCGACCTACGAAGCGTATATCAGAATAGTCAACAGCAGTTCCGACTACTATCAACTCCTCTCCAAGGCGACTCCGTTTGAAAAGGAAAACGCGGAGAGAGACGCGAACGGCGATTATAAGTACTTCACGAGAGAGGATGCAACCTCCGCAACCGACTCCTACTACCACGTGGGCGACGGTCAATACGAGAAAGCGACCGCGGATTCTCCCGTCGACGTCTACTATTCGTTCGCACAAATCGCATACGACGATATGCTCGTTTCCGTCAAGGAAGAAGGCGTCAGGAAGCCTTTCCTCTCCGTAATGCTCTATTTGTGGGAATATGAACTCGGCATCAACATCGGATTCCCCGAATTCGGTGCGAGAGAACAAGAGTACATAACTCCTGCCGAATATGAGACCGCATACGGCGAAGCGGCTCCCGAAGGTGCGAAGTATTTCAGAATCGAAGATTATCTCTACGTATTCGTCGGTGACGAAAACGCCTCCGACCAATGGATAGAAGGTTCTCCGAACGGCGACCAAGACCACGGCGTGGACATCTTCGACAACTACACGGATAACTACCGCTATATGTATTACCACGGCGAATACTACGTCATCACCGCAGAAAACCTCTACGTCTATGCGGACGGCGTGTATAAGAACGTCAAGGAATACTTCACCGCCGTAGACTTCGAGAACGGTCAAATGATTGACTTCACCGCAGGCACCGATTTCGGTCGTAGCGGAAACGTCTACAACTTCTATCTCCAACTCGAAATCGACGAACTCGGTTACTATCCTCGTATCAAACTCACGTCCGACACCCTCTACAAGAGAGAGAAATATCGTGACGTGTACGTGAGAAATACCGCCGACAACCGCGAGAAATACGGTCTCGGCGAACTTACCGACGCTGACCTCTACGTCCGCGCAACCGGTACCAATATCATCCAAAAGGCAAGCAACGCTTACGAAACCGTCCAAGTCGACGGCAACGGCGAATACGTATGGGATTACTCCAACAACGAATTCGTCCTTGCGGCGACCGCAGGCGCACAACTCGCAAGCATGCCTCGCTATACCTTGGAACAAACTTCGTACTACGTGTATGACGAATGGAACAGAACCTACGTTGCTCTCGCAGAATACCTTGCGACGAACTATTCCTCCGACGATTGGACGAATAACTTCGACGAGGTCAAGAGCGAAGTGACGAGCCTCTCCCTCTACGACGGAAGCAAGGAAATCTCCTACGTCGACACCGACGATATGTTCTATATCTCCCTCACCATCCGCGGAGGAATTTACACCACGGGTTATTACGATTACGTTTCCGTCAGCGAATATCTCGCACTCCTCAATTCGACGGGCGCGTCTTACACGCTTGCGGACCTTAACAACTCCGCATCGAGCGCATACGTGGCACCCGAATACAGATACACCATGTATCAAGGCGGATATAAGCAACTCGCGGCGGGCGACGACCTCGGCGCAAACGACTTCGTGCTTTACTCCACTGGCGTCGAAACCAACATCGCGGAAGTCTTCGGCGGACTCCTCGGCGACCTTGACGGAATTGCGCTCCAAGTCCTCGAAAACTTCAGCGGAGAAGTGCTGTTTGAAATCAAAATAGGTCTCTCCTTCAGACTCGACTTCTTGCCCGAAGTGAAGATGAATATCTTCGATATCGACCTCGCAATCGACGCATGGCGCAGAGAGAACGACGCCGAAAACGGCGCGGACGGCACCCTCACTCATATGCTCGGTTTGTACTACAACCGCGACGAGGACACCGGCGTTGCAGGACTCAACCTCGACCTCGAATGGCTCCTCGGCGAAGGCGCGAAACTCTCCGTCGACCTCAGTCAATACTCGGTTGAAGATCTCGTAGTAGGACTTCTCGACGGCACGATTTCCCTCGGCTCTTCCGAAAGCGACGCACTTGCGTCTGCGGACAGAGTAGTCAGCGAATATGCGGATCCTACCATTTCCGGAGTGTTCGTCAACCTCTACACCCGCACGCTTGCTCTCAAGATAACCAAGGGCTTCGTGAACTTGCTCCTCGGCATGCTCGGACTCGACCTCGACGAAGACGTTCTCCCGAACTTCACCGTCGGCGTTGACCTCAAACTCAGCCCGTACTCCATCGGTATCGACCTCGCACTCTTCAACGAGGACGGCACGAAGGGCGTGGTTGACTTCCTCATCAAATTGCAACTCTTCAACGGCACCGAAGACAGTTCGGTTATCGACTTCGGCACCGTGGAAAGTTTCAACGAACGCAACACCACCTATCAAAATTCGTACGATACGGATCCCGACACGGCGGACAACTATGCGTTCTACTATGCAAACTTCACTCGCGACGACAGCACTCCTTACGCGGACGCCTACGTCAAAGTCGGCAACGCGAAGTCCTCTGACGGCACCGGCGTCGTCAAAGTAGACGACAAGTACTACGTGAAGGCAACGAACGTCTATGCAAGCGAAAGCGCATTCAACGCGGCGGTAGCAAGCGGAGTATGGGTATTCAAGCGTTGCGAAACCAAGTTTGTACGCGTACTTGACGAAAAACTCTACGACGAGGACGGCAACGTGTGGAACAGCACCGAAAAGGGCGCGCTCTACAAGTTCGTCGGCACCGGTGAAGCGGGACAATTTGCAGAAATCGCAGACCTCGTACTCGTTGACGGAGTAAACGTCGTAGTGGAAGAGGGCGGAGTATACTACAAGCCCGTCTCCGACTTCACCAACTACTCGAAGATCATGGCGCTCAACCTCGGCGACTTGCTCGGCGGAGCGGACCTCGATATCGAATCTCTCCTCGGTGACCTCGAAAGCGTGGAAGTCGACCTCAGCCTCGACCTCTCCCTCAAACTCAGCGACGTCATCAACTGGACCGAACAGATGACCAAGTTCATCTCGACCGACCTGTACGATTACTTTGAATTCATCTTGTCCTCCATGACCTGGAGAAACACGGCGTTTGAAAGCACCATCGGCGCAGGCATCGACATTAAGGCGCGTCTCAACATTCAAAACCTCGTGAACTACATAGTCAACGGCGGTTCCTTGATGGACGCACTCAACGGTCTCGAAGCGTATATCAGAATCGAATACGATACCAACTTCCACGGTTCGGACGCGAACGGCAACTTCAACACGGCGATTGCGGAACTTTGGGCGCAAATCGTAGACGGAAAACTCAATCTCTACCTCAACCTTGAGGATATGAACGACATAGTCGGCATGGGCGACTTCTTCGGCAAACTCAAACTCGAAGGACTCGACCTCGGCGGACTCCTCGGTGCGGACAGTTCCGCATACGAAGCGAGCGCGAAGGCAAGTGCGGACGAAGTCAATATGGGACTCGTCGGCGACCTCGTCGGTGAGGATATTTGGAACGTAATCGGTATGATTATCGGACAATTCCTCGTCGCGAACGACATTATCGCAATCGGTCTCAACGACAGCCTTATCGGCGACCTCGTCGGTATGCTTGTCGAGGATCTTGCGGACGTCACCGAATATCTGCCCAAACTCACGCAAACCACCGATATTAACACCAGCGGTCTCGTCATCGACCTCGGCGGCGGAGCACCCAGCATCCTCGTCAACCTCGGCTTTGTGGCGGGCAAGGAAACTTGGGTAACTCTCGACGTACTCAGAAGCGAACACGCAGTCAACTGGGCGGGCAAGCAAGCATATGCGAAGAATGCGGACGGCACTTATACCGCCTCTGCAAACGGCGAATATATGCTCCTCGAAACCGAGGAATACGTGCTTGCGGGATATGCATACGGCGCGACGGCAATCCCCGCACACGACGACTTCACCGAAGGTGAATGGCTGACCACTTGGACGGGTGACCGTTACAACTTCACGGGTATCAACGCTGACGGCAGTTACAACTTCGTCAAAGTGTTCGATTCCGCAACCGAGAAGAACACGTTTGCGGTCAACACCTACGGTATCGGCGCGTACATGAGAATAACGAGCGCGGACAGTGCGTATACGAAACTCAGCGACAACGGCGCACTCGTCAGCGACGGCACGAACGAATACGTGCTCATCTCCACCTACACCAGACTCGGTGCGGGCACCTTTACGGCGACCTCGACGAACACCTACGACGTGACCACGTCGGGCGACTATATCGCAATCGGCGACCTCAGTCTCCAAATCAAACTCCACGGTCTCGGACTTTGGGCAAACCAAGACACGATGATGGTCGGAAGCGACAGAGTACAAACGAATGCGGACGGCACCTATACCTACCTCGACGAGGACGGTATGGCGGTCACCGACTATGCGGACATCAAGAAGTCCTCGTTGAACCTCAGCCTCGGCATCGACCTCTCTTACTACGGCGGAGCAACGCTCTCCGACGGCACTAAGAACGTCGTCGAACTCGGCGAAATCCTCGACCTCGTCTTGGGACTCATCAATCCCGAAAGCGACCTCACGGGTTCGGACCTCAATATCAACATAACCAACAACCTCGGCAGCAAGGATTATCCGTCCGCGCGTATCAATCTCAGCGCATTCCTCGACTTCAACGATTTCAGCGCAATGCAAGTCATGCTCGAAATCTTGCAATACGACGACAACGGCATCCTCAACACCGAGCCTATTCTCGCGGTATATCTCTACGGCGACAATATCTACGTTGACGCAAGCCACTTGCTCGGCGAGAGTGCGAAGTTGTACCTCAGCGGACTCGGTCTCAGCGAACTCATCGAGACCGCGCTTGCAGGACTCCTCGGTTCTTCCGAAGCGGAAACCGCGACGAACAGCGATGCATTTGCGGCGAACTCTCAAACCGCGGGCGGAATGGCGCTCCACGACTACGCCTACCTCGAAGCATTGATACATCCTCAATACTTCTCACTCGGCTTGTCCTTCGCAGTCATCAACGCGGTAGCGAACAAGATTTACGAGCGTCAAGGCAAGGAACTCGGCGACCTCATCCCGAACCTCGGCGACATCCTCCTCGAAAGTTACGGATATATTCCTAACACCTTCATCGAGATGAGCGCGAACGACAAGACCTTGTTCAACCAAGGCAAGTTCTCGGGCACCGTATACGTCAAGAACGGCAACACTTACACCGTGTTCAAGGGCGACACTCTCGCTGACGGAACCACCTACTATCATTCGGATAGCAGAGATTTCGTATTGAGTTTGTCCGCGAAGTTCAGCGAAGGCTTCTACGCGTCCCTCGACATAGTCGAACTCGGACTCGATCGTCATATTGTCAAGGGTTACAGTGTGGACAACCTCTTTGCAGAATACACCGAGATAACCAAGAACGACGAAACTTGGAAAGGCGCACAAAGATACAATAAGGTCGAAGGCGACTACGTAGAAATCACCGAAGACGACTTTGAGGGACAACGCTACGCAAAACTTGCGGACGGCACTTATGTGACCGCTGAAAACGGCGCGTACAAGTACGTTGAAGAACACTACGAGAAATCGCTCAGCGGTAAGTACTACATTCCTTATGCGGAAGCGTACAACGTCGAAACGGGCGAAATCGGCCTTTCCACCGTCAGCCTCAGCACTACGATAAGCCTCACGATAACCTCCGCGGGCCTCGCCAAGGGAGACGACGGCTACGACAATTCCTTCGTCGCATGGGTAATCGACTTGCTCGGCGGACTCTTCGAGGGCACCGCAATGTTCGGTACGTTTGAAAAAATCACCGGCGACTACGACGGCACTCGTTACAACCTCAACAACGGCACTTACGAAGTCGCGGAAAACGGCGAATACAAGTTTGTTGTGGCGGACATCGCACTCAACTTCCCGAATCGTCCCATCACGATAGACATCGACCTCACCGCGGATATCAACCTCGGCGCAATCATCATGTACGGTATCTCGGGCATCCTTTATAGCGATATAGCCCTCGATATCACCATCGGTGAATTGATGTCCGAGACGTTCTTGTCCGTCTACTATCTCGGTTCTTCGAGATTGCAGTCTAACGGCAGTATCTACGAACTCACCACCGAACAAATCGGCACGGCAATCAACGACGCACTCTATATCGATGCAAGCGGTCTCGGACTCGGCAAGATTAAGTTCCAAGGCTTTGCGGGCATCCTCGGCGCGAAACAGAAGTATGCGGAGAACAGCGACTATTCCTCTATGGCGGGCGTTTCCTCCGAAGCACTCAGCACCGAAGCGGAAAGCAGTGCGATCACGAGCAGCAAACTCTCTCTCGGCATCGATGTCGAAGAAGGACGTATCGCAATCAATATCGATATG
This sequence comes from uncultured Bacteroidaceae bacterium, assembly GCA_964563025.1. GTDB lineage: Bacteria > Bacillota > Clostridia > Christensenellales > CAG-917 > RGIG4097. Next base: position 20,481 of record CAZLVK010000009.1, on the reverse strand, counting down.
AACTTCGTGACCGCACTCCTCGGAATCCTCGGTCTCGATTTGTCGGGAAGCGGAATAGACCTCGACGAGATGCCTTTGCAATCCGCGTCCATCGAATTCTTGTACGACTTACGTACCGGCATCGAGAAACTCGGCGTAACGGCGGTCCTCGACAGCGTCGGCACCATGCTTGCTCTCGAAATCAAAGACCTCAGCATCGAACTCGGCAAGAGCCAACTCAACATCTCTGATATGATAGCCGAAGTCAGCTACGGCTACGGCGGTTTGACTTACTCCGCGACTTCGGGACTCACTGCGCTCATCAACAACGTGCTCGACAACCTCAATCCCGCACTCCGTATCGATATCGACAGAAAGGTTTGGACTGTTGACACCGGCTGGAGTAGCAGTTGGACGTTGAGTGACGAAACCAAAGTCATGGCGTACTACAACACCACGCACGCGGATCTTACGCTCAGCAGAGCGGTCAAGACTTGGGGTAGCGGTAACAACCCGTACAAACTCTATGCTCACCTCAACGTAAACCACCCGTGGAAACACGCAGGTACGAGCGGTGACGGTGGCGAGACCGAACTCTCGGCAGGCGTTACCATCAACAACGGCAATATCTTCCTCAAAGAAGTCGTTCTCGGAAGTGACTTCATCAACGACCTTGTCAACGACACCGTCGGCGGTATTCCCATCGCGGGTACGGTTGACGAAACGACGAACCCATACGGCTCGATGATTAACCTCACCAGCCACGAAGACGGCGACAACGGCACTTACGCCTATCCCGCAAGCGAGGTGACTTCTTCCGCGACGGATTACAGCGCGTACTCCTACTCGCCCGACCTCACCGGACTCATCGAAAAACTCGAAGTCAACCTCTTCAACAGCAACGGCTACATTCCTTACTACAGCGGAATGCAAGAGATTGATTCGTCCTTGTCCGACGACACTCGTTATTTGTCCATCAAGATAACCTTCGGCAAAGACGCATTCAACGAACTTCTCGTCATGCTCAACGTCGTGCTTCTCGGTTTGTTTGCGGACGTTGTCAACACCAATGCGGAAGGCGTGTACTACTTCGCAAATATCAACGATTTAGGTCTCAATAAGGCTAGAGGTACCGGAATCGGTGACGCAGCACTCGGCGGAAAGGGTTCGAACATTCTCGTCAATTTGTTCAAAGAACTCGACAATTGCACTACGACGCAAGAAAGAGTCGACCTCATCGAACCTTACGTGCGTAGTATGCCCGTCTATATCTATCAATATCTCGTCAAGGATATGATACCGGGACTTGTCGATATCAACGTCAACTCGGCGGCGGGTGCACTGTTTGCGGCAGATACGCTTGAAAATATCGGACACCTTATCGCCGGTATCTTGCCTTTGCCGTTTGCGAACAGTTTCGCGTGCAATCCTACCGCAAATATCTACATAGACCTTGCTCCGAAGAATTCGACCTACAAGCTCGGTGACGACAAGACTATGTACAGAGGTATTCAGGCAATCGAACTCTACGTGAACGCAGAGAAGATTAACCCCGGTGCAACCGTACAAACTTACGCAAGATCCACGTCGAATATCTCCACCGGACAAACTTATACGTATACCGGAACCGTAACCAAAAATAACGGCGCACTCGGACTTGTCGGCTCCGAAGGAGAAGGTAGCAATGCTCCCGACGGCTGGGATTACCTTGCTCTCAGAATAACTCCGCTTTCCAACTCCGATTCTTCGACAAAGACTCCGATGCTCGGCTTCCTCGAAGCGGAGACCGCAACGCTAATGGACGGAGAAGTGGAAGCACCTACCGAAATCGTCATCACCGACCCTGCGACGAGGGAAGGTACCGCAGGCGGCAAGGCTATCATCCTCAACGAGACCTATCTCGAGGATAGAAACTACTTCCCGCAAAAGGCGGACGTCACCTATACGCTCAACGGTTACACTTCGACCGCAGGCGTCACCGATACCGGCGACAAAGACTACATGGGTGGTACGTGGATAACTTGGGACGCAAGTTCGGTCGACTTCGCGGCGGCGACGCTTGAAAGCAACGGCAGATACCTTGCGGGTTACGTCTACGGCTACGCGCTCAACGTCGTACTATACGCAATCCCCGTCTACGTCACTTCGAGTTATGCCCTCACCGAAATCAAGGGCTATTCCAACGCAAGCGGTAGTTGGACTGCCAAGACCATTGCGGTCGATATGACCAACACCAAGAACAAACAAAACGTCGATCTGCCCGACCTTGCAAGACTCAGTTTCGTCAACGGCAACCTCACCTTCGGCGTGCCTCTCACGGATAAGAACGGAGATATTCTCTACGCGATTTCCTACAGTAACGGCAACAAAGTCGAACTCGGCACCAACTCCGAAGGAGAAAAACTCACCAACAGTGACGGCAACACCTACAAACTCATTCCCGCATACGCCGCAGGCGTGACCTACGTAGTGGCAAGTGCAGACGATATCAAGGACTTCAACGGTACCGAGAGCGTAATGCCTCTCTTCACCAAGGACGGCGACAAGTACTACAAGGTCTCCGGCACCGCCAAGACCGACGGCTCCGTCACCTACTACAAGCCTAACACCGAAACCGTCACTTCCAGTGAAACCGTGACTACCTACGTCAAACTCGACTACACCAAGTTGCCCACCGGCAAGGCGTTCCCCGCAGGCTGGATACAATGGGATACCGACGACTTCACGTACAACTGGTCTTCGGGCACTCTCGAAGTCGGATTCACCTATCAATGGGGCTTCTCGAGTGAAATAAAGGACACCGTCTCCGTCGCTCTCGCAGGCAACGAAATCGGTTCTCTCACTCTCTTCACTCGCGGAGACAACGGCCACACCACCAAGAGCCTTACCACTCTCGACGCATTCAGCCTCGACTCCTTCTTGAACGAAAGCAACGGCTACAGCATCGCAGAGTACGTCAAGGGCTTCACCACCGTGGACGGCAAGTACACCGCAGGTAGCAGTTCTTCGAGCTTCAAGGGCTTCTCCGTCAAGTGGGATCTCAGCGCACTCGAAGCACGACTCAAAGAAATCGCGGTTTACGACGAAAACGGCAATATCACCGGCTACGATTACTACAAAGGTATCGACGTCAACGTCACCGCATACGTCGGCGGTAAACAGTTCAAGTACGTCACCGGCTACGATGAGGACGGCAACGCGAACTACGGCTTCGTCGGCAGCGGTTCGACTTCGGATAAGTTCGCAGACGCAGGCTATATCGCGCAAGCGGTTTCCGTCCGTATCTACATTGCGGGACGTGAATTCGAAGGCCTCGACAGTGAACTCACCTTCGACGTCTACGCAAACGACGAAATCACCGCGGAATCCTTCGGCAATACCTTCAAGGTCAACTTCAAGGGTGTCGAAAAAGCGGCGAACGTCTCCATCGGCGACATCCTCAGCCTCGACGTGCCTTATCGTAAGGACGGCGACAACTTCGTCAAAGCAACCGACGTCAAGTCCACCGCTTACTCCTACAAGGGCTACGACGGCGAAGACCTCTACGGCAAGTTCACCTTCGGCAACTCCGTCAGCGGTACGCAAACCGTCTACGTCAAGATCAATATGACCTCGCAAACCGCGGTTCAAACCGTCGTCAAGGTCGACAGAGCAGACGTGTTCAACCCCGAATGGTACAACGAAAGCATCTACTCGTCCATGAGCGTCAAGTTCAGCGAGGCAGGCACCACCGCCAAGACCATGTATCCGGATTGGAGCACCGTCAAATACTACTCCAACTCCACCTACACCAAGTCTCTCGACAACATTTATAGCGGCGGAACAATCTACGCAACCGTCGAAGCGGTCTGCAAGGATGCGGACGGCAACGTCATCGGCAACTACGTCGATGCGGACGGCAAGAGCATAGCACAAACCATTCGTCTCAAACTCACCGTACCCGTCAAGAAGATTACTTCGGTCAAGTTCTTCTACGACGAGACGATACAACAAGGCAAGGACGTCTACGGTAGCGGTCTAATCGACACTATCGACGAATCCGTCCTCGCAGACACCTCCAAGTACGTCGCGAACGGATATGCGGCGCAGTATATCGACGCGGTCAGCGGTGTCGAGTATAACGTGATGCCTTATGTCTACGCATCCGACTCCTCCGCATACTTCAAGGTCGGCGAATGGGGCGATTACCGCAACGGTACCGCAGTCCTCATCACCTACACCGTCGGCGGTCAAGAATACGAGGAAATCGCGTTCGTCAACAATTGGAATGTCGGCGCACTCGCATTCACCGCACAGGGTAGTGTCAGAAAGGTCTCCTTCACCGTCGGCAACCAAACCAAGGAAATCGAACTCAATATCGCTCCTATGAGCGTCACGAGCATCGCTCTCGACCTTAACAACGCCAACGGCGGTACCCTCCGCTTCTTCGGCGGTACGACCACGGCGACCGACGTCAAGTTCATGAACGGCGAACTCACTTCGCATTCGTTCGAATACAACGTCAAGACCGCTTGGAGTTTGCCGACCTATGCAACTCTCGGCAACGCACTCGGCATCAACGAAGTCTCGAGCACCGGCGCAATCGTGTGGACTGATTACAGCGCACCCGGCGCACTTGCGGACGACTTCATCGACGACGGCGAAGGCGGTAAGGTCTATCGCACCGACGAAAACGGCACCTACGTGTATCGTTCCTTCACCTTCTACAACAAGGCGGACTTCGTCTATCCCAATAAGGATGCGTTCAGAGTGAAGATTTACCTTGTCGGCGACAACTGCTCCATTGACGAGCTCAAAGCAAACGTCGAAAGCACCGAAATCAACAATTTTAAGGAAGATGATAAGAATTACTCGGTGTTTGATGATTGGAACCTCTCCAACTTCAGCAGTGCGACCGTCAAATACAAAGGCGGTTCCGCTCCCGATACCAACGTACCCGTTGTGTGGAACAACTATGCAAGACCTACCGCGGAGGAAATCGCGGCCGGTACCTTCACTCGTATCGCATACGTCGGTTCCGACCTTGGCAAGAAGACCATTACCTTCACAGTAACGATCAACTACACCATCGAAGTAGAAGATGGCAAAGACCTCAAGACGAGCGGTTACACTCTCACCGAAGAGAAGTACTTTGACGGCTTGCCGACCTCTGCGACCGCAGTGATAGGACAGCAAGCAGAAACTCAAAGACGTGTACCCGTCATCCTCAACTGGCTCGTAACCTACGACAAAGCAGGCAATATCACGAGCGGTCTCAATGAGGACGGCACCGTCAACGTCGAGGTCATCAGAGAGGGTAGCGTGCTCACCACTATAGCGGTGGCACTCACCGTCGAAAGTTCTGCCATCGACAGTATCACCGTCGGCGAAGGCACCGTTATCGACCCGTTTGGTGCCGAGACGACGTTGTTCGCTTCCGGTAGCACCGTAACCGTCAACACCGTCGGCGAAGGCACCGTTATCGACCCGTTTGGTGCCGAGACGACGTTGTTC
>CAZLVK010000009.1:0-14909 GCA_964563025.1 uncultured Bacteroidaceae bacterium | reverse complement strand
GCTTCCGGTAGCACCGTAACCGTCAACACCGTCGGCGGGGGCACCGCAACTATGGTCGCTACCTACAGTTTGCCCGCCGACTTCTACACCAACACGGTCGCGTATTTCGGCAAGGATATAACCCTCAACGTCACGCTCACCTATCCCGGTGGCTCCGACAGTCAAGAAATAACCGTGCACGTGCTCGACAGAACCGTCAAGAAGGTTCTCGATCCCGCATATCGCTCCATCACTCTCGATCCGTTCTTCAACGATACGTTCAGAGAGGGCGGTCTCAATCTCCCGCTCACCCTCGACGTAGTCCTCAAAGACGGTAGCGTGTTCACGCTTGTACCCGAATGGCCGGATGACAGCATCATCACAAACAAGGGTTACTTCGACGCAAACTACAAAGTGGCGTTCACCTGCTACTACGAGAGCAAAGACGGTGCGTACGGCGTCATCGACCTCACCGACGACGGTATCGATAATCCTCGCTACGTGCTCATCTCCGAATACGACGGCACCTACACCGGCACTCGCTACGCGAAGGGCGCAACTCAAAACGTTACCATGCCTCTCATGGTCCTCACCAGAGCGGCTGAAAAAGCGGAATTCGTATTCGACGGTTTCGAGGAACAATCCGCAAACGACAAGTACTCCTACTCGTCGCACTCCGTCACTTACGGTAGCAAGGACGCAAACCTCGGCAACGTCATCGACGTCGTCTACGACAACGATACCAACTTGCCCGAAGAAGTCGTCTTCTACAATGCGTACTCGTTCGGCGATCCTTCGCTCCCGAGATACCTCGACGTAACCTTCGACGGCACCGGCGAAGTCAGACGCTACTATCTCGAAACCGAGGGCTTCACTCAATTCTTCGGCAAGATCGACGTCACCGAGAGCACCTCTTACGACGTTACCCTCCACGTCTATCCCACCGAAGCGAAAGAGTTTGAAATCTTCCTCAACGGCAAGTCCGCTCTCAAGGTCAAGGTCACTATCAAGAAGACCGACGTCACCAGATTCAACAGCGACGTTGCATCCTCGAAACTCTCGACCGACAACCTCAACTACACCGGCTTCGAGGTCTACACCGAGAACACCGACGCAACCAGCGCATACAATACCGCAAACTATGCGGATACCTTCACCTTCTATCCCGACGGCAAGTTCATCACCGTCAGCGAATACGAAGCGGGTGAGTACGCAGGCGCGAAGTGGCTCGGTGACTCCTCCAAGTACCTCTACAAGGTCCTCGGCAACGGCACCGTGCTCGCAAACGGCGAAGTTTCTACCGACAGCGACGGAAATCGTATCGGTACTCCTTACTACTACCGCTACAACGTCAAGGGCAGAACGTATACCGCACTCGACACCAACGTCGTAAGCGATAAGGATAACACCTACGTGTTCGTCTTCACCGTACGTCAAACCTTGAACGCAACGTGGGATACCTCCGACACCACCGTCAGCGTGGACGGCGGAACCTCCTACGTCGTGGCGACCGTAACCAGCCCCGTCACGATTATCGAAGGCGTCGCGAACAACGCGACTTCGACCGTCCGCGTACCTATCGAAGTCAACGATGCGACGATCAAGAGCGTTTCGATTGCAAGTAGCGACTTCGTGACCGGCGGCGACGCATCGCATATGTCCTTCGCGAACGGCACCTATGCGTTCACCTTCGATCCGTACACCACTCCCGACGTGTTCGAGCAAATCTTCAAGGCCGATAACGAAGGCACTTACAAACTCGAAAACGGCAAGTACGTCGAACTCTCCAAGGAAGAAATCGTCCAATACAGCGGACAACTCTACTCGGTGGTCGGCTACAAGTACTTCCCCGCATACGTGACCATCGTCACCGAAACCGGTACTTCCGTCAGAAAGGAAGTCACTTGGAACTTCGGCGCGTCTAAGGTCTCTTACGAGGGCGGTACCTTCGCAATCCGTGCGACCGTCAAGGGCGACGGCGTCAAGGATCAAACCATCCTCGCATCCCTCGTCATCAATCCCAGAACGGTCACGGGCCTTGCAAGCGGCAACGACGACTTGACCAAGAACACCGGTTTCTATCTTGGTACGAGTGAAGGACAAACCTATATCAACCCGTACGAATACCTCTCCAAGAACGTTACGCTTCCGAGCACCCTCAACGTCAACGTGACCAAGGGCGACGGAACCGCAACGACCGAGGTTAAGACCTTCGGCGGCAGCGACGGCTACACCCTCGCGTGGAACTTCAGCAAGTTCAACCCGACTTACGAAGGCGGTATGATTTACCTCATCGCAGTCCTCACCGGCCCCGACGGAATCGCTCAAGAATTCGAGATTCCGTTCCTCGTCCAGAGAATGTACGCAAGCAGTATGACCACCGTGTTCAAACTCGATGAAGAAAGAAAGTCGTCGCCGACAATAACGAGTGCACGGTATAGTTCCGCTGCGTATACCGCAACGGTGTCCGACTCCGTCGCAACGACCTACACGATCAACGCGAACGACTCCGCAAGTTACTCCATACCTCAAGCGTACAAAGTGACGTTCACGATTTCTAACCCCGACGTCACCGACGGCAAAGTGACGGGTTGGACTTCGACCACCACAGGTACGGGCTGGACCTCTCACGCAAACGGCGCAACCAATGCTAAGGTGTTCACCTACGTATCTCTCTCGATGCCGGGCGGATTCTCCCTCACCGCGGATATCCTTGCAAACGGTATGAGCACTGCGAAGAACGCAACCATCCAACTCGGAACCGGCGAACGTATCACGATTCCGTTCGTCGTCAGCAGTGCGACCGCAAGCGCGCCTACATACGAAGGATTGAAACTTGATACCAAGACGAGTAGCGGACTTCCCGTCGTTTGGTACGGCACCGCGGTCGTCTACGACATCAGCGGCGGATATCTTGCGCATCACTCCGTAATGTTCGCATCCGATACGGGTAGTTACACTCTCACTTCTACCGGCAACAGAAAGATAGTCTACTATCTCTACGCGGCGGTAGGCTCTCCCGTTGACACCGCATCCAGAGTGCTCGACACCACGATCGCAACCTCGACGATCGGCTCAATCACCGTCAGCGGAAATAAGTTCGGCGTCGTCAACGTCGGACAAGAAATTCCGAACGCACAAGCGGTCTACGGCAACGGCACTTCGGGTAGCACGGATCCTTACGTCTTCACCGTTAATCGCGCGTGACGACAAACAACTCAATAAGAAAGTGGAGACGCGAAAGCGTCTCCACTGACTTATAAACCAAAGAAAAATCAAGAATTTTACGGCGACGTATATGAATTTTGCAACCACGGCTATAAACGTACTACTTCTTGTCGCAATGGCAATCCCCGGCTTCATTTTGATGAAAGTCAAACTTGTCAAACCGACTGCTATGGCGTTTTTCTCCGTGGTTTTGCTTTACGTCAGCCAGCCGTTCTTGTCTCTGCAATCCTTTTTGAAAGTTCAATATTCGAGGGATATGCTTGTCAATATCGGCATAGTTTTCGGGTTCTCTATTCTTGCGCAGGGGCTGATTTTCTGCGTTTTGTGGTTTGTTCTCAACAGAAAATTCGACAATCCCGAAATCACTTCCCATTTGCAGGACGAAGGACTTCTCGACGGCGGTGTTTTTACCACAGACGAGGGGCTCAAACTCCAAATCGCAAATACGAAGAGGGGTAGGGCATACCGCGTTATGGTGTGCGTATCCACTTTCGGCAACGTCGGCTTTTTCGGCGTACCCATTTTGCAATTTTTATTCCCCGACCATCCAGAAACCGTCGTGTACTCTGCGATTATGATTGTCACGATGAACGTTATGTGCTGGTCTGTCGGTGCGTACGTGCTGACTGGGGACAGAAAATATATGTCCGTCAAAAAGGCGCTTATCAATCCGCCCGTATTGACGCTCGTCGTCGCACTCCCGCTGTATTTTTCGGGAGTGACCTTGAACGACCTTCCCGACGTCGTCGTGACCGTCATCGGTTATCTCGCGAATATGACGACGCCGTTATGTATGATAGTTCTCGGCATGCGTTTTGCGGTCGCGCCTATGCACGAACTCTTCACCGACTGGAAAATCTACGTATCCACTCTCATAAAGACGTTGATTTTTCCTCTCCTTGTGTTTGCGGTTCTGTATCCGTTCGACCTCGATCCTATGCTGTTCGCGACTCTCGTGATACTCTGCGGAATGCCGTCCGCGTCCGTCAACCTCAATCTTGCGGAACTCTACGGCGCCGACCAAAAGACCGCAGCAAATTCGATTTTGCTCTCGACGCTGTTCTCGATTTTGACGATACCCGTACTTATGATGCTGGTGTCTATAAAATTGTAGGCAACTCCCTTGAAATAATCGAATAGGAATGATATAATAAACTAAGAAAACTTTTTGGAGGAATCTATGGGATTCATCAGAAAAAACTTGCTCAAAGTCGTCGAATGGGCGGAAGCGGGTAGCAACGAAATGGTCTATAAGTTCGTTTGCCCCGACCGCTACGAGATTATGCAGGGCTCTCAACTCATCGTCAGAGAGTCGCAAGCGGCTATCTTCGTCCACGAAGGACAGATTGCCGACGTCTTTACCGCGGGTAGATGGGACCTCGAAACGAAAAACCTTCCCATACTTTCAAAGATAGCGTCTTGGAAGTACGATTTCGTGATGCCTCGCAAATGCGATATATACTTCGTCAATCTCAAACAATTCGTGGGGCTTAAATGGGGCACCGCAAATCCCGTTATGATGAGAGATAAGGACTTCGGTATGATTAGGGTGTCGGGACACGGCGAATATTCTTTCCACGTGTGCAACCCCGAAATCTTTATGAAGGAGTGCTTCGGCACCGTCCATTCCTACACCACCTACGAAATCACGAGTTACCTCAAGAGTATAATCTTGATGGAAATCACCGACCTTATGGGCGAATGTGAAATTCCCGCCCTCGAACTTGCCGCAAACTATCGCGAACTCGGCGATACCGCACGCGATAAAGCGTGCGAGAAGTTCGGCAAACTCGGTCTTGCGGTGGACGAAGTCATCGTCAAGAATCTCAAACTCCCCGAAGCGGTCGAACAGGCAATGGACAAACGTACCACTCTCGGCGTGCTCGGAGACAAAATGCCCGAATATGCACAATACGAGGCGGTCGGCGCAATGCGCGACGCGGCGAAAAACCCCGGCGCGGGCGGAACTTTCGCGACTATGGGCGTAGGACTCGGCGCAGGAGCAAGAGTGGGCGCAGGCTTTGTCGCCAACATAGACGGCGCAATGAAGCCTGCGGAGAACAAAATCAAATGCTCGAAATGCGGTAAGGATATTCCCGCATCTTCAAAATTTTGTCCCGAATGCGGTGAAAAAGTCGTAGCGGCAGGCTCGATTATTTGCCCGAAGTGCGGTGCCACCGTCAAGGACGGCGCGAAATTCTGCACAGAGTGCGGTCAACCGCTCGCAACAAAATGCGCGAAGTGCGGTGCGGACGTAAAGGCGGGAGTCAAATTTTGTCCCGAATGCGGAGCGAAAATAAAGTAATATGTCCGACGTTCGCATAATCAAGTGCGACGGTTGCGGTGCGGATATGGTATATTCTCCCGAAAAGGCGGCGCTGTATTGTCCGTATTGCGAATCTACGAGAAATATCCGAAAAATAGCCGTCGGCAAACGCGATTATTACAAAGAAAAGAACCTTTGCGACGTCGTGGACGTTCGCGACGTGTATAAATGCCCCAACTGCGGGGGAGAGGTCGTCGTTGAAAACTTCGCTACGACGTCCAAGTGCCCTTTTTGCAATGCGACCAATATTGTGAAAAAGGAAAGCTTTCACGGGCTTGTGCCCGACGCCATTCTGCCTATTGCCTTCTCCAAAGGAGAGGCGTTCGAGGCGGGCAAAGCGTGGATAAAAAAGAAATTCTTCGCGCCCTCTCAGGTCAAGAAAAACTTCAAAGCGGAGAATTTCAGCGGGACCTACTTTCCGTCCTTCTCGTTTTCGTCGGATACCGTCAGCACCTACTTCGGTCGTCTCGGCGAATACTACTACGTGACCGTCAGAGTAGGGAAAGAAACTCGGCGTGAAAGACGCATTCGTTGGTTCAACGTGAGCGGAACGTATACGCGCCATTACCACGACGTCATCGTCGAGGCAAGCAGACAACTTCAACAAAAGGAACTCAACGCCATTCTGCCGTACGACACGCAATATACAGAGGCTTATCAAGCGGAATATCTCGCGGGTTTCTACGCCGAACGGTACGATACTGATATAGAGGATTGCTTTGCGGTTGCAAAATCGCAAATGGACGAGAGGATAAAAACCGAAATCCTCGCAAAATATACGTATGACGTCGTCGGAGATTTCAAAGTGAGCACCGAATATCCGACGGTTGAATTCAATCACACGCTTCTCCCGTTGTGGGTGTGCGGCTTTAAGTATAAGGACAAGGCTTACCGATTCATCGTCAACGGCAGAACGGGCAAATCTACGGGCAAATACCCGAAATCCGCTCCCCGCGTTTGCAGTGCGGTGTTCTTAGGACTCGCAGTGGCGGCGGGCATAATCACGGTAATACTATTTTATTTAGGCTATATAGGCTAACGGAGGTAAATATGCAAATCACCAAGGACACTCTCATCATCGACGCAATCCAAATCGGCAACCCCGAAAAAGTTGCGAAAATTCTCCAAGACGCAGGTCTTCATTGCCTCGGCTGTGCGTTCGCACACCAAGAAACCGTCGGTGACATCGCCGTCGTTCACGGCGTAGATATCGACAAACTCTTGAAGGACCTCAACGATACCATCGGCAAATAAGCGGAGGCAAAAATGAGCTTTAACAACGAAGTCGCAAAGCGACTTGTCGAACTGCGCACTTTTTCGGATTATTCCACCGCCGAAATGGCGGAAAAACTCGGCGTTGACGAGAAGGAATACCTTTCCTATGAAAGCGGAGAATGCGAAGCCCCGATAAATGTCATCTACCGTTTCGCGTCCGTCCTCGACACCGAACCCGCCTACGTCATGACGGGGAAGATGCCCTCCAAGGATACGGCGCAAGTGGTTTATGAAGGGGGAGGAATGTCCGTCAAAAGATACGACGGCTATTCGTTCTCCTCTCTTGCGTGGGATTTCAAACAAAAGACGATGAACCCTATGCTCGTCACGATTTCTCCGTCCGACGCACCCGAACTCGTTGTGCACGGCGGGCAGGAATTCAACTACGTTCTCGAAGGAGAATTGAGAGTTATCGTCGGAGACAAGGACTACTTCTTGCGAGCGGGGGACAGCCTCTACTTCAATCCCGCATTACCGCACGCGCAACTTGCAATGGGCGGAAAAGAAGCGAGGTTCCTCACGATAATCAACGAATGATTAGAAAAGCAGAATACGGACTGTGCCGTTCGGCACGGTCCGTTTTTTTGTTTTCGAGAACGGGCGATATTGTCGCTCCGAAAACGAATACAAGACGCACTCCGAAAACGAATTTTGCGCTTATAAAAAGTCGGTGACGTTTTTGATTTTTCACATAACTCTACACAGCGCACAACCTACGACCGCTCCGAGAAGGGTGCAAAACAAAGAAATGGGAATTGCACGTTTCAAGTGTTTAACGTTCGTTTTTGACATATAAACCGCCGATATGTAAAATATCGTTTCCGTCCCGCCCGCAATGACGGCGGCGCATCTTGCCACGTAACTGTCCGCTCCGTAGTCGGAAATTATGCCTTCCAGCAAGGCTATCGTGCCGTTCCCGCTTATGGGGACGAGGAGTAGTATCTCGGTGATTTCGGATGGGATGCCGAGTCGGGACAACGGGGTTTCGAGTGCGCTTGCAAGAAGAGTCGACAACCCGCTTGCTTTGAAAAGTTCTATTGCGATAAACACCGTTGCGATATAGGGAAATACCGTTTTGACGAGGGACAGACTCTCCTTTGCGCCGTCCAAAAAGCAGTCGTAAATCTTCACCCGTTTTATTAGGCAATACACCGAAATCGAAAGTATGACGACGGGGAGTAGATACGCGCTCATTTTCTTTTTTGAAATACTTTTGACAAAATCATACCGCTCACCGTCGCGACGGAGGATGAAATCAAGGTGGGGAGTATGATGTCGCCCGCATTACCGCTTCCCGCAGACGCACGCAAAGCAACCACCGTTGCAGGGATGAGTTGTATGCTTGTGGCGTTGACGATGAGGAGCATAATCATATTGTCGGTGGCGTACTCGCTCCCGTCTTGCATGAGTGCCATCGCGTCTATACCCGCGGGAGTGGCGGCACCGCCAATTCCGAGCATGTTGGAGGAGAGATTTATCGAAATGCGGTCATAAGCATCTTCGCTTTCTCCTTTGAAAATGCGTTTGACGACGGGACGAAGAGCCTTAGATAACTTTTTGTCGAGCCCCGACTTTTCCGCCATTTTTAGGACGGACAGCCAAACTGCGTATACGGCGATGAGTTTAATCGTCAGGCTCACCGCTCCTTGCACTCCGTTTATCATCGTAGGGAAAGCGTTCTCGGGCGACGTGACGAGGAGAAAAACGAGGGAAACGATTGATATGAGTGTAAAGGCGACGTTCACGCCATATTTTACGCCGTGGTCCGTGCGATAATGCGCTTTTTGTTTACAAAAGTCGTTATAAGTTGTATAATCTATATACTATTCAATAGAAAGGCTCATTTGCCTTTCGGAGGTGAACATGGAAAAATATTATATCACTACCGCAATAGCGTACACTTCGGGCAAACCGCACATCGGCAACGTATACGAAATCGTGCTGTCCGACTTTCTCGCTCGTTTCAAGCGCGCACAAGGATACGACGTTCGTTTCCAGACCGGTACCGACGAGCACGGCGAAAAGATAGAACTCAAAGCGGCTGCCGCAGGCACCACTCCCAAACAATTCGTTGACGGCGTGGCGGGAGAAATCAAATCCATATGGGATTTGATGAATATCTCCTACGACAAATTCATCCGCACCACCGACGACGACCACGAAAAACAAGTGCAAAAAATCTTCAAACGCCTTTACGACCAAGGGGATATTTACAAAGGTTCTTACAAGGGCTGGTACTGCACTCCTTGCGAATCCTTCCTCACCGAGAGCCAACTCGTGGACGGCAAATGCCCCGACTGCGGTCGCGAAGTTCACGTGGCGGAAGAAGAAGCATATTTCTTCAAAATGTCCAAATACGCAGATAAACTGCTCAAATATTACGATGAACACCCCGATTTCATCATTCCCGTTTCGAGAAAGAATGAAATGGTCAACAACTTCTTGAAGCCCGGTCTCCAAGATTTGTGCGTATCTCGTACTTCGTTCAAATGGGGCATTCCGGTGAGTTTCGACGATAAGCACGTCGTCTACGTGTGGCTCGACGCCCTCACCAACTATATCACCGGACTCGGCTACGACGCAGATGGCAACCACGGCGAACTATATGGAAAATATTGGCCCGCAGACGTTCACGTCATCGGCAAGGATATAGTCCGTTTCCACACCATATATTGGCCTATCTTCCTTATGGCTCTCGGCGAACCCCTCCCGAAACAAGTTTTCGGTCACCCGTGGCTTTTGCAGGACGGCGGGAAAATGTCCAAGAGCAAAGGCAACGTCATTTACGCCGACGACCTCGTGTCCGTCTACGGCGTGGACGCCGTTAGATATTTCCTTCTTGCTCAAATGCCCCAAGAGAACGACGGCATAATCAACTGGGATATAGTGACCGAAATCGTAAACGGCGAACTTGCGAACGTATTCGGCAACCTTGTCAATCGCACTCTTGCTATGGCGAACAAGTATTTCGGCGGTGTGCTCGAAAACAAGAACGTATCCGAGCCCGTTGACGACGAACTCAAAGCCGTTGCGACTTCCGCATATAAGAAAGTTTGCGAAAAAGTGGACGAATACAAGGTTGCGGACGCTCTCTCCGAAATCATCGGCGTGTTCCGCAGAGCGAACAAGTACGTGGACGAAACCATGCCGTGGGCACTTGCCAAGGACGAAAGCAAAAAGGATAGACTTGCAACCGTCCTTTACAACCTCTCCGAAACCATTCTCATCGGCACGAGTATGCTCGAATGCTTTATCCCCGAAACCGCGAAAAAAGTTTATGCGGAATTCAACGCATCCGCGCGTGCGTTCGACACCCTCGGCACGTTCGGACTTCTCCCGAACGGCACGAAAGTTACCGAAACTCCCGAAATCCTCTTCCATAGATTCGACGCCAAAGAGGTGAACGAGAAAGTGCAGGCTATGTATGACGCAAGAAAACCCAAGGAAGAGAAGAAGCCCGAAAACGTCGTGGAAATTTCCGAAATCGGCATAGAGGACTTTGCCAAAGTGCAACTTAGAGTCGGAGAAATCGTCGAAGCCGAAAAAGTCCAAAAGGCGAAAAAACTCCTTAAATTCTCGGTGAAAATCGGAGAAGAAACCCGCACTATAGTGAGCGGTATCGCTCAATACTACACTCCCGAAGAAATGATCGGAAAACAAGTAGTCGTCGTGAGCAACCTCAAACCCGCAAAACTCTGCGGAATCGAAAGCCAAGGCATGCTCCTTTGCGCTTGCACCGACGACCGAGTCGTCCTCGTATCTCCCGAGAAGAAGATGCCCTCGGGCGCGACGGTCAGATAATATGCTCATCGACACCCATTGCCATTTGACGGACGAAAGGCTTGCTCCCGAAGCGGGGGAGATAATCTCCTCTTTGCATGCGGACGGGATAGAATCCGTCGTAACCGTCGGCTACGACGAGCCTTCATCCGCCAACGGATACGAACTGTCTCTTGCCTACGACGACGTGTATTGCGCGGTAGGCATGCATCCTCACGACAGCCGTCTTGCGACGCAGGACACGTACGACTTGTTCGCCAAAATGAGCGCGAGCGAAAAGACGGTGGCTGTCGGAGAAATCGGACTCGATTACCATTACGACTTGTCTCCGCGTGATGTTCAGCAAAGGGTGTTTCGCGAACAAATTGAACTGGCGAACAGCCTTTCGCTCCCCGTGATTTTGCACGTGAGAGAAGCGTACGAGGACGCAAGGCGTATCCTTGACGAGAACAAGTCGAAACTTGCGAACGGCGTATTGTTGCATTGCTATTCGGGCTCGGTCGAAATGGTGAAGGTGTTTTCACGCTATGATGCGTACTTCTCGTTCGGCGGTGCGATAACCTTCAAAAACGCAGTGCATAATCTCGAATCCTTGAAAGTCGTTCCCGCAGACAGATTACTGTTCGAGACCGATGCTCCTTATATGACGCCCGTCCCGTTCAGAGGGAAAACCAACTATCCGAAACTCGTAAATCTCGTCGCGGACAAAGCATCCGAGGTACTTGGCACGGATAGAGAAGAACTCGTCGAGCAAACGACGAAAAACGCAAAAACGCTATTTAAGCGTATTAAAATGCGCGGATAAACCACTTAATTTGCTATGAAAAACTTTGTATATGAATTTGGAAACAGCCTTTATATCAACCTTACGAACAAGTGTTCGAACGCTTGTGAATTTTGCGTGAGAAACATAAAACGCGGTGTCGGCAACGACGATTTGTGGCTGACGAGAGAACCCTCTTTTGATGACATAAAAGAGGATTTGTCCCTCTTCGATTTGAAGAAATACGACGAAGTCGTTTTCTGCGGATACGGCGAGCCCACGTGCGCTTTGCCCGTCCTTTCCCAAGTCGGTCCTTATCTCAAGCGTCTCGGCGTAAAGACGAGAATCAACACCAACGGTCAAGCAGGGCTTATCAATAAGCGCGACGACGTGCCTAAACTCATTGCACCTTATATCGATAGTGCGTCTATTTCCCTCAACGCAAGTACGCCCGAACTCTATCAAGAAATTTGCAGGAGCAAGTACGGAGAGCAAGCGTTTTATGCAATGCTCGACTTCACTAAGGGTTGCGTAGACGCGGGGATAGATACGACTTTGTCGGTAGTCGATTTCATCGGCGAAGAGGAAATCGAGGCGTGCCGTAAACTCGCAGAGTCCGTCGGCGCAAAATACAGAGTCAGAGAAACCATCAGAGAATAATAAGAAAAAGGAACGGCAGTCAAGATTTGTCGTTCCTTCTTCTTTCGTACTTCGGTGATTTATCCTTGGTACGATATTAGATTGTGCGGAGAAAAAAATTCTATCCGCAACGAAAACGGTAAATTATGGAAATGAAACTCAAAGACCTTTTGCAAGCAAGCGGTTTCCGTTTCAATAAAGGTCTCGGACAAAACTTCATATCGGACACGAACCTTTTGAAGGGTATAGTCGCGGACAGTCTTATAGGGGAGAACGACGTGGTCGTCGAGATAGGCACGGGCGCAGGTACGCTCACCCGCCAACTCGCCGAGAAGGCGGAAAAGGTCTATTCTTTCGAAGTGGATAAAAACCTCGAACCCGTCCTTGCGCTCTCCTTGCAGGGAATCGAAAACGCCGAAGTGATTTTCCGTGACGTTCTCAAAATGAAAGACGACGAGTTTATGGAAATCATAGGCGGAAGAGAATTTAAGGTCGTTGCCAATTTGCCGTACTATATAACCACTCCGCTCATCACGCGATTTTTGGAAAGCGACTTGCCCGTCCGCTCGTTGACGGTTATGGTGCAAGAAGAAGTCGGAGACAGGCTTGTTGCAAAACCTAACACCGCAGACTATTCCGCAATAACCCTTGCGGTGCTTATGCGCGGTAGCGCGACCGTTACGAGAAAGGTCGGTCGCAATATGTTCTATCCGTCCCCGAACGTGGATAGTTCGGTCGTCAGGATAGATATAGAGGATAACAAACTCGACGGGGAGAACAAACCGCTTATTCATAAACTCGTCCGCAGTGCTTTTGCGATGAGGAGAAAAACCCTCGTCAACAACTTATCCGCAACTTTCGGGATTTCAAAAGCGGAAGCAACCGAAAAGGTCAAGGCGGCGGGTTTCGACGAGAGAATCAGGGGAGAAGTTTTGTCCTTGGATGATTTCGTAAGGCTGTCGAAACAATTCTGACAAAGGCTGACACAGCCGAAAATAACAAGGTGATTTTTCATAAAGAATACAGACCTCGCATAGTATTTATCGCGAGGTTTTTATATGGAAAATAAAAGATATACGGTTGTACTGAACGGAAAAAAAGGAGATGTCTTCGCTCTCAAAATAGACCGAGTTTCGGGTGCGGAAAACGCTGTGATTTTCGATGCGAAATTCGCACTGAAAAAGGGTGAGGGAACGCTTTATTTGATTGGTGATGAAATCGCAAAAACAAGTGTTAATCGCGATAAAACGGCATATAAAGTTCCGTTTACGGCACAATCCGATTTTGTGTGCGCTTATCGGACGGGTGGAGATTTCTTCGTCGGCAGCACCGGAAAAACACCCTCTCGCACGACGCTTGAAAAGAGAGTATCGTCCTTTGAAAAAGCCCTTGAAAACGAGGAACAAACAAAGCAAATCGAGAAAGAAATCACGCCTGTGAAAGACAAGATTGAAATTCCCATCACTGAGAAGGATTTTGAAGAAGTCGGCGAAGAAAAAGAGATGACCGTTTCCACGGTAGACAACGTTGCCGTAACCGAGAAAACTGACAAAGAGAAAGACAAAATCGAGAAAGACGACGAACCGAAATGTGCAAGAAACAGGGTAGACGCTCAAAGCAAAAATCCGTTCGTTCTCGACGACTATATCGATTACGACGGGACGAACTTTTATCTTGCCGTAAAACCGCAACTCGATGAAATCTTCATTTGCTATCCGCCCGAAAAAGAACTCAACGAACTCGTCCCGAACAGTAAGTGGGCACGCATTTCTTCGGATGACGAGAGTTACGTCGTAGGGCTCGTCAAGGACGGCGACGAGGTTGCGTATATATGCTACGGTATCCCTTTTTCGCATTACGCTCCCGCTCCCGAGGAAATCGCCGACGTTGCGGTTTGGCTTCCGCTATCCGATCGCGACGGACGCGGTTATTGGACGATTTACCAGTCTGCCGTGGACGGGAAATGTGTCGGGAGAGCGACGACGCGATAAAACTTTGTTTTTCTGGTCCGTCGCTCTCGGCGCCGAATGTCGATGCATGCATCGAGCGCCGACGCACGTCGCCTGTTTGCTCCACCGCAAACGCAACAGAGGTGCGTTTTGCTTGAGACGGCTCGGCGCAAAACGAAAGATAAAGTGCTATCGCAACGAAAATATTTTGCTTGTCATTCCGAGCGGAGCGTGGGAATCTCTCGGAAGGGGACCATCGTCGCTTTTCGTGAAAGCGAAATAAGGTGTAGTGCTTGTACTCTAATCTAAAGTTCCCCTTTCCTCACGTGTTTCCCCTATCGACGTTCCCCCTCTACGGGGAACCCACGTCGACTGCTTGCGCAGGGGGACACACTCGGTTTCGCGCAAGTGAACGCTCCTCGTTATGCCACTGCGCTTTGTGCGTGCCGATATGCGAACCCAATGCACGCAGCCGCTTGTATAAACGGTTTCGCTCAACACTCGCTGGCTCGGCGCGTCGCGCCTCGAGTTCCGTCTCCGAAAGAGTGTAGCCCGTGTATAAGAACACTATAGAAGAGTGAGTGCTTGTACACCCACTCATACTGTCATTCCGAGCGAAGCGTGGGAATCTCCTGGAAGCGCACCATAATTAGTTATATTTTGCTATCGCAAAGTGATATTCCGACAAAGTCGGAGTGATAGTGCCTAATGGCAGTTATATTTGCCTACGGCAAGTTCAGTAGTGCCTTTCCAGGGGATTGCCACGTCACTCCGTTCCTCGCAATGACAGTAAGATCGAGTGAGTGCCTTGTTTCCACTTGAACGAAAATTTTGCGTTTGTGCGCTATTATATATACTAAATATAGTTCAGAAACAATATTTTTTTACAATATTTAAGATTTAATGAAAATTGTGACTCGTTGTCAAGTATTAATGCAAAAATCGAGGGCGAAAAATCGGTTGTGGTATG
>CAZLVK010000008.1:0-81795 GCA_964563025.1 uncultured Bacteroidaceae bacterium | reverse complement strand
AACTCAGAGCGGAACTCAAAGAAATCGCAAAAATGCCCGGTGCGCTTATGCCTGCGCTTCAAACCGCTCAAGGCGTCTACGGCTATCTTCCCATCGAAGTGCAACAAATGGTTGCCGAGGAACTCGGAATTTCTCTTGAAGAAGTTTTCGGCGTCGCGACTTTTTACAGCCAATTCGTGCTCAATCCCAAGGGTGAACACGCCGTCAGCGTTTGTCTCGGTACCGCTTGCTACGTCAAGGGTAGCGGTGACGTTTTTGCAAAACTCGAAACCGAACTCGGTCTTAAAGACGGACAAACTTCGTCCGACGGTCGTTTCTCTCTCACCGCGACTCGTTGCGTAGGTTGTTGCGGACTTGCTCCCGTAATGCTCGTCGGAGAGGACGTCTACGGAAAAGTCACCACCGACCAAGTCCACGGAATCATCGAAAAATACCGCTAAGCGGAATAAATTTTACGGCTTTGCCGTCCACCGGAGTATCTATGAAAATATCCGAAATAGCAAAGTTAATAGACGGAAAAATCGAGTGTAACGCCGACCTTGCCGAAAACGAGGTTTATTCGGCGTTTTCCTCGGATATGATGAGCGACGTTCTGGCGTTCGTACGCGATCAGGGCATACTCGTCACCGGGCTCGTCAATCCGCAAATAGTACGCACCGCTATGATGGTGGATATAGGTTGCATTATCGTCGTGAGAGGGAAAAATCTCACTCCCGACGTCGTCAATCTTGCCACCCAAAACGGCATAGTGGTTATCACGACCGCACGCAATATGTTCGAGACTTCGGGCGTTTTGTACGGTGCGGGGATAAAGGCATAGTATGAGTCAATTCGTGCATCAGGAGTATCTCGTCGCGGGCAACAATTTCGCATCCGCAGGCTCTGCCTCCGAGGCGGTGAAGAGTACGCTGAAAAAACTCGGCGTACCGTCGCAGGATATAAGACGAGTTGCGATTGCGATGTACGAAGGCGAAATCAATATGGTCATTCACGCAGGCGGGGGAGTTGCGGTAGTGGACGTTTACGTTGACAGAATCACTATCGTTCTCTCTGACAAGGGGAAGGGCATAGCGGACATCGACCTTGCTATGACTCCCGGCTATTCGACCGCTCCCGAGGACGTGCGTTCCCTCGGTTTCGGTGCGGGCATGGGGCTTCCCAATATGAAAAAGTACACCGACGAGTTCGATATTCAAAGCACCGTCGGAGTAGGAACTACCATCAGAATGACGATTTATTTTGGTTGATATGGAACAAGAGAGAAAAATAAGTTGCGTCCTTGACGAAAAAGCGTTGCATACGGTTATGCTCGACCCGGACAAATGTAAGGGTTGCGTTACTTGTATGCGTCGTTGTCCGACCGAGGCTATCAGAGTCCGCGACGGCAAGGCAAGCGTGGCTTACGAAAGGTGTATAGGTTGCGGAGAATGCGTGCGTCTTTGTCCTCATCACGCAAAACTTCCTTCTCACGATTCGTGGGACAGCCTCAACGATTTCAAATACAAAATCGTTTTACCGCCACCCTCTCTCTACGGTCAGTTCAACAATCTTGAAAACATAGACACCGTCCTCAACGGACTGCTTACACTCGGCTTCGACGAAGTCGCAGAGGTCGGTTTGTCTGCAGAATACATAAGCGGAGTTACGAAAATAGTCATGGACAGAAACGAGGTGAAGAAACCTATCATCTCTACCGCTTGTCCCGCTATCGTCGAACTCATAATGATGAAGTATCACAATCTGACCGAGCATCTTCTCCCCGTGCTCGCACCCGTGGACGTCGCCGCAAAACTTGCAAAGGAAAAGGCGATAGCGAGAGGTGTTCCCGAAAGCGATATAGGAGTGTATTTCATCTCTCCGTGCCCGGCAAAAGTGTTCGCACTGAAAATGGGTATCGGGGTGATTCGTCCCTACGTCGACAGAGTGCTGTCCACTTCGGACGCGTATATGCACCTCGTTCCCGCAATGAACAACCTCACCGAGATAAAACCCATTTCTAAAATGGGTTCTATCGGCCTCAATTGGGGGATTAGCAGAGGGGAGGCGAACGCCATTTACCGCGACAAAACCATTGCGGCTGACGGCATCGAAAATTGCGTCAAAATTCTCGAAGCAATCGAGGACGGAAGCCTTGACGATATAGAGTTTGTCGAACTCAATGCATGCACGGGCGGTTGCGTCGGCGGTGTTATGAACGTCGAAAACCCATTCGTCGCAAGGAGCAGACTCAACCATATTTCGAGAAAACTCTCGGCAAATATGAATAACGTCGCGGATACGGGCAAGTCGAAGGATTATTTCACGTGGGAGTTCAATCCTATGGTGAAAGACGTATTCGTGCTCGACAACGACAGAATGACCGCTCTCAACAAAATGCTTGAAATAGAAGGCACTCTCGAAACTCTCCCGCTTGTCGATTGCGGAATGTGCGGTGCGCCGAGTTGCAGAGCGTTTGCAGAGGACCTTGCAAACGGAGTTATCCCGAAAGATACCGTTTGTTACCGTAAAAAGGAAGAAGAGGACAAAAAATGACCGCTGTAGCAGTAGCCAATCTTCTTAACGCAAAAGTCATAAACTTTGCGGACGAAAACCGAGAAATCGTCACCGGTTATTGCGGAGATTTTCTCAGTTTCGTCATGGGAAAAGCACCGAGCGATTCTGCGTGGTTCACAGTTATGTCGAACGTCAACGTATGTGCCGTGGCAACTCTTGCGGACGTAGGTTTGGTCGTCCTTTGCGAGGGAGTCGAACCCGATGCGCAACTTCTTGAAAAAGTGAAGTCGCAGGGCGTAAACCTTTGTTCGACCGACCTCGATATATATAACGCAGTGAAAAAGGTTCAAGGGCAACTTCGATGAAGTTCACCTATGATCTACATATTCACTCCGCACTTTCCCCTTGTGCGGAAAACGATATGTCGCCGGTGACCGTAGTCGGCACGGCAAAAATACTCGGACTGGATTTCGTAGCGGTGTCCGACCATAACTCGATAAAGAACGTCGAAGTCGCGTTGAAAGCGGGCGAGGCGTACGGGATAAAAGTCGTTCCCGCCGTCGAAGTGCAAACGAACGAGGACGTACACGTGCTGTGTCTGTTCAAGAGGTACGGCGACCTCGAAGCCTTTGCGGACGAAATACCTTTCTCCAAGAGAAAGAACAGAGAGGATATTTTCGGAGAACAACTCGTGCTCGACGAGGACGATAACGTCGTAGGGAGAGAAGAAACAATGCTCCTCGACAGTGCTGATATATCAGCCGACGCGCTTCCCGAAATCGTAGAAAGACACGACGGAGTGGCAATCCCCGCGCATATAGACCGAGAGGGCAACGGTATGCTTGCAATTCTCGGTTTCATACCGAAACGCTACCGCACCGTCGAATTGTCATCGAAGTGCGATAGGGCGGACGAGGATAGTTGGAGTAGCAGTCGCTTGGTTATTATCGACAGCGACGCTCACGTTCTCGACGATATTTCGACGCGTGGGACTATCGACCTCGACGAATACAGCGTTTCCGCGCTCGTAGACAGGCTGAAACAAGGAAAGTGATATGAGAGAAATCGCACTCAATATACTTGACATAGTTGAAAATTCCGTCAAGGCGGGCGCAAAACTCGTTCGGATAGAGGTTTTTGCCACTGACGATTTGCTCACCGTCGCGATTGCGGACGACGGCGCGGGTATGGACGAGGAGTTTCTCGAAAAAGTGACGGACCCGTTCACGACTACGAGGACGACGAGAAAAGTGGGTATGGGTATACCGCTCTTCAAAATGGCGTCCGAAATGGCGGGTGGGGAATTTTCTATCACCTCGAAAAAAGGGGAGGGCACTACGGTCAAAGCGACTTTTGAAATTAGCCATATAGACCGCGCACCCCTCGGAGATTTGGCGGACACTATGGTGACGCTACTGTCGAGCGACTACGCTACGGAATTTGTGCTTGCCGTTTCGATAGACGGAAAAACGTTCGATTTCGACACGAGAGAATTGAAAGAGGAACTTGACGGCGTCCCCGTCGATACCCCCGAAATACTTGTGTTCGTGAGAGATATGATAAATGATAATATTATGAATATTGGAGGAGCAAAGTTATGAAGAGTATTGCCGATATTAAGGCTATCAGAGACAAAATGCAATCTGAAATCATTCTGCGTGACAACAGCGACACCGAAAAGGAAACCAGAATCGTCGTCGGTATGGCGACTTGCGGTATTTCCGCCGGCGCGCGCCCCGTTTATAACGCGTTCATCGACGAAGTTGCGTTGCGCGGTCTCAAAAACGTGAAAGTTACGAGGAGCGGATGCCTCGGCATGTGCAAACTCGAACCTATCGTCGAGGTTTTCGTACCCGGTCAAGAGAAGGTTACCTACGTTCACATGACGGCTGAAAAGGCAAAACAGGTCGTTGCGAATCATATCGTCAACGGCAATATATGCACCGATTACCTTGTCACCAACGACTAATAGGAGGAATACGTATGTTTAGAAGTCACGTTCTCGTCTGTGGCGGTACGGGTTGTACGAGCAACCACAGCGGAGAAATCTACACCGAATTTCAAAATCTTTTGAAAGAAAAAGGACTTGAGAGCGACGTCAACGTCGTAAGAACCGGTTGTTTCGGTCTTTGCGCGGTCGGTCCCGTCGTCATAGTCTATCCCGAGGGCGCATTCTATGCCGGTATCACCGTCGAAGACGTCAGGGAAATCGTCGAAGAACATATCGAAAAGGGACGTATCGTATCTCGTCTTCTTCACAAAGACACTTCAAGCGTTTCGGTCAAGGCTCTCTCCGATACCAATTTCTATAAGAAACAAACCCGCGTCGCTCTTCGCAATTGCGGTGTAATAAACCCCGAAGAAATCGACGAATATATCGCTTACGACGGCTATCAGGCACTCATCAAAGTCCTCACCGAAATGACTCCCCAACAAGTCATCGACGTCATCAAGGCAAGCGGTCTCAGAGGCAGAGGAGGCGCAGGCTTCCCCACCGGTATGAAGTGGCAATTCGCAGCCAATTCTCCCGGTCCCGTCAAGTACGTTTGCTGTAATGCGGACGAGGGCGACCCCGGTGCGTTTATGGACAGAAGCGTCCTCGAAGGCGACCCCCACGCAGTCATCGAAGCAATGACCATCGCAGGTTATGCAATCGGTGCGCATCAAGGTTACATATACGTCCGCGCGGAGTATCCTATCGCAGTCGAGCGTCTTAAAATAGCACTCGGACAAGCGAAAGAATACGGCTTGCTCGGTAAAAATATTTTGGATACGGGATTCGATTTCGACCTCGAAATCCGCCTTGGCGCAGGCGCGTTCGTTTGCGGTGAAGAAACCGCGCTTATGGTTTCTATCGAGGGCAACAGAGGAGAGCCGCGTCCCCGTCCTCCTTTCCCCGCCGTCAAAGGTTTGTTCGGGAAACCCACCATTCTCAACAACGTCGAAACTTACGCAAACGTTTGCCAAATCATCTTGAAAGGCGCGGATTGGTTTGCGTCTATGGGCACGGAGAAATCCAAAGGCACCAAAGTTTTCGCACTCGGCGGAAAAATCGTCAACACCGGTCTTGTGGAAATCCCTATGGGCACCACTCTTCGTACCGTTATCGAAGATATCGGCGGTGGCGTCCCCAACGGCAAGAAGTTCAAAGCGGCGCAAACGGGCGGACCGTCGGGCGGCTGTATCCCCGCGGAACACTTCGATATCCCCATCGACTACGACAATCTTATCGGCATCGGCTCCATGATGGGCTCGGGCGGAATGATAGTCATGGACGAGGATAACTGTATGGTCGATATCGCAAAATTCTTCCTCGAATTTACCGTGGACGAGAGTTGCGGAAAATGCACGCCTTGCCGTATCGGCACTCGCAGACTTCTCGAATATCTCGAAAAGATTACGACGGGTAGAGCGACTATGCAAGACCTCGACGAAATGGAGAAACTCTGCTACTACATAAAAGAAAACGCACTTTGCGGACTCGGTCAAACCGCACCCAATCCCGTGCTTTCCACTCTCCGCTATTTCCGTGACGAATACGTCGCGCATATCGTGGATAAAAAATGTCCTTGCCACGTTTGTAAAGGTCTTGTTCAATACAAAATCACCGACGCGTGCAAAGGCTGCTCGGCGTGTTCGAGAAAATGCCCCGTCGGCGCGATCTCGGGCGTTATCAAGCAGAAGTTCGAAATCGACGTCAACAAGTGCGTCAAGTGCGGTCAATGTATCGAAACTTGCAAGTTCGGCGCAATCGTAAAGGAATAGTGAGGTGAATTATGGAAGATAAGAAAATGGTTAACGTAAAAATCAACGGCATTCAAGTCCAAGTCCCCGAGGGTAGCACTATCCTCGAAGCGGCTAAGGTTGCCGGCATCAAAATCCCCACTCTTTGCTATCTCAAAGGCATCAACGCAATCGGTGCTTGTCGCGTATGCGTGGTCGAAGTCAAGGGCGCAAGAAGCCTTTGCGCGGCGTGCGTATATCCCGTGAACGAGGGCATGGAAGTCTTCACCAATTCCCCAAAAGTCATGGCAAGCAGAAAAACTACCGTCGAACTCATTCTGTCCGACCACAATCAAGATTGCCTGAACTGCGTCAGAAATAATAATTGCGAACTCCAAACTCTCGCTATGGATCTCGGTTGCGACGCTCATCGTTTCGGAGGTTCTTCCGTACACTACGAACTCGACAATTCGACGCCGTATATCGTTCGCGACAACAACAAATGCGTGCTTTGCCGTCGTTGCGTAGCCGCATGCAAACAATATCAATCCGTTTCGGTCATCGGTCCCAATGCGCGCGGTTTCGATACTCATATCGGTTGTGCGTTTGAGAAGAACCTTTCCGAAGTCGCTTGCGTCGGTTGCGGTCAATGCGTAGTCGCTTGCCCCGTCGGTGCACTCCACGAAAGAGAGGAGATAGACGACGTTTTCGAAGCGCTTGCCGATCCCAACAAGAGAGTCATCGTCGGCACCGCACCCTCCGTTCGTATCGGTCTCGGTGAGGAATTCGGAATGGGTATCGGTCACAACGTGGAAGGCAAAATGGTTGCCGCCCTCCGTCGTATCGGTTTCGACGACGTGTTCGACGTGGACTTTGCGGCGGACCTCACCATTATGGAAGAGGGCACCGAGTTCATAAACAGAGTCCTCGGCAAAGGCGAAAACAACACTCTGCCTATGATTACCAGTTGCTCTCCCGCTTGGATTAAGTTCTGCGAACACAACTTCCCGAATCAACTCAGCCACCTTTCTTCCTGTAAGAGCCCGCAACAAATGTTCGGTGCGGTTTGCAAGACCTATTACGCGGAAAAACTCGGCATAGATCCCGAAGATATTGTCGTCGTGTCAGTTATGCCTTGTACCG
This sequence comes from uncultured Bacteroidaceae bacterium, assembly GCA_964563025.1. Lineage (GTDB taxonomy): Bacteria > Bacillota > Clostridia > Christensenellales > CAG-917 > RGIG4097. Next base: position 74,436 of record CAZLVK010000008.1, on the reverse strand, counting down.
CCAAGAAATTTGAAAAGGGTAGAGCAAATCAATCCGCGGCGGGCGTCCCCGATATTGACATCGCCATCACCACGAGAGAACTTGCGAAACTCATCAAACGCAAAGGTATCATCTTCGAGGACCTTCCCGAAGAGCAATTCGACGCACCTCTCGGCATCGCGTCGGGCGCAGGTCTTCTATTCGGTGCCACCGGTGGCGTTATGGAAGCGGCTCTCCGTACCGTTTACGAAGTTCTCGAAAAGAAATCTGCTCCGTCCCTCGATTGGAACGAAGTCAGAGGCACGGACGGTATCAAAGAGGCAACCTATAAAGTCGGCGGTATGGACGTCAAAGTATGCGTAGTCAACGGTCTTGCCAACGCAAGAAAGATTATGGAAGAAGTAGAGGCGGGCACCAGCCCTTATCATTTCATCGAAGTCATGTCTTGCCCCGGCGGTTGCGTAACGGGTGGCGGTCAACCTATCAAATCCGCATACGTGCTCAACAATCAAGACGTCAAGGCACTCCGTGCGAAAGCGATTTACGACACCGATGCAGGTATGGAACTCAGAAAGTCCCACGAAAATCCCGCAATCAAGGAGATTTACGAGACCTATTTTGGCGAACCGAATTCTCACAAAGCGCACGAAATTCTCCATACTACTTACGTGCCCAGAACGAAGTATTGATTGAAACTGTCATAGTCGCACCCAAATGCAATCATGATTTGTTAATGTCTACAAAAAACGCATCGACCGATGTCGGTGCGTTTTTTTGTAGTTTTATTAGACATTGTCGTCAAATATTGTATCGGTTATGTGCTGAAAAAATCCGCCACTTTTATGCGACGGATTGTTTATCGTTTAAGAGAACGGATCGTCTTCTTTGAACGGATTATCGTCGTTGAGGTCGAATCCGAACGGATTGTCGTCGTCCTTTTTGTTTCGTCCGAAGCCGTTCGTCGTCGAGAAGTCCGAGTCGTTATATCCGTTGACGGTTGAGAGAGAACGATAATATCTTGCGGTGGAGCAAGTGAAGTACGGCTCGACGTAAATGGACGCTATGCCGAACGTGATTCCGACCAAAATCCACCAGCCAATGAAAGAAATTACGAGAACGAAATATTCCCAGGTATGTCCTTTCATCATCGTGCGGGAGCGTTTCATCGCGTCCTTCCACTTCATGTCGGGGTTCTCTGCAAACACGTATGCGGTTTGAGAATAGAGGAGGGATACGTAGATTCCGGGAACGATGAAACAAATCATGCCGAGCGCAGTCAGAATGCTTATCAATATTCCCGCAAAGAATTGGTTCCAGAACTGTTTCCAGTTGCGGACGGAGTCGAAGATGACTACCCAGTGGCAATATTCACCGCGCGTAAAGGAGAGGAAGTATCTCGCTATACCCACGTTTATCGGGAAGTTGAACACGGCGTATATAAAAGCCAACACGGCGTATATTACCGTGAACACGATATATCCCGCAGACTCGTATGCGTAATTGTCCGCAAGCCGTGAGAAAATACCTATTCCGTATTCGACGAAAAGTAACACCGCAAACGGTTGGAATGCGAGCCAAACTTTTCCGCGAATATCCGCTTTTGCATCGTTTTTGAGTGAAATTCTATCCATACTTTTATTATATAACAAACTATTAAAATTACAATAAAAAATTTAATCTTTGTTATACGACGATTTCGGGCGCGATTTTTACGTTCGAGACGAAACGATTTATGTAAAGAAGTACCGCGTACTCATTGCTCGCGGGATGATATAAAACAGCCACCCAAAAGGGTGGCTGTGTGAAGTTAAGTCGCTTCGTTTTTGCGTCGTATTATTACGCTACGATGCCGGAGTTCTTTTTCTTTTTGAGAACTACGACTACGACCGCCGCTACGATGCCGACGAACGCTACGCATCCGATAACGATACCCGCGATTGCGCCCGCACTGAGACCGCTTTCTTCGGGTTCGGCAAGATATTCAGCCATAGTGATGACGTTGCCGTTGTCGTCGAAGGTGTAGGCTTCGTATTTGAGTTCGCCGTTTTCGTAGGTGAGGTAGCCGAAGGTTTGACGATCAAGGGTATGATCGACGGTCTTGTCCATATCGAGGGCAGACATAACTTCGTCGTTGTTGCCTACGTAGTTGTAGAACTTCGTGCCGATTGTGCCGAGGGTTACGTAAATGGTTCCGCTATTGCCTTGAGGCGTGGTTTCGGTGTAGACGTGATCGTGTCCCGCGAATACGTATTTGACTCCGTATTGGTCGAAGACGGGGCAGAGTTGTTCGCGCATCTTGACGATTTCGCTGTCGTTGGTGTGAGAGCCGGTGGAGAAGAGGGATTTGTGCATCATTACGACGATGGTTTTGCCTGCTTCTTTTGCGGTCTTAAGGTCGTTTACGAGCCAGTTGTATTGGTTCTCTGCAAGTCCGTTCTCGCCGTCCGCGTCGTTGGTGTCGAGGAATACGAAGTGGACACCGGAGTAATCCATAGAGTAGTAGTCTTGTTCCGCTTCGCCGTTATATTTGTTGGTGGTCACGCTTGCGGGTTGAGTGTAGTTGTAGAACTTGCTGATTGCGTAAGTGCCGTTCTCGTGGTTGCCCGCTACGGAGAACATAGAGGTGTTCGCAAGGATACCCGTTTCGGAATTGAGCCAGAACTTCCATTGGTCGAAGTTCTTGGGATTGTCCGCATTGTCGCCGCCGTTCAGGATGAAGTCGAATCCGGAAATTCTTTCGTCGTTTACGAGAGTGTTCATCTTCTCTGCGGTTACGTCGTACATGGATTGAATCATTCCTTGAGGATCCGATATTACGAGTGCCTTGAAGTCACCGCTCGCTTTTGCAGTGGTGAAAGTGAAGTCTTTGTCGTAACCGAGACCGCTTGCAAGATTCCATCTGTTGACTTCTTCTCCGTCGGTGTTATAGTACACGCCGTAGATTTGATATTCGTAAGTCGTGCCTTCTTCGAGACCGCTGATGGTCACGGTGTGGCGGTTCCAGTAAAGTACGCTACCCGTCATAACCGCGTCGCGATCTTTGCAGTTGTAGTACATTTTGACTTCTTCGCCGTTCTCGTCAACGCCGTCGTAATATACTTCGCCGTGAGTGAGGCAGAGGAGTCCGAGGTCGATGAGAGGTACGTATTGAGGAGAAGTCACGGTGTTGATGGTTATGCCGTTTTCGGTCACGGTGCCTTCGAGATTGTCAAGCGCGTTGTAGTACGACGCGCGAGAGGCTTCGTCGAAAATGTTCCAATTTGCGCCGTTTGCATCCTTCCATTCGGTGTCGCCGACTTTGCGGTATCTGACGACTGTGAACACTTCTTCTGCGGTGTAGTAGGAGAAGTTGAAGGTGGTTGTGCCGTTCACGTTGTCAAAGTTCGCGGTGAGAGAGGAGGGAAGTCTGCCGAGTTCTTGAGTTGCAATGTCCGTCGAACGAACGTTCGATACGTAGGACGGATTGACGGTCTTGCCGTTCGCGGTGAAGGTTGCGATTTTCTCAAGAGGAGTGATTGCAAGTGCCTTTGTAGGATCTTGTACGTCCGCGATGTCTGCGGTGTCGTCGGAACCGAATGCAACAACGATTTCTTTTGCAATACCGCCGAGTCCGACGTAGAAACTATCGGTCACGTAGCCGTCGAGGAGCCCGTCAACGATTGCGTAAAGGTCGGTGCCTTTGAGGGAAATTCCGAGAGAATCGCCGAGCAACGCGTCAAGCAAAGGAAGAAGTGCGTCAACGATGTCCTTCAAAACGAATTTAGAAGTGTTGACGTCAATGGATACGCCGTTGTTCGTTGCAAGGGTTTTGACTGCTCTGACAACAAAGTCAAGTTGACCTAACTCAGTCTTGTTGAGTCTATAATCTGCTTCGTCGAGGGTGCAAGTGCCGTTTACGAAGTCAAATTCATATTCAAGGAGTGCTTTGAGAATAGAGTTGTCGTCCGCATAAAGAGGATTTAGAAGTCCCCACACGAGGTCGGAAACGAGTTTTCCGCTGTCGCATTGTGCAGCAAAATCTTGCATTGCCGCTTGATAACGTTTGCGATATGCCGCATCATAAGGAGAATTGGCGGTATAGTAAAGGCTGTTTACGTCGGAAACGCCGTCGAGAATCGTACTTAGGTCGGAAGAAATTTCGTTACCGCTACAAGAGGTTGCAAGGACGTAAGACGCCATTTGACCGAGGGTGAGTTTTCCGCCCGCTTCTTCGGTGCCGTATTCCATGTCGATGATGCTGTACGCAACCGCAATAACCATATCGATTATGTTGTCGTAGGTTTCACCGTCAAAGACGTAATCGCCGTAGCCATTGCCGTCGTTATCGGGGTAGAGGTTGTACCAGATTGTGTCAACGAGATAGTTTGCGATTTTAGTAAGCAACCCGCCGGGGATGGTGATTCCGCTGAAAGTAATACCGTCGCTGAGATAATCGGTGATGAGATCGTCTACAGTAGTACGAAGATTTTCGTTGAGATAGTGACTCAAAACTCTGTCGATGAGTTGTCCGTAAATCTCTTGATAAATGTATTCGTTATAAGAGAGGGACGCGAAATCGTCGTGATGGAGAGTGTAGGTGAAGTAGTTGGGGTTTGCCGCAACGACTGCCGCCCATGCGGTTTTCTTTGCTTCGTCGGTGGTTGCGTTGTTATACGCTACCATTGCGTTTTGATAAGCATCTTCGTCCCAGACGTTAGCGGAATTGTAAACGTCGGAGGATGGAGTTTCCTTCAAGGGCGTTTGACCGATGCTGTCGAGGAGATAGAGGGAGGAATCCATGCTTTCGGCGAGGACGCCGTCTTTGTTATAGCGAGTGAGGGTTGCATAACGGATAGGGCTGTCAAGGCTGACGAAGGAACCCGTTTCAAATTCGTAAAGAGTTCTGCCCTCAGCGTCGGTGTATTGTGCAACATCGGATGCGTGTTGGTGACCGCTGAACGTGTATTTGATGCCGAGTTCGAGGAAACGTTTGCAGGTGTATTCCCAGTTGTACATCGTGAAGTCCTTCAAAATTTCATCCTCTTGGTCGAAGTGAGGCATGATATTCTGGTGGAAACTGGCGATATAAGTGGGTTCGGTGATACCGTCGGGGGAAGTAGAATATTTTGCAACTATTTCTTCGAGGAAAGGATAAAGCGCGCCGTCAATTCTTCCGCCGCAGAGGTGGGTGAGTTCGGTGTTGCGATATACGGTTTTGCCTGCTTCATATGCCGCAACGACGTCCGCATAAGTCGTAATTTGAACGTATTCGTCGGTGTTTGTCTCCGCATTCAATTGGAGAAGACGGAAATCGGCGTCGGAGAAGTTGTCCGCAGTGTAGAGATAATCGAATTCAGTACGGTTGATTTGTACGGGAACGATTTCATCGGTAGGTTCTCTATCGGTGGAGTCGATGACGAAAAGAGTGTAGGCGGAGTCCTTGATATGCGCAACGAAGGTGAGTTGGTTGCGAGCATCGCCGACCTGACAATATTCGGTGGAAATTTCATCCGCGGTTGCGGTGCCGTTCTTTTTTTGGATTGCGGTGAAATGCTCGTTGACGTAGGTGATTTCGAGGTTGGAAGCATTGGTGGATGCAATATACCCTCCGGTGAAATCGGATGCCCAGTAGTCTGCGCCGTAGATTTCGTCAAGGACGGTTTTGTCGATTTCGGGGTAGCCGAGTCCGTTGAAAATCATCGCGAATTGTGCCGCGGTGATGCCTTCTGCGTCCCAACCGATGCCAGTTTCTTTGTCGTAAAGCGCGCCGGTTCCGTTATAAAGGTCGTGGTTGCCTACGGTTGCAAAGATTTGGAAGTTGGAGTAGTCGACGGTGGTTCCGTCCGCTTTTTCGACTTCGCCGAGTGCTCGGACGCTGTTTTGGAGCCAGCGCAAAGAGTTTGCAACGTCTATTTCCGCAACTCTTTCACCGTTTTTGGTGAGGTCGCCCGATGCGAATATGTACATAGGTGCTTCGCCTTCTTTGGCGTCTGCAAGCACTCTTACCATATTCGAGTAGAGGACGTTACCGCTTTCAAGAACGAGCTTGGTGTCGCCGGTCATGGAATAGTAGAAATCGCTATCCTTATAATCCGCCGCATTCACGTCCTGATAACAGTATTCGAGAGGGAAGTAGTGGATATCGCTCATATGACCGATGGTGATGGTGCTGAGCACCGTGCCCGTCGGTTCCGCGCTTTCCGCAACCGCTACGCCCGATCCCAGCGTAATGCCGAGAGTGAGGGCAAGGGTGAGGACGAGAACGGAAACGATAACCATAGATACGGGTTTTCTTAGAGTGTTCATAATTCCTCCAATAATGTTTAATACCGATTTATTATAATATATAAAGATTATTTTTTCAATATAAAACGAATTATTTCTGAAATTTTTAAGCGTAACGGCTCAAAAACCGAAAAAAATTCCGAAAAGTCGGGCGCATACGGTTTTTTGTCTTGCCAAAAACTGCGTTTAGTAGTAATATATATTTATTAATATATAAGAGGAGAATTATGGAGAAAAAATTTAACTCTAAAAAGTTCGTCGGAAAAGCGATTTCCGTTATGCTCGTAGCGGTCATCGTCAGCGCAATTTTGGTCGGCTTCGTCGGTTGCAATAAAGGCGTTTCCGTAGACACCAACAACGTGCTCAAATTCTACGAACTTAAACCCGGAACATATGAAGTCAAAACGGACAACGACGGCAATTTGTCATACGTCATTATCGAGGGCGGAGAAAGAACGATCAATTACTCTATCCCTACCGATGAAGAGTCGATTAAAGAACTTGCGTACATCCTTTACGCGATAGGCAACAAGACTATGGTCACCGTGCCTTATGCGTCTTTTTACGAGACCGGCACCAACGACAGTGAGTTCGGCACGGACGATCTTCCTCTCGGTTTTGAAACCATCGATGTCAGAAATAACGTTGACGGTTACCATTTCAGACAAACTAAACAATTTGCGAGGACAGAACTTAAGATTACCGGTATATTTGCAACTATTGGTTCTGCTCTTTCTAACGATGCCAAACAATGGCTTGTCGAAGCAGGAAAAACTAACAACGCTTACATTCAAACAAATACAATTTCAAGAGACGGCGTGTTCGATTGGACGGAGGCAAAAGATAATAGCGAAATGAACGACGAACGTAAAGCAATTGCTCTTCATCCTATTCCTTACACCTCGTCAGGCAAACAAGGTAAAATTAATGACCTTGACGCAACGGAACCTATTGCCGAAACCGGAACTTATTGGCAATACGACGAGGAAACCGGTTACTCCATTCCTTACAGAGTAGACAAGGGCGGAAGAACCATAGGTTACGAACGCACCGACCAACACATTTTCTATTCTACGGGTACCGATGCCGATAAGGACGGGGTGGAGGATTATTACAACACGATTAAGGAAGCAACCGTTACCTATAATGCGGAAGAAGGCTACTATGAAGTCAATATGAAGATGGATAGCGAAAAAGAATATACGCACATCGATACTTTATGGGCACTTCGCGACGACGGAGGTACGAAAGATTCCTCTGCAACTTTCGACAAATTAGAAGTAACTTTCCAACTTTGGGATAACGGATACTTTAAACAATGGGAAATGTGGGAAGATTGGAGTTGTAACAAGGCTTACGGCATACTTCCTATGTCCGCTGAACAACACTACATATCCTACTTCAGTTATGCAAAAGAAGACGCAGTCTTTGAAAGTTATCTCGAAGATTCCGGTCTTGCAATCGGCAACTACGATCCCGATCAAGGTTCTGCAAAAGGCTTGTCCGCAGGCGCAATAGCGGGAATAGTCATCGGTTGCGTCGCAGGTGCTACGGCAATCGTGCTCGGTATCGTGTTCGGACTGAAAGCAAAACGCAAAAAACTCCAAGCGCAGGCAAGTGAAGAAACCACAGACGAAACGAACGCGGATGAAACCGCATCGGAAGATGTCGCAGAAGAACAAAACGATGCAGAATAAGCGGTTAGAATATCGAAAAGCAACAAATTATCAACCTCCGAAAATCGGGGGTTGATTTTTGTATACGGATATGATATTATATATTTGCGATCGGGAAACCGTTCGCACAAGAGTGGTGCTTTCGTTTGAACCACAAAGTCTTTTATAGGAACGGCGGGTCCGTTCGGATATGTCAGGCCTTGTAACCGCAACTCGCGCATTGGACGACAAATTCCGAAGGCAGTCGGTATCCACCCTGCAAATGCAGGTTTAAAAGGGCACCACTACACAAAAGACAAAGCGACGCTTTTGCGTCGCTGATTTTTTTTGAAACAGGCAAGCGGTTGCGCCTCCGTTTATTATTGAGATAAAGAAAAGCAAAATACTTTAATACGCTTGCCAAAAAATTTATTATGTGATATTATCGCAAGTAGTTTGAATATATGCCTCCATGGTCAAGCGGTTAAGACGTCGCCCTCTCACGGCGGAATCTGGGGTTCGATTCCCCATGGGGGTACCACAATTAGACAAGTGATATGCTTGTCTTTTTTTATGGGCGACGTCCCGCTTGACCATGGCAAGCCATGGTTTGCCACACAAGGTGGCAAGATTCCGCTACGCTTCAACCAAGCGGTTAAGACCAGTGTTTTGCTGTGCAAAACACTGCGCGGTGTTCCACCGCTCGCCCTCTCACGGCGGAATCTGGGGCTCGATTCCCCATGGGGGTACCAGAAAATAGCACTTGCAAACTGCAAGTGCTATTTCAATGAAATTTGCCTTACGGCAAGTGAAATATTGCTCCGCAATGTGAAATACACCTGCGGTGTGTGAAATGTGCGCCAACGCACGTTGTGACAAATTTTATTTCATACTTGCTTTGTAGCAAGTATTTCATACAGCGTAAGACGTATTTAATATCACGGCACGTGATATTTCATTAAATGTGGTGCCTTTCCTGGGGATTTCCGCGCTTCGCTCGGAATGACGGTTAACGTTCATAGTTATGTCATTCAGAGGAGTGCTTCAGCACGACGTAGGAATCTCGCGGAAGCGCACCACTATGTTTGCTACAAGCAAAAATATATATGCAGTAATGAAAACCTCGCAATAAGCGTTAATAAGCACTAAATTTTTTAAAATAGCAAGTTTTCTAAGGTTAAAATAAGTTTATTATTGAAATATCCGAGTAAGTATGTTAAAATAATCTTAAACTATGAGGTGAATTATGAATTTGTCTTTGAAAAACAAGAGCATTATTGCAATCGTTTTGTTCGTAGTGCTGGTAGCGGCAATGTTGCTTGTCACGGCGCTCACGGACGTAGACCTTGAAATCAGCAAAATACTGACCAAGAACGCTCTTTCCGAAGGGGAGTATCTTGCAACCGACGCATTCGGCGTTGCATTGGAGACGATAGGCAGTTCCGCCGTGTATTTAGTCTCGGCATTTTGTATCGTCATTTTGTTTTGGTGCTCCGTCCGCTTTATGAAACTGAGACCGCTCAGAGAAATACTTGCAGTCATCTTCTTCGTGGGCGGTATCGTTGCGTTTTGGTTTTATATGAAAGACATACTTGCTTACACCGGCGAACACGTCGGCGGGGCGGTAGGTTCGGTCGCGTCGGACATCAGAGCAGGCAAGGAGTATGCTGAGAATGCGTCTTTCACCGTAGTCGCAGTGATTGCCGCAATCGTACTCAATCTTCTTGCGGTCGCGGCTATGAGAGGCGTCAAAGACGAAACCCTTAGGAAACTCATCAAATTCGTAGTGGCGTTCCTGATCATGGCACTTCTTGCAAACCTTATCGTCATGGCGGTCAAGGTTCCCGTCGGCCGTATGCGTTATCGTTCGATGAACAGCGAAGCGGGACAAGCGATGGGCGGTTTCGACAACTTCACTCGTTGGTGGCAGATGACGGGCAATAACGACAAATTCTCGAGAGAGGAGTGCATAGCGATCTTCGGAGCAACGGATGCATTTAAGTCTTTTCCCAGCGGACATACTTGTGCGGCGGGAATGTGCTATGCGCTTATAATGCTCCTCGACGTCCTCGATGTGAAGGATAAACGAATTAGAATTGCGGTGTGGGTTGGCACTATCGCAATGACGGGTATCGTCGCAATCAGCCGTATCGTCGTCGGCGCACACTATTTCAGCGACGTTATGATGGGTGGCACGCTTGCATTCACCTCGATGATAATCGCACGAGAAATCGTCATATGCAAATTCTCGCACGTAAAGGCGATTTTTGGCAAAAACGAACAGACAATTTCCGAAAATCTTACGATTCAGGAATAAACATTGAAAAAACGCTTGCGAAATTATGCGTCGTTTGATATAATCGCAAGCGTTATGATGCTAGTGTGGCTCAGTCGGTAGAGCAGCTGATTCGTAATCAGCAGGTCGCCGGTCCGAATCCGGCCACTAGCTCCAAATTGCGTCATGCGCCGAAGGCACCAACAAAAGTTGGTGCCTTTCGTCATTTTTGCGCAATTTGGAGCTTTTTCCGCGCTGCGAAAATTGACGCCTTAGAAAAAAGTGCGAATTTGAGTTGCAATATATTATTTGTAAATTTCGCTGAGCGTCGAAAAACAATCTCCGAGTCTCAATCGAAGTTGTTCGGCGCTTTCGTGACCACCGTTTTTCAGCCATGCTGTAAGACATGCCGATATGCATGCGGTCATAGTTGTTAACATATAGGTGATTTGTTCTTCGGATAAAGATCGATTTGAGAAGAAATAATTGTAGTTTGTACCCAAATACTTTGAATGTGAATCGTATAGCAAATCCATTCTGTTGCTGTCGACAATCGCTTTGAGCAAAATTTTGTTGTCCATCCATTCCTGAATAAATTTCAATGACGTTTCTTTTGAGTCGAAGTTAGTTGTTTTCAAACATGCGCGTCCGACTTTTTCAAATACGTTGTCGCATAAATACGCTAAAACGTCTGTGATATTGTCAAAAAGACGATAAAAAGTAGTGCGTCCGACGGCGGAGACTTTTTGGACGTCGGTTATGGTTATTTCGAGAAAACTTTTGTTGTTCAAACATGTTAATAAGCCGTTTCCTATCTTATAAGCAGATTAAATTGCTCTTGCGTCGTTTGGAATGTGATACATATATTACTCCGTTTGTTTCACAATTTGAAATAATTTTACGGAACTATTGTATCACAAAAATCGTTATTGTACAATAGATACACGATTTTTCATAGAGGAGTGTCGAAATTAAATGGAAACTTTGATTAATGCGTGGTTGTCAATCTGGCTTTACGTTATGGTGGGAATTGGTATTATATTGTCCGTAAAGGTATGGAAAAATAGAAAAACGTGGGATACCGTCAACATTCTATGTACACTTGCCGTGGTAGTGCTGGTTCTTCACGTTATAGAAGAATGGGTGTTTCCGGGCGGACTTCACTATTCGTATAATATCAGCCACGGTTCAAACGACCTTGCTCGTTACCCGATGAATAGATTGACAGACATGATAACTAATTTCGGTGGCGTAATTCTCGGCTGTGTCGTGCTTGAGGTATGGGGATTTCGCAAACCGGCGGGGATTGCGGTCATGCTGTTTTCGGCTTTTGAAGTGGTGATACACATTGTAATAGGAGTCAGTTCGCTAAATACTTTTGGAGAATACGGAATGCAAATTCTGTATTCTCCGGGACTTGTTACTTCGCTGTTTGGTTTTTTGCCCATATCCGTCGGGCTTGGATTTTATTTGTTTAAGAAAGAAAATAGGGCGAATATAAAGCAATGGATAATGGCTGTCGTTGCAATGTTTTGTTTTTGTTTCTTGCTTATAAATTTGCCCGAAATGATTCTCGGCAGTGAAGATAGCCCATATGCGTTTACCGATAGAGGCTATTATGAGAAATTTGCCGAAGAATATGAAACGGATAACGGATTCGAATACGGTGATTATAGTTACAAAATCGGAGAATGATAGGCGTAGATGCAAAGTTAGAAATTATGTAGGGAGTAAAAGGCCCGGCAAATAATCACGATATAAGTTAGAACATCTAACCTCTTGATTACTGAATTATTGACAGATTGCGGTCGGTTGGGATATAATTTTGTCAAGAGGAAATTATTATGGCAGAAGAGAAAATTGAAAGCAAGTCGTTTTTCGACGGACACTGGTATCAACTGTTCGGTTGGACAATTCTATGTGATTTGCTCACCGTATGTACGCTTACTATATGTTATCCGTGGGCGCTTTGTTTGAAGCAAAAGTGGTTTGCAAAACACACTGTAATCGACGGAAGAAGGCAATATTTCGACGGTCGTGCGTTGCAACTTTTCGGGCATTGGATAAAATGGTTCTTGTTGTCCGTTATCACGCTTGGCATATATTGGATAGTATGCGGAAAAGTGGCGGTAGAAAAATGGGTTGTCAAACATACGCACTCTGAAAACGTGGCGGCATAATTCGAGATTGTAAACTACTAAAAAGGCACCGAAACTCGGTGCCTTTTTAGTAGACGGTCGTTATAATTAGGAGATTTTGACGCGTTTGGATTGGATTTTCGCTTGCCATTTTGCGATTGCCTTTTCGTCGTAGTTTTTCGGTGCTTTTTTGAGGAGAGAGGAGAGCCCCGCTCCTTTGATTAGTCCTTTCAAAATAGCGAAGAAGTAGGGCGGATTTTTCATTCCTCTGACGAATTTGCCGAGGAGTGCGGAGAGTTTCGTATTTTGTCCCGCGCCCGCAAGGTCCGAGGATTGAATTATTGCGTTGTCGAAAAGGAAGTCTACGCCCTCGGACGGTAGGCTCAAAAGCGCATTTTTCAGTCCTTCGTTTTTGGCGGTTGCTCCGCCGTATTTAGCGTGGAAATCGCGGTTGTACGCCCAAAGCACGTCGGCGGTGTACTTTTCCGTTTTCGCATTCAGCACGGTTTCGGATAGGAGTACGCCGGCGTTAATCGAAAGGTCGATCCCCATTCCGTTCATGGGAGTGGTCATAAACGCGGAGTCGCCCACGCAAGCGTAACCGTTTGCGACCATAAGGGATAGCGGTCTGCGGACGGGGATAATACCTCTTACACCGCCGTTGAGGATTTCATAACCCATCCACGGGTGGTTTTTGCGAAAAATGTTTTCTTGCTCCTTGATTTTCTCGTCGCTGAGCGGGAAAATTCTGCCGATGAGCACGTCGACGCTGTTCTCGTTGGTGAGGAACCAAGACAAGCCCTTTTCGCATTCGTGATAGAGATAGACCTCGAAAGGATATTCGGGGGAGACGTTATCCGTTTTGTCGAAGTACGCTCTGTACGCATAAAAAACGTCGCCCTTTTCGGGGGATTTCTCGATACCGAATTCGTCGGGAAGGTTGGAGCGTATCGCAGAAAACACGCCGAGAGCGTCAACGACGAGGTCTCCGCGAATTTCACCGATTGAGGTATTTATGCCGACGACGGTTCCGTTCTCGACTATACCGTTGTCGATTTTGACGCCGTAGTGGAAATTGACGCCCGCTTTTTCGGCGTAGTCGAGGAGCATACCTATAAGCGGTTTCCGCCACACAACCTTTTGGCGGTTTTCGGCGGAGTAGTTGATATTGACGTTCGTACGCTTAGAAGGGCTGACGAAACGGCAATCTCCGCGGTATCTCCAATACTCGTCGGGGACGGCGTCTTTTTCAACGGCGTTCAAGAGAACGTCGAAAGTGAATCTATCCTCCCAATCGTGGCCGAGATCGTCTTTTTGTTTTTGCTCGTAGAGGTGCACGTCGAATCCGTTTTTGGCGAGTTTAGCACCCGCGATAAGTCCGCCGTGACCGGCGCCTGCGATGATTATTTTCTTCATAATATCTCCTATTTTTCGATGAAATTAATTACGTCTTTTGCGGTGCGTTCCCCCTCGTCGTAGACGAATATATGTCCTGAATTTTCGTATGTTACGAGTTCGACTTCGGGACAAAGTTCTTTGAGTCGTTCCGCTTGATAGTAGGGCATAGTCTTATCCGCCGTTCCCCAAACGCAGAGGACTGGCACGTTTTTTTTAGCGACTTCGGCGTACTTTTTCGAGACGTATTCCGTGTTCAAAATCGTGTTGCGGAGGGATGAAAGGGTACAGCGCAAAAAGCCCTTATATTTTGCGCATTTTGCAAATTCCGCCATATAATAGTCGATTTCGTCACGCTTAAGGTACATTTCGGACGCACAGCGCGTGAGCAACGTCTTTCCCGCAATGCCGTTGAACACAAGATCTCCGATGCCTTTGACTTTGCAAATTTTCATGTAGAGCGGGGGCTTGAAATTATCCATACCGGCGGGTGCGAGAAGTATGAGTTTCTCGACTTTTTCGGGACGCATCGCAGTAAAAGTCGCCGTAATAGAACCGCCCATAGAAGTGCCGACGAGTATAAAACTCTCCTCTCCCAAAAGTGCGGTGGTGATTTCGTCGAGTTGGCGGGCAAACAGGTCGGGGGTGTAGTCTGTCTTTACGCGTTCGGATAAACCTCTGCCGAGAAGGTCGTAACGTAGGACTCTATAACCGCTTGCGACGAGTGCGTCGAAGAGTTTGTCGTAGATATGGTACGGGGTGGCGTAGCCGTGAACGAGGACGACGTTTTTGCCTTTTCCCTTCATTTGAAATCTCGTAATACCCGAATTTAGTGCGATGAAATTTTCACCTAATTTTTCTCTTTCGGCATCCGTGAGGGATAGACTTTCCATTTGCTTGACGGCTGTTTTGATTTCTTCTTTCGTCATAGTTCGTTCTCCGTGATGGTTGCGAGGAGTTTTTTCGCCGCGTTACACGCGTGTATGCGTGCGTTCAATATAGAATCTTCGACGGAATCCGAGTCGTCGAGAAGGGTTTCGACTCCCTTTATTCCGACGGTGCGGTAATCCTTTTCGCTTAACGTCGAATAGCCGGCAATCGCATAGACGGGAACGGAGAGCGCGCTCGCGATTTTGCATACGCCGTAAATCGCTTTACCGTGCAAGGATTGCTCGTCTATTTTGCCCTCGCCCGTGACGACTATGTCCGCTTTTGCGACTTCTGCGGGGAAGTCGATGATTTCGAGTACGCTGTCTATACCGCTTTTTACCTCGGCGCCGAGATATGCCATAAGTCCGCCCGCAAGCCCGCCTGCTGCACCCGCGCTTCTTTTGTCGTGTAGTTTGACGCCGGTTACGGTTTCGGTGACGTCGGCGTAATTTTTCATTCCTTTTTCAAGGAGTACGACATCTTCTTCGGTCGCTCCCTTTTGGGGACCGTAGAAATACGACGCGCCTTTTTCGCCTAACAGCGGGTTGTCGACGTCCGCAATTACGGTGAAGCGCACTCCGTCTGTCACGTCGTCGGTTTTTCGTACCGAGCGAATGCGGATAAGGTTTTCGCCGATAGGATCGATAGGCTCAGCATTTTCGTCCGAAAATTCAAATCCGAGTGCGGAAAGCGCGCCGATACCGCCGTCGTTTGTTGCGCTTCCGCCGACGCAAACGTATACGTGTTTTGCGCCGTCTACGATCGCCTTGCGGATTAGTTCACCCGTGCCGTAAGTGGTTGTGATGCGCGCGTTGCCGAGACAATAGGGGATGAGAGTAAGCCCCGAACATTCCGCCATTTCAATGATAGCGACGTCTCCCGATACCGCATATCTCGCCGTGATTTTCTCAAACAGCGGATTGTGGCACTCGGCGGTCTTTTCAACGTATTTACCGCTTGACAAAATCGCGTCGAGGGTGCCTTCGCCGCCGTCCGCTACGGTTACGCCCTTGACGGCGACGTTGAAGTTTTTCCCCTCGACTGCAAAAATTTCCGCTATCTCGCTCGAAGATAGCGAACCTTTGAATGAATCAGAGGCTATAAGTATGTTTAATTTTTTCTCTCGCATATAACCATTATAACATAAAATGCGAATTTGAAAAGGGGTAATGTGCGTGATTATAGCACTCCGAAGGGATAAAACGAAATTTTTTCGGCACTTTTTTATTTTCTTAGAAAATAAGCGAAAAATTTCAAAAATATTAAGAATAAATAGTTGACATTTGGCAAACATAATTTTATACTGTTAGCAGTCAGACAATAAGAGTGCTAACAAAGGAGAAAACATGGGCAAGGAACTTTCCGAAAGAAAACGCAAAATATTGCACGCAGTCGTAGACCTTTATATCACGACCGGCGAGCCTGTTTCGAGTGCGGATATTCAATCGAAATATCTCCCCGAAGTTTCGTCCGCAACGATTAGAGCGGAGTTGAGTGCTCTCGAAGCCCTCGGTTTTCTCGACCAACCGCATACGTCGGCGGGCAGAGTGCCTTTGAAAGAAGCGTACAAACTCTACGTCGGCGACCTCGACCGTGGGAACGCACTCACCGACCAAGAAACGGCGTTCATTCGCAAACGTTTTGACGAAAGACTTTCGCAAGTCGGCGACCTTTCTCGTCAAGCGGCGAAAATCATCAGCGATATGACCAACTACACGTCCTTCCTCGTGACGAAAAATAATCCGCACGTGCTTATCGAAGAGATAAAACTCGTACCTCTCAAAAAAGGTCAAGTCATCGTGCTCATAGTCACCGACCAAGGAATACTCTCGGACAAGACTCTCGAAATCGATGACGATATGCGTCCCGAGTATGTCGAGACCGCAACTCGTATGCTGAACAAGGTCTTCGGTGGAAAAGAAATAGGGGATTTTGCGGGAGTGGACTTCGTGCTCGAAATCGACGAGGAACTCGACAGTTTCAAGGAAATTTTCGACGAAGTCATTACGATAATCAAGAGTTATATCAGCGAGCACAGCGACAACGTTGTAGTCGAAGGCGCGCTCAAAATGCTCGATTATCCCGAATACAATAATATCGAGGATGCGAAAAACTTCCTCTCCGTCATCTCCGACCGCGACAGTATGTCCGAACTCCTGCCGTCCGACGAGGAAAGCATTGAGTTTTCGGTGCGTATAGGCAAAGAGGATAGCGGTGTCGATAAGTGTGCGATAATCACCGCGGCTTACAAAGTCGGCGACGAAGTCGTAGGGCAAGCGGGCGTCATCGGTCCCGAACGTATGGACTATAAGAAGGTCATCGGCGTTCTCGACTATATCAAACACACACTCAATTCCATTCTCGAAAACGATAAGGATTAGCATATGAAAGACAAAAAACAAAAAACCGTCGAAACCAATGTCGAAGACGTCAAAACCGAAACCGTAGAAAAGGACGAACAATCCTTGGGTTTGGATAGAGAAGAACTCGGCGACGAAAAATATATCGAGGCACTCGAAGAAAAATTCGGAGAGGCGCTCAAAGATAGCATGACGTGCAGAAATCTTCTCCAACGTCTGCAAGCGGATTTCGACAATTATCGCAAACGCAACAACTCGGTAGCCGAGGATATGAAAGCATTCGGCATTTCTATGGTGATAGAGAAGATGCTCACCGTCCTCGACAACTGCGACCTCGCAAGAAAGTATATCTCCGACGAAAGCGCACTCACCGGGTTCAATATGATGGAAAGACAAATACTCGACGCCCTCGAATCTTTCGGGCTCAAAGAGATAGAGGCGGACGGAAAGCCGTTCGACGCAAAACTCATGAACGCCCTCGAAAGAGAAAAGGCTGAAGGCAAAGAAGATATAGTCGTGGAAGTTATATCCAAAGGATATACTTTGAACGGCAAACTCCTCCGTCCCGCGGGAGTAAAAGTGGGATACTAATAAAAAACGTATCGGGCATTACCCGAAAGGAGAAATAATATGGGAAAAATCATAGGTATTGATCTCGGCACGACCAACTCGTGCGTAGCAGTTATGGAAGGCGGCGAACCCGTCGTCATCGCAAACGCGGAAGGTATGCGTACAACTCCGTCCGTAGTCGGCTTTGCCAAAGACGGCGAAAGACTCGTGGGCGACATCGCAAAACGTCAAGCGGTTTCCAATCCCGACCACACCATCACCTCTATTAAGAGAGAAATGGGTACCGATCACAAAGTGAAAATCGATTCCAAGGAATACACTCCTCAAGAGATTTCCGCAATGATTCTCACCAAACTCAAAAACGACGCCGAAAAATACCTCGGCGAAAAGGTTTCGGAAGCGGTTATCACCGTCCCCGCATATTTCAGCGACTCTCAACGTCAAGCGACCAAGGATGCAGGCAAAATCGCAGGTCTCGACGTCAAACGTATTATAAACGAACCTACCGCGGCGGCACTTGCGTACGGCGTGGATAAAGACGAAAACAAACAACAAAAAGTTTTGATTTTCGACCTCGGCGGAGGTACGTTCGACGTATCCATCCTCGAGCTCGGCGACGGAGTGTTTGAAGTTCTCGCGACTTCGGGCAACAACCGTCTCGGCGGCGACGATTTCGACAAACGCGTCATGGACTATATCGTGTCCGAATTCAAATCCAAAGAAGGCGTCGACATTAGCGGTGACAAGATGGCAATGCAACGTGTCAAAGAAGCGGCTGAGAAAGCGAAAATCGACCTCTCCGGCGTGACCAAAGCCAAAGTCTCCTTGCCCTTCATCACCATGGCGGGCGGAGTGCCTAAGCACCTCGATATGGACATTACCAGAGCGAAGTTCGACCAACTCACCGCAGACCTCGTCCAAAAGACCATGAACCCCTTGAACCAAGCCCTCAAAGACGCGGGACTGACCGCCGGCGATCTCTCAAAGGTCATTATGGTTGGCGGTTCCACTCGTATTCCCGCAGTTTACGAAGCGGTCAAGAAAGCCACCGGCAAAGATCCTTATAAGGGCATCAACCCCGACGAATGCGTCGCAATCGGCGCGGCAATCCAAGCGGGCGTTCTCGCAGGCGAAGTCAAAGATATGCTCCTCCTCGACGTAACTCCTTTGTCTCTCGGTATCGAAACCCTTGGCGGTGTATTCACCAAACTCATCGACAGAAACACCACCATTCCTACCAGCAAGTCTCAAATCTTCTCGACGGCGGCAGATCATCAAACCTCTGTTGACATTCACGTTTTGCAAGGCGAAAGACAATTTGCACGCGACAACAAGACTCTCGGCAGATTTGAACTCGTCGGCATTGCTCCCGCACCTCGCGGAGTGCCTCAAATCGAAGTTACCTTCGACATCGACGCAAACGGTATCGTTTCCGTCAAAGCGGTAGACAAAGGAACGAACAAGTCTCAATCCATTACGATTACGTCCAGTTCCAACCTCTCCGAAAGCGACATCGACGCGGCAATCAAAGATGCGGAGAAGTATGCGGAAGAGGACGAGAAGAGAAGAAAACTCGTGGACGCAAAGAATAATGCGGAACAATTCGCATTCGTCGTCGAAAAGTTCATCTCCGACAACGGCGAGAAGATAAGCGACGAGGACAAGAACACCCTCAACGACGCTATCAAAGAAGCGCGCGAAGCGTTTGAAAAGGCAGAAGCGGAAGAGGACGTTCGCTCCGCAATGGACAAACTTGCAAAAGTCAGCGATCCCATCTTCACGAAGTTCTATCAAGAGAACCCCGAAGCGGCGGCAGAGGCGGCAAAAGCGGCGGGCTTCGACCCCAACAACATGGGCGGACCGGCTGAAGGAACCGTCGACGACGACAATATGACTCCTCCCGAAGGCGGTTGGAACTAATATCGGCAAACTCGGCGACGGTTATCCGTCGCCGATTAGACTACTTGGCTAAACTATGGCAGACAAATCTTATTACGATATATTAGGCGTCTCGAAGACGGCTACGGCGGACGAATTGAAGTCCGCCTATCGTCGTTTAGCGAAACAATATCACCCGGATATGTATTCGGGCAAGAGTGACGCCGAAAAGAAAAACGCAGAAGAAAAATTCAAGGAAATCAACCACGCCTACGACGTGCTATCCGATCCTCAAAAGAGGGCGGTATACGACCAATACGGTTCCGAAAACGGCCCGCAATTCGGCGGTGACGGCTCGGGATTCGGCGGTTTCGGTGGCGGTGGGTTCGATATGGACGACATAATCAACTCCTTCTTCGGCGGTTTCGGTGGCGGAAGCGGTCGCTCGTCAAATCGTCAAAACGCTCCTCAACGAGGTCAGGATATTCTTATGGGCGTCGCTATCACCTTTGAAGAGGCGGCTTTCGGCGTGAAGAAAAAAGTAAACGTCAGAAGAGTCGAGAATTGTCCTACGTGCGGCGGTACCGGCGCAAAAGCGGGCGGTATGAAAACTTGTCCCAATTGTAAGGGTACGGGCGTAGTCACTCAAATTCAACGCACTCCGTTCGGTCAATTCCAAAGCACTGGCGCTTGCCCTCATTGTAAAGGCAAAGGCAAAATCGTATCCGATCCTTGTCCTACTTGCGGAGGACAGGGCAGAGGGGAAAAGACGAGAGAAGTCGAAATCAATATTCCCGCAGGCATCGATAACGGTCAACGCATAACCTATCAGAACGAAGGGCACGCAGGGAAAAACGGCGGAGACAACGGCGGACTTATCGTCGAAGTTACGGTGAGACCGCACAAATACTTCAAACGTAACGGCGCGGATTTGATGATCGAATATCCTATCTCAATCGTCGACGCGGCACTCGGTACGACTATCGTCGTCCCCACTCTCACCAAGAACGAAGAACTCAAAATCCCCGAGGGTACGCAAAGCGGTACCATGTTCAAATTGAAGGGCAAGGGTATGAAGAAACTCCGTTCGAGATCGGACTACGGCGACCTCTACGTCAAGGTTATCGTCGAGGTGCCCAAGAGCGTATCGAGAGAACAAAAAGACCTTCTTTCAAAACTCGGACACTCCTTTGAAAGCAAACAGTTTCCAAAGAAGAAAGAGTTTGAAAGCAAACTTTAACCATACGAAATCACAAGATAAAGTGCCGATATGAAATATTTGACAATTACCATAGACACAGATCATGACAACGCCGAACTTATTTCTTCGGCGTTGTTTGACGTCGGAGCAGAGGGCGTAAGTATCCTCGACAAACAAGATTTTCTCGACCTCATTGACAGCGACGTCATATGGGACTACGTCGACGAAAATATCGTGAACGCAGGGGACGTAGTGAAGGTTTCCACCGTCGTCGATATTTCCGATACGGGGTTTGAAACAAGACTCCGCGACCGTCTTAAAGAGATGAGCGAATACGGAGTAAAGTACGGCGAAATTATTCTCTCTGAAATCGACGAGTGCGATTACGTCAACGAGTGGAAAAAATATTATAAGCCTATCGTTACGAAGTTTATAACCGTCGTCCCGACTTGGATTAAGTATGAGGGACAAGACGGAGAACGCATTATGCGTCTCGATCCCGGAATGGCGTTCGGCACCGGTGAACACGCTACTACGAGAATGTGTCTCGACCTTATGGACGTCAAGGGGAAGGACGTTATCGACGTCGGTTGCGGTAGCGGTATTCTCGGAATCGCGTCCGAAATTTGCGGTGCAAAAAGCGTTTATATGTGCGACATCGACGAGCAGGCAGTGGAGTTTGCAAAACGCAACGCCGAACTGAACGGCGTCTCCGCTACCATTGAAAAAGCGGACCTCATCGAGGGCAGTCGCACGGCGGATTTCATCTTTGCCAACATAACCGCGGATATACTTATGCGTCTTTCAAAGTCTATCGGAAAACACCTCAACGATGGTGGTGTCATAGTGCTTTCGGGCATTATCGACAGTCGCCTCGGCGAAGTCGAAAGGTGCTATCTCGATGCGGGCTATGAGATTATCGACAGAGCAAGCAAGGACGATTGGCGCGCATTGAAACTCGTGAAACATAACGCTTGACTATCGGGCGCGCGCATTATAAAATATTTTTATGGAAATCAGAAGATTTTTCGTCGCTAAATCGGATATTTGCGGAAACGAAGTCACCTTGAAAGGAGACGAGTTTTTGCATATGACGAAAGTCTTGCGCTATAAAGTCGGTTACAGCGCGGTGATACTTGCTAACGACGGAGTCGAAAGACTCTGCACCGTTACCGAAATCGGCAAGGATTATGCTCGTCTTGCGATTGAATCCGAAAAAGTCGCGGACGGCAAGAAGTCTACGCTCACCCTTTGCGCGGGTCTACTTAAAAATAACAAACTCGATTTCGTCGTACAAAAGGGCGTCGAACTCGGCGTAGACGAGATTATTCCGTTCACCTCGGCGAACACCGCCGAAAACAAATTCAATAAGGAAAGAGCGGAGAAAATCGCGCTCGAAAGCGCTAAACAATGCGGTAGCGTATATCTTAGTCGCATCGGCGAACTTGCGACGTTCGACGAAGTCGTTGAGTCTTTTGCAAACTACGACGAAGTCGTCCTTGCATATGAATACGAAACAAAAGTGAAACTCAATGACCTCGGACTGAAAGCAGGCAATATACTTTTAGTCGTCGGCGCAGAGGGCGGATTTACGGCGGAAGAAGTCGAAAAAGCAAGAGCGAACGGAGCAAAAGTCATCACTCTCGGCAAACGCATACTCCGCGCGGAAACCGCGTCCATCGTTCTTTCCGCACTAACCCTCGATCGTTTAGGAGAACTCGACTATGACTAAACCTTCGGTTGCGGTGATAACTCTCGGTTGCAAGGTCAATCAATACGACTCGGACGCAATGCTCGCCATTTTGAAAACGGCGGATTTCGAAATTTTCGACGAACTCGTAAAAGCGGACGTGTACGTGCTGAATACGTGTGCCGTAACAGCCGAGGCAGAAAGAAAATCCCGTCAATACGTCACGAAAATTTTGAAAATCAATCCGAACGCGGAAATCTACGTTTGCGGTTGCGCTTCTCAAAACAATTTCTCCCAATTTGAAAAGGATAACGTCGCCTTTATTTCGGGTACGGAAGGCAAAATCCGTCTTGCAAAGGAACTTGCTGTCCGCTACGGCGGTATCGACGACGGCTATTTTTCGGATCACACACCCGAAACTTTCGACATAAACAAGCAGTTCGAGGAAAACGAAGGCGTCGTGTCGTTGCGCACTCGTCACTACGTCAAAGTGCAGGACGGTTGCAATAACTTTTGCAGTTACTGTCTCGTGCCGTACGTGAGGGGCAGGAGCAGAACGAGAAAACTCGACGGCATACTCGCGGAATTCGACGAGGCGGTCAAGGTGTCCAAAGAAATCGTTTTGACGGGCATAAATCTATCCGCATACGGCAAGGACAACGGCTCGTCTCTCTCCGAACTTCTATATGCGGTCAAGGATTACGATTGCAGAATCCGATTGGGCTCCCTCGAAGTCAACGTCATCGACGAAGAACTTCTCGATGCGACGAAAGCACTCAAAGCGTTTTGTCCGCACTTCCACTTATCCTTGCAAAGCGGGGACGACGAAACACTTAAAGCGATGAATCGCCATTATACGACTGCGGAATTTGCAAAATCCGTAGACCTCATCAGAAAATATTATCCGAACGCCGGCGTCACCACCGACGTAATAGTAGGATTCCCGACCGAAACCGAAGAGCAATTCGTGCGCAGTATGGAATTTTGCCGTGAGATAGGTTTTTCGGATATGCACGTGTTCCCGTATTCTTCGAGAAAAGGCACGGTTGCGGGCAGGTTGCCAGTCCTTCAATCCGCTATTCTCGACGATAGAGCGAAGAGAATGGGAGAGGTCAAGCGCGAACTGTCATCCCGCTATCTCGACAGTCAAATCGGCGTCCCGACCGAGGTGCTTTTCGAGACCGAAGAAAACGGATATTGGTGCGGTCACACCCCGAATTACATCAAAGTTTACTCCGCTTGCGGAGAAAGAAATACTCTCAAAACTATAACCCCGACCGAACGATTTAAGGACGGCTTGAAAGGGTAGGAGGAATTATGAACGATTGTCTTTTCTGCAAAATCATCAACGGCGAAATCCCCTCGACAAAGGTTTACGAGGACGAGGATATGATCATCATCAAGGATATAGCCCCTCAGGCACAAGTGCATCTCTTGCTCATCCCGAAAGAGCATTACGCCAACATAATCGAGATGACGGACGCACAAGCGGGGACGCTTGCTAAGTGCATAAAGAAATTATCCGGTCTCACGGATCAACTCGGACTCGGCGGTGGTTTCAGACTCGTTTCAAACAAAGGCGCGGATGCGTGTCAATCCGTCGAACACTTGCACGTGCACGTTCTCGGAGGAGAACAACTCGCCGACAAGATGGCATAATACTCTTGCCGATAATTTATAAATCGGCACGTTTGAAATTTGAAATATTGTTTACAATATAACGAAAAAGCGGTTTTACAACCGCTTTTTCATATTGTCAAACATTCGTTGTGTTTATTAAGGTTTGGTTTTATAAATTTTCACGTAGTCTACGAGGAAGTCTACCGGTGCTTCGCTTTCGGTGAGTTTAAGACTTCCGGAAAGTGCTGCTAATACGAAAGATGAATTGCCGACAACGCCGTTGCTTCCGCCAACCTCACAGGAGAGGAAGAGAAAACTGTCTTTTTGCGAAATTTTGAAGCCGTCTTTTTCGGGCGTGAATTCGACGGTCATAATTCCGTCAACGTAGAAACGGTAGTAGTTTTCTTGCCAGTCGAGACCGAAAACGTGAAATTCTCCGTCATAAATGTCCACGGTTTTGAGAAATTCTTCTCTCTTTTCGTAGTTGTCGCCGTAGTCGCCCATGTGAAGCGCGGATTGGAACATCGTTTCACCTTCAAGATCTACGCCGTAGTAGGGGGACTCGAAGATGTCGATTTCACAACCGCAAACGTCGGGATCGCTCGATGATGCGCCCATTTCGTCGCAGAAAATCCAGAACGCGGACCACATACCGTGTGCAAGAGGAACTTTGCAACGCGCTTCGTAATAGCCGTAGTGCATTTCGAGTTTGTTGTCCGAGTCGATTGCACCTGTGTAACAGGTGCCGTCCTTGAATTCGGTGCGAATGACGAGGTTGCCGTTCTCGGTGAAGACTTGGTCTTTGTCCCAATACGCGCCTCTTCTAACTCCGCTTTCGGGACCCCAGCCTTCGTCTGTATCCGTCTTTGCGGTATATACGTTCCAAACGCTCGTATCGAGAGTGTTGAAGTCGTCGAAGAAGATGAGGTTGTCGTCTTTTTCGTCGGGTTTGTTGCAGGCGGTCAAAATCATCATCCCGAAGGTCAGAACGAAGACGAGAAGTACCGCTATAACTATGGATTTACGTTTCATAATATCCTCTTATAAATTAATAATATTAGTTTACAATATTATGACCTTTTCGTCAAGGGTGGCGCGATATTCGTTGAAATCTGATTTTCGTCCTAAGCGATGTGCAAAGATATTTTTTCAAAAACCTTCCAACCGACCGCAAATTTCCTTGACAACTTTTTCCCTTTGAGTATAATAAATAAGTACTAATCGCAAGAGGAGGTGAATTCAATGTCCACAGTCAGAGTCGGTGAAAACGAAAGTATTGACAACGCAATCCGTCGTTTCAAGAGAAAATGCGCTCGTGACGGTATCATCGGTGACCTCCGCAAACGCGAAGCATACGAGAAACCCAGCGTAAAACGCAAAAAGAAAGCGGAAGCAGCACGCAAAAGAGCATATAAAAACTAACTTTTGCAAACCTTGACAATCACGACGACCTTGTCGGTCGTCCGACGGGGGCATAGCTCAGTTGGTTAGAGCGCATGTTTCACATACATGAGGTCACAGGTTCGAGTCCTGTTGTCCCCACCAAAAAATCGGTCAAAACGAGCGCGGAAAAGTGGTTCAAAATCAACGCGCGACGTCTTGAAATAATAACTACGAATTGTCCACAAAACGTTATTCTACGGGGGTGTAGCTCACTTGGTAGAGCGCTTGAATGGCATTCAAGAGGTAAGGGGTTCGATCCCCCTCATCTCCACCAGAAATAAGCACTTGCAATTGTAAGTGCTTTTTTCAATGAAATTTGCCTTAATGGCAAGTGAAATATTGCTCCGCAATATGAAATACCTGCGGTATGAAATGTGCGTTTTACGCACGTTGTGGCAAATTTTATTTAATTTGATGCTAAGCATCAAATTTCATAATGGCTTAAGGTCATTATTTCATGTACAAAGTACATTTCATTAAATCATCTTTCTTTTTATATTTGTTTGCATTACCAGCCCAACGGGCTGTATATCATCACGCAATAGCGTGCATATATATGCTGCTTGATGATACACGTCACTTCGTGCCGATGAAATACAATGCGTGGCATTGATGATATACAACGGCAGAAGCGCTGATATTTGATTTATTTTGGAAATTGCATTAAAATTTTGAATGTGACGGTGATATTTGAATTTATTGCGGAAATATCTATTGCGCTTAAAATATGTTTTTGTTATAATATTAAAGGGAGGTGCTTATGTCAAAAGCTAAAAAAATTGTGATATGGTCCGTGATAGGTATAATAGGCGTCATTTTCTTTTTATCATTAGTATTTGTTTGCATTTATGCTTCACGATTTAGCACTATAAACTCCATCGAGAAGATTACCTCGTACGACGACGGGTATGACCTTTATAAAATGGAAATCAAATACGATTATAGCATCGAAGATATTATTGATTACGGCATTGAAAGCAATCAAGATATGTTTGATGCAATATTAGAAGAGGCGTTACCTTTGTTGCCTGTCAAAATGGAATCTCCGTCATTTGCGTGTTCGGCTTTTAGTATGAACGTTGACGGCAATAATTTAATGGGGCGCAATTATGACTTCAAAAATAATACGTCGGCAATGCTCGTATACTGTTCTCCCGATAACTATTACAAATCGATTGCATTTGCCGCTCTTAACAACGTAAAAGCCGATGCTCCGACGTCAAGTTTATCAAAAAAACTTGCCACTTTGACCGCGCCGTTTATCTGCTTAGATGGCATAAATGAAAAAGGCGTTTCCATAGCCGTTCTTGTGGTCGATAGCGAACCTGTGTTCCAACAAACCGAAAAGGATAATATCTTTACTACTCTTGCTATACGTTTGGTTCTCGATAGAGCGGCGACTACCGAAGAAGCAATCGAACTCCTCAACGAATACGATATGTTTGCATCTTCGGGCAAAGATTATCACTTCTATATCAACGATGCATCGGGCAACGGCAAAGTCGTTGAATGGGATTGCGAAAGCGAAACTCGCGAACTAGTGGCAACGTCGGTTGACGTCGTGACTAACTTCTATACAATCTATGCCGATAAAGTGTTGCCGGATCAAAGAAACGGCATTTATGGGCATGGAAAGGAAAGATATGATGCCATAAAAGGAGTCCTCGAACAAGAAAACGGTAATTACACTTATGACACCGCTTGGAATGCGCTTAAAGCCTCTGCACAACTGCCAAGTGAAACGGATATTACAAGTAACACACAGTGGTCAATCGTTTTTGATAACACTAATTTGACTGCGGAAATCGTTTTGCGCCGCAATTGGAACGACGTTCATAAGTTCAGTATATCGGATTTTGCCTGATTTGCAATATTTTGCTTGATAAGTTGTACCCGACCGAACGAACAAGGTGCGGTCGGGTATTCATTTTTATTTAACGTTGAATTTGGAAAGTTAGTATGTTACTGTGAATTTGATTAGATAATGGATAGGCGGAGAGAAAAAAGTTTGTACGAAAAAAAGGCTGTCATCGGACAGCCTTTTGAATGTTCATATTCAGGCTTAGGTGATTAACCTTTGATTTTGTCGAGAGAACGGCAGATGGTTGCTTTCTTTCTTGCGCCGGTGTTCTTGTGATAAACGCCGTCGGAAACAGCCGCGTCGATAATCGCCATGGTTTCGCCGAGAAGTTTTTCTGCGAGGGCTACGTCGTTTGCCGCGATAGCGTCGTTGAACTTCTTGATTGCGTTCTTAACACGGGACTTCTTGCTGGTGTTTTCTTGGTTTTGTCTTGCGGACACCTTGACTCTCTTTTTTGCTGACTTGATGTTAGGCATATTTTTCTCCTTGATGGATAACTTTCATTAACTTTGAAAATATTAGCACATATCGAAAATTCTTGCAACTATTTTTGCGACCTTTTCGTATATTTGCACACAATATTTTTATGAAATACGCATTTTTAGACAGCGATATGGCTGTGGATTATCTTTCGGAGGGCAACGGCAAGGAATTTGCGGTGGTAAAAAATTTATCCTACGGCATTCGGGAGTGCACCGTTAACGTGAAAAATCGCGAACTCGAAGAGCGGATAGGGAAGAAAGCGGGATTGTACGTGACCTATGACTGCGCATCCGTTGACGACGATAAGGGTAGAGAATTTGTTTCCCGCAAAATTGCAAATGCGCTAAACAATATGCTTGGTATATTGCCTAAGGGAGCAACTATTCTTGTCGTCGGACTCGGCAATTCCTCGGTGACGGCAGACGCACTTGGCACCGAAACTTTGAAAGGAGTCGTAGCAACAAGGTTAAGCCCGTCCGTGTATGGTACGAAAGCCGTCAAAATATGTACGCTGAATACGGGCGTTGCTATGAAAACCGGTATAGAATCAGAGGAAACGGTGCGCGCCGTCGTGGATAAAATCAAACCTCACGGAGTCATCGTTGTCGACGCTCTCGCCACATCGACCGTTCATCGACTGGGAACGTCGTATCAACTGACTACGGCGGGGATTTCGCCGGGGAGCGGTGTGTACGCATCTCGTCCCGCCATCGACAAAAGTACGCTCGGAGTGCCCGTTGTTGCAATCGGAGTGCCGTTGGTGCTTAGTATGCGGACGCTTATATACGATTTCACAAAAAAGTATCTTGACGGAGTGGGGGAGAGCGTCGATGAATACGTGCTCAGAAAAACCGTTGAGGAAAAGGGACTTGCGAGGCTCGTCGTCGCACCGAAAGATATAACCGCCCTCGTAGAAAACGCATCGAGGGTGATAGCGACGGGCATAAATCTTGCATTCGAGACAAAATAGTCGGTTAGAATACCAAAATAAATTAAAACGTGCAATTAGAATTACTGCGTGGTTTTCTAAAAACGAAGACAGAAAATCAGTCGGGTTTAAGTAGTTCGGAAAGAATCCACTCGTACTTTGCCTTTTCGTTCGTACCGCTGAAAACGAATTTTATATCGTGTGTTTCGCCGATGCGTTTTACGTAATGCGAAACTTCTTCGACGACATATTGATTTCCGTCGTCTAACCGTGTGTTTTTGAGAAGCGTAGAGATAATTTTTTCGAGATAAACGTAATGAGAACACCCGATTAGAATATCGGTTATGCCGTTATTTGCTTTTATATTGTCTACGAGGTATCCTTTCAACAAAGAAAAATCCAAAACTCTCCGCTTAAACGAAAGACTTGCGACGATTTCGACGAGCGTGGCGAGGTTTCTCGTGTCCGCAGTATGAAATCCGATTTCTTTTGCGTTCAAGTTCCTTTGCGTCGTAGGCGTTGACAACAGTAGGGTGGTATCGGGATTGTAATTTTCGATTTTCGGACATAGGGTGATGAAGCCCTCCGAAATAGGCATAGTGGACGCCGTATTGCAAGCGACGACTTGAATATCGCTCAGGTTTTTCAGTTTTTCGAGATGTCTTGTGACGACGGGTTTCAGTTCGCCGAGATTTTTTGTGCCGAAAGGCATATTAGCATTGTCCGCAAAATAGACGAATTTTTGTCCGCCGAAGTTCCGTATCAATTCTTTTAGGGTAGTAAGCCCGCCTATTCCGCTGTCGTACACGCCGATTGTAAGCATAGTCCAATTTATGACGACGACGAAAATAAATTTACAAATTTCAAAAAAGGTTTCAACGCGACCATTTTTTTGCTTGCCAAGTTTCGTCAATTATTGTATCATAGATAAGAATTAACTTATTGAGGTAAAGTAATGAAAGCATTCTCTACAGATTTTATCCGTAACGTAGCCCTTATCGGACACTCCGGTGAAGGCAAAACTTCCCTCGCCGAAGCAATGTTGTTTGCGACCAAAACCGTCGACCGTCTCGGCAAAGTAGACGACGGCAACTCCACCATGGACTTCGACGACGAAGAAATCAAGCGTAAAATATCGATAAGCATGGGACTTGCGTACGCAATTCACCGTGACACCAAAATCAATATTCTCGACGTTCCCGGCTTCTTCGATTTTGAAGGCGAAATGGTTGCGGCACTCCATGCGGCAGACAGCGCAATCGTCGTGACGTCCGCAAGCGGTTCTCTCACCGTCGGCACCGAGAAAGCACTTGATATGTGTTTTGAAAAAGAAGTCCCCGCGTTTATCTTCGTGAACGCAATCAACAAAGAAAACAGCGACTTCAACGGCACCGTCGACGCAATCACCGCAAAGTACAACAAGGTTATCCCCATCGAAATTCCTATCGTCGAAGGCGGTAAGATGGTCGGTGCAGTAGACGTGTTCACCGGCAAAGCGGTTGACCTCAACGGCAAAGAAATCCAAGCCCCCGCAGACCTCGTCGCAAAAGCAGAGGAGTATAAGGGCAAACTTATCGAAATGGTCGCGGAAACCGACGAAGACCTTATGATGAAGTTCTTCGAGGGTGAAGAATTCACCGCAGAAGAAATCCAAGTCGGCATTCATACCGCAATCGCAACCGATGCGTTCATCCCTCTTATGGCGGGCAATGCGACGACCTCTACCGGCGTCGTTTCCCTCATGGACAAAATCGTCGACTATCTTCCCAATCCCGCGAAAGCACGTCGTCCCAAAGCGAACGTCGGCGGAGAAAACAAGGAAATCGCATGCGACGTGAACGCACCTTTCAGCGCACAAGTATTCAAATCCATCGTTGACCCGTACGTCGGCAAACTCCTTATCTTCAAGGTTATGAGCGGTAAACTCGCAAGCGGTGACGCAATGTACAACAACACCGCCGAGAAACCCGAAAAAGCAGGCGCACTCTACATCCTCAAAGGCAAGAAACAAGAAGCGGTCGACGTCCTCGAAGCGGGCGACATCGGTGCACTTGCAAAACTTGTGTACACCAACACCAACGACACTCTCTCCGCACCCGACTTCAAACTCTCTTATGAGAAAATCGAATTCCCTCAACCCGTCATCTCCTACGCGGTCTCCGCAAACAAGGACGAGGAAAAGGCAATCCAAGGTCTCATCAAGATGCAAGACGAAGACGCAACCTTCAAAGTCGAGAAGAACGTAGTCACCGGCGACGTCCTCATCAGCGGTCTCGGCGAAGCACAACTCGACATTATGTGCAAGAGAGTCAAGAACAAACTCGGTATCGACATTTCTTGGTCCGAACCCAGAGTCGCATACAAAGAAACCATCCGCAAAGAAGCGTCCGCAGAAGGCAAACATAAGAAACAATCGGGTGGCGCAGGTCAATTCGGCGACGTTTGGATTAAGTTTGAACCCGGTGCGGAAGACGGAGAATTTGAATTTGTCGATGCAATCGTCGGCGGTGCAGTCCCCAGACAATTCATCCCCGCAGTCGAAAAAGGGCTCAGAGAAGCAATCAAAGAAGGCGTTCTCGCAGGTTATCCTATGGTCAACCTCAAAGCAACCCTTTACGACGGCAAGTATCACCCCGTCGATAGTAAGGAAATCGCGTTCGTCATCGCGGCGAAACTCTCCTACGACGATGCGTGTGCAAAAGCGTCTCCTTGCTTCCTCGAACCTATCATGACCGCAAAAATCACCGTTCCGTCCGATTATCTCGGCGACATCCTCGGCGATATGAACAAGCGTAGAGGCCGTATCCTCTTCACCGACGCGGAAGGCTCCAAACAAGTCATCACCGCAGAAGTTCCTCAAGCGGAAATGTTCCGTTATGCGACCGACCTTCGTTCTATGACGCAAGGCAGAGGCCGTTTCACTATGGAACTTGCAAGATACGAAGAAGTCCCCGGCTCCGCAAACGCGAAAATCATCGAAGATGCGAAGAAACGCAAAGAAGAAGCGGCGGCAAAGAAATAATCTCAATAAGTTTGAAAAAGCGCACTCGATTGAGTGCGCTTTTCATATGCTCGGATTTTATAAATCGTATTTTATCTTTAGTTTTTGGTATTTAGTTATTTATTGCTTTATCGGAGGCTTATTAGTCTAAATAAGAAAACCGCTCCGAAGAGCGGTTAATGTTACTTGTTACCGCGTCTTTTTGCGGTAGGTTGTTTTATGAGGACGGGGAGCGCGCGTTCGATAAGAAGTCCGAAACGAAGGTCGACTTTCTCTTTGAGAGAAATGCCTATGCATTCGTGGCAGAAATCGACTGCCGCTTGCGCGGATTTTTCAAAGGTTTGTCCCGACATAAGTTTTCCGATGAAAGCGGAGGAGAGACAGTCGCCCGCACCGTGGATATATTCGTTGAAATTCTCGTTGAATTGGAAGGAGATTTTGCCGTCCACAAGGGATGCCGTGCCTTGTTTGTCGTCGTCTATGACACCGCTGAGGAGCACTTTTTTGTAGCCTTTGTGATCGAGAATTTTCAAAATCATACGTGCGTTTTCGACGGTAGGTTCGAGGTCTACCGCAATATCCGCAAGCATTTTGCCCTCTGTGAAGTTTGGCATGACGACGTCTGCCAGCGTGCATAGTTCAAATATTTTATCCTTATATGCGTCGTCGAAAACTGAGTAGAGTTTTCCGCCTTCGGCGCACGCGGGATCTATTGCGATGAGCGTACCTTGTTTTTTGAGTTCTTTTGCGATTTCAAGAGTCGCTTCGACGGTTTCCATAGTGCCGATGAAGCCGGTATAGAGGCAGTCGAATTTTATGCCGAGGCTCATCCAGTGGCGGAAACTCGGAAGCATATTTGAGCCCAAGTCGTTGAAAGTGAATCCCGTAATCCCCGCCGTTTGAGTGGATAGTAGGGCGGTGGGCAGACCGACCGCGTCGTGTCCGCAAGCGGAAAGTATGGGAAGTGCCGCAGTCAAAGAACAGCGACCGATAGAGGAATAATCTTGAATGGTTAGAATACGTGCGTGCATAATTACCTCTCAAAGTTTACTTTTCAACTATATTTTAGCACAACGATTTTGCGAAATCAATATGCAAATAATTTTTGTTGCAAAAAAATCTCCGTGATGATATAATACTAAAGCCGTGCTAAACGGGGAGTTGGCGGTGCCCTGTAAACTGCAATCCGCCATAGCAGTGTTGAACGCCGTCCGAGGCCTTACGTATGGTTGGCCGCATCGAACAAGGAGTGTTGATAGCAAGGTCCTGTGCAATGAGTCGTCGTGAACCGTGTCAGAGCCTGACCGCAGCAGCACTAAGCGAATAGACTTGTGTGCCACGGGGAAACTTTGGAGTAGCCACCTATTCGGTTACCGCTTCGGTACGCATTGTCGGAGTCGGTGCACGGTATTCAAAAAGCACTCTCATACGGGAGTGCTTTTTGATTGCCGAAAATTTGGATTCCGTAATATTTTTTGTTTGCGCAAATTTTCATTTCACGTCCCGTTTTAGGAATATAGGAATACCCGCGCCGATGGATGCCGCGATATATGCAATCGGAATAAGCACGACTTGAAGGATTTCGCTTGTCGTATATGCGCCGTACGAACTTGCGTTCGACAGTTGCAACGAGGGGGTGAAGTAGGCGTAATTAAGAAGCTCATAGTTTTCTTCCGCAAGTGCGACGATGACTAACGCTTCCGACACCACGCTAACAAGAATATATAGCGCAATCGTAGTGCCGATTGTTCCGCCTTGAGAGCGAACAAAAAACGCAATGAATACATATACGCTCAAAGAAGAAATCGCAATCAAAACTTGCAACGCGATAGCGCGGAGAAGAAGGGCAAATTCCGCACCGTCGAAGACGTGTCCGTATCCGGTGACACCCGACAAAAGTCCACATACGAGGAAGGACGCAAGGGTATAAGCGACCGAGAGCAAGCACACAACGAGCCATTTCGACAGATAAAATTCCGCGCGGTTTGCACCACGTGCAATCGTCAATTTCGACGCACCGCTAACAAACTCTCCGCCTATGAATATGCCACAAATTATCGCCATGAAAAGCCCTATGTCTATGTACGAACTTGCAGAGAAAAGCATATCGCGACCGCTTACCAATTCCTGTATAATTTCATTTGGAATTTCCGCGCCTTCTACAAGGGAATTTTGCGTCCATGCGACCGCATAATTAATTAGTATCAAAGCGAGCATAATTGCCGGTGCGATATATACCGATTTGAGGTGGGAGAGACGGTATAAATCCGATCTAAATAGGGAGAAAAACGAATTAGTTTTCTTCATGATTTACACCTCCCATCATTGAGATAAAAGCGGATTCGAGGTCGCCGTCCTGCTCGGATATGCTGAGCACCGAAACGCCGTTTTCATGAAGTAGCGAAGCCACTCCCGCAACGCCCTTTTCGAGGTTGTATATCGCTAGAGTGTTAAAAGGCAAAATTTCAAATTCGTAGGGTTTATAGTTGTCAATCAGCACGTTAATCCCCTTTTTCAGTTCGCTTACTACAATTTTGATGAAAGGACGAGAAAGGGTTTTGAGTTCGTCTCCTCTCAGTTCTTTGACGATTTTTCCTTCGTTCATGACGCCGTATGCGGTTGCCGTTTTCGAGAGTTCGGCAAGTAGGTGCGATGAGATGAGAACGGTGATACCGCGCTCACGTGTGAGGTTCGTTATGATTTCGCGCACCTCGTATATGCCCGTCGGATCGAGACCGTTGACGGGTTCGTCGAGAACGAGAATTTCGGGTTCGCCGAGAAGGGCAATCGCTATTGCCAATCGTTGTTTCATACCGAGGGAAAACGCGCGCGTTTTGAGTTTATCGTCGGGGTTAAGCCCCACGAATTTCAACTCCTGCTTCAAAAGTTCGTCGTCCGTTATTCCGAGGGACAGTGCGACCGCTTTCATATTCTCGTATGCGGAGAGATAGGGGGAGAAAGAGGGGGAGTCGACTATCGCTCCTATTTTCTTTCGTTCCTCGGTGAGTTCCGCGCCCGATTTGCCGTTGATGAAAACTTCGCCGTCGCTCGGTGTCGCAAGCCCCAAAAGTATCCTTATCGCAGTGGTCTTGCCAGCGCCGTTTCTGCCGATAAGTCCGTAAACTTCTCCTTTTTCAACTGTGAAAGAGATGTCGTCGAGGACTTTGCGTTTGCCGTAGGATTTTGATACGCGCTTGAATTCGATAACGTTCATATTTGCACCTCAAAAAAAATTATATCACCTTTCGTTAAAATTTCAATAAAAACCTCTTTGAAATCCCGCGTTTTGCGTATATAAAAATCGCACCGAGTCGGTGCGACGTTTAAGCGGTTATACACATATCGATTTGTGTGTATAATTTTATTTGGTTTTATCTTTGGCTTTTTCAGATTTATCCACTCTCTTTTTGACTTTCTTTGCGGTTTTGATACCCGTCCATATCGCGCTCAAAAGGGATATTCCGGCGGAAAGAAGTGCGAACACTTGGAATAGAGTCGCTTTATCCGAGGACGTGTAGGTGGCGTAAACGATTAAAAACGAGGTGGCGCACGCAATAAGGGAGGAGATGACGTCAATGACTTTTATCGTCAACTTGAAATCTTTGTTGCGTTGTTTGAATTCGCCTGTGGTTTCTTTGACCGCTTGCTTGCCGTCTTTGATAGAAATCACGACCATAACGACGAACAAGATAAAATAGATTACTATCATCACCGAAATTATCGGCAGGAAAGTCGTGTCTTCGACGGATTTCGTGAAGCCGTATGCGGTGGATAAAATCAAAATCGCCGTCTGGATTATGCCGATTGCGACGGAGAGTGACAGAGTGCTTTTCTTGTTTTCTTTTGCGTTTGTCATAATATCCCTCTAAAAGTATACGTCGGGCAGTTGCCCGCTTGAAAACGATTATATAACAAATGAAACAAAAGGTAAAGTGATATGAAATAAATCGACGTTTCGCCGTTTAGTATCATAAAGTAGCGGTAATATACACGCTATCGCGTGGTGATATACAGCCCGTCGGGCTGGTGATATACACCTCTCTTCGTTCGGTGGTGATATACTAAGTCTGCGACTTGGATAAAAAAACAACGCAAGCAAGTTGCGTTGTTTTTTTGGAGCGAATGATGGGAATCGAACCCACAACCGCAGCTTGGGAAGCTGCTGTTTTACCACTAAACTACATTCGCAAGCCTTTACATTTTATAAAACGACGGCGAAAAAGTCAATATAATTGTCGCAAGTCGCGCTTTAATTTGCAAATTTGACAACTTCTACGGCTTATTGCTTATTTTCAGTTGATTTTTCATTTATTATCTATTATAATTTTTATAATTTTATGCGCACTATGCGCACGTGAAAGAGGATATTATGTACAAACCTGTAGACACAAATCTCAATTTTGTAGAACGTGAAAAGGAAATCCTCGCTTTCTGGAAAGAAAACGAGATTTTTGAAAAGAGCGTCGATAAGAACGAAGGTCACGAATGTTTCAACTTTTACGACGGACCTCCTACCGCAAACGGCAAGCCTCATATCGGGCACATTCTCACCCGCGTTATGAAGGATATTATTCCTCGTTACAAGACGATGAAAGGCTATCACGTCCGTAGAAAAGCGGGCTGGGATACCCACGGCCTTCCCGTCGAACTCGAAGTGGAAAAACTCCTCGGCATGGACGGTAAACAAGATATAGAAAGATACGGTATCGAGCCGTTCATCAAACAATGTAAGCAGTCCGTCTGGAAGTATACGAGCGAATGGGAAAAGATGTCCGACCGCATCGGTTACTGGGCGGATATGAAGCACCCCTACGTCACCTATCACGACAATTATATCGAGTCCGTATGGTGGGCTCTCAAAACCATTTATGACAAAGGACTCATCTACAAAGGCTACAAAATCGTGCCTTACTGTCCTCGTTGCGGAACGGCACTTTCTTCTCACGAAGTAGCGCAAGGGTATAAAGACGTCAAGGAAACTTCCGTTTTTGCGAAGTTCCTTTTGAAAGGCGAAACCAATCGTTATTTCCTCGCTTGGACGACCACTCCTTGGACTCTTCCCTCGAACGTCGCACTTTGTATGAACGCTCACGAGGACTACGTCGAAATCAAAGTCGGCGACGAATATTATATTCTTGCGGACGCCCTCGTATCCAAACTCTTTGAAGAGGGCAGTTACGAGAAGATTTCCACGAAGAAGGGCTCCGATTACGAATATCAAGAATACGAGCCTCTGTTCAACTACGAAACCGGCGCGAAGAAGAAAGCGTACTACGTCGTCAACGACGACTACGTGACTCTCACCGACGGTACCGGCGTCGTGCATATCGCACCCGCTTTCGGCGAAGACGACAGCAAAGTCGGCAAGCGTTACGATTTGCCTTTCGTGCAAATGGTCAACGAGAGAGGTAGATTTATCGACGCCGCCACCGATTATGCGGGGATGTTCGTGAAAGATGCGGACAGACTCATCATCGGTCAACTCAAAGAAGAAGGCAAACTCTTCAAAGAAGAACTCTTTGAACATAGTTATCCTTTCTGCTGGCGTTGCGATACTCCGCTCCTTTATTACGCTCGTTCGAGTTGGTTTATCAAGATGACCGAAGTCAAAGACCAACTCATCGCGAACAATCGCACCATCAACTGGATGCCTCCCACCATCGGAGAGGGCAGAATGGGCAACTTCCTCGAAAACGTCGTAGACTGGGGCATTTCTCGTGAAAGATATTGGGGCACTCCGCTTCCTATCTGGGTGTGCAACAAGTGCGGTAAACTCCACGTAATCGGAAGCAGAGAAGAACTCAGAAAATGCGGTAATCTCGCAGAGGATATCGAACTTCACCGTCCGTATATCGACGGCGTGAAATGGGATTGCGAATGCGGGGGCACTTTCGAGCGTACTCCCGAAGTCCTCGATTGTTGGTTCGATTCGGGTTCCATGCCGTTTGCGCAGTGGCATTATCCCTTTGAAAACAAGGACCTCTTCAATGAAGAATATCCCGCAGACTTCATCTCGGAAGCGGTTGACCAAACGAGAGGCTGGTTCTATACTTTGCTCGCAATCTCGACTTTGCTTTTCAACAAGGCGCCGTTCAAGAACTGTATCGTCCTCGGTCTCGTCAACGACAAAGACGGCGTGAAGATGAGCAAGCATAAAGGCAACGTCGTGGATCCTTGGAGCGTGCTCGACAAACAAGGTGCGGACGCAACGAGATGGTATTTCTATACCGCAAGCGCACCTTGGCTCCCGTCTCGTTTTTCGGGGGACAACGTCAGCGAATCTCAACGCAAGTTTATGGGTACTCTTTGGAATACCTACGCGTTCTACGTGCTGTACGCCGAAATCGACAAGTTCAATCCCACTGAACACGATTTGAGCAAACAAAGACTTACCGTTATGGACAAGTGGATTTTGTCCGAACTCAACAGCCTTATCAAGTTCGTGGACGAGGGGCTTAACGAATATAAGATAACCGAAACTTCGAGAAAAATCGCGGAATTCACCGACAACCTTTCCAACTGGTACGTCCGTAGATGTCGCGAGCGTTTCTGGGGTAGCCTTATGACTCCGAGCAAAGAGGCGGCGTATACCACTCTTTATACGGTTTTGTCCACTCTCAGCAAGGTTATCGCACCTTTCGTTCCGTTTATGGCAGAAAATATCTATCAAAACCTCGTTCGCAACTTCGACGAGAACGCGCCTATCAGCGTACACCTTTGCGATTTCCCCGTAGCGGACGAGAAATATATCGACGAGAAACTCGAAAGAGGTATGGACGACGTGCTCAAAGTGGTCGTTCTCGGTCGTGCGGCAAGAAATAAGGCAAACCTCAAAAACCGTCAGCCTTTGAAACGCCTCATCTACAACGGCAAGACCAAACTCAGTCGCGAACTTCAAGCCCTCGTCGAGGACGAACTCAACGTCAAGACCGTCGAACTCTCGGACGGCAGTGCGGAGTATATCAACTATATCGTCAAACCGCAACTTCGTACCCTCGGTCCTAAATACGGTCCGTTGCTCGGCAAGATTCGCGAAATCTTGAATACGGCTGAAAGAGAAATCGTTGCCGCGGTCAAGAACGGCGGTCGTTTCAAACGCGAAATCGAGGGCAGAGAAATCGAACTCTCCGAAGAAGACGTTCTCATCTCGGTACAAAACAAGGAAGGGTTCTCCGCCGAAAGCGACGGCAATATCACCGTCGTCCTCGACACCGAACTCAACGAAGAACTCATCTTCGAGGGCGCAGAAAGAGAAATCGTCTCCAAAATCCAAACTATGCGTAAAGAAGCGGGCTTCGAGGTCACCGATCATATCGCAGTCGGCTACAAAGCGGAGGGCGTCGCGCTCGAAGTGTTCAAGAAAGCGGACTTCCTCACCGACGTGCTTTGCGACGTCATCTCCGAAAGCGTAGACGGTTACGTAAAAGATTGGGATATAAACGGAGATAAAGTTACCATTTCCGTCAAACGTATAGAGGCATAATATGTTGCTTGCACCCGATTGGAAAGAATACGAGGTCATTGCCACCGGCGACGGAGAAAAACTCGAACGCTGGGGGGATTTGACCTTGCTTCGTCCCGATCCGCAAGTGATCTGGCACGCTAAAAAACCGCTTAGGTCTTATCCTAATATCGACGCAGTCTACGAACGTAGCGCGACGGGCGGGGGAGCGTGGCATTACAATACGAAATTCGACGACGAATTTACCCTCCCTTGGCGGGATTTGAAGTTCAAATTGAAACTCATGGGCTTCAAACATACAGGGCTTTTCCCCGAGCAAGCCGTCAACTGGGACAGAATGATGAAATTGATTGAAGATTCGGGGAGAGAAATCTCCGTGCTCAATCTCTTCGGATATACGGGCGCGGCTTCGGTTGCGTGTCTCAAAGCGGGGGCAAAGGTTTGCCACGTGGACGGCGCGAAAGCAATGGTCGAAAGAGCGGGCGAAAACGTCCGTCTGAGCGGTATGGACAGCACGGGTATGCGCTACATTATCGACGACTGTTTCAAATTCTGCTCGAGAGAGAAAAAACGGGGCAGAACTTACGACGCCATTATCCTCGATCCTCCCAGTTTCGGAAGAGGTCCGAACGGAGAAAAGTGGAAAATCGAAGAGGGTATAAGCGAACTTTGTTCCCTTGTTGCCGACTTGCTTTCGGACAATCCTTTGTTCGTCTGCCTGAACAGTTACACCACGGGCTTACAGCCCACCGTTATGGCAAATATACTCAAACTGACGCTACCCGAAACCGCGGTCATCACCGCCGACGAAATCGGTATCGCAACAAATGAAGGACTCGTCCTTCCCCAAGGTTGCACGGCGTTTGCAACGTTTAATAATCAGAGGAAACTATGACTTACAAAGACATCGAAATACTTTTTGAAGACAATCACCTTCTCGTCGTCGTCAAGCCGGCGAACGTTCCCGTGCAAGCGGACGAAAGCGGTGATGCGGATATGCTCACGATGCTGAAACAATACCTCGTCGAGAAATATAATAAGCCCGGCGACGCATATCTCGGACTCGTGCACAGGCTCGACCGTCCTACCGGCGGGGTAATGGTGTTTGCAAAAACTTCCAAAGCCGCGTCGAGACTCAGCGAAGCCATTAGAAACGGAGACGTCGACAAGAAATATTTCGCAATCGTCGAGGGTACTCCCAGAGAAAGGAGTGAAAAACTCACCTGTTATCTTAAAAAATTCCAAGATACGAACACCGTCAAGGTCGTTCCTCAACTAACCGAAGGCGCAAAGTATGCCGAACTCGACTACAAACTTCTCGAATCCAAAAACGGCGTAAGCCTCGTGTCCGTCAATCTCATCACGGGCAGAGGTCATCAAATTAGGGTTCAAATGTCGTCAATCGGGAATCCCATTCTCGGCGACGCAAGATACGGCAACGGCGAAAAACTTAAACTCCCGCTATGCCTCTGGGCTGTGGAACTAAGGTTCGCACATCCCGTCAGTGGCAACCAAATGACCTTCAGAGTCTATCCCCCCGAAGAGGGCGCCTGGACTCAATTCGATATGGAGAAATATTTAAGTTTAACGATTAGGAACAGTTAGAATATGGAAATGATAAGAAAAACTTTGGGTGACGTCATTCGTGGTCTTGCAAAAGATTACCCTGAACGTCAGGCTATAAAATACACGACGCGCGACTACGAACGCACGTGGCGCGAATTCGACGAGGAGACCGATAAGGTCGCAAAAGGTCTTATGGCACTCGGCGTCAAAAAGGGAGATAAGGTCGCAATCTGGGCAACCAATATCCCCGAATGGCTCCTGACTTTGTTCGGAGCGGCAAAATGCGGTGCTATTCTCGTCACCGTCAATACGAATTATAAAGTTTTTGAACTCGAATACTTGCTTACGCAATCGGATACGAAAGTTCTCGTTATGATGGGCGGTTTCAAGGATGCAAACTACGTCGAAATCATCGATAATCTCATCCCAGCGCTCAAAAATTCCGAGGGCGGTAAAGTGTCCGAAAAGCATTTACCCTTCCTCGAACGCATAGTGTATGCGGGAGAGGGTACTCCCTCGGGAATGATGAATTTTAAGGAACTCTTCCGTCTTGCCGAGAGCGTTTCGGACGAGGAATACGCCGAAAGAACCGCGACGCTCGAACCCGACGACGTCATCAATATGCAATATACGTCGGGCACTACCGGCTTCCCGAAAGGCGTTATGCTTACCCACAACAATATCGTCAACAACGGCAAAACGATAGGGGACGGAATGGCATTCACGAAGGACGACAGACTTTGCATTTGCGTGCCTTTGTTCCACTGTTTCGGGCTCGTGCTTGCGACTATGGCGTGCATAACTCACGCTACCACTCTCGTACCCGTCGAGGCGTATTCTCCCGTGACCGTTATGAAAGCGATTTCGACGGAGAAGTGCACCGCCGTACACGGGGTGCCGACAATGTTCATCGCAATGCTCGAACACGCGACTTTCGACCAATTCGATTTTTCTTCTCTCCGCACGGGAATTATGGCGGGTTCGCCTTGTCCCATCGAGGTGATGAAGAAAGTCGTGGACAAAATGAATATGAAAGACATTGTCATCGTTTTCGGACAGACCGAGGCGTCTCCCGGATGCACTATGACCACGACTACGGACAGTATCGAAAAACGCGTCTCTACCGTAGGTAGAGCGTTCCCCGGCGTCGAATGCAAAATAGTGGATCCCGAAAGCGGTGCCGAAATGCCCGTCGGTCAGGCAGGCGAATTCGTCGCGCGCGGATATAATATAATGAAAGGCTACTACAAAATGCCCGAAGCCACCAAACAGGCTATCGACAAGGACGGTTGGTTGCATACGGGAGATCTCTGCACCGTAGACGAAGAGGGATATTACAAAGTCGTCGGAAGAATCAAGGATATGATTATCCGCGGCGGTGAAAATATCTACCCGAAAGAACTCGAAGAGTTCTTGTATACGTGCGACAAGGTCCGCGACGTACAAGTAGTCGGCGTACCCAGCAAACAGTACGGCGAAGAAATCAT
Organism: uncultured Bacteroidaceae bacterium; assembly: GCA_964563025.1. GTDB lineage: Bacteria > Bacillota > Clostridia > Christensenellales > CAG-917 > RGIG4097. The sequence goes on along the minus strand of CAZLVK010000008.1, from coordinate 32,250 downwards.
GGCGTGTATCATTCTAAAGCCCGGCGAAACCATGACCGAAGAAGAGGTCAAAGAACTCGTCAAAGCAAATATGGCGCGTCACAAAGTTCCGAAATACGTGCGTTTTATGACCGAATTTCCCATGAACGCCGCGGGCAAAATTCAAAAATACAAATTGCGCGAGGAAGCGATTGAAATCCTTAAACTTCAAGAGGACGCTTCCGTAGAGACCGCATAAGGGGGAATATATGAAACTGTGCTTTTCTACTATCGGTTGCCCCGATTGGAAAATCGGCGAAATCGTTACGACGGCAAAAGACCTCGGTTACGAAGGCATCGAAATCCGCGGTATCAGAGGGGAAATCAACGCTCCGTCTATGCGCGAGTTTAACGAGGATATGCTGAAAACCCAAAAACTCCTCGACGATACGGGCGTGAAAATCGCTATGCTGACCTCGGGAGCTTCTCTTGCGAACCACAACGACGAGGATGCCGTCGACGAAGCAAAGGCGTATATCGACCTTGCAGTCCGTCTCGGCGTGCCTTACGTCAGGGTTATGTGCACCGATAAGCCGTATTTCGACGGCGGTGACGTGGATTTATGCTTGAAACGCTATCGCGAAGTCCTCGACTACGCAAAGGGGAAGAACGTGACTCCGCTTATGGAAACCAACGGACTTTTCGTGGATACCGCGTTGCTTTCTCGTTTTCTCGACGATGCCGGGGAGGGCGGTGGCGCACTTTGGGACGTTCATCATCCCTACCGCTTCAACGACGAAACCGTGGAAACTACCGTCAAAAACCTCGGTAGCAAAATCAAATACGTGCACCTCAAAGACAGCGTTATAGAAAAGGGTAAAGTCGCGTATAGAATGATGGGTTACGGCGATGTGCCGATTAAAGAAGCGGTCACCGCACTCAAAGAAAACGGATACGACGGATATTGCACTTTTGAATGGGTGAAACGCTGGAATAAGGAACTCGAAGACGCAGGCATCGTGTTTGCCCACTACGCAAACTATATGAAGAGATTTTAACTATGAAAACGCGAGCAAACGCTCGCGTTTTTCATAGTCGACTTGTAGGAAATCAAAGTGAAGCAGGTGCACTAATTATATTTCTCCTTTTCGGACGTGAAATACTTTTCTTCGTCGATACGTTTTTTGATGCCGACGAGAAGGGGACAAGTCGAATATTCTTTTTCAAGCCATTTTTCGCCGTAACCTAATATGGTAAGCGCGGAGGAAAAACTTCCCTCGGCGATTGAAAAAATTCTGAATATCGACCGTAGCGGTTTATTCGTCGATTCCGCGATTTCTTTGAAGGTTTTTCCACGACAAAGTCTGTCGGTCAGTATGAGTTTTTCTTGCTCGGAGAGTTTATTAAGCGCACTTTCCACGATGAATACGAGATTACACGCTTTGCGTTTGTCGTCGTTTAATTTTATAATTTCACCAATTAATTTTTCGTTGGTAATACCGTTTTTGAGATGAACGCTCTGAAAAGCCGAATTTATGCGGTTTTTGACCGAAACGTCAATGTTATTTACGATTTTGGGAATGCGAGAATAAGCAACAAGCGCAGTGTTGCTCCAAGATTTTTTCATAATTGATAGAAACCTCCGAAAAAAATATTGAAAACGTTTTGCCAATAGCATAAATGGTGAAAATGCGTAAAGTCAACGTTTTATGTCAAAAAATTAAAGAAAAAATTAGCGCAACGATAAATGCGAGTAGGGTTTGGGTGATTTTACGGGTTAAGTAGTCGCGGAAGCGTATTCCGCAAGGGGACAAAAATCCGTATGATTGCAACGTCACCGATAATCCGCCGAAAGTGCAAACGGCGGTTGCCGTCGCTATAGACAACGACGTAGTGGGAATTTGCGAGGCAAATATCGTCCCCCTCGTCATTTCTATGCTACCGTAAACGATTGCGGAGAGTATGGCGGGCAATTCTACGGGGATGAGTGCTAAGGCGTCTATCAGCATGTTGCAAACGACGATATATCCGCCGACGGAGAGCATCGCAAGTGCGGAAGAGGAGACCGCTCCCGATATATCCTCGTCGACGTTTTCTTTGAGTAAAAATTTGCCGTCGGTATTTGTCTTGCTCTTTCTCCAAATCAAACCGTTGAGAAAGGTTGCTACATAGTGGGACAGCAAGACGATTACGCCGATAAGACGGTCGTCGTAAATCGCTCCCGCTACGGTTCCCAAAACAAACAACGGTCCCGACGTCGATGTGAACGGAAGCATTTGTTTTATATCTTCCGTGGTCGCATAGCCGTTGTCGTACAAATTTTTGAGGGTAGACGCGCCCGACGGATAACCGCTGACAAGAGAGATAAAAGCGGGGAATGCGGAAATTTCGGGCGCACCGAAAAGTTGTGATACGGGTTTGCCGAACATCGTTGAAATTGCGTAGACTCCGCCGATTTTCGTGAGTAGCAACGAACAAAAGAAGAACGGGAAAATTGCGGGGAGTACGGATGACGCAAACAACGCCAAGCCGTTGCGCGCGGATGCGGTGAAATAGTCGGGCTTTGCGACTATGAGCATCATGAAAATCAGAACGGAGAGAATGAGCGGAGTTTTCTTCACGATAAAAAATACGTCGCATTCGTGAAAATAATGCGACGCAGTTTTCTATTTGTGTTTTCGTACGGGAAAATTCCAAATCCGCACGGTTAGAATATCGTTATCTCTTGACGCAGAGGTTGAGAATTTTGCTTGCTTTGAGATCAAGGTCAAGAAGAGGTCTGACGGGAGAATCCGCGGGGCAGTCGCTCGGCTTATAGTAGAAATATCCGTCCGCTTGAGAGAGGAGAGGAAGTATCTTTTTGCGTTTGTTGTCCTTTATTGCAAGCACGGTGGTGTAAGGTTTTTCGTTTATTGCAAGTTCGAGGAGATTTTTGGTTGCGCCGACTGCGGTGCAAGCGGCGATACGTTTAATCGTCGAGCGGGTATATCTTCTCGTGGTGAGTTCCAAAAATTCTTCAAACGAGTTGAAGTCGGATTTTGAAATTCTGTTCTCCATACCCTCGGAAATATTCGTGATTTCTGCAAGTTCGTCGGGAGTTTTGGATTTCAGCGCATAGGTCGAAATGGTTTGATATACGGTCGGATCTACCGTCATTTCCTCGGGTTTGACGAATTCCGGAACGAGACGAGAGAAGTCCTCTCCCGAATACAGTCGATTTCTGATTTTAGTGGACGAGGCAATCGTTCTGTCATTGTCGGGGACGCGGGGGATATTGTGATGGTGGACTTTATCTCCGTATTTCGCGCTTGCTTTGATATATTCGACGGCAAGGATGTTGTTGGGAGTTTGTAGCATGTTCGCAATATCCGGTCTGATTTCGCTGAGTGCCATAGTGCGGGACTTGGCGACGGAGTAGCCTTCCGAGAGAAAGCCCTTTAGCATTTTGGACATATCGTTGGACTCGGACGCCATAAACTCGGCAACCATACTGAGGTCGTTGAGTTCCTCGGTTTCGGTGCCGTAGCAAAGGGTGAATTCTCCAAGTAACGAGAGAGTTTTCAGTGCGCCCTCGGCAAAAGTCTTGGCGGTGGAGAGGGAGTAGACCGTCGGAAGTTCGAGGACAACATCCGCACCTGCTTGTATCGCCCAGTTAGCACGTGTATATTTGTCCGCAACGCAGACGTCTCCGCGTTCGGTAAAACTACCGCTCATAACGACGGCAAGTATCTCCGCACCCGTCTCTCTCTTCGCTTTGCGAAGTTGTTTGAGGTGCCCGTTGTGGAAGGGATTGTATTCGGCTATTATCGCAGTTACTTTCACTTTTTTCTCACTTTTACTCAATCGGTTGCATTTTTTTGTAAATATACTATAATTATATATGCTTTTGAAATAAAGGCAACAAAATTTCGACACATTAGGGAGTAAAACGATGTCACAATTTTTGGACAATCTCATGACAAGAGCAGCAAGTCTCGGCAAAACCATTGCTCTCGCCGAAGGTTTCGACGTCAGAGCGTGCAAAGCGGCTGAAATATTGACGAAGAAGGGCGTGTGCAAAGTCGTCCTCATCGGAGACGAAAACGAAGCGAAGGCAAAATTTCCCGAAATCGATTTTACGGGTGTAGTTTTCGACAATCCTCAAACCTCCGAAAATACCGCGAAATACGCCGAAAAATTATACGAACTTCGCAAAGCGAAGGGCATGACCGAAGAGGCGGCTCTCAATCTCGTGAAGTCCAACAATATGTTCTATGCGTGTACCGCCCTCAAATGCGGTGACGTCGACGGCGTCGTCGGCGGAGCGGTTTTCTCCTCTGCGGACGTATCCAGAGCGGCGTTCCAAGTCATCAAACCCGCACCCGGCATCAAGAGCGTTTCCAGTTGCTTCATCATGATACCTCCCGAAGAAGGTTTCAAATATCAAAACGCACCCGCGTTTATTTTCTCCGATTGCGCGGTCATCCCTTATCCCACCGAAGACCAACTCGCAGACGTCGTCGTCGCCGCGTACGACAGCGCGAAAAAAATCGTCGAAATCGAGCCTAAAATCGCCATGCTCAGTTTCTCCACGAAGGGTAGTGCAAATCACGAATCCGTCGAAAAGGTCAGAAACGCCTATGCGAAAGTCAAAGCGGAACACCCCGAAATCGACGTGGACGGCGAAATGCAATTCGACGCATCCCTCGTCTCTTCGGTCGGCAAGCAAAAAGCCCCCGAAAGCACCGTCGCCGGACAAGCGAACGTATTCGTGTTCCCCAACCTCGACGCGGGCAATATCGGCTACAAAATCGCTCAACGCCTCGGCAACTTTATGGCAGTCGGTCCCATCATGCAAGGTCTCGACCTTCCCGTCAACGACCTCTCTCGCGGTTGCGTAGCGGAAGATATAGCGGCGGTTGCGGCAATCACCGCTCTTCAAAGCGTCAAATAAGAATAAACGAAAGGAATTATAGATATGAAAATTTTGGTTCTCAATGCAGGTAGTTCGTCACTTAAATATCAACTCATCGATATGGACAACGAAAAAGCACTCCTCAACGGCATTTGCGAAAGAATCGGCGCGACAGGCGGTATTCTCACCCAAAAGAACGAAGCGGGCGTGAAATTCGTCAAGAACAGCGATATGCCCACCCATAAGGAAGCACTCGAACTTGTTCTTCAAGCCCTTGTGGATCCCGAATACGGCGCGATTAAGTCCGTCGACGAAATCCACGCCGTCGGTCACAGAGTCCTTCACAGCGGAGAAGATTTCAAAGAGTCCGTCGTCATCGACGACGAAGTCATCGCAATCTGCGAAAAGAACGCCGAACTCGGACCTCTCCACATGCCCGGCAATATCGCATGCATCAAGGGTTGTAGAGAAGTCATGCCCGGCGTACCTATGGTAGCGGTTTTCGACACGACGTTCCACTCCACCATGCCTCCCAAAGCGTATATGTACGGCATCAAGTGGGAAGATTACGAAAAATATAAAGTTCGCAAATACGGTTTTCACGGCACTTCTCACAAATTCGTCACCGAAGAAACCGTCAAGTATCTCGGCAATCCCGATGCGAAACTCATCATTTGCCACCTCGGCAACGGTAGCAGTCTTTCCGCAGTCAAGAACGGGAAGTGTATAGACACCACTATGGGCTTCACTCCTCTCGAAGGCGTCATTATGGGTACCAGAAGCGGTGACATCGATCCCGCCGCTATGGAATACCTCGGCAAGAAACTCGGCAAGAATATGTCCGAAATGGTTACTTATCTCAACAAAGAATGCGGTATGCGCGGTCTCAGCGGAGATTTCAGTTCGGATATGCGCGACCTCGAACCTAAACGTGACGAGGGAGACGAGAAGTGCACTATTGCAATCGAAACCGCAGGTTATAGAATCAAAAAATATATCGGCGCGTTTGCGGCGGCACTCAACGGCGTCGACGCTATCGTCTTCACCGGCGGTATCGGCGAACACAGCAACGTTATGCGCGAAATCGTGATGGAAGATATGGATTATCTCGGCACGAAACTCGACCTCGACGTCAACTCTCAATATATCCGCGGATACGAGCCCGGTATCTACGAATTGCAAACCGCGGACAGCAAAACCAAGATTTTGATTGTCTCTACCAACGAGGAACTTTCCATCGCACGCGAAGCGGAACAACTTACCTCGAAAAATTAGACTCAAATCGTTTGACAACTTGAAGATTATTATCTATAATCATACAAGTTAAATATGAAATAATAGCGGAGGAATAGATATGGCACTACCCAAAAATAAGATTTCTAAATCCAAGACCAATTCCCGTTTTGCAAACTGGAAGATCAAAGCACCCGGCCTTGTTGAATGCCCTCAATGCCACGAACTCAAAAAGAGCCACGTAGTATGCCCTAAATGCGGTTACTATGACGGCGAACAAGTAGTCGACAAGAAAGACGAAAAATAATTAAGGAACCTAAGAGAGCGGTTTTCCCGCTCTCTTTTTCTATACTTTTATGAAAATCGTAGTAGACGCAATGGGAGGGGATTTCGCTCCCGAACAAATAATTCTCGGTACGGCGGACGCACTCGGACAGGACGAAAATTTGAAAGTCGTCCTCGTCGGCGACGTTTCCAAATTCGACAAAACTCAACTTGCAGGCTTTGAAAATAGAGTAGAGTACGTAGACGCAAAGGACGTCATCACCAACGACGACGTTCCGACGACTGCCATTATGCACAAGAAAAACAGTTCTTTGGTGCGTGCTTTCGATTGTGCAAGCGCGGACGAAGAAGTAGGCGGTCTCGTGTCGGCGGGTTCTACCGGAGCGGTATTGGTCGGTTCTTATATGAAACTCGGCAAGATTAAGGGTATCACTCGTCCCGCACTTGCTCCCGTTCTCCCCACTGCAAAAGGGGATAAGAAAGTTATTCTTTGCGATTGCGGAGCGAACGTAGACTGCAAAGCCGTAAATCTTCACCATTTCGCAATTATGGCGAAAGCGTTCAGCGAGAGTATGTTAGGAATTGAAAACCCCGTCATCGGACTTCTCTCGAACGGCACCGAAGAACATAAAGGCAACTCCCTCAATCAAGAGGCATACGCACTCCTCAAAGCGGACAAAAAACTCAATTTCGTCGGTAATTGCGAAGCAAGAGACGTGCTCAGTGGCGATTTCGATGTGATCGTATCCGACGGATTCAACGGCAATATCGCATTGAAATCCGCAGAAGGCACCGCAAACGCAATTTTCTCCATACTTATAGACGGAGTGAACAACGGCGGTATGAAGTCCAAAATCGGCGCCCTTCTGTTGAAACCCGTTCTTCGCACCGTAAAACGAAAACTCGACTATAACTCCCAAGGCGGAGCGGTATTTCTCGGTTGCAAAAAAGTGGTCGTGAAATCTCACGGAAGTTCCAAACGCACTTCGATTTCGGGTAGTATACTTATGGCAAAATCCCTCGCCGAGGCAAATTTGCCCGAAAAAATCAGAGCGGGAGTGGAAATTTGCGATGCTGAATAAGGCGGACGTCGAGTATATCGAAAACGCCATCGGCTACGTCTTTGCGGATAAGAGTTTGCTTGTCCGCGCTTTCACGCACGCGTCCTATACCGACGACGACTCGTATTGCTATGAAAACCTCGAATTTTTGGGGGACAGCATAGTCGGATTCGTCGTTGCGGAAAAACTCTTTGCGACTTATCCGAAAAAAGACGAGGGCGCACTCACGAAAATGCGTATAAACATAGTAAGCGAAAAACCGCTTGCAAGAGCAATCGATAGCATTAGAATATCGGATAAGATGATTTTAGGCGTCGGCGAAACAAAACTCAAAATTCACACTCATTCTTCGATTAAGTGCGACCTTTTCGAGGCGATTACAGGTGCCATTTATCTCGACGGCGGTATGAACGAGGCAAGAAAATTCGTTCTCACTATGCTTGAAAACGACATTATAAACGCCGAAGAAAAAGAAGACAACAAATCCGCACTCAACGAATACGGTTCAAAGCATGAAAAGAGTATCGAATACGTTTTGCTTGACACGAGCGGTCCCTCTCACAAGCCGATTTTCACTTGGGCGGTTCTCATCGACGGTAGGGAATACGGCAGAGGAAAGGGCGGTTCTAAGTCGGCGGCTCAACAACTTGCCGCAAAACTTGCGCTCGAAAAAATCAATAGCGAAAAGTAGTCTTATCTTCACTCAAAACGAAATGTTTCACAAAATCCGTGAAACATTTTTTATTTTGCTTGAAAACGCTGATTATGTATGCTATAATTTTATAAATAATTATTGAGGTATATACATTGAATCTCGAAAGAATCGAACTTCACGGCTTCAAATCCTTTGCCGATAAGACGGTCATTGCCCTCAAAGACGGCTTCACCGCTATTATCGGACCTAACGGATGCGGAAAGTCGAACGTAGCCGAGGCAATTCGTTGGACTCTCGGTGAAAGAAGCGCGCAGTCTCTACGCGGTAAGACTATGACCGACGTTATTTTCGCAGGTACCGAAAAACGCCGTAGTATGTCCTATTGCGAAGTCGCCCTCGTTTTCAACAACGAGGGACAGCGCATTTTTCCGAACTTGCCCTACGACGAAGTCTCCATCTCCCGAAAACTTGACCGAAGCGGACTCTCGGAATATTATCTCAACAATACGAGAGTCAAACTTAAAGACATAATCAATCTCTTGCACGATACAGGTATCGGCAAAGAGGGTTATTCCATTATCGGTCAAGGCAGAATCGACGAAATCCTTTCGGCAAAACCCGAGGACAGACGTAATATTTTCGAGGAAGCGGCGGGAATTTCAAAATTCCGTGCGCAGAGGGTAGAGGCAGAAAACAAACTTGCAAAGACTGCGGATAACCTTGCTCGTGCGAATGACGTTATTGCGGAAATAGAACGTCACCTCGTACCACTCCGTCGTCAAGCGGAGACCGCGAAAAAGTATTTTGAACTCAAAGACGCCCTCAAAAACAAGGAAGTCAACCTTTACATATACAACTACGAGCACAACGAGGAAATCAGAAAGAACGTCATCGACCGTATAGAGGGTTACAAACGCGCCCTCGACGCAAAGGAACTTGCGTACACCGGTTGCTCGAACGAATACGACAAGACGATAAGGGAAAGTTCGCAAATCGACCTCGTTTACGAGTCGCAAAACGCAGAGTTACTCTCCCTCAAAGTCGATGCCGAGAAGATGACGGGACAAGCGAACGTCCTCAAAGAAAAGATAACTCACTTGCAAGCCGACCAGAACCGTTTGAACGGCGAACTCAAAGAAATCGACGCGCAAATCATCATCTCAGAAGGTCTCATCAAAGCCGCCGAAGAGAAAAAAGAGGAGAGTTTGCACGAATTTTTGAGTTTGAGCAAGGAGTACGAAACCGCAAACGGCGCGTTCGAGCATTTGTCGAGGACGGTTGCGGGCAGCGAAAGCGACCTCGAAACCAAGAACGCCGAATACGTTCGCGCGCTTCAAGAACTCGGCAATTTGCGTAGCAATTCCTCAACCTATATCGAGGTAAAGGCTATCAACCAATCCCGTCTCGAAAATCTTACCGAACTTCTCAGAGATAAGAAAGCGCGTCTCGACCAAGAACTCACCAACCTTTCCATCTACGAAACAAACCTCTCCCAAGCGAGAGCGAAACTAAGAGAAACATCCGTCCAGCGCAACGAAGCAGTCGCGACTAAGGCGGAATGTCAAGAGGCTATCAAAGGGCTCACCGAGGACTCCGTCAGTTTGAACAGCAAACTCGGTATGGCTGAGGGTAACCTCAAACTTCAAATCTCGATAAAGGAGCAATATTCGGGCTTCGGCGAGGCAGTCAAACGCATGATGCAGGATGCGAAAAACGACCCGATGCTCCGCTCGAAGATACTCGGCGTCATGGCTGAGGTCATCAACGTGCCCAAGGAATACGAGTCCGCAATCGAATACGCACTCGGCGGAAATTTGCAAAACGTTCTCGTAGAGAACGAGAGAGACGCGGCGTTCCTCATCACCTATCTCAAACAGAAGAACTACGGACGCGTAACCTTCCGTCCTCGTACGGCGTGCAGACCTCGAGATCTCGGAAGCCTTGAAAAAGCGGTACTCTCCGAACAAGGCTGTCTCGGCGTGGCGTCCGACCTCGTCAGTTATAAACCCGAATTCGACGATTTCGTCCGCGCACTCATCGGCTCGACCGTTATTGTAGACAATATGCTCACTGCCGAAAGACTTTGGAAGAAGTACGACAGAGCGTTCAAAATCGTTACTCTCGACGGCGAAATTTATGCAAGAGGCGGTGAAGTCACCGGCGGTTCGAGAAGACAGCAAACCAGCGGTCTTCTTGCGCAGGAAACTCAAATCGAACAAGCAAGAGCACACCTTGAAAAACTTCGCTCGAATATCGCACGTCTCAACCGCGAAAGAGAAGACAGAGTAGCGGAAATGGAAGTTGCGGACGAAAAAATCGCACAACTTTCCGTAGTGCTCAACGAATTGCAAATCGAAATTTCTCTGAACGGTGACAAAAAGACGGCGTCCGAACAAACCGTCAACGCACTCCAAAGAGAAATCGCAGAAGACGCCGTCGAATGCGAAAAAATCAGAGCGACGGTCAAAGACCTCGAAGCAAAACTGTCCTCAATCGACCGTTTAGAGGCGGAAGTCAAAGATAAAGAAAACGAATACGGCACCCTCGTCGAAGCGTCCAAGACGCAGTCGGGAGAGAAGAAAACCGAACTCGAAACCAAACGAGAAGAAGTTATGAATCTCCGCGTTTGTCTAACACAGGCGAAGAGTAGTATCGACGTTATCGACGCCGAAATTTTCCGCTACAAGAGGGATATGGAGAGAATCCAAGAGGAGAAACTCGACAAAATTGCGGAAATCAAAACGGTTGAAAATCAACTGAACGCTATAACGAGCGCACCCGAAAAGACTTCTTTCAGCGCAGAGGACGCAAAGAAAATCAAGGAACTCGAAGAGGCTATCCAAGGCTTGTCCGAAAGAAAGCGCGCAATATCCCAAAAGATTATCGACCTCGACAAGATGAAGACGGAAATCCGCGACGAAATGACCGCTCTCAGCGAGAAGAAAGTCCGCGACGAAGGCGTACTTGACAGAATCGATTCCGAAAACAGAATTTTGCAAGAACACGTTCTCGAGGAATACGATTTGACTTATACGTCCGCACTCGAATACAAGGACGAAAACTTCGAGGCTTACGGCGCAAAAACCGCTATACAGGAACTCAAAAAGGACATCAACCGTCTCGGCGACGTCAATACGCTTGCAATAGAGCAACTTGCCGAAAACGAGAAACACCACGAGGAGTACGTAACGCAACGCGACGACATTCAGAAGGCGTACGACGATATAAACCATATTATCGAAGAACTGACCAGAGAGATGACGGGTAAATTCGTGGATGCGTTCGAGAAAATTCAAGTCAACTTCAAGGACGTTTTCGCAAAACTTTTCGGCGGTGGCAAGGGCGAACTCAAACTCAACACCGCAGAAACCGACGATCCGCTCGAAGCGGGCATAGAGATATACGCACAGCCTCCCGGAAAGTCGTTGAGACACATATCCTTGCTTTCGGGTGGCGAAAGAGCAGTCACGGCAATCGCAATATTGTTCTCGATATTGAGCCTTAAACCCATGCCTTTCTGCGTGCTCGATGAAATCGACGCGGCGCTCGACGAGAGCAATGCGAACTTGTTCGCGGAGTTCATCACGAAGTTCAGCGATTATACGCAGTTCATCGTCATCACTCACCGTAAACCCACCATGCGCCACGCGGACAGTATTTTCGGCGTAACCATGGAAGAGAAGGGCGTCACCAAGACCGTCGCAATCGAATTTGAAGAAGCGGTCAAACACGCGTCGGACGGCGGTTCGGACGACGACGGAAGCGATTCCGCATTTGCAATGGAGGCATAATATGGGATTTTTCCAGAAAATATTAGACGGCGTGAAGAAAACGAAGGATAACTTCCAAAAGAAGTTGTTCTACGCTTTCTCGGCAAAAGAACTCGACGACGAGTTTTACGACAACCTCGAAGAAGCGCTCCTTGCCGCGGATATGGGAATTACCGCCACCGAGAGCGTCATCGACGAACTCAAAGACGAAGTTTTCAAAAACAAAATCAAAGTCCCCGAGGATGCCAAAGGTTTGCTCCGTCAAATCCTCATCGACGATATTGATTTTGAAATCGACGAGTATGAATATCCTCTCGTGATATTGTTGTCCGGAGTGAACGGAGTCGGCAAAACTACCGCCATCGGCAAACTCGCAAACTATTTCCACTCCCAAGGCAAAAGCGTCGTCGTTGCCGCCGCGGATACCTTCCGTGCCGCCGCAAGCGAACAGTTGGAAGTTTGGGGAGAACGTGCGGGCGTGCGCGTTATAAAGCACGGAGAGGGTAGCGATCCCGCCGCTGTCGTGTTCGACGCTATTGCGTCCGCAAAGGCTAAGGGCACCGACGTAATTTTGGTTGATACCGCCGGCAGACTCCATAACAAAGTCAACCTTATGAACGAACTCAAAAAGATATGCAGAGTTGTGGAGAGAGAACTCCCGAATGCGGATTTCAGAAAGTACCTCGTTCTCGACGCTACGACGGGGCAAAACGCCTTGTCCCAAGCGGAAATTTTCGGTGAGGCAATCGACGTCGACGGCATAATCCTCACCAAACTCGACGGCACCGCAAAAGGGGGCGTGGTTGTGGCAATCAGCGAGGAGCTCGAACTTCCCGTCCTCTTCGTCGGCGTAGGCGAAAAGATAGACGACCTCATCCCGTTCGATCCGACCGACTTCGTCAACGCACTGTTCTAAACACACTCGAAACATACAAAAACGGCGTTTATTACGCCGTTTTTCGTTTATAAAGTCAACTTTTTGAATTATTTTGAATGAAACTAATATTTGAAAGCACACTATCGACTTTTGTGAATTGAAGAAACGCTTATTTTATAATAACGTAAATTATTATTAAAATCAAAAAGTTTGTTTGTGTAAAGTAAAAATGCTTGACAGCGGTTTGAATAATTGGTATTATACTGTCAAGCGAAAGGACTTTACACTATGGATAGATATGCTATATCGAATCTTAGAGCCTACTACGGCGGGCTTCTCACCGACAAGCAGAACGAAATGCTCCGCTTGCGTTACGATGAGGATATGTCGCTCAGCGAAATCGCGGAGGAGTTCTCCGTGTCGAGACAAGCCGTCGTTGACGCAGTGAAGTCCGGAGAAAAGGCTCTTTCCGAATACGAGTCGAAACTCGGTCTTTTCGCGCTTGAAACCTCACTTGGTGAGAATATCGACCTTGCCGTCTCGGCAATTGAGAACGGCAACCTCGAAGTCGCGCTTGACGCACTTCGCACGGCACGTGAAATTTTGGAGTGATATGGGTACTTTTGCAAGTTTAAGCGACAGAATGAATCACATTTTCTCAAAGCTTCGCAACAAGGGTAAACTTACCGAACTTGAAATCAAGCAAGCTATGAGAGAAATACGCGTTGCGCTCTTGGAAGCGGACGTTAATTTCAGCGTTGTCAAAGACTTCGTCGCGAGAGTGAGTGAGAAGGCACTCGGAGAGGATATTCTGAAATCTCTCACTCCCGCCCAACAAATCGTCAAAATAGTCAATGACGAACTCACCGCCCTCATGGGTAGCACACACCAAAAACTTGCCACGAGTGACCGCCAACCCACCGTATATATGATGTGCGGTTTGCAAGGCGCGGGCAAGACCACCATGTGCGGAAAACTCACGGCGTACCTCAAAAAGCAAGGCAAGAAAGTTTTGCTTGTCGCAGGGGATATATATCGTCCCGCCGCAATACAGCAACTCAAAGTGGTTGCCGGCAAAGTCGGCACCGAAGTCTTTGAAGAAGGTCAAATCAGCCCCGTCAAAATCGCAACCGACGCAATTCCGTACGCGCTCAAAAACGGCTACGATACCGTCATTATCGACACCGCCGGACGTCTCCATATCGACGAAGCGTTGATGGACGAACTCGTAAAAATCAAATCCGCCGTCAAGCCTACCGAAATTCTTCTCGTAGTAGACAGCATGACAGGTCAAGACGCGGTTACCGTTGCGGATACGTTCAACAAAACTCTCGATATTACCGGCGTCATCATGACCAAACTTGACGGCGACACGAGAGGCGGAGCGGCGTTGTCAATAAAAGCAGTCACCGGGAAACCTATCAAATTCAGCGGTACCGGCGAAAAGATGGAAGACCTCGAACCCTTCCACCCGGATAGAATGGCAAGCCGTATTCTCGGTATGGGGGACGTACTCACCCTCATCGAAAAGGCTGAAAACGCGTTTTCGAGAGAACAAGCCGAAAACCTTCAAAAGAAAATCAAAGAACGCTCGTTCACCCTCGAAGATTATCTCGAACAACTCGACAGCGTCAAGAAGATGGGCAATCTCGGAGATATGATGAATATGATACCGGGACTTGCAGGCAAGATGAAGGGCGGTGCTCCCGAAATCGACGAGAAACAACTTCTTCGCACAAAGGCAATCATCCAATCGATGACTCCGAAAGAGAGACGCAATCCCGACATCATCAAAGCGAGCCAACGAAAACGTATCGCAAAGGGTAGCGGAACAAGCATACAAGAAGTCAATCAACTCCTCAAACAGTTTGAACTCACCAAGGATATGATGAACCGTATGCAAAAGGGCGGTCTCAAAGGACTGAAAGGACTCAAAGGCTTCCCGTTCTAAAAAATAAACAAAATAATATATAACTTCACTTAAAGGAGAAACAAAACATGGTCAAACTCAGACTTACCCGTATGGGCGCAAAGAAAGCACCTTTCTATCGCATCGTAGCAGTCGATTCTCGCAAAGCAAGAGACGGCGAATATATCGAACAAATCGGTTTCTACAATCCCGTTGCGGACCCCAAGGAAATCAAAATCGACGCAGAACTTGCAAAGAAATGGCTTGCTAACGGCGCACAACCTACCGAAACCGTCCGCAACCTCTTCAAGGCAAACGGCATTCTGTAATTATGCTTGAACTCGTAGAATATTTGGTTCAAAAACTCGTTCCCGACGGGGATTTCGAGATTGAATTGCGCGAAAACGACGAAACGAGCGATATAGTCGTGACCGTAGCCAAAAAAGACATCGGCAAGGTCATCGGAAAACAGGGTAGAATTGCAAAATCCATTCGTACCCTCGTTAAAGCGGCAAGCGGTAAATCCGGCACCCGCTATAACGTAGTTATCGACGAAAAAGAATGAAATCCGAATTCACCGTAGGAAAGGCGTTGCGCCCCCGCGGTCTTAAAGGCGAACTTCGCTTTGAACTTTACACCTCGGATTCCACACGCTTTTCAAAGATTAAACGCGCAAAACTCGACGGCAAAACCTTCAACGTGGAGAAAATCTCCGTTGAAGGCGATTTTGCTTATATCAAATTCGAGGGCATCGAAACCGTTGAACAAGCGGAAAGTTACCGCGGGAAGTCCCTCGTCGTCGAAAGAGGGGAATTACCAAAACCCCAAGACGGCAAGGTTTATATCGCGGATATAGTCGGTTCGGATGTTTTCGTGGACGGAGACGTCATCGGCGAACTTATCGACGTTTTGCAATACGGCTCGGCGGATATTTACGTTGTCAAACTTCAAAAAGGCACCGTCCAAGTCCCCGCCCTCAAAGAACTCGTCAAGGAAATCGACGTCGAAAACGGCAAAATTATCCTTGACGGATACGTTTTCCGCAGAGTTGCGGTATACAACGACTGATTATGCGTTTTGAAATCCTTACCATTTTTCCCGAATATTTCGGCGTTCTCTCCCAAAGCCTTATCGGAAAAGCGATAGCGGGCGGTATTTTGGACGTTCACGTTACGAATATACGCGATTACAGCAAGGATAAACACTCCAAAACCGACGATTATCCCTACGGTGGCGGTGCGGGTATGGTTATGACTCCCGATCCCGTCGTCAGCGCAATCGAGGCGGTGGACCCCGAGCATAAACTCAAACGCATTTATCTTTCTCCCAAAGGCGTACAACTCAAACAAAAAGTTGTCGAAAATCTTGCAAAAGAGGAAGGATTACTCCTTCTTTGCGGTGATTACGAGGGTATCGACGAGAGAATTATCGAACTTTGTATCGACGAAGAAATCTCAATCGGCGATTACGTTTTGACGGGGGGAGAACTTCCCGCGCTCGTAGTTATCAACGCCGTAGCGAGATACGTGGACGGCGTACTCGGTTCGAGCGAAAGTACGGACGAGGAGAGTTTTTCAAACGGGCACCTCGAATATCCGCATTATACCCGTCCGTCCGAGTATAGAGGCCTCAAAGTTCCCGAGGTTTTGCAGAGCGGTAATCACGCCGAAATTGCAAAATGGCGTCGCGAACAATCCTTGAAAATCACCCGCGAGCGTCGCCCCGACCTTCTCGGAGAATAGTTTCAGAGGATAGAAGTGAACATACAGTGGTTCCCCGGTCATATGACCAAGGCAATTCGAATGATGGAGGAAAATCTCCGCCTTGTCGACGCGTTAATCTACGTGATAGATTCTCGCGCCGTTTATTCGTGCGCCAATCCGCTCCTCGACAAACTCATAACCGGCAAGAGAGTATTGTACGTTTTCAATAAATGCGACCTCGTCGAAAAATCCGACCTCGACCGCTGGGTAGAAACTTACAAAAGGTTCGGAAAGCCGTGCGTGAAAGTCGTCGGCACTTCGGGGGATTGCAAGGAAATCGTCTCGAAACTCAAAGAAATTATGTCGGATAAACTCAACCACTACTCGGGGAAAGGCGCAAACGTTTCGGTTAGAGCAATGGTAGTAGGTGTTCCCAACAGCGGAAAATCCACCATCATCAACTCGATGATAGGCAAGGCAAAAGCCGTGACGGGGGACAGACCGGGAGTTACTCGCGGAAAGCAATGGTTGTCTATCGACGGCGTTGATTTTCTCGACACGCCGGGCACCCTTTGGGGCAAATTCGAGGACCAGCAAGTCGCGCATCATCTTGCGTATATCGGAAGTATTCGCGACGAAATTTTGGACACGGGCGACCTTGCTTACGACTTCCTCGAAGAGGTGTCGAAAACCTATCCGGACAACTTGAAAAAGAGATACGGACTCGAAGAAATTCCCGAATCTACGATTGAACTTTTCGATGCTATCGCGCTGTCGAGAGGGTTCAAAATCAAGGGCGGAGAAATTGATTACGATCGCACGGCAAGGACTATTCTCGACGACTTCAGAAAAGGTCGTTTAGGACTCATATGTCTTGAAAAATAGTGGGTTAGAATAACGAAAAT
This sequence comes from uncultured Bacteroidaceae bacterium, assembly GCA_964563025.1. GTDB lineage: Bacteria > Bacillota > Clostridia > Christensenellales > CAG-917 > RGIG4097. Next base: position 15,000 of record CAZLVK010000008.1, on the reverse strand, counting down.
GGTACGCGCAGAAGAATTGCTCGAATACGAAAAAAAGTTGCTTGACGCAGGCTATAAGTATATTTGCGGAGTGGACGAAGTAGGCAGAGGACCGCTTGCGGGCCCCGTCACTTGCGCCGCCGTGATTATGCCTCTCGACGACCTTATTCAAGGCGTAAACGACAGCAAAAAAGTCTCCAAGGGTAAACGCGAAAAACTCTTTCCGATTATTCTTGAAAAGGCTATTGCCGTAAACGTCGTTTCGTACGATAATTTCAAAATCGACGAGATGAATATATTAGAAGCGACAAAGGCTTGTATGAAAGACGCGATAATGGGCTTATCCGTCCCTCCCGACGTAGTTCTCGTCGATGCACTCAAACTCGATATTCCCTATAAGACGATGGGTATCGTACACGGCGATGCGCTTTCATATTCGATAGGATCCGCCAGCATAGTCGCGAAGGTCACGAGGGACAGATTTATGACAGAAATGGCGGACGTCTATCCCGAATACGATTTCGCGAACAACATGGGCTACGGCACCGCAAAACATATCTCCGCACTGAAAGAGTTCGGCGCAACGCCCATACACCGCAAGACGTTCATCAAAAACTTCGTCAAGGAGTGATATGGCTACTTTCGGACGAAAAACCAAAGCGATAGGGGACGTCGGAGAGAAAATCGTTTGCGATTATCTCAAGGATAACGGCTACAAAATTTTGGAGAAAAACGCCAAATATCTCGGAGCGGAAGCGGATATTATCGCAAAGGACGGGGACGTAATCGTTTTCGTCGAAGTCAAGACGAGAGCGGACGCAAGATACGGCAATCCCGCCGAAGCGGTAACCGCCGAAAAACAGCGCCGATACGTATATCTTGCGAACGCTTATATGACTCGGCACCGCTGTTTCGACACGGATATACGCTTTGACGTAGTCGAGGTCTACGACGAGGGGATTAACCATATCGTGGACGCATTTCGCCCTAAAAGCAAATTTTGACTGCTTTCGGGCTTAAAAATCGAAAATTAACGAATTAAATGTCAAAATTGTTGTTTAATTCGTTTGCATAATAATAAATTATATGATAATATAACACGCGTGACTCGGGCGTTCCGCCTGCGAAAGATATTCGTTGTGAACGCTTTGTATTATAGGAGGTAAGTCAACATGAGCAACATTATCGACCAAATCGAAAAAGAGGGTATGAAACAAGATCTTCCCGAACTCAGAATCGGTGACAAAGTCAAAGTCTTCGTCAAAGTCAAAGAAGGCGACAAAGAAAGACTTCAATCTTACGAAGGCGTCATCATCGCGTTCAAAAACGGTGGAATCCGTGAAACCGTTACCGTTCGTCGCGTAACCTACGGCATCGGCGTTGAAAGAACTTTCCCCATCCATTCACCGAAAATCGACCACTTCGAAGTCGTCAGCCACGGCAAAGTCAGAAGATCCAAACTTTACTATCTCCGCGAGCGTACCGGTAAGGCAGCAAAACTCAAAGAAGTCAGATAAGGTAAGCAACAATGAAAAAAAGATTGTTTTTAGCATCTGCAATCGTGCTAGTAGTCGTACTAGCACTTTTTGCATTTACGGCGTGTAACTCCGGAGACGTCGAATACGACACCGAACTCGTGTCCAACGGCGACTTCTCCAAGTACACCTCGTCGGACAGCAAAATCAAATTCGACGGTTGGAGCGTGAAGAGCAATTGGAGCAGTAACTCTACGTATTCCCTCGAAGAAAACGAATATCTCAAGATCGAGAATACGTCCGCATCTTACGCCTACCTCTATCAGGAAATCAAAGTCGACAGAAAGGGTATATATTGCGTCTCCGTCGATATGAAACTCCCGAAGAGTTTGACCAAAGGCAACGACTCCACCTACCGTGGTGCGTACGTGACCTTCCTCGAAAACGTCAACTACTTCTTCGTGGAACAAACCGCGGCGACGAACGGCTGGAAAACTTACACTTTCTATGTGAAACCCGTCGATAGCGACTATCTCACCATTTGCCTTTCCCTCGGTGCGGAAGACGCAACCGTCAAAGGCGCGGTCTATTTCGACAACGTTTCGGTGACCAAAGTCGAAGAAGCGGCGGACGGCTACACCGTCTACAAGTTCACGAAAGAGGAGATTTCGAGATATAACACCAACGTAGCTGGCATACTTTTCGTCGTGCTCCTTTCTGTATTCTCGGTGGCACTCGTCATGGCGGGATACGTCCTCATCAGACGTCTTTACAGCCGTAGAACCGCATTCATCAACTTTAGCGACTCCGACGGCAAAGGCGGAAACGCAAAGGGCGGGGCGGTAACGACAAATCCTTGGTTCATCGCAACCATGCTTGCTATCGGTGCGTTCCTCGTCAATCTCGTATTCTTGCTCACCATGTACGGTTACGGCAGTGAAATGACTTACACTGCGAACCTTGCAAAGGCGTTGTCAGCAAAAGGTGCGGTGAGAAGTGCGTACGCAACTTACGGCACTTCCTTGCAAAGCACTTCGCCCGGCGTGCTCTATATACTTTCACTCGTCGGTATGGCGGGCAAAAACCTCGACCTCGACGGAATTTCCATCCTCATCAGAATGGTTAACGTACTTGCCACCATGGCAACCGTCGTGATGATTTATTTCTACGGCAGAAAATACGTCGGCGACCGTCAATCCACCATATTTGCGGCAATGTACGCTCTCCTTCCTATAACTTTCGTTATGGGCGGTCTCGACAATACGTTCACCGCACTTCTCGTGGCTCTCGTCCTCGGCACTCTTATCTGCCTCGTCGAGAAAAAGACGTTGCCCACCTACTTGCTTTTGAGCCTTGCGACTCTCCTCGACGTTCGCGCGCTTGCAATCTCGCCTATCGTCATCGCGTGCCTCTGCTATCGCTATTATAAAGCGGACGACACTATGAAGTCCTTCGGCAAGCAAAGAGCGGAAATCGTATTCGGTCTCGTCGGTTTGTTCGTGCTTTTGTACGTGCTCACCATTCCCGTCGCAATCGATTACATCGCGGCAGAGGAGAGCAAGCCTTTCTACGGTTGGACGCTTATCGCAAACGAATTTATGCAAAAGACCGTTTTCGTAGACAACGGTATCGGCTTGTACGCAATGGCGACGATGAACCAAAAGACTTCGTCGAACACTGCCGCAATCCTCAACTTCGTGTTTATTCTCGTTCTCGAAGCGTATATCGTTTCCCTCTATATCAAGAACAGAAACAAGCAAGAACTCATCATGCTTTCGTCCTTCACATTCGCAATGCTTGCGGTGTTCACGCTGAAAATCGATTATACCTATCTCTTCCTCGCGGTTGCCCTCGGCTTTATCTACGCAATGGTCAGCGGTGAAAAGAGAGCGTATATCGTATCTTCCGCATACGCATTCCTTGCATTCCTCAATATTGGACAACTCATGAACAACTCCGGTTTCGTTGCCGGCACGAACTACTTCATGCAAATGATAGAAGAAGGCGACGTTGCCTACTTTGCAAACTACGAAACCACCAGCCCCGAACTCATCGTGTTCAGTGTCTGTGCGGTCCTCGTGTCTCTCTACTACGCCTATGTCAGCTACTCGATTTCCAACAACGGCAAACTCGTGGATATTCCCGCAATGTCCGAACCGTTTGCGTTGACGGTCAAAGAGTGGTTTGCATCCTTCGGCGACAATGTAAAGAGAGTCTTTTCCAAATCGAATAAGGAATAAGAAAACTTTAACTATGATAAAACCCGACTGAAAAGTCGGGTTTTAGTTTGCGTTTTTGAAATTTGCGAAGATAAATCGTGATTTTCAGAGGAGCGATTATTTTCTTTCAGCCTCGACGAGATCGCAAATATCCTCGAAAATGATATTGTCCGCAATCTTTCTTGCAAGTGCGAGTTTGTCCGCGGAATTAATCGTCCAGCAGAGGAGTTTTTTGCCTTGCGCTTTCGCTTTGTCGAGATACTTTTTCGCTTGTACGGCGTTTCTTATATCGTATGCGACGAAGAGAGGTTTCGAGAATTTGCAGGCAATGAGTTTGCCGAGCCAATCTACCCAGTGGTTGATTTTGTCTCCGCCCCAAGTGCAGAGTTGACCGTAGGCGTGTACGTCGTCGTGACGACGGCAATAAATCACCGCTCCGAAGTTGAAGGATTGAAGAGCGATATTGCCTTGGTAAGTTTTGAGCCTTTCAACCGTTGCTTTGGCGATGCCGACTTCCCAGGGGATAACGCCCTTGATTTCGCAAAGTATACCGACCTTGCCGTCAACGAGAGCGAGAAATTCGTCGAAAGTGGGGATGGTATATTCGGTGCCTTTGAGACGGTAGGTTTTGAGTTCTTCGAGAGTGCAGTCTTTGACCTTTCTGTCAACACCGCAAACGCGCTTCAAATTGTCGTCGTGGAAAACGACGATATGACCGTCTTTCGTGAGGTGGACGTCGATTTCGATATTGAAGCCGTGTTCGATTGCCGCCTCGTATGCGGGCATGCTGTTTTCGGGATACTTGTCGTCGTGGAGACCTCTATGCGCGATAGGGGCGTCGAGGAGCCAATTAAAATTTACGTTAGACATATAAAATGCCCCCTTTTTTTATTGATAAAATTTTATAATTCTATTATAATATTGTCAAGAATAAATCGAAAATTACGGCGAGGTAATTTTGAAACAGGACAAAATCCGCAATTTTTCTATCATAGCGCATATCGATCACGGCAAAAGCACCCTTGCCGACAGACTCATCGAGCGCACGGGCGCGGTTTCTTCGCGCGATATGTCAGACCAACTCCTTGACAATATGGATATCGAAAAGGAGAGGGGTATCACTATCAAACTTCAAACCTGCCGTCTTTTCTATCAGCACAACGGTGAAGAATATACTTTGAACCTTATCGACACTCCGGGGCACGTAGACTTCACTTACGAAGTTTCACGCTCTCTTGCGGCGTGCGAAGGCGCGTTGCTCGTGGTCGACGCAACGCAAGGCGTAGAGGCGCAGACGCTCTCAAATGTCTATCTTGCTCTCGACAATGACCTCGAAATACTTCCCGTCGTGAACAAAATCGACCTTGCTTCTGCAGACGTGGACGGCACAAAAGCGGAAATCGAAGATATAATAGGTCTCGATACCGCAGATTGCCCGCTCATATCCGCAAAAGAGGGCATTGGTATCGACGACGTTTTGAAAGGCGTAATCGAGAGGCTTCCCGCACCGAGCGGAAACGAAAACGCACCGCTGAAAGCCCTCATCTTTGACAGTTTCTACGATAACTATCGCGGAGCAATTTCTATGGTTCGTATAGTTGACGGCACGATTAAGGCGGGGGACAGAATCAGAATGATGTCGTCGGGAAAAGAATTCGACGTAGTCGAAGTCGGCGTATTCACCCCGTCCATGAAACCCGTGGAAAGTTTGTCTGCAGGTGAAGTCGGATATATCGGCGCAAGCATAAAAAACGTTTCGGACACCGCAGTTGGCGATACGATAACTCGTGCGGATTATCCCGCGTCCGAGCCTTTGCCCGGTTACAAAAAAGCCACGCCTATGGTCTTCACCGGCGTTTTCCCTGCGGACGGCGCAAGATATAACGACCTCAAAGAAGCACTCCTGAAACTCCAACTCAACGACGCAAGCCTCAGTTTTGAGCCCGAAGTTTCTATCGCACTCGGTTTCGGTTTCAGGTGCGGTTTTTTAGGACTTCTTCATATGGAAATCATCGAAGAGCGTCTCGAAAGAGAATTCGATCTCGACCTCATAACGACCGCTCCGAGCGTTGAATATATCGTTACCAAAACTAACGGCGAAAAACTCACCGTTGCAAATCCGACCAATCTTCCTCCCGCAGGCGAAATCGAATATATCGAAGAACCCGTCGTCAAGGCAACTATCTTCTCGCCGCCCGATTATGTCGGACAGATTATGGACCTTTGCCAAGACAAGAGAGGAGTGTTCCTCGATATGTCGTACGTCGATACTTCGAGGGTGCAAATAACTTATCAAATCCCTTTGAACGAAATCATCTACGACTTTTTCGACAAACTCAAATCGCGCACGCGCGGGTACGCGTCCTTAGATTATGAAATGGACGGCTATCAACGCAGTGAACTCGTCCGTCTCGATATGCTTATAAACGGCGATATGTGCGACGCACTCTCCCTCATCGTGCACAAGGATAAGGCATATGCAAGGGGTAGGGGTATTGCGGAAAAGCTCAAAGACGCCATTCCTCGTCAACTCTTTGAAATTCCCATTCAGGCGGCAATCGGCGGAAAAATCATCGCAAGAGAAACCGTCAAAGCACTCAGAAAAGACGTTCTTGCAAAGTGCTACGGTGGTGATATTACCCGCAAAAAGAAACTTCTCGAAAAGCAAAAAGAAGGCAAAAAACGTATGCGCAGAGTGGGTAGCGTAGAAATTCCGAGTGAGGCGTTCGTCACCATTTTGAAGGTCGGCGACGACGACTAAAATGCAACTTTACGTTCACGTTCCGTTTTGCAAATCAAAGTGCCTTTACTGTGATTTTACGAGTTTTCGCCCTAAAAACGAAGCCAACGTTTTCGACTATCTAACCGCATTAAATCTTGAAATTGACAAAGTTTTCGAGGATTACACAGGAAGGAAAATCACAACCGTTTATATCGGCGGAGGGACTCCGTCCGCTTTGTCTGTCAATGAGTTCGATTGCATTGTGAAGTCGCTGAATAGACACGTCGATTTGCACGCTCTCGACGAGTTCACCGTCGAGTGCAACCCCGAAAGTATAACCGAAGAAAAACTCACTTTTTTCAAAAGCGTCGGCGTAAACAGATTGAGCATCGGCGTTCAGTCTTTGAGCGATAAAAATTTGCACGCCGTCGGTAGACTTCATACGGCGGAACAAGCGATTTCGGCGGTCGGACTTGCGACGTCGATTTTCGATAATGTTTCCGTGGATTTTATCGTCGGACTTCCCTTCGACGACTATGATGTCGTAAAAGATGAAATTTCTAACCTTGCACCTGTGGTGCAACACGTCTCGGTTTATACCTTGCAACTCGAAGAAAACACTCCGCTTGAAAGGCTCGTAAAGGCGGGAAAAATCTCTCTTCCCGACGATGATACGACCGAGGATTTGTTGCAAGTCGCAATCGACGAACTTAATAACCTCGGATTTTCTCGTTACGAAATCAGCAATTTTGCACGAGAAGGTTTCGAGTCGAAACATAACGTCGGTTACTGGACGAGAGAGGAGTATTACGGCGTAGGTCTCGGCGCAAGTTCGTGCGTTCAAACCTCGGGATGTGAAAAACGACTGGTAAATACGGCAGATTTCAGTAGATATATCGATTGTTTGAAGAAGGGAGAATATCCGATAGACGAAGTCGAAATCCTCACCGAAGAAGAAATCATTCGGGAAAAAATTATGCTTGGATTGAGGCTTAGAGAAGGCATAGACGAAAAACTGCTTTCGGACAAAACGGATTTGGTAGACGGCGAGTTTTCTCGATTTTTCGTGAAAAAAGACGGCAAAATCTCTTTCACCGACGAGGGTATGAACGTCTCGAATTATATTCTTGGCAGTCTCATCTTCTGACGGTGTCGAAATCACTCGAACAAGGTCGAAAACCGAGCGAAATTTGTCCGAGCAAAAATAATATGATTATTTAGCGTGCAAATCGTTGAAATTTTGTCAACTCTTTGCTATAATAGGTCTACAGTCTACGGAGGATAGCATGACACCTGATTTTTCACTTTTTGACCAAACACCCGCAGCACCTCTCGGTATAATTGCAACGCCCGGCGCACAAGAACTTGCCGAACTCATCGACAAACGCCTCGTGCAAATGTACAACGAGTCCGCTCCCGCGAAGATGCGCATAAAGAAAGGCTCTTTCCTTATCCAAGCGAATTGCCCTCGTTTCACTAGCGGTGACGGAAAGGGTATGATTATGGAGACGGTCAGAGGCAAGGACCTCTACGTCATATGCGACCCGATGAATCACGGCGTCACTTACAACTTCTTCGGACAACAAATTCCGATGACTCCCGACGAGCATTTCGCAGATCTGAAACGTATTATCTGCGCCGCAAACGCAAAACCTTATCGTATCACCGTGGTTATGCCTATGCTTTACGCGGGCAGACAACACCGTCGTGCCAGCCGTGAATCTCTCGATTGCGCGGTTATGCTCCAAGAACTCCAACAGATGGGAGTCACCGACCTCATCACTTTCGACGCACACGATCCCAGAGTTATGAATGCGGTTCCCCTCATGGGATTCGACAACTATTTCCCGACTTATCAAGTGCTGAAAGCCTTGACAAAGCATTTTCCCGACGTCAAACTCGACAAGAACAGCCTTATGTGCATTGCACCCGACGAGGGCGCAATCGGCAGAAACGTCTACTATGCGTCCGTTCTCGGCCTTGACCTCGGTATGTTCTACAAACGTCGCGACTATGCAAACGTAGTCAACGGCAGAAATCCTATCGTAGCGCACGAATATATCGGAAGCCCCGTCATGGGTATGAACGTTTTCGTTGCCGACGATATGATAGCCACCGGCGACAGCATCATCAAACTCGCAAAAGAAATTAAAGAGAAGGGCGCGCAAAGAGTGTTCTTGTCCGCGACTTTCTCCCTCTTTACCGAAGGCGTAGAGAAGTTCAATAAAGCGTATGAAGAGGGCGTTTTCGACGCGGTCATCTCGACCAACCTCACCTATCGCATTCCCGAACTCAAAAATTGCCCTTGGTTCATCGAAGCGGATATGTCGAAGTACATTGCGTACATCATCGCAGCCGCAAACTTCAACGAGCCGGTGTCCAATTTGCTCGAACCCTTCGAGAAAATCCATCAACTCGTTAACAGCCTCAATCAGAAGTGATTGAATCGGAGGATTTAAGTGAAACTATCTTGGTTAGGTCATTCTTCCTTCAAACTTGAAGAAAGCACGGGTACAACCGTCGTTACCGATCCGTATCACTCGTACGTCGGATACGATATGCCGAGCGTCGACGCCGACATAGTGACGGTCAGCCACCCGCACAACGACCACTCTTACGTTACCGCAGTCGGGGGTGATCCTACCGTCATCCGCAGACAAGGTTTCTATGAAATTGGCGGAGTTCATCTCTTTGCGCAAAAGACTTATCACGACGATAAGAAAGGCGCGGTCAGGGGAGAGAACCTCGTGTTCAAATTCCGTATGGACGGCGTTGAACTGTGCCATATGGGGGATATCGGCGAGGAATGCAACGCAATGCTTGTCGAATCCGTTATGCCGGTGAACGTGTTGATGATTCCCGTCGGAGGGAATTTCACCATCGACGCCGAACAAGCAAAGGAATACGTAGATCGCATTATGCCCGACGTCGTCATTCCCATGCACTACAAGACCAAGGACTGTGAATTCGACCTTGCGAAACTGAACGATTTTCTCGATTTGTTCGACGACGAAGACGTGGTTTATGTTGAGGGCGATACGGTTGAATTCGACCGTGCAGATTTCGACGGCGAAAGCACCAAAGTTTACGTGCTTGAAAGACTTTACAACTGATTTTACTTTTGATAAAGCACCGTTTCCGCATTTTTTGCGGGAACGGGTTGCATAAACATTCAAATATAATTTTGTTTATATATAGGAGGTTCTATGGCTAAGTATACCAGACAAGAACTTGACGAAAAAAACATTTTCGAGTTGAGAGATATGGCTAAAGAAGTCGGCATTTCCTCTCCTACTAAATGTAAGAAAGCGGAACTTATAGAATTGATTTACAAGATTTCCAACGGCGAAATGGCTCCTCCCGTCGCACCGAGGCGCGGTAGACCGAAAAAAGACGCCGTCGTAGAGCAGACCTCTGCAAATTCCGACGTAGAGAATAAAGATGAAAAGGAATCTCGTCAGGAAAAAGGTTCTTACGGCGAATATAGACAAGTCCGTCAAAATAATTATCAAAACAAAAATTATAATTACAACAATAATTACGGAAATACAGGGTTCAAACGCCCCGAAAATTTGCACGATAAAAAGGATAAAGACGGCGACGAACAAGTCCGCGAAGGTTTCCTCGAAATCAATCCCGACGGCTACGGCTTTCTCCGTGTAAAAACGGGCGAATTTAGCGATATGGACGCATACGTCAGCGTTCCCAAAATCAAACAATTCGGGCTCAGAAAAGGGGACTACGTCAAAGCGACATGCAAACTCGTCCAAGAAGGCAAGCCCCCGTCTGTCGTATACGTAACGTCAATAAACGGCGTCGATGCGTCGACTATGGGCAGACGTCCCAACTTCGACGACCTCGTGCCTATCTATCCCGACCAAAGACTCCGTCTCGAAGTGGCGGGAAAACCACGCGATTACGCAACTCGCAGTATCGACCTCGTCGCTCCCATCGGCAAAGGTCAAAGAGGACTCATCGTTTCTCCGCCTAAGGCAGGCAAAACCACTCTCCTCAAAATGATTGCGAACTCAATATCAATAAATCATCCCGAAGTGATACTTCTCGTGTTGCTTATCGACGAGCGTCCCGAAGAAGTCACGGATATGCAACGCTCGATAAACGGAGAAGTCATCTATTCCACTTTCGACGAACTTCCCGAACACCACACCAAAACCGCGGAAATGTTACTTGAACGCGCAAAACGTATGGTTGAAACGGGCAAAGACGTCGTTATCCTAATGGATAGTTTGACAAGACTTGCGCGCGCGTACAACCTCACGATTCCTCCTACGGGCAGAACCCTTTCGGGCGGTATCGATCCGGGTGCGTTACACTCTCCGAAACGTTTCTTCGGTTCCGCGCGTAATATCGAAAACGGCGGTTCTCTCACCATCATTGCAACCGCACTCGTTGAAACGGGTAGCCGTATGGACGACGTTATTTACGAGGAATTCAAGGGCACGGGCAATATGGAAATTCACCTCGACCGCAGACTCCAAGAAAAGAGAATTTTCCCCGCTATCGACCTTGCAAAGAGCGGTACGAGAAGGGAAGAATTGCTACTTTCCACAAAGGAACTCGAAGGCATTTGGAGCGTCAGAAAGATTTTGTCGCAGGGGGACAACCTCGAAGCAACCGAAAGCCTACTCGGCGCGCTCATGAAGACCGCGAACAACAAGGAATTCATAGAACAAATTATTTTGCAAATCACGAAATATCAAAAGGACGGCTACACCGTGCGTAGACCGACTTTGCCGAACGGCGGTAGCAACATATGATAGAGGAAACAAAAGAAAAAACCGAATTAGATACCGCAAAAAGACAAGTCGATTTGTATGATTTTGACAAGACCTTATTGCCTTTCGACAGCGGTTTCAGATATTGGGGTTATTGTATGCTGCATAATCCTTGGATTTTGATTTTTCTCCCCATACAGTGCTTTATAGGCACCCTTATGGGGCTGAAAATCTATCCGATAAATCAATTCAAAAAGATATGTTTCTTCTATGTGAACTTCATCGACAACGAGAAAAACGTCAAAAAGTTTTGGGATAAGTACGAAAAGAGCATTTACGACGAATTTAGGAAAGAAAACCGCACTCGCGAAAGCGTAATCATCAGCGCAAGCCCCAGTTTTCTTATAGAAGAAATCGCAAATCGCCTCGGCTTTGAATATTGCATAACTTCGATTCACGATATGAAAACGGGCAGACTCACGGGCAAGGTTTGTCGTCGCGCCGAAAAAGTGCGTAGGCTGAACGAAATTCTTCCCGACGTCGAAGTCGTAGACGTCTATTCGGATTCGATAAAGTCGGACAAATACATAATGTCCCTCGGGAAACGCGCGTTGCTCGTCGGCAGACGCGGAAAACTCACCGACGTCACCGACAAAATCAAAAACATGAAGATTTAACGGCTATACGCCGTTTTTTCTTTTTTCAAAATTCGGTATTGAAGAATTAATACTTTCGATATATAATATATCTATAAAATCGTTATCACGATAACGGGAGGAAATTATGGCTAAAGAAACCAAAAGAACTTATCCCTCTTTCAGAGAGGTTCCGAAACGCAATCAAAGAGAATACGTCGCACCCACGAAACTTCTCGGCGACGACGGTAAACTTCTCGTTAGCGGTTGGTCGCGCCGTAACGTATTCGAGTACGACCGCACCAAAACTCGTCCTCAAATGAGGGCAAAGGAATGGGATTTCTATCAAGTATGCGACGGCGAAACCATGGTGCAAATCAGTTGCGCGAATATATCCATCGGCGGATATTGCTCGATGACGGTCGTCGATCTCAAAACCGGCAAAGTAGACACTTCTATGTCCCTCTTCCTCGGCGGGAAAAACAAAGTTATTTTGCCCGAAAAAGGGGACGTGCCGAACTACTTCGAGTACAAAAAAGGCAAATTCCACGCAATTTTCGACACAAAAGAAACCGAACGTACTCTTTTCTTCGAGGGACCGCTCAAAGGCAAAACGTTCAAAGCCGAGTTCAAAATGGATATTATGCCCGGTCTTGAAAACATAACCACCGTCTTGCCGTTTAAGGCGGAGGGCAAGGACCAATCCACCCGCTACTTCATGACCACAAAACAAAATTGTATGCCGACCGAAGGCGTCGTGACTCTCGACGGAAAAGTTGTGAAAGTGTTCAAGAAAGACAACACCTTCACCGTGCTCGACTGGGGTAGAGTTTGCACTCCGTACAAAATGGTCTGGTACTGGGGCAACGGTTCGACCTATCTCACCGATGCGGACGGCACGAAACACCTATTCGGCTTTGAAATCACTTGGGGTATAGGCGACGAATCAAACGGCACAGAAACCGCAATCTTCTACGACGGAAAACTTCACAAGTTCGGCTCCGTCGACGTCAAGACTTTCCCGAAACCCGACAAGTATATGCAACCGTGGGTGTACGAGTCCGAAGACGGCAGATTCAACCTCACGATGACTCCTTTCCTCGATCACCATACGGATACGAACGCTCTCGTCGCTCGTATGCACGCTCACCAAGTACACGGACTTCTTAACGGCACCGTAGTGCTCGACGACGGCAAAGTGCTCGAAATCAAGGATATGTACGCCTTCTGCGAGTACGTAGAGAATAGGTGGTAAACCTAAACAACAAACTTAACGATAGAGAAAGACCTCGCAAAATTGCGAGGCCTTTCTATTTAGGGGGATTGAGATGAATGATACAAGTTAGTTTTGAGATTCCTCTTCGTCTTTGTTTTCGCGGAGTTCTTTGAGAGATTTCAGTTCAAATCTTTTGGATTCTGAATCCGCGTTTTCGTCCTCTACGGGATTGATTTTGACTTTGACGCTGAGGATTTTTCGTTGAGTGAGTTTGTCTATGGTTATCGTCAAATTTTTATAGTCGAAGGACTGGAACTTCTTCGGAATCTCTCCCATTTGTTCGATAATCCAACCGCTAACCGTTTGAGAATCGAAGTTGTCGAGGTCGTCGGTGTCGAGGTTGAAGGTCTCGAAAAAGTCGTCGAGTTCCGCTCTCGCGTCCACCATATAGGTGTCGTCGTCGATTTGGTTGAAGTAATTGATGATTTCGTCGTGTTCGTCCCAGATTTCGCCGACGAGTTCCTCGAGAATGTCTTCAAGCGTTACTATACCGAGTGTTCCGCCGTATTCGTCCACGACGACCGCCATATGCACTTTTTGGCGTTGCATGCTTTTGAGCAGGGTGGAAATCTTCATATGTTCGGTGGCGACGGCAACGGGGGTGATATAGTTCTTTATGGATTTTTCACCTTTTTCGAGGGCGGTGAAGAAGTCAATATTGTGGAGCATACCTACGACGGAGTCTATCGTACCGCGATAAACGGGCATACGAGAGAAGTTGTACTCGAAGAAGAGGTTCTTGATTTTCTCCATAGGCATATCGATGGGGAGAGAAACCACGTTGACTCTCGGCACGAGTATATCCTCGACCTCGGCGTCGTCAAATTCGATTGCGCTCGAAATAAGTTCTCGTTCTTGAACGTTGAGGGAGCCGTCTTCTTGAGCCTCTTCAACGAGGGAGAGGAGTTCTTCTTCGGTGATTTTGTCGTCGTCTTTCGACTTGAATATCTTTTTGAGCACCCATTTGAGTCCCGCGAACAAAATCGTTATAGGGTAGAGTATGAACATTATGACCTTGATGGGGTAGCCGAATGCCATACTCAGTCTTTCGGAGTTTTCCTTGGCAATCATCTTGGGGGTGATTTCGCCGAAGGTAAGGACGATAACGGTAGACACCGCAACGGATACCACACCGCTCACCGCAGGATTGGGAATTGCCGTTTCAAATATATTGTTGAAGAGAACGGACAAAGTAATGTTGACGATATTGTTGCCGACGAGAATAGTGGACAACAACTTGTCAAAATCGTCGGACAAATTCAAAGCGTTCTGAGCCGCTTTGTTGCCTGCTTGCGCTTTCAGTTTGAGTTTGGTTCTGTTTACCGAACTGAATGCCGTTTCGGTTGCGGAAAAGAAGCCTGAAAAAAGTACTAAAACGACGATGAATACAACAGATAAAACGATACTGTCGGGGTCAGGGTCTTCGGATTCGGTGTTCATAATGCTCCTTGCTATATATTATAGTATTACTTGAAATAATAATACCATAGCGCACGCGGTTTGTAAATAGTATTTTCAAATTTCGGCGAATTGAGTAACAGTCGGGCATTTGCGCCTTTTGGATTGTGTTATAATCTAAAACTTAAAAGCGAATTTTCAAGAAAATTTCAAAAACACTTGTCAAAACCGCTATAATCATATATAATTGCTTGCGTTGGGTTCGAGAGAAATCTCAATCGACGGTTGGCTGAATTAGTTTTGTTTTCTATATCTACCAACCGCCACCCATAGTAACTGAATACGTCGGTTCTTGCTTAGCCTTGTTTAATACTTCACGCTCTGCGTTCGTTCCAAAAGGCGACTGCAAAAACCGCATGATATGGAGAAGTCGCCTAGTTTGGTCGAGGGCGCGCGACTGGAAATCGCGTAAACGTCAAAAGCGTTTCAAGAGTTCGAATCTCTTCTTCTCCGCCAAAGGGAATCGCGTTTGAACACGCGGTTCCTTTACTTTTGTCTTA
>CAZLVK010000007.1:0-119960 GCA_964563025.1 uncultured Bacteroidaceae bacterium | reverse complement strand
GCTCTATCTTATATACGAACATTTGTTCGCTATTTTACTAAACCCACCCCCACCCTCAAACATTTGTTCGTACAAACATTCGTTCGTATGGGAGGGTATAAGAAAAGACAAACAATTGTTTGTCTATTCTTCTTCAAATATGTTTGTATATTTACCAAGTAAATAAAAACTTAATAAGGCAAGTAAAGTTAAAATACTAGTAAAGATTATATACCCTTTAATCTCATTAAAAGGGCTTTCTAGTGTTTCAATGGTAGTACACACCCAAGTGAACCAAACACCAAGTATAAAACTTAAAACTTTCTCAACCCACTTTTTCAAAACTCTTTTCTTTTTCATAATTCCACGACCTTTCTTGTAAAGTAGTGAGTTTTCTTGCTACCTTACATTTACTATTATAAAGGTATTAGTTTTAAAAGTCAAGTATTTTTTTGAAAAAAATACTTTTTTTTATCATTTTTTTTAATATGCTTTTAAAAGCGTTTTAAGGCACTTTTAAGACTTGTTTTGTCTTTCTAGTATGTTTATATTATTTTATGCTTAAAGTGTCTTAAAATGGATTTAAATGGCTTTTTAGAGTATTTTAAAAGTTTTTTAAAAAGTTTTAAAAAAGTAGTTGACTTATATTTGATTAGGTGGTATCATTTAATTGTACTTGATAAGGGTATAGTTAAGCATAAAACTTTTTTAAGAAGTTGATAAAATATAGTTGACTTAATAAAATAAAAGTGATATACTTAATATGTACTAAACAAGTACAAGTGTTATTTGAAAAGTTTTTCAAAAAGAAAGGTCGTGAATATATGGAAAATGTAAAAAAATTAACACAAAAACAACTTTTTATAGGTGGGTTATTAATCAACCACCTAGAAAAAGGTATTACTTGCTATGAGTTCATAAAAACTTATGAAAAAGAGTTAAAAGGTCAAGCAATAGACATAACTAAAATTAATAGTGTCAATGCTACTCTAGCAAGTCTAGCAAGTAAAGAACTTGCTACAAAAACAAAAGTTGCTTATAATGATAAAATGGCAACTAATTACAAGCCAAGTCAAACACTAATTGACTTGATAAAAGAAAGTAAATAACTTTCTTTCTTGTATAGGACTTTTAAAGAGTTTTAAAAGTTCTATACAAGCAAGAAAATAAAACTTGCTTGAAAAGTGTTCTTTGACAACTTAAAAGGGTTATATCTCATTTTATAGATAATTAAGGGGGTTAAAAGGTAAAAAAACTTAATTAGAAAGAAATGGAGATATAAAAAAATGAAAAAGATAATTAAAGGTAAAAGAAAAAACATAGATAAGGTAAATTACTTGCTATTTGTAGACACTGAAACAATAGGTAGTATTTATGCTACTGAAGGGGTGTTCCCTTTTGAAATAGGTGTCAAGGTCTATGATAACATTAATAAAAAGGTAGTATATAGCAAAAGTTTTATTGTTAAAAAGTTCTTTAACAATAAATACATAATGTTAAGTAGTTTTAGTGCTAAAAAATACCCTGAATATAAGGAATACATAAAAGATACAAGCACTTATTTTATGGGTAGTGTTAAGGAAATATTTACTAAAATAAGCAACATAATAAAAAGATATAATATTGATATTATGGTAGCACACAATGGGACTTTTGACAAACAAGCACTTGAAAGATTAGGCAATGAGTTTGGTGTATATAGTCCTTTCAATGAACTTGATTTACTTGATACTATGGAAATAAGCACTGTAATAACTAATAGTAAAGATTATGTTAAGTTTTGTAAGAATAATAAGCATATACTTAACGACTTAAAAGAAAGTATATTTATTACTAATAGTGGTAGGGTTCGCATCACGGCACAATCAATTTATTGCTACCTAGTGAACGACCCTAGTTATAGAGAAAGTCATACAGCACTACAAGATATTAGTGATGAGATATACATATATGAAAAAAGTCTTGACTTGCTAGGCAATAGACTAGTAAGGTTAAACATTTCACCTAGTTGGCAAGATTATGAAAACTAGGTAAAATAAAGATATAACCCTTTAAGTTGGAACACAAACAAGAAAGAAAGGTTGTTAATATGGAAAAAATAAAAGATAGATTATTTCAATGGGTATGTATTACAAGACTTTTTAACCTAGATACTAAAATAAAAATATTAAAAAAACTTTAAGAAAACACTTGACAAGTGTTTTTTTTATGGTATAATATAGGTGCTTTTAAAGGAAAGGGCTTTACACGACCTTAACCCTTTTGACTTTAAAGGTTAATTATCTTTTTCAAAAGTATAACTATTTTAACCCATAGTTATATTTTTTTTATTTTAGGACTTGACAAGCAAGTTAAGAAGTGATACAATATAAGTGTAATGAGAAAGAGAGGTCGTAAAAAATGATTACAAGTGGTATAGATTTTACTATTGATGACAACAAACAAGAAATAGAAATACATATTACAAGTGAGGAACAATTAATTTTTACTATAAAAGACTTAATTACTTTATTAAAAGGCAATAAAGACATAAGCAAGTACAATATTATTTCTATAACTTACGAAAAAGTAAAAGAAAATTAAGGAGGCAAAAAAATGGGTAGGTATTTTATAAATTTATCAAGGTTAGAGATGGCTTTAACTATTCAAGCACTTGAATACTTAAAAGACAATGTTATAATTGATTTTAATTCAAAAGAGGAGAGGGCTTTAAGTGTTTTAATAGATATATTAAAAGAAAAACAAGACGGACAAGACCCTAAAACTCACTTAACTTTTAAAGACTAGTCTAGTCTTTTTTTTATGCTAATATATATATAATAAAAAAACACTCCCACCTATACCATAATTATACCCCAAAAGTCAAGATTTGTCAAGCACAAACATTTGTTTGTGTTTTTTTTTGCTACCTCTCATCTGGAGGCAACCGAGTAGGTAGGTAGGGGGGAACCAACCTATTAGGCCGCCACCAAAGGAGCTGCGTCGGGAGCTGGAGCTGGGGAAGCGCAGCGCAAGCCCCCCCAACCCCCCAATCCTTTTATTATATCACAAGGAGCTGCGTCTTGTCAAGTGTTTTTAAGAAAAA
Source organism: uncultured Bacteroidaceae bacterium (assembly GCA_964563025.1). Lineage (GTDB taxonomy): Bacteria > Bacillota > Clostridia > Christensenellales > CAG-917 > RGIG4097. The sequence continues at coordinate 116,896 of CAZLVK010000007.1, read as the reverse complement.
AAATAATTTTTTATTTTTTTTATATATATATCCCCTTTTATTATATCATACTTTTGCCGGTCAAGTCAAGTATTTTTCAAAAACTTTTTTAAATTTTTTTATGCGAAATCAGTTGACTTTTGCCGTCGTGTGTGATATAATTATTATAGAAAATGAGAAAGGAAAAGAGAGAAAAGAACGCAAGTAGGGAAGGCATACGCCTATCCCCCCTAAATCCCCCCAACTTATATTATACCATAAGGAGCTGGGCAAAGTCAAGTCTTTTGGCAAAAATATTTTAAAAAAAGTTGCTTAAAAAATATTGACTTTCCCAAAAAAATATGTTATAATATATATGTAAAATGAAAAAGGAAAAGGGAATAAAAAAAAGTTTTCAGCAAAAATTAAAAAAAATAGTTGACTTTCCCATCTAAATATGATATAATTAATATAGAAAAGATGAGAAAAGAACGAAAGTTGAAAAACTTTTCCAAGAATTTTCAAAAAAAGAGTTGACTTTCACTCCACAATATGATATAATTATATTGTAAAAGAAAGAAAAATATTTAAAGGAAAGGGCTATTACTTCTGCTATAGGTAATAGTTAGGGTGAAAAATATGGCTAAAATGGTTGGAATGAACGCAAACTACAAAGAAGTTGCTGGAGTATTAAGAACTTTTGAAAATGGCACTGCTTTTGCTAGAGAAGTATTAGACAAAATGGTAGCAGCAGGAAGCAAAAGAACTTTCAACAGTGTAAATGCTACTTTAGCAGCAATGGCTGGAAAAGGCTATGTAAACAAAGCAAAAGGTGTTTACAACGACAAAATGTTAACTAAATACACTTTAACTGATGCTGGAGTTGCTGAATTAGACAACGAAAGCGACAGCGACAGCAAGGAGGCTGAATAAGCCTTCTTTTTTTTATGTTTTATTTTTTTTATATAATAATACTTTCCCATCTTACAATAATATTATACCATAATTCAAGAGGTATTGTCAAGTATTTTTAATAAATTTTGCCCGTGTATTTTTTCTGGTGCCAGCCGTGTATTTTGCGTGCGGGGATATTTTCTTGCCCCCACCCCCTATGCTTGAGGAGCTGTGCCCCCGTATAGCGACCTACCCTGGGAGCTGGAGCTGCGGCGCTCCCTCTAATTATCTCAAAGAGCTGTATATTGCCTCTTTTGACCTCCAAATGGGGCAATTTCAAAAATAATTTTCTAATAGAACTCTAAATACCCTCTCAGAAGCGTTTTAAGGCACCGTAGAGCGATTTTATAATCAAAATAGTATAAATATACTAAAAAAGCCAAACGTCGCTTAAAACGGCTAAAAATGGTGTTTAACGAGGTGTCATATTTTTTTATGAAAATACTAGACAGCCGGTAGCACAAAATGATATAATTATATTGTAAAAATAAATATGACTACAAGTAGAAGGAACCGAACCTCAAGATGAGTTCCTTTAAAATAGTAGAGAACGCAGGGAGGGGAGATTCTGCCCTGGTGGAGCAGCGAACAAATGTTTGATGTTTCACGTGGAACATAAAAAAAAGACAAATGACATTAAATCACCTGCCTATGTTTCACGTGGAACATTGAGATAGCACATTTCACCTTCTTTGGTTAATATGCCTTTTTCTTTTAAGCCACGCCATAAATGTTCAGGATAAGCGTTCCACATTTCTTCCAATGTTTCACGTGGAACATTCCCTTCGCCATACTTCTTAATGACTTGCTCTAGGGCTGAATATAGTATTTGCTCTGCTCTGTTCATTATTTGCCTCCCTTGTTATATAATAATATTATATCATATCTTTGGAGCTTCTGTCAACATATGTTTCACGTGAAACATAACCACTTAGGTTATAACCACTCAGGTTATATGCGTCGCAAAGCCGCATAAAATAAGGGTTTTTACTTGACAAAAGGGGCTCTGCAGAGGTACCTCATCCCCCCTTATTTATATTATTTCTATTTATCTTATCTTGTTATACTATATATTACTAATATGTATATATATTACTACTTATTATATATATACTTATTATACTACTTACTATATTACTACATATTATATACTATACTACTACTTATTATATACTATATACTACTACTTATACTTATACTACTACTATATAATATATATAATTACTTATACATAAGATATATATATACTATATAATAAATACCCCTTAATAATTATACCAATTAGTAGACAATGCGTGCGTAAACTCTAAAATTGCTTACGCCCTACATTCTTTTTCTTTCTGGTATGCCGCCTTTAAGGCCTCCCCCGATTGGTTCATTTAGCCAGCGTAGCATAGGTGTGCCCCTTAAGATAAGTGCTGCTTTTGTCTTGTCCACTAGTCCTTTGCGTGCTAGTGTTAGCACTGTTGATTGGGCTTTTAGTTCTGTGTAGCCTCTGCCCATTGCCTCAGCAATTTGTTTAGGAGTAGCCATGCCCTCACTTAGCATTCTTATTACTTTGCCTTCAATATGTGTAATCATCTTACCTCACCTTTTCCTTTCATTTCCATTAGTTTCTTTTCTATTGCTTCTAATCTTTTGCCTAGTATCTCGATGCGTAGTTCGTCTTTACATACTAGCAATTCTGCTTGGATTAGTTTAATTTCTTTGATAATCATTTCCATAATTACGCCCTCCCTTTTTATACATATGGTGCCGATACCAAGAATTGAACTTGGATTGGAGCATTACCATTGCTCTGTAATACCATTATACTATATCGGCATAAGCAACGCACATCGTTCGCGACCAATGCACGTCCCGCATTCGCAGTAGCTTCCTTCTCCCAGAAGCCTTAGAAGAGGAGTGAGCCGTCTCGTGGGTCGTTCACACACCCACCACTATCCGTTCCCGTGGTCAGGACTGGGCTATCGCCGCCCTAGAGGCTACCATCATTCTTTAGCTCTCCCAACAATTGGGGAAAGGGCTCAGGCAACCATTGCCATTGGTAATCAACCATTTATATAACAACAGCCTGGGCTGCTATTACCTTTATTCATCATCTTCGTCGTCAACTTCGTATACATCTTCGATGCTGTCGCATTCGCCGATGCGATTAACGAACCCTTCTATCTCGAAACCACAGCTTTCGCATACGCCATCATTGTCGCTGTCCATTGTTAGCACATTATGGCAACCGCATTTAGGGCAATCCCATACACCATAATCTACTGTATAACTGAATTGAACTTCTACTCTCATTTTTATCACTCCATTTCTTTCTTTTTCTATAATAATTATAATATATTGAGCCACTTGTTGACAAGTCTTTTTTATCTTTTTTATGCTATTTTGTGTTATTGCTTTCTACATACTCTCTTATGGCATTAAATACACTTTGGTCTTGGTAGCCAGCCACACGCATCATGGCCACCCACGCATCAAATACTGCGTATACATCGGCATCAGTGTTTAACTCCATTTCGTAATTGAAGTTGCCTACTTCATTGCCTTGATAATCTAATTCTACATCTTTTACTATAAACTTTATCATATGAGCCTCCTTATATTTATTTCTTTTCTTTTTTCATTTACAAATATATTATATCATTAAGTGGTGGCTTTCTTCAAGTTTTTTCGTAAAAATATTTTATTTTTATTTTAAGCCACCATACGACGATTTTTTGCCCTTTCTAATATATTTATATTATTTTATTATTTTCAGCGAAATGCGCCACCTTAAATTGCTTTTAAATTGGTGTTTGAGGTTTTTAAAAATAATTTTATAAAATAAAAAAAAGAGAATAGCTTGTGCTATTCTGCTTTTGGAATTAAAGTATATTTAGTAAGCATTTTGTCGCCTTTTACAGCCTTAGTTTTAGATACTAAGCCCTTGCCAGCAAGTGAAGCAAGAGTTGCGTTCACTGCGTTGAAGGTTTTACCTTCCACTTTTTCAAGCACATCTACGGCAAATGCTCCTTCCTCAGCAAAGTTTTCTCCTAAAACTTTTAAAATAGCTTCTTGATTAGCAGTTAATTTAACTTCCTTCATTGTAATCGTTCTCCCTTCTTTTTTTATTACATTTATATTATAACACTTTACGAAGCAACTTTCAAGTGTTAATTTAATTTTTAGCCTATCTTTCGTTAGTTTCATCTATGCCACTCTAGTAAAGTAATCACACTCACTGATTTATAACATAGCCGCCCACGGGTTGACCTGAAAGGGGGGTCCCTCTATCCCCTATGATAGGCACTTGTGATATATATCACTTATTACGAGGTTTGATGGGAACCAAACCCCCTAATAAAGGATATATGAAACATTGAGCTGGGCGACTCGGTTTAACCATCTACCCGAGCTCAATGGGGAAAAGGTCGGTGGCTATTTCTAGTTAGTGGTTGATTTAAACGAACGCACTTTTCGCCGTAGCCAACGGATACTCACACTTTCGCTAGCAGTGAGCCGCATTGGTGAGAAAGGTTAGATTTACAGCACTGATATTCTTCGCACAAGGTTCGGTTCGCACCTAGGGCAACTTGAGAAGCTGTCCGTTGTTTTGTGCTTCATATTCACACTCACTTTTTCTTTCTTTCTATATATATTATATCATTGAACGCATCCTTTTTTCAAGTATTTTCAATAATTTAATATTCAAAATTACGCCCGCCCAGAGACTTCCACTCTGGGACGCCAACTCGAGGTTCAAAACAAATTACTGCTAGATGACCTGTTCGATTACCCTCTATATGAGCTGACCATTATTTTCTTTAGACTGTCTTTAACGATTTCCAGCACGGGCATTCACTACTTCCAATTTCATATCCTCATTCTCTGGCACAGTGCGAACTTAATCGCTCTGGAGGGTTCGGGCCCCCGTGGCTTGTTCACTATGGTTGAGCCAAGTAGTGGGATTTATTTGTCCCCTGAAGAATAATAATGATTTTAGCCGTATGTTTAGAGATAACAATATTATTATTCCTCAGGCGAGAAATAAACTCTCTCACCGAACTTTATATGTATGAAAGGACGTGAGAGGATTGAGAACAATCCCCTTATTTGTGTCCGAAGCACGATACCCTCGCCCTACAAGCCTTCAACTCGGGCATGCCAGGGTTCTCCGTCGCTCGCTTTGAGGCTCTTCCAAACACTTACGACTTATTTCAGGCACAAATAACGAAATTGTTTCTCCGGCAGTCCCGACCGTTCCAACAGACTGCTGTCCCTCCTGTGTATCACTCTTACAAGGGAGCTCCGCTTCTTCTTATTAATATGGAGATATTTAGAGCATTACGCTCCGATAGACATATAAGCGTTCAACGGGGATTACGGGTTAGCGGCCAGTGTTGGGTAATCACCCCTCAGGCGGCAATTTCCGGCTGACCTGTCTCTAGTTCTTATATACCTATCGCAGCCTAATGACTGCGAATTAGAAAAAAATGGATGAGGGGTCTTAGCAACCCCTATGAAAGCATTCGCCTGAATGTGGGAGGAAGCCGTATATATCAACCTCACTTGCCGGGTATCCACTATTAAATGCTCTCATAGCGATTTCTAAAACTTCTATTTCTTTCATTTACAAATATATTATATCATTTTATACTTGCGATTGACAAGTCTTTTTTTTTAATTTTTTTAAATGAAGCAAAGTATCCACGGCCTCTTGGCATCCCCCACAAACTTTCTTTCAGCCGGATGCGTTGCTCTGGAAGTTTTTGCCAACGGGAAGGTTTACTCCTCGTGGCATTGAGACCCAATCCCAAGTTTTATTTTCTTTTTTTTATTTACAATATAATTATATAATAATTTGCCAGTTCTTGACAAGTATAATTTTTAAAATTGAAGCAAAATCAGGCTCTTTGAGTAAGGTAATCACACCAATTCTCTCCCCTAATTTTGCGATTATGTTAGAGGTTGCCGTAAGCTGGATTTGAACCAGCGACCTTCCCACTACTTGGGCATCTTGTTCCCTGTTATCCATTTTAATCAAAATGGTTGCTTGTTGCCTGTCCCTTATTTCATGCGATGCTCTACCAGACTGAGCTATTACAGCATATGGTGGCGGGTGTGAGATTTGAACTCACGATTTTCAGCTTATGAGGCTGACGAGATAACCACTTCTCTAACCCGCTATGTATTATTTCAATGGTTGGGTCGGTATTATACCCAACACTTCAGCCTCTGCGGTCCCGGCCCTCGGTAATCACACCACTCTCGCCTTACAGCCCTGGCCCCCGGTTCACATTGAAATAATTGGTGTCAAGTTTGTGCTACTTGACAAGCTGTTCTTTATTTATCCTCGCAGCCCCTAACGAGCATTATATTTACTCCAAAAGTCGCTTGATACTATGAAGTCATTCATTGGTATCCATATCGCATTCAAGCGATAGATAGCAAAAGCAGTTTCCCAAGGCACTATGACATTTCTTTCTGGTTGCTCGTGGTCTATAAGTTCATACATATAGAACTCTATGCCATCCTTGCGTTCCTTTTTGATTTGTCTTGCCTCAAATCTGTTGCCAAATACATCAGCTCGTAATTGGCGATTTAACTTACGCACATTACGATTTACTTTTCTTGCTTCATTGCTTTTTCTCATATCTATCGCTCCTCCCTTTGAATAATTTTATTTCTTTTTTTATTTACAATATAATTATAATATATTGAGGTAGTTTTTATCAAGTCTTTTTAAATATTTTTTTAAATTAATTTTTTTAGCTCGTCGGCTAACTCATTAATTTCTTTGTTGTAGGAAAACTTTTCTATGATGTTTTTTATTATTCCTATTACAGCAAAGATGAAGTAATATCCTGATAGTGTTATTGTTATTCCAGTCCATTGGTTTAGACCTGTGATAAACATTGTTCCAAAACCAAATAGGTTAAGAAACCAAGCTACAAATAAACTCCAAGCAATATTAATCATTTATTTTTCCTCCTCATCTTTTTTATCAGGAGTAAAATAATCTCTAAACACTTGTATCATCTCGTCTTCCTCATAATAGAATGGGTCTCTTGGTAAACTATTTAATACATTTACCATTAATTGACCGAAGCGCCATTCGGGCACATTCTCCTTCCATATCTTTGCCAATTCGGCACAAAATGTATCAATTCTTTCTGGTTTTCTCATAATTATTTTTCTCCTTTCTTTATTACATATATATTATATCATTTTTCAGTTGCTCTTGACAACTATTATTTTTAATTTTAAGAGTTTTTATGGTCAGTGTTTTTAAAGGTGGTACCTGACATAATGTGCGTTATGGTGCTTCTACATACCCCAAATTGCTGAGCTAATGGAACAGCTCCATATTTTTTATCTCTTGCTATGTAATGCTCTCGTATCCATTTTACTTGGCTATTTGTTAATTTAGCGTTAGATGCTGCCTCCCCTTTAGGCATTTGACGTAAACCAATAGCATCAGCATGCCTAATATTGTATGACTGTGTACACCATTCTAAATTATTAATTGAATTATTCATTTTGTTCCCATCTTTATGGTTCACTTGCGGCAGATTATTTGGATTGGGAATAAAGGATGAGGCTACAAGACGATGGATTTTAAAATAACTCCCTTTTTCTTTCCCTAGCCTTATGACCTCATATCCTTTGTTATCTTTCCAAGTCTTTAATATGACATTATTTGTGTCATTGCGAACCTGACCTTGCGAATTAATAGAATAGTGCTTATAGAAATTTTTCCAATCTTCCATTATTCTGGATCTCCTTTATGTGCCGTATCACTATATTCTACCAGCTTGCCATTCTTTCTTCTAACATATTTTGTTATATTATCATTATAGTTAATAACGAAGCCTTCAACATCCCTTTGTTCTTTATCTATATATCTTTGATATATCTTGTCCAACATAGCCTTATTGGGTAAAACCTTAATATTGGCCACTATTGGCACCATTCCTATATAAGGAGGGATGGTTTGATTTATGAATGGGTAGATAAACAAATCGTGGTTATACATCAGATTGTACAAATTAAAATTGTCGTCCACATTGGCTTTGGCAAATAAATAAAACCTCTTATCAAAAACATCAATAGTATATTTGGTTGCCGACATGCCTAACCACTCACCTGCGATAGCACTACCTTCGTGTAAATTGTCTTTTAACTCTTGACCATAATCTTTAATCCATTGATAAAGTCCCTTATAGCAGATATCCTTAGCCTCTTCCAATTCACCTAAGCTGAAGATAGTTTTTCTTTGAGCAAAATATAGCTCATCATTTTTCTTAAAGATAACCAAATTACTACCATCTAACTTTTCAGTTAACTGAATAGTATCTCCGTCCACCTTAATTCTTTTAGTCTTTGGGTAGATTTCGTCTCCTTTTCTCATAATATCACTCCTTTTCTTTTTTTATTACATATATATTATATCAAAAAAAAGAAGGGAAATACAAGTCTTTAAACTCAATTTCCCTTCTTAATTTTTACTTTCTCTATTATAATAATCTATTAGTTCGTTAAGGCAGTTATAATAACTGGCGAACTCTTTCAATGAACTCTCCACTATAAAGTCCATTAATGGTAGATAGTGAATAAGCTTGGCTAGCAATATCATCAGCGATTTGGTGAGCAAGTTCTTCTTCACTGGGAGTTAATACGCTTTCTTCTTCGTTATCGTCTTCCCAGTAGTCGTCGTCTTCCTCTACTTCGTCGTAGTCTTCATCTCCCCAGTCTACTTCTTCATCTACTGGAAAATCGTCTTCGTCTAAGCAGTTATTTACCCAGTCTTCAAAATCCATATCAGCATCTGCGTATGCTAATAGTTCTCTTACTTTCCCCACTGAAAGTTCTAATAATTCATCTAACATTTTTCTTACCTTACCTTTCTCTTTCTTTATATTCTTTAATGTCGTAAAGAGCTGCGAGTTTGTTCTTTCTATCTCGATAGGTGCGATTATCAAGACACCATTGACATTGCCATTGATGGCGACGCCCTCCGTGATTGCGACAATGCTTATCAACGGCTTTAGCGTATGATTGTCCTTTAGTGCCATATTCCACTCTATGCTCTTTTCCACTTTTAATTGCTTTATGTAGAGCCATAGTAGCTCACCTCCTTATTATGAGGCGTCTGCTACTGTGTTCTTTCTATATTTCTTCCCTGTTCCTTTTGGGTGGGCTTTTGCGAAAGCTGCTGCCGCTTCCTTTAATTCCTTTCCTTTGGCAGTTAAATACTTAGCTGCTTGTGGATTGCTTTTTAACTTCTTGTTAGTTTTACCCTTTTTATCTAAGTTGATTTGAGTGATAGTGTATTGTCCTTCTCCACTGCCACTTGAACCTTTTCTCTTTGCCATATAAATCACTTTTCCTTTCTTTATTACAATAATATTATATCATTTTTATCTTGTAATTGACAAGTCTTAATACTTACTTTTTGGATGCGTTGTTCTGTATTCTTCCTCAGCATTAGCTCGCAAGTTTATTGCTATATTTGGGTATTCCCAGTTTTGACGATTTAAGTTAGCATATCGAGTAGCAGCAAACTCCCCTGCTTCTATACAAGTTAAATAAACGCTTATCCAGCACTCACAATCGTCGCTTATTGTATGGTAAATACTATGTCCCGGCTCTTCAATGTGAGCCTTCCTCTCAATAGCTGAGCGAGGAGACCAGCTTTCTAGTGGGTCATCATTTCCTTGACTTGTGAAGTAATCTCGTTTTAACGACTCACCCACAAAATCAAATCTTTCCCAAGCTGCCTGTAGATTATGTCCTATATAATCTATGTAAGAGTCATATCCATCACAGTCAACCACGTGAGTGATTATCCATAAAGGTCTTTTATTCATAATTCTCACTTCTCTTTCTTTTTTATTTACAAATATATTATAATATATATTGGTGGTAATTTACAAGTCTTTTTAATAAAAAAATGGTAGAGGTAGAGGGACTCAAACCCCCGACATCCTCCTTGTAAGGGAGGCGCTCTAATCAACTGAGCTATACCTCTATGAAATGGCTATTTGGGTCCTGCCTAGATTAAGGTGTATTACGCTCATCGCCACCAAAAGCTCTATACTATAAGGAAATTAATCTCTAGCGTCTTATAATACTCACTTGTCGCCATTAAGTTATTATTAATTTGGCTGCCCGGGCTAGATTCGAACTAGCGAAATGCCACAGTCAAAGTGTGGTGCCTTACCGCTTGGCTACCGGGCAATAATATGGTGGGTGATGAGAGAATCGCACTCACTCGAGTCATAAGACACCGGTTTTACAGACCAGCCCGCCTGCTTTAACGGATTAATCACCCAAATAATGGTGCTCCTGGTAAGACTTGAACTTACACGATATTTAGCTATCGAGGGATTTTAAGTCCCTTGTGTCTACCAATTCCACCACAGGAGCAAAAATGGTCGGGGGTGTAGGAATTGAACCTCTCTACATGCTCCCAAAGCACGTGTGCAACCATCACACTCCACCCCCGATTAACCGCCCAGCAGGGATTTGCACCCCTAATCCAAGACCGTATATTCCTTCCCCAGTTGCCCGGCAGAATACCCGTAGGTCTTGTGTTTTATTTCTAACATTTAAACTATGTCAGGGCCATATATCAAAATTAAGGTGGCAATTATAATAAGTAATTTTGCCTCATAGGTCAAGTAGATTTTCTCCGTGAATTACAGTCCGTTGCCAGAGCTGCGCTTTCGCTTCAAAATTACGATATGCGGTCTCCCAACATATGACTTGATTGCCGTTTAGTAAGCACTCTAAACTTATATAATATACGCTCCGGACTTTTTCAGTAGTTAGCTACACTGGATTACTCCACCGGAATGACGCGCCACCTTAATTAATAATTTAAGTTAGGGCACTGGCTGAGGGAATCACCCCTCGGTGCCAGTATATATAGGAGAGTTTTCTGGGCACATCTCTCATCCCTGAGTTTTCTAACACTCTCTAACTCCATTCGCCTGAAACATATTACTCCCGTCACGGTATCATTGCTTTTTTATATTATAGACGCTTCGCTCGCCGTGTGTTTTCTGGTAGGGATATGCCAATGAATGTTTTATAAATGCTCGGGCACCAGAGTTCCACCAAAGAAAGCCACTGGTTAGCTTTTACCTTTTGTTAATCATCACTTTGGTTGCTAGTTGTATCACTTATAAAGCACTCATTGCCATATCTCTATGGCTTTTCTTTTATTTACAATATAATTATATCATAATATATAATAAAAATCAAGTCTTTTTTACATTAAATTGGTCACCCAGCAGGGATTTGAACCCTGGAATGTCTGATAGAAAGTCAGATGTGTTTGACCACTTCACCACTGGGCGATAATAACGACGGCTCCCTTCTACTTTCAAAGGGCGGGACCATAAACCTTTCAGTGTATGGGTTTCTTCTATTATCAGCCGAAGATAGGCTCTGGGGCCGTCAACTCCCATAAATACAATGGCAGGGACAGCAAGAATCGAACTCACATCAGTGGTTTTGGAGACCATTATTCTACCATTAAACTATATCCCTATATGGAGCACCATGTCGGTTACGCTCCGACGACCGAAGTTTGGAAGACTTCTATTTTACTATTAAACTAATGGTGCAAATTTATTTGATAATTTTTCGCCATTTGGCTATTGTTTTATCACTAACTTTATATTTTTTGCCAATAGCTACATTGGTTTTCAATTCTTCTATATCTTTCTCGAACTCTTCTACTGTGGGCCAAGTAACTTTACGCTGATTTATATGATTACACTGTTGACAAATATTACCTTGTTTTGTTTTTAGTCTAACACCGCATTGACAACAATACTTAACAGGCAAGCCAACACAATCATAAGTTCCGTCTTCCAATTCAATTAATTTGCCTCCTTTGTGATAAGTGATATGAGCCGAATTAGAAGTGAAAATCATCAAGTTGTCTGGGTCGTTATTTAATTTATCTTTGTCTATGTGATGAACCACTTCGCCGTCTTTTAAGGGGCGCCCTAGCTTTGTTTCAGCAAGTATAATATGCTCGTCTACACAACCATTGACTTTTGCCCTGTGATGATTAGGTAAATATAATTCTTTATATTCCATACCTTCCTCCAACAAAATAAAAATCTTTGATAAGTTTAACGGGGCCGTATACCAGCTTCTCACTGGAAAGGCTTGATAAGCAATCATACTTATATCCTAACGACATATATGGCGGTCCCGAAGGGTAACGCTCCCTCTTCTTCAGAGTGACAGTCTGATATCATAACTTTTAGACCACAGGACCATTTATTTCCAAGTTTCTTTGTTTAACACCTGTCTGATTGTTTCGTGATGAACATTAAATCTTCTTGCCAATCCTCTTGTGCCATAATTTGGGTCTCTTGGTTTATAGTGTTCGAGTATAAAGCCTACATCTTGCTCAGTTAGTTTTGAACATGGGTGCTTTTCTTTTCTTAGGAAAGTTTTCAACCCCAAATCTATAGCATGAATAGTGTTATACTTATTATCACACCACTCCAAGTTATCAACTCTATTATTAATTTTATTTCCATCTTTATGGTTTACTTGTGGAAGATTGTTAGGGTTGGGGATAAAAGTTTCTGCCACGGCTCTATGTATTTTTATCATTTTATAGTTATTTCTACTCCCTAATGACACACAAACACCTAAATATCCTTTGCCAGTTTGATTAACTTTAAGTACCTTATTAGTTTTGACATTACGCAATCTTCCTAAATTGCTTATTTCGTAAGTATAAATATAAGGTTTCCATATTTCTTTCATAGCTCACCCCGTAATCAAAATAAAAATTATGGTGGAGGATGCGGGATTCGAACCCGCGACCCCTTGCTTGCAGGGCAAGTGCTCTAGCCAACTGAGCTAATCCCCCATAAAAGGGTAGAGATTTCACTGGTGTTTTCCCTCCTATGTTGTCAAGTGGCAGGCCCCTATTCGTCCTCCGATTGGTTCTATCAGACTTCGATGTAGGCGGCACACTATGTTCTCAAGGCTTGTGAAGATAGCTAGTCTTCTATTCAATTACTTTCTCTTTAAAAAGAAATTGTCCTTTTTCTTTTTACAATATAATTATATAATATTTTACTTGATAAAATCAAGTCTTTTTTTATTAATTTTTTTATAAAAACGACCGAGGGCGGATTTACAACCATTCTCTAGACTCTCTTTTTGCTTTAGGCTCCTCTTTTCTCGCTAGCAGATACTTGTTGGAACCGCAGGTTGACCCTTTCGTAATAATCTTAAATGGTGCCGCACGAGGGATTCGAACCCCCAAATGACTGATTACAGGTCAGTTCCCTTACCGTTGGGGCAGCGCGGCAAATAGATTGTAGAGCCACGTTCTCTACTTGTGCCTTTTTATGAGATTGCTCTCACAACGGGTCAGCCTTATGAGTCTGCTTTCGCAGCGAACCCTCTGCCGTGTTAAACAATGAAATCTACCATCTCTGCTCAGTTTCCCAGCAGCCACATCCAAGCTACGACTTTCACGTAGCACTTCGTCCCCTGACATACCATAGATAATCGCATCCGTAGGCGTCCTCGCTATAAACGGACAGGGTCTAAGATTTCATATATATAATAACAGCTATCGCTGGGGGCCACGTCTCACCTATGGTGCCATCTCCCAGTATTAACGGGGTCTTTTGTTCGGCTGTTATTAACTTGCTTGTGCCTTTTACCTTTCATCCACACGGGAATAAGGCTTTAACGGTCGCTTTCGCTCCGGGGGCATTGTATTATTTTATACTTACTGCTCCATAAGCTACGAAATCACTTATGGCGTATTTAGTATATTCTTTTCCTTTGTATATACCTTTTTCTTTTACTACAAGAGCTGCTCTATACAATTCATTCAAAGCCCAAGTTAACTGAGGCATAGAGAAATCTTTAACTGCGTCGCATTCCTCTAGTAATTCTTTTGTATAGGCTCCTGTGGCATATTCATCTTGTAAAACTGATAATATTACTTTTTGCTTATATGGTAATTTTACTTCATAAGGTTCAAACATATTATCACTTCTCTTTCTTTTTTATTTACAATATTATTATAATATAAAATGGGAGAAGTTTTCAAGTTTTTTAAGATAATTTTTATTTTTTATCCTACGACATATACATTATAAGGTTTTATAGTTTTAGGTGCTCTACATGGTTTTACTTCCCTTGTAATTCTATCATATTTATACCATTGAATTACTTTAGTATTGGGATATAGACCTTCTTCTATATATTGAATGACAGCGTATTGATAATACCCATCTTCAAATATGTCGCAAGCATTTTCTAATATGCGAGTAGAAGCTTTAATTTGTTTATCATAAAAGCCGACAACTCTTTCTCGTTCCATATAACGATATTCTCTATCAAAATTAACAGTAATAACGAAATACATATTACTCACTTCGCTTCCTTTATTGGTGCCGGATGAGAGATTCGAACTCCCAATGTGTTCCCACACCAGGGCCTAAACCTGGCGCCTATACCAATTCGGCTAATCCGGCATTTGCCGCACCGCTATTATTTGGTTCTAAAGCATGGCAATTCGGACATAAAACCTTCAAATTGTTCAGTTCATTATTGTAATGATTACCATCTTTATGGTGCAATTCTAGTGGAATTGGCATACCCAACCATTCTGCACGTCCACATTTTTCGCATCTGTTTTCTTTGATACCTTCTTTAATGAGTTTAGTTTTAAGCTTGTGTGAAGTAATAAATTTTTCAGTCCCTAAATACTCTTTAACTGGTATATAAAAATTATTAGTTGGCCCAGGGGTAGTATTCCAACCCTGCTTACCCTTATATGTAATGTTCATTTTTTTAAATATGTTTCTAAAGTATCGGGTTTACAATGTAATTCCCTGCAAATAAAAGCTTTACTTTTTTCTTCGCTTATCCATTGTTGTATTTTATTTTTTTGACCTAATATATCTTTTCTCATTTTATCACCTCTGCCTTTTTTTCTGACAGCAAAAAAATAATTATGGTACGCCTTGTTAGATTTGAACTAACGACCTTCCGCGTATCAGACGGACGCTCTAACCAACTGAGCTAAAAGCGTATAATGGCTCTTCCTGCCGGACTCGAACCAGCGACCCTTGAGTTAACAGCTCAACGCTCTACCTACTGAGCTAAGGAAGAATAATAAATGGTGGTCAGACTTGGGATTGAACCAAGGACACGAGGATTTTCAGTCCTCTGCTCTACCGACTGAGCTATCCAACCAAAAATGGGGTGAGATAAGGGAATTGAACCCATATATCAAGTGCCACAAACTTGCGTACTAACCGTTATACTAATCTCACCATAACTGGCGCCCACTGAAGGCTCTGCCCCTTCGCGCCGCTTACACGACCTAAATGCTTAGCAAGCATCCCCCTTCAACTGACTTGGGTAAGTGGGCACATGGCGCTGAGAGTAGGATTCGAACCCACGGTGCGCTTCTACGCACGCTTGATTTCAAGTCAAGTACCATAAACCAAACTCGGTCATCTCAGCATTATAAGCCCAGCCACTTTCTTTTATGTGAAAGTAGGAAATATCCAGAGGATTGAACGACTCCTCCCAACTCCCAAGAGCTCCTTTGGACAATTAATACCATAGGTTATGAAAATATTTTATAAATAATCTCATACCATATCTAATTTGTTTTAATCTATTTTTGCTTATATTAAGTCTTTCTGCGTCGCTCATAGCCAAATTCTGTGGCTCGTCTTTAATACAGTATAATTTAAAGGCTTTAATCATCTTGTTTATAATATCCTTCCATTCGTCTTCGGTCATATTCATAGGATAACCTACTAGACAATTATCTTGGAAGTATCTTAAACGCCCATATATATATAGTGCCAAAGAATAATCAAGACTAAAAAACTCTTGGCTAACAAAACCTTCTTCATCAGCAATATTGCGACCTATAATGTCTTCATGCTCTTCAAAAGGCCAGTCTGTTGGCTTTAAGCCCAACTCAGCGTAATAATGTGTATATTTCATAATTTCACCTCTTAACCCTATATAATTTTGATTGACTTGTATAACCTCCCCAGCTATCAAACCTTCGGTAGGCTATACGCAGTAATGCTTTGTTCCCTATTTTAAACAAAACCCAGCCATCAATCACACGCCTGTTATTGATAGATTGAGGGACGCGTGTTTTAATGGTATTAAATACCCGTTGGCTTCCCGACTTCAAGAAGCCAAAGGCAATCTAATACACAAACATAGACTACGACGCTCTCTTGCGACGCCAAGCAATAAGTTTCTGGACCCTTCTTACTTCGCTGGTGATTACCCCCTCATTAGAATAATCGCTTTTGGGAAGGGTTTACTTACAACCTCGGTTATATCCCCCGTGGATAAGATTTCTGTCCTAACCCAACAGAATAATCTTAAAGAATGGAGTGGAATTACGCTTGCCACACATGCTTACGAAGACTGTTATTATTACGAGAACTCTACTAAACTCGTTGGACTTACAACGGGAGAGCCGATGCCAAAATGGTTATACTATTTGTTTAAATACTTTGTTTTTTCTTTACCTTCATAGATGTCTTTAGTTTTATCTAAAAGTCCTTTATTTACTAATGAAGTTAAAGTTGCTCTTACAGATGCTACTGTTGAACCTTCTACTTCTTTTACTACTTCATCGGCGAATCCTCCATTAGGGAACTTTTCTTTCATAACTCCTAATATTCTTTCTTGGTTTTGTGTTAATTGTGTTGTCATTTTCATTTTCCTTTCTTTTTTCATTTACAAATAAATTATATCACATTTTTTACCTAAAATCAACTATTAAAAATATTTTTTTTAACTTTTGTTGCTTATAAGCAAATTATATAAATCTTCGGCAGTAGATAAAGGAATAGGTGTTCCATCTGCTTCTGTAATAACTCCTTCATAATACTTCTCCCCAAAATATAATTCCCACATATAATAACCTATGTAGTCATCTTCATCATTCATTAACTCTTTTAATAAGTTTTCTATTATGTTAATAGTTTTATTATGTATTAGGCATCCCCCAAACTCATTATCTATCTTATGAAGCATATCATAAAACTCGTTTTGTTCTTTGTCTAATGCCTTAAGTTCATTTATTGTAGATATAAACAACTCTTTATTCATTTTATCCCTTCTTTCTTGATTTACAAATATATTATATAATAATATTATACCTTTTGTGAAGTATATTTTTTAAATATTATCTAATAAATCTTCCTCTCCCCATTTAACTTGAGTAATAGGAACTTCTACTTCTAAATAATAATATATTTTACCATATTTATATATACATACCAAATGACATTTATTATAATCATTATAGCAATCATCTAATTTAGCTGGTAAATTAAATATCTCAGGTATATAAACATATTTTATTACCTTAGGAACTATAACTTCTATATTTTCTTCCTTAGGAACAATAATATCAATATTATTAGTCTTAGGAACAATATCATTATTTCTTTTCCCTAAGATAAAACCCACTATAAAATCTATCATATTATTCTCTCCTTTCTTTTATATATATATTTATATATATATTTTCTTTAAGTATAATATTATTATATTCTTTCCCTTTGACAATTATATTATATCATATATCTATCCATAAGACAAGTATTATAACTAAAATATTTTTTTTATTTTTTTATATATAAATAATGAATGCGTGATTATAATATAAAATACTATATAAAGTCAAGTATTAAATTAACTAAATTATTCTTACTACATATAGTATATAATATATAATAGTGTCTGTCAAGTGAAAATTATTCTCTGTTATACTACTATTATATTAGTCCTGGTAATTCTGTGAAGAATATATACTTTTCAAGAGGAGCTGTGATTTTATATAATCAGTATGAAAATTAAAAAAGAGAAGAAACCAGAGGAGGTAATACTATGCGATGGTTAAAATCAATTTTTAGAAAAAAAAGGAAGTGTCCTAACTTACGCTGTAATTATAATACAGGCCGAGGCAAATGTAAGTTAGAGCAATGCCATTATAAAAATAGAGCAAATTAGCATTTAATACTTCACAGAAGGTTTTTAATGTGATATAATTATATTGTCAATTTAAAAAAGACAATTTAGAAATTGGAGGGAAAGTGCTGGCGCTTGGGAATTATAAGTAATACCCTACTATATGGCAACTCTCAATTTGATATGTTATTCATATGGAACATCGGGACTGACGGAGCTGCGGCTGCTGAAACTTATGGAAAGTATATAACAGTAGATAGGCGAGAGAATTAAGTGATGGGTAGTCCCATAGGACTTATAAGACTACGGGATAAAGTTTATAATCCACCCAAATATGACACTCCCAGAGACCCGGGATGGGTTGGGTTAGTAGGAGGGAGACTCGAAGCACCGTGGGATGACTCATGACATCCGGAGGTGTAGGCAAGAATCTATGTTAGCCCTGCGTAAGCAGATGACTGTAAAATAATCGTAGTCGAAAATCTTGCCTGTCTATTCAATTTATGAAATGGAGGATGCTAATATGGATAACAAGTTATTTTTTACTGAAGTTGGACAACTAAAATCTTTAATAAAACAAGCACAAGGAGTAAATAGTTTTTCCAATAGACGCAAAGTGAGAAAGCAACGCAAAGTTGTAATGAAAATGATTGAACGAGCTGCGAAAGAACAAGCAAGTATTGCTTATGACCAAGCTTATAACTTATATCTTAATTTTTTAACTTCTAATTTATAAAAAATACTTGATTTCACGAAGCATTTTATAATATAATAATTTTAGAAAAAGAAAAAAAGAAAAAAACTTTTTCAGGAAGGCGGGATATTATGAATAAGAAATACTATGCTGATATAGATTTGTATTTTGATACAAGAAAACACAGCATTGTAGCTGAAATGGGAACAAAGAAAATAGAAGTTTTAGATATGGTAAAGGATTTTGCTAAACGCAATAAACTTACTTGTGATACTAAGGCTAAGAAATTATTTGACGCCCAAGGTAAAGAAGTTGGGGCATTCAAAATTGATGCCAGAATAATTTAGAAAGGAGAATATGCTATGGAAGAATTATCAAATAAATCAAAAGTAGTGTATGCTGCTTTTGAAATGTTAAATGCTAAGAATGCTGAAAACAAGATTACTTCTTATGCTCTTTTAGACTTTATTAGTGAAAATGAAGAACTTCAAGACCACGAGCTTTTAAAAGACATAGAAGAACAAGAGTTTGTTGATATTATAATGGACTTAAACATTAAAAGTATCAACACAATCATCGCTTCATTATGTCGTAAAGATTTAGCTGTAAAAACAGAACCTACTTCAATTAAAGTAGACGGTCAAAGAAGAAATCTTCGCCAATATTATTTGAAATAATTTTGGAAAAAATACTTCACAAGAGCTGAAAAAAGTGATATAATAATTATAGAAAAAAATTAAACGACGAATATTTTGAGGAAATGCTTAATATGCGTTGTATCAATGACAAAAGGTTGTTTTGTTAGAGAATAAAAAATGCCTATAATAGTATTAATTATTCAAAGGTAAATGACTACAAAACATTGAGGCTTAAAGAAAAAGATGAGAGCAACTAATCACTGCTTTGTGTCTAAGCGAGTTAGCCAGATTATTTAAGAGTATAAACAAAGAATAGAAATCTATACAAGGTATGACAAATCTATATCCTGCGAAGATAGTAGGACTCTTTAAGGAGATAAAACATAACGCTATTGAATATGAAATAAGCTCAACGGGAGAAAGAAACTTCCAAGACAAATATCAAGTATTTGGGAAATATAGTAAACAACATTCGCCTGAAAGTGTTGCTATGATATTATCGTATATACAGGTTATCGCCTGCGCGTTGGGTTAAAGTTAGTAGCAAAAAGCTATACCGATAACGGTTATCCGATTGGTAGTTTAACAGGAAAAACATTAAGATGATGGGTTCAAATCCCTCCCGTCCCAAATATGTTAACTAATAAACAAAGGGGAAGGGCAACCTTCCCTAAACCTTTATGGGGTTGTATATCGGTTTCGACAGGAACGATTAAGTATTATAATATATGCCGCAGGTATGCGTCAAATCCAAAACTCAAATTAAATGGAAATATTTTTAACAAAGTTGTTAATAAGGTTAAATCTTTATTCGCTGTAAACAGCGTAGCTTTTGCTTAGTTCAAGAGCTAAACGACATTCTATGTTAGTATCAGGTGCTTCCAGAGAAAGCATAGTCTTATCATCATCAAAGGAAGACTTTTAGCCATCTTGTTCTCATTAGAGAGGCTGAAATGAATTACTTAATAATGAGACCCCTCTTTATAGATTTTTACTTGGTTAAAGAGTGAGGATAGAACGAAGTGAACAAAGCATATAAGGTAAGAATGAGATTTATAATATAATATTGTTTTTGGACAGGGGTTCGATTAATAATAGTCGACCTAATAAGTAATTATTAGTGAAAAAGTAAACTCAAGACGGTGAAAGCTAAGCCTATAAAAGGTATGCTAACGCTGCGCTAAACCTATTAGAAATAATAGGGGGAACGCCCAGAGACTCAGAGAGCACCTAAAGATTATTCTATGGTGTCACTCGGATGGAAAAAACGATACTCAAAGTCTTTTTTAAGTAATTTCATATTATCGGTGTATTTACCATTTCTTGGAGTTAATTTTTTATATTCATTGACAATAAGATTAGCTCTATATTTTTTGGATGGTTCTAACATATAAGGCATAACTTTAGGTAATAAGTCTAATACCTTATTTCCTACCAAAGTCCAATGCCAACTAGGTTTATGGTTTCTTTCATAAACTTTGTTAGAAACAATAGTACCCCCAAAATGAGATTTTAAGTATTCTAAAAATGAATAAGTTGTGCTTGTAATGGATAAGACTGGATAGCGGAATTCATTATGACTATGTGTTTTAGTTAATGTAATAGTTCCTTCTCCATCAATTATTCCTGCTGTATAAGCATATATTATTTGATTTTCCATAAATGTTTACCTCCTATATCTGGAATAGGGTTATATATCCCTCTATTCTAATAGTATATGGGATGAAGGAATAGTCCAAACTTTTGTGAAAATAGAAGGTTATTTGTCCCCTCAGCTCCACCAAATATGTTCTCTTAGCTCACAAGTAGAGCACTGGCTGTTTAAGCCAGAGGACCCAGTGCGACTCTGGGAGAGAGCCATTGTCTTAATTAATAGTGTAAGTGAATTACGCTGTCTTACTTAAACTGAAAGCTTTTAATTTGACATAATTCAGGCTGGAATTAAGATAAAACAAGGCTATTGATTAAGTTTTTTATACAAAGAAAAGAAGGTGAATATAATGAAAGAAAAAAACACATACTTCGTTTTTAGCGATGTCCATGGTGAATATGATGCTTTAAAAGAAGGTCTTCAAGCAGCAGGATATGACCACACCAATCATAAACACATTCTCGTGTCTTGTGGAGATAGTTGCGACCGTGGACCTAAAAGCAAACGAGTCCTTGATTTTTTACAATGTCATCGAGGGGTTTATATCAAAGGTAATCATGATGTCATGCTTGAAGAGTTTCTTGATAAAGGAATGGACGGAGAATATGTTTTATTTAATATACTACATAATGGCCTAGGAGCTACAATAGCAAGTTTGGGGGGGATAAAAGAATTTAATTTCACTCCTTCCATATTAGATGATATAGCCAAACGCTTGCGTGGAGGGAGCTATCCTTCTTTTATAAAGCAAATGCCATTATATTTTGAAACTAAAAACTTTATCTTTTGCCACGCTGGCATAGACCCAAGAGTGAATGATTGGAAAGACACTGATGAACATTTTATGCTATGGGATATAGAATATAGTCATCGCTCAATGCCCAATGTTGGTAATAAAACAGTAGTAATAGGGCATCATCATGCTTTTAGAGTAAAAGAGAATGCTGACCGTCATTTAGGCAATTGGGTAAGACAAAGTGATGGTTTGTGCCGCATAGATGTAGAAAGTTGTCCTATAGTTAAAGTATATGGAAATACTGATGAGCACTCTCCTTATTTTGATGGAAATAAGATAGCAATAGATGGTTGTGTCAATTTGACTAAGAAAGTTAATATATTAGTAATTGAAGATTATCCACTTGAGGAAGAACCTGAAGCAAAAGAAGAACCCAAAGCAGAAACAAAACTTGAGACACAAGAAATGCCTCAATCAATCCATACAACAATAGAACAAAGTTATACAGGTAGGGGATTTACAGTTAACTGGGGCACCATTAATACTACTACAGGACTTTGGTAAAGGTAAAAAAATAATTGACAAACGCTTTTTTATGTGATATAATAGATATATAAATAAGAGAAAGAAGGTAATAATCATGGAAAGAAAACCATTTAAACCAAAAAAGAGATTTAATAAACAGCAACCTCAAAAAGTTCAGGATAATAAACCAAGAGTGGTATATAGAACTCGTCCAGAAGGACCAGAGAAGAAAGCTGATTGGCAATTAAAACTAATGGCTATTAGTGATTGCTTTGATAAAATGGGAGCAGATAATTTTGATGCTCTTGTGGAGCAACGCTATCAAGCTTTAAAACATAGAAATAGATAAGAGCGAGAGGGTAAATTGGAAAGACCGCTTCCAATACCGACATATATACACTCACAAGAGTGGCACAGGTGGGATTAAAACTGTTGAAAGTAATTATATGTTTAAGGGTAGGCCGGCGAAAGCCGTTAGTAGAGACGGATAATTTCTTCCTATTATTTAGCTGATGTGTTGTATCCCAGAACAGGCGGCCTGGGACCCTCGCCTATATTCTTCATTTTCTCTTATGGGGATTTTCCCCATTCATACGCTTGTAGCTCAATTGGATAGAGCTTCGCACTACGGATGCGATGGTTGGGAGTTCAAGTCTCTTCAAGCGTGCCATTTTTTAATAGAGAGGTGAAAAATATGACTATAACTTGGAAAACTTGGGGGGAAGTTGTTCATAATGGTTGGAACGAATGTGATTTTGACGAAAGCCATCATGAGGCTTTAATTAAAGAATTAGTATTTGAAAAGCTAGTGATTTGTGGGGATACTCATCAAATTATGGCAATTCCTATGTTTGAGGATGGTTATCTAATGCTATCTATGCGTAGATGGGCAGAAATAATGGCTGAGGCTTATGCTTGCTTACATGGTTGTAAACAAGGCGATATGCTTCCACCAATGGCTTTTTATATGTCAAGCACTTGCCCAATAGAGGAAAACTGGCCATGGGAAATAGACCAGTAATGAGAGGTGATGTTATGGGAAATCCAATTGTATTTCTCGATTTTTGACGGTGTGGTAGAAACCATTTATTGGGAGCAAGACACAAACGGCGTATGGTCGTTTAATGTTCATAAAGCCGGACGCAAAGAATTAAACAATAAGCAAGCCATAGGGTGGCTTAATGAATTATATTCTAAAGTGCCTTATGACATAGTTGTATCTTCTTCTTGGAGAATAGGTATGACATTAGAGGAGCTACAAACTCTTATAACTAAATCTGGCTTTGACCCAAATATAAAAGTTATAGGCACGACACCTAGATTATATCAACAAAGAGGTATAGAAATACAACGCTGGATAGACGACAATAATTATACAGGTAAGTTTATTATTATAGACGATGATAGTGATATGTGTCATTTGCTACCGGTATTGGTTAGAACTGATTGTCAATTGGGTTTCACCATATATGATTATCAAAAAGCGTTAAAATTATTACAGAACACTTGATTTTAGGAATTAAATGTGATATAATAATATTGTAATAAAAAAGGAGAGGATTATTATGAAAGACAAAATCTTTGTTATTAGTGATACGCACTTTTATCATAAAAATATCATAGAATATTGTAATAGACCTTTTGAAACAGTAGAGGAGATGAACAATACTATGATAGAAAACTGGAATAAAGTAGTGGGACCAGAAGATTATGTGATCCATTGTGGAGACTTTGCCTTGGGTCGTATTAATGATATTAAGGAAATTGTTTCTAAACTGAACGGACATAAGATTTTGGTGAGAGGTAATCACGACCATAATACGGTATCACAGTATAAAGCAGCTGGCTTTGAGCATGTGTTTGGAGAAAAGGTAGTTTTTCGTATCAATGACAAAGAAATTTGTTTCTCTCATCATAGAAATGATGACACTCCATATCTTAATTTGTATGGTCATGTTCATGACAGACCTAATGATGATGAAACGCATATTTGTGTATGTGTAGAAAATCATGATTATACTCCAGTATTACTTGACGATTTAATCAAGTAATAACTTTGGGCCCGTAGCCAAGAGAATAAGGCACGGCACTGCAAATGCCCGATCGCTGGTTTGATTCCAGCCGGGCCCTCCATTTTTGAAGGTGATAGAAATGATAAGTAAACAAATAATTACAGAAACCATAGAAGCGTTAGAAGATATGCTAGATTATATAGACATACAAGATAAACCCGAATTGCGTGAACGCATGGGTGAAATCCAAAGTTTAATTAATTTTTGGCGTATTTATAGACAATTTTATGTAGAAACTTCACAGAAGGACGAAAAAGACTTCACAGAAGCATAAAAATATGATATAATATATTCGTAATTAAAAAAATTACAAAATGTTCTTTGAAAAGTTAATGAATGTTATCCGAACAAGGTTAGGTTTCGGCCTAAGGATGTTCTTCCACACGATGCCAAAAGCTACGTCAAGAGCACGGAAGTGCGAGGGGGAGAAGCTGTCGGGATAACAAGTGTAAGGTGCTACTGATTTCGTGGATAAGAAAACATATGCGAGTTGGCGTCGTAAATAGTTTTCATGGCAAAATATATCCTTAGCGGTTGAAATAAGAAAGCAGTAGGCAGCAAGCATAAATCCGTTGAAGAAAAAGGTGTTAAGAACCTCATATGTTGAAGGTAATCAATCCTTCCTACACATTATGTCAAAGCTCCGGCCAGAGTGGAGACGTGTAGTAGCTTTATATTCTTCCATTATGTTATTGATATACGCTGGAAGATGTATATCCAACATTATGTTGTAATCTAATAACTGTGAACGCAGTAGGATGCTGTGGCCATAACCTATGAAAAAAGGTCATCAGGTTGTTCAACCGAAGTGGGCAGGCGAAAGCATAATGGGTAAGAAGAAAGTCGATAAGCGAACCGGTCTATGCCCCCTCACTACCAAGCCGGGAGTGAGTAAGGGAAGTGTAAGATGATGGTTGAAGCGTGTTAAATCGTGTATAACGGTGTGGCTTATGGGCGTATGAGAAAACCATCGGTAATTATGGCAATTAACAAAAGATTAGGTTGGATCTTTTGAATAGTACATACTCCAGTTCATGCTTGTCTTACGGGTATCAATCCCGTTGAAATATGACTGAATACACGGTTATCCTGTTTAAAGACTTGGGGGTAAAGAACAAGTCCCTCCATTCATTAACTTTTCAAGGAACATTTCGTTCCTACTCTTGTAAAAGTATTTCGGTTTACAAGAGGTTCAATTTTATATTATAATAATATTGTAATATAAAAGAGATAAAGTTTTTTTATATTATATATAATATAAAGGAAGGAGAAACAAAATGGCAGAAACAAATTATCGTGATGCTTACATTCTAATAGCATTGGCTGATGGGGTGTCTGTTGTCAAGAATACTAAAGTTTGTTTTGGTGAAGAACACGCTTTTGACGCTCTTACTGGTAAACAAATAGGTATTATAGACAATATAGTAGATGACATCATAGAAATAGACGAAGATTTAGATTATCTACGCAAGAATATTTTAATTCCTAATACAAATAGGGCTGCTTTTGTTAATAGTCGTGATAGAGAAACATTGGGTATTAAATCTGGTGTTATCGTAATGACTAAATATGATTTAGCTGTGGTGTATTGTGGAGTAGTAAATATCCCTGCTAATTTTGACACTATTAATGCAGGCGATTTATATGATGAGCTAACAACTTATGAATTAACAGATAAAGGTGAAGAGTTATTAGCCGAAGAACCAACAATAGACTTTCAAACAATAGCAAATGACCTAGCAGAAGAAATAGCTCGTTTTATAGCAGAAGAATGCGACGAATGTAATGTTTGTCCCGAAGAAAGAGAGGAAAAGACAGTTATGGATAATTTATTTGGAAACTTAGGTTTCGGTAAGTTAAGGGGAGACCGTTTTAAACTATCTATGAACGGTATCGCAGTGGCTCAAAAAGACACTGGTAAGTATGTTGTTTATAACAAAGATAACAACGAATTCGTTGATGCTACAAATACTTTATTTGACATCAAAGATGCTTTATTCATTCTACCAGCAGTAGAAGTAAGTGTAGGAGATACAATCTTACATGAAAATAAACCTTATTTTATTGTAGATACAACTAATGAAATTAAAGCAGTATCATATGACGACTGCACTCAAACAGTGTTAATTCCAAAATCAACAATGTTTGGTATCAAATATTTCACAAAAGTATTCTCAATGTTTGGTGATAACTTCGCTTCAACTGGTGATTTATTCAGTAATCCTATGATGTTAATGGCATTAATGGAAGGAAAGAATAGCGATTTAACTCAACTTATGTTATTAAGTTCTTTAAACAATGGAGAATTAGGAAGCAATCCTATGGCTTTAGCTATGATGTTAAAAGGAGATAAAAGCGATGATAGTTTATCTACTATTGCTTTAATGTCAATGTTTAACAATGGAACAAATCCTTTCGCTCCAAAGAAAAAAGAAACTAAAACATCAAATACATCAAATAAATAGTTAAATCTCATCTCAGGGCTTGTTCCCTGATTTGAGGGTATCTATACCCCGCCTTTCCTTTTAGATACTCTCAAATCAAGGAATAAGTGAGGAGATTTTCTCCTCTTTATTTTTTGCCCTTTTTTAAGCGATTTAAGCCACTTTTTATAAAAATAATATATTTATATTAGAAATATATTTTTGAAGCAAATAGAGGTGTTTAAATAGGCGAAAAGAGGTATTTTATTATAAAATATTTTTAAAAAATGAAAGAGGTGTAATATGGACTTATTATTAGCCATTCAAAAGTATTGTGATAAACTTATGGAATACAAGATATATCCTAAGGCCAAAAAGCCAAGTTTAGGGAAGCTGGAAAAAATGGCAGATCTATGCTATGCAGGGAAATATCGCAAACTATCCCGTTATATTCCTGATGATTTAGATAAAGAGAAAAAAGAGGAATTAAACGCATTAATGGCAGAAATAAAAGAAATTGTGGCAAGAGACCGCAAGGGAGAGACAGTAAATGAAGACAAGTAAAAAAATAGCTGCGTCTATTATCACTCTAATTGCTTGTGCCTCATTAATGGGCAACTGGTTTTTATTCAATGACAATTATAGACTACGCAACAATGTGCAAGACCTTTCTCAATGGAAGGAGAAATATATGGCAGAGGTAGAAAGCCATAATAATTGTGAAATAGACTTAGACAACGCTGAGCAAAAATTGACACAAACTCAACAAGAATTAGAGCAACTAAAAAAAAATTAGAAGAAGCAGCAAAGTGGAAAAGTTATAGATTAACTAGTTTCTACAGTGGAGATAATTGTGCCACAGGAAGTTGCACTGGCACTGGCCTATGCGAAAAAGACTTCCAAATTAATGACAAAGGGTGGTATACTTATCAAGGGAAACTAGTATTGGGAACTGCTACACCCTATTTATTAAAATATGGTTATGCTAAAAGGGAAGGAACAATTTATTTTAAATATTATGATACGGTTAAGCTACACATTAATGGACAAGAGTATGAAGGCATTGTCCTTGATAGCTGCGGAGCTTGTATGAAAAAGGATATTATAGATTTGTTTGTTAGTAATTCCCAATCTGTCATAACTACACAAATAGAACTAAAGCAGAACTCATAGGAGCTCTGTTTTTTTATTATACTTTTCATATACAACTTAAAAATGATATAATTATTATAGATAAAAAAGAAAGGAGTTTTGTGTATGACAGAAAAACAAAATGGTTTCTTTGGGCAAAGGTGGGTTATACTTCTAGCCAAAGATGATTACGACAATTTTGACGAAGAAGAGTTTAGAGTAGTGGCTAAGACTCATGGTGGTTATGGAGGAGACCCTGAAGCTTATGGCTTCATATTAATAGAAAGTTTATTTCAAGATAGTGATTATCGTCCTGACGACATCTTATGTATAACAAATGCCTTGGCTGTTCATGAAGAATGGTCAAATGCTGTTATAGTTAGGGCAGACGAATTGGAAGATATATATAATGACCTTTATCCTTGGCCTGGTGCGGGTAGTGTATTATTAGGTGATATGCTTACCGACATGGAAAAGTTAAACTTCTTGGTACAATATTTTTACATAGAAACTAAGACTCTGGTAGAAATAAAAGACATAATGATTAAGAAGGGTAAAGACGATATGCCTGAACCAATAGAGGACAATGAAGAACTATTATTCGGTGATAGATTATATAGTGCTAGTTTCGGCAACAAAGAAACAACATTATGGTGGCAAACTATTCTTGAAGAAAGTGGCTTGTATATCGTAGTTCTTGATGAAAGTTTAAACGAAGATGATGACGATGATGATACAGAAACGGCAAAATATCTTGATTATCCCTGGGGCAGCTACGATGACTATGACTACAGCGATGACTATTATAAGAGGTTATAATTATGGAAGGTTATACAGCTTTATCAGTCGTTGTTTCAAATGACCAATATGACGCAGCCGTAGCGGAAATAGCAAAATACGCTCAACTAATGGATTTCACTGCGTCTTATTCGTTAAATGGTGAATATCAAGTATTAGAAATAGATATGCTAAGCGAAGACTATGTATCACAACAATTATTCGCTTTTGCTATTAAACATATTAAAGGTATTTGTTATCACCAAGAAGGTAGCACAATGATTGTCGTAGCAGACGGAGAAGAGTTTAGACAAATGCTAAGCAGCTGTTATGGGAAAGATAAAAAGATGTATTTTGTTTATGATATGTTGACCATAAGCGAAAGATACAACTTAGTAATGGCAGACCCAGACGCCCCTTCAAGTGGGGGAGGTCATTTAATCCACGATGAAAATGGCATAATATATTCATTATTATTTGACTCAGGGTGTTTATATCTCTTTGACAGCGAAACAGAATTAAAGATAGAAGATGACTACACGGGAACTATAGCGACCATAGATATGATAGAGAATATGGACATATATGATTTTCACATTCGTATTTTAGGAAAAAAACTTGAAAAAAACACCGAAAATATATTATAATATTTATATAAAGAAATAAAGAAAGAGAGTGATAGTATGGAAAAGAAAGTTTCAGCCCCAGCGTTGATTAGTCATACGGTATTAGTTCACGCTGGTTCGTATCAAGACTTTTTATCTAAACTTACAACACAGTATCCAGATTTACATATTAGATTTGTAAAAAGGGTGGCAATACACTATTACATCTTACAGTTAGAAGATGCGAGTAAAGAAGGAATAAGTAAGCAAAAAATATATGATTTACCTATTATGGCTTTGAGAGAAGAGTTTAGTAGTTATATTTTCTTTAAGAATACCAAGTCATATAACAATGTCCTTAAAAGAATGTGTAAGGCTAATGAAGACGAAGAAAGAGCTTGTTATTTATTAACTCAACATATGATGACACCTTTTGAAAAAAGTGTATTATTAAATCTTGAAGAAGCTCAAAGTATTACTTATACAGAAGGTGAGACGACCACTACTAGTTTTAAACATGAGGATATAATAAGTATGAATATGCTCAACAGATTGTTTAATTTAGAAAAAGTCCAAGTTGATAGAGAAGAAAAGGACTTTGTGGAATTGGCTAAAACATTAGAATGGAAGATAGGGATACACTAATGACACCTAATTTAAGATATAATAAGCGAATGACTGCTAAGTTAATAAAAGCAGCACCTAAAGAAAGAGAAAAGGTTAGTCTATTGTCAGCTGAGTGGAACATAGAAAATAGGAAACATGTATATGGTTTGATACATTGGGGATTACTTAGAAACGATGTTTTCTATTTTCAAAAGTATGATGAAGGTTTATATAGACTAATATATATGGAAGATAACTATGAATGTCATTGTTATATCATAGATGATATAGAGCAATTTATGGACTTTATAGGTATATCTATAATAAACCTTGATGATAAAGAAGAACCCTCTGGTGATTTGTTAGATGCGTTAGACAGTCTTAAAGAATTGCCTCATACGGGTATTATTGTAATAAACGAAGGGAGAATATTTGTGTATGAGCACCACAACTACTAGATGTCCTAATGTAGGTGATATATGGTTAGTCCATTATCCCTACTTTACTCCCGGCAATATGGAAAAAATAAGACCGGGTATTATAGTTGGTTTTGATGGCGAAGACAGAGTAATAGTTCAAAAACTAACCACACGATGGAGGAAAGGAAGTAAAGAGTATCTTCATCCAAAGATGAAGAAAAAGACCTACCTGTCCCGTGAAAAAATGAGTATTAGCGAATATAACCTTATAAGATATATAGGGAAAGATAATAATAGGAAGGTGAAAAAATGAAAAATACATTTAGATATCAAGTGCAAGTTGGCACCGATAAAAGAGACGAAGGATACCATTTTTTAATAAAAGTATTAGTTTCAACTCCAATGACTTCACAGGCTTGCTTTGATAGTATAATTCAATATAAAAGACAGGCATTGTCTTTAGACCACGATTTTTCAAGAATGCCATTTGGAGAGGCGGATATTGAATCATTAGGAAAACAATTAGATAAATTAGGTTCATATAATATCGTATATGAAAAAATTACTCCAATAAACAGCGAGGGTGTAGATTATTATTATCATCAAATGGTGATTGAAGGAGAACCTTTAAGAGAGAAGGGGGTTTACTATGATTTATTTCATAACCCCAGTGTTATAGAAAAGATAACTCCTAATATTCCAAAGTCTGTTTTCCCATTTGCTATATCAGCGATGGAATTATCTGCGACTAGCAGAACCATGGCTTCTGTACATATGATAGAATGCCTAGATAATAAAATAACTCAATTGTTTAAACAAATAATAACCAAACATAAAGAAAATATTATAGGTCAATTTGAGACAGATGTCTCTAAAAAGTATAATAGGAACGCTATGATAAAAATTACTTGTACAATTTATGACAACTTGGCCGACGCTTTAAATCATAAAAACAAAAATACTATAACAACTTGCGACTGGGGTGATATGAATGCTGTTTCATTTTGTCATTGGAGAGAAAAGTGTGGGGTTTATTCTTTTAGACCAATCTATACTACTAAAATAAAAGCTAAATATTATCAAGATATGATAGTTGTTTACGATAGTCAAAGAGCATATGATACAATTAAACCATTCTTTCAACTATTGGCGAACTCGGGGCTTAAAAATCTACACATTATTCAGTTCAGTAGAAATCAAGATTTTTATTTTTCTGCTAATAATGGTGGTCGACATACTAAATTAATATTACGCTTTGTTAATGTAGAAAACATCATTAGAGCAAGAAGCACTTTTGGGAACAATGTTTGGGACAATAATATAGGCACTATATGTATTAAAGGGCACAAAGGCCAAAAGAATATGTATGTAGAAGTTGGCCTACGTGGCGATGCAACTTATCGTGGGACAATAATAATACCAATCCAAGGAGGAGTAGTAGATAGTGCATTATTAGATGCTATGATGCACGGTATAGTTGATAACAATTTACCTAAAGCTGCCTATGTTAATAAATTAAAAGGGGAAATTAATCCTGTAGACGATGTTATTTCTACTTGGTTCGATTATTGTATTAAAGCAAAGAAAAAAGGAACGCATGACTTATTGGGAGCATATGTTAAAATGAAAGACAATCTTGAAGCAGAATACGCTACTTTAAAACAATATGTAGACGCCTATGACTTCTCAAAGTGCATGGCTATCCCAGTAGTAAAGATGGATAATAAACTAAAAGAGAACTATTATAAAACTTTACACATGGAGCCTAAAAATATTATAATTAAATCAATAAAGAAAGAAAAAATAAATCCAATAGAACTTATCCAACCTACAATAACTTTTATGGAAACTTCTATTAAGAAAAATTATATTTTTCGTGCTGAATTACCATTAAAGAATTATTATAAGGCGAAGGACAATACTATTGAATTAGAATATAAGAGATTGAAGGGAGATGTAATTCGTGCTAAAACTCAAGATAGGAGATAATTTCTTAATAACAACTGAAAAAGATAAAATGATGTCTACTTATATAACTTTTGCCATGGGTTGCTTTTCCCTTCATGGTAAAACTATGTTAGGCGCAGGACCTGAATATTTGTGTTCTTATGGAATGGATGGATTTATAAAAGCCATTAAGGAAAATCGTGTAATAGAATTATATGTTTTAGCCAATCATGAAGGCAAAGAGGTATTACATGATATGATAAGAATTATATTAACAAATTGTCCAGAAGTGAAAATAAATGTTGTAAAGATGGACAGATTGTTAAGAAGTAAAGAATATAAGTTAGCTGCCGATGTCTACAATACTTTAAAGAAAGATAAAAGCAGTATCTTATATCACTTAGATAAGCTAGATGAATATAAGAGATTTTCAAATCGTTTCAAAGCAATCCCAGGGGAATTAAAAGTAGTAAATGAAAGCATTAAGAAGTTCTCCAAAGAAGAAAAGACTTGTGATAAAAAAATTACTTTACAAGACCTAGAATATCTAAACTTAATAGATAAGGTTGGTTTGGATGGAGACCACTTAATATTAAATATTAAACCTTTACCTATATATCCATCAGAACCATTGGGAAGATTTGTTAATTATTCAACTTTCCAAGACAATAAATATATACGCAAGGTGGCAGAATACATTTATAAAGGGTGTCATTTTGGGATGGTAGGAACACAGATTGCCATTCACCCAGATTTTAAGCCAGAATTTATAGATAGTTTAGACCATCAATGGGACGACTTATTCAAAGTTAATAACTGGTCTAATGTAGGATATCTACATTTTGGTAAAGGACATTTATGTGGTGGAGAGTTTAATGATGTAATAGCTCATACAAATGAGCATGGTTTAGATTATTACTTCTTATGCTTAAAACAATATATCACCACTGCTAACTTAAGAGATTATGCCGGAATGAAAGTTTGGTGGTATCCAATCTATAATGAAGCAGGAGAATTAGTATATTGTGCCGGCTTAGATATAATGAGAGATACCTTATTGGACTCTAACATAGATTCACAGTCTAAAGCAGAAATTAAAGATATATCTATCGCTGACTTTCAAGAATGGCGTTTAAGACATGGTATCAGTTTTACTGAGTTAAGATTACATCATATGTCAAATGATATAGGCACTCATAATAAAGATGAAGATATGTTCTTAAAATGGTGCCAAGAAAATAATGAACAATTATATAATGAAATAAAGGAAGGAGCTAATTTATAATGGCAAAAACAGTAGCATTTTTAGACAATAGATATGAATTATATATATTGCCAGAGGCAAAACAAAAAATGGAATTGTATTGCGACTTATCGGAAGGAGAAATAGGATGGTTGGCGTTTGTTGAACGCTTTGATAAAGATGGGTTCTTAATAACTGATTGTGCTTTACTGGAGCAAGAAGTTCATTCTACTACAACTGAAATTACGGCAGAAGGACTATTAAAATTCTGGAACACCGTATCACCAGAGCGCCAAGCAACTATTAAGTTATGGGGACATTCTCATGTTAACATGAGTCCAAGTCCTTCTGGACAAGATGACAGTCAAATGGAATACTTTAAGGACGGCAATCCTTGGTTCATTCGTTTAATAACTAACAAGAAGAGAGAATATCATATAGATATATATGATTACGAACATGGATTGAAGATACATATGGACCAAGCAGACCTTAAAACATATAATCCAGGTGCCAATGAGTTAAGAAAGAGTATCGAGGAAGAGATAAAAGAAAAGGTTAAGAAGAAAGCTTATACGACTTTACCAACTACAACTTATAACAGTGGCTCAAGTTCTCGCACCGTATGGTCTAACTCAAAAAAAAATCAAAGAAAAAGCGTGTCAAATCCTATGCTAAAAGACATAGACGTTAAGTATGTGGGCAATTTAGACGAAGTGCTTAGCGATCCAAATTACTGGCAAGCAATCCTAGGTTAATATTTCGTGCCTTTGTATAGAATAAAGACTATACAAATGGCACTAAAATATTATATAATATTATTGTAATAAAAAAGAAATAAAAGATTTTTTATTACGACCTAATGAAAAAAAATAATAAAAAAACTTTTCAAAAGGTCAAAAATTATTATATAATATATATGTAATAAAAAAAGAAATATTACAAAAAGAAGGGAGTGTTAATCTTGGACTTATCAAGGCACATAGAAGTATTTTCACCCGACGCAGTAAAATATTCTATACATATTATAGGGGTGGGAGCTACTGGTTCATTTGTAGCTATGGAATTAGCTCGTATGGGTTGTCCTGTATTAAATATATATGATTTTGATGATGTAGAAATACACAATATACCAAATCAATATTATGATACAGCAGATTTAGGTAAGTTAAAAGCAGAAGCATTAGCTGATAAGCTTAAAGCTATAAATCCTAATATAGTAGTGAATGTTTATACATCCGCCGTTCTACCAGAACATGATGAGGAACATAAAGGCATTGATGAAATGTCAGGCTATGTATTCTTATTAGTTGATAGTATGAAAATCCGTAAGGAATTATGGATAGCAGCTAAGAAAAATAAGAACATAGTTCACTGTTGGGAAAGTAGGTTGGGTTCAGACCAAGCAAGAGTTTACTCATTAGACATGAGCGTTAAGGATTTCACCAAGTATGAAGCAGATTTTTATGAAGACGATAACGCAGAAGTATCAGCTTGTGGGACATCAATCACTGTATTACCAATAGTATTACAAACAGCGTCTTTAATGATAGTTCAATTCATTGAATTAGTTATGGACCGTGTTGGAACTTATTACTTTAAAACAATATTTGATAATCATTACAATAAGTATGAAGAAAGTTTTGAAGTAATTGAAGATTTAGTAGAAGAAGTTCCAGTTGCTCAAGAAGATTTATTCTAAAATATTTGAGCAAAAACTTTCAAAAAAATCTTCACAAATGGCAGTATAAAATGATATAATTATATTGTCAATAAAAAAATATTGATAAATTATAAAGAAAGAAAGAGAGGAAATTTTCATATGGAAAACATTTATTCAGTAATTATCACAAAAGTACCAGGAGGAGCTAACCCAGTTATCAGTCATGGAACTGAAACAGTAGCAGAATTATTCGCAGCTGCTTTTAATGGAGAAAGCATCAACGGATATCAAATCACTGTAGGGGGACAAGCAAAAGAAGCTTCTTATATCCCAAGAAATGGTGAAAACATAACAGTAGCCAAGATGATTAAAGGGAACGTTGCTTAAACATTATTCAATAATGTTTTTGTAGTTTTGGTTGTCTAAAACTCCTATATATATGAGAGGATAAAAAATCCTCTCTCTGTATATAAAAGGAGGAATCAATATGGAAGAAATATACAAATTATATGAAGATTGTATTTATATTTCTAACTTAGGAAATATGAGGAGTCTAAAAGGAGAAAAACGTATAGCGACTAAAAATAGTGAAGGATACTACATTTTTAATGTAGGACAGAAGTTACGTAATCACAGATTACATAGAGCTGTTGCCACATTATTTTTAGAAAATCCAGACCCAGAACATTTTACAGATGTCAATCACATAGATGGTGATAAAAGTAATAACCGAGCAGATAATCTTGAATGGTGTGATAGAAGTTATAATTTGAAACACGCCTACGACACAGGACTTCATAAAAAAAGAGTTGAAGAGGAATCCTGGGCAGCTAAATTAACATTAGAGCAAGCCCAATATATCTACGACCATTATGAAACAGACGGTTATCGTTCTAACACTAAAGAATTGTGTGAACAATTTGACATTACCGGTCCAACAGTCAGAGCTATTATTGTTGGCAGAGATGGCAATGGAAGACCACAATGGACTGGCGTTATAAGAAATAGAGTATTCCCTGAAATCAAAAATAACGGACAACCTAAACAAGTAGCTAAAATAGATATAGACACGGGGGAAGTCATAGAAATCTATACTTCTGTAGCTGAAGCTAAAAAAACCAACAAAGGTGATATACAAGCTTGTGCTTGTGGAAGAAATAAGAGCGCTGGTGGCTACGCGTGGAAATACATATAAATCATCTTTAAAACTATATATACTTTTGGAGCGACAATTTAATAATATACACAACAAAATATATACTGACTTCAAAAGGATATAAGAAAGTTAAAATTAGTAAATTGAGGAGGATAGCTTGATGAGGTTTTTTAATTAACCTCGTCGCTCCATTCTTTTTTAAAATATAGTTAACTGGAAGATATCATATCGGTATCTTCCCTTTTTTTTGTTTAAAAGCATTCCAACCTTTAAAGCAAAATAAGGCCGGTCTAAACGCTAAAAAACTTTTTTAATATAAATATATTATAAAATATTTTTTAACGAAATAAGGTTATAAAAAAGACCGATTTTTATAAATATTTTACTTTTATTTTTTTTAATTTTTTAAAATAGTTTTCGCAGAAGACTTCACAGAAAGTGAAAGTAATGATATAATATATAACGAAAACAAGGAGGAAATTATGAAAGTAGAAAAAGAAGAGCAATTTACTAATATCTCCGATGTAAAAGATATAGTAGCTCAAATAAGCAGCATCATAGATGCGCATCCTACTTTAAAAGATATGAACTTCGGCTTATTCTATCAGCATGGCCGTATTGGTTTTGTTGATTTAGATGCTTTCGCCGCTTCAACCAAAGCAAGGTTAAATATGGATGGCGAAGAAAAAACTATCGCAGAAATAGCAGAAGATATTGACAAAAATGAAAAGTAGTGATATAATGAGAATGTCTTAAAATTAAGGAGGAAAAATATTATGGCAAAAGAATTAAAACAAATGCTAAATAGAGTTACCTTACAAGGAACTTTAATGGACAATAGCTTAGAAAACAAAGTAGATAAAAATGGAAGAAAATATTTATCAGGCGAATTAGAAGTTATGGTAGATAATGATTATGTTATCCCAGTATCTGTATTTGCCTATGAATTAAAAAACACAGGAGAAAAGAATGCCTTATATGAAAGATTAAGTAAGGTAGTAGAAATGCCTTCAGCAAGAACGGTTGGTGTTCAGCAAGCTCCAAAAGTAGCAATCAGTAATGCTCGTATTGAAGATAACAGCTTCTATTCTGAAAAAGACGCAAGAGTAATCAACAATTGGAGAATAGGAGGAGTATTCGTTAGAAGCGCAGCAACTGACGCACTTAACCAAAATTCATTTGAAGTTCAAGGTATTGTATCTTCTATTAAAGAAGTGATGGATAGAGAAGGAAATCCAACAGATACTTATGATTTAAAATTATTAAATGTAGGATTTGGAGGCAGAGTAAACGAATTAACCTTAAGATTTGATGACCCAGCAGCAGCTGACTATATCAACAATAATTATAATAAAGGAGATTTAGTAACTCTATGTGGACAAATTATCTATGACCAACAAGAAAGAGTTGTAGAAAAAGAATTAGGATTTGGAGACCCTATTAAACAAACTTATACTAACACTGTTCGTTTATTAAGAATTACAGCCGGAACACCAGCAACAGAAGGAGCTGAAGAAGGTTATGTATTAAAAGATTTACAGGCAGCGATAGTAAGTCAAAACAATGATATTATAGAAAGATATAAGGCAAGAGCACAAGTAACAGCTGCAGCAAATAGAGCAGCAGGTGCAGATCTTCTTTTCTAATAGGAGGTAATTACTAATATGGCATTAGATTTATTAACAGTTCAAGAACATAGAGTTAAATCAGGTGTTCAAAGTAAAATGTTTTTTATGTATGGAGGAGCTAAAACTGGTAAAACAACAACTGCTTGTCAGTTTAGTAAAAGTTTGTTATTAGCGTTTGAAGCGGGATACAATCTAATTGATGGCGTTAAAGCTGTTAATGTTAATAGCTGGATAGATATGAAAAATTATGCTAAACAATTAAAGAAACCTGAAGTTAGAGCTATGTATGACACAATTATAATTGACACAGTGCCTTTAATGTGGGGCCAAGCAGAGAAGTTTGTTAAAACCCAAAAAGACATAGAAGACTTAACTGACTTAGGTTTCGGTAAACACCTTTGCCGCCTTGTGTAGTGATATACATTGAATAACCATAGAAAAAAACTGGAAAGCTGAAATGCTAATCAGACCTGAAGGTAATATTTAAAAGTATTACCAGGGGCAACGCATAGATAAATTAAACAATTAAGGAGGTCGTTTCGGTATGAAAAGACAATTAAAGAAGGAAGAGGAAGAGAAAATCATATATAATTATACAATATTAAAATTAGGACAAAAAGAAAGCGGAAGAGAATTCAATGTTAGTGATTACACCGTGAAGAAAATACTACGCAAATATGGAACTCATATTCGTTCAGCACAAGAAATAAGAACGGAAAAGCAGTATCGAGTTAATCATAATTATTTTAATCATCAATCTCATGATATGGCTTATTGGCTCGGTATTTTAGGTAGTGATGGGACTGTATCGAAAAACAAAAATATGGTTGCTATCGAATTACAAAGAAAAGACAAAGAATTATTAGTAAAATTAAATACCTCTATAAATAACGAAAGAGAAGTAAAAGATTACTTTAATAATTCCAAACAAACAGAGAATAGTAAATTATATTTTTATTCTTATGATATAAAACAACAGTTAAAAATATACAATATTATTCCTAATAAAACCTATGATTCAAATTATGATTTTCCTACAAAACTTAAAAGTGATTATTATATAGATTATATCAGAGGACTATTTGATGGAGACGGTGCTGTATACAAAAACGGTAGTAGTATGCGTTTCCAGATAGATAGTTCTTGTAAAAACATTATACTAAAATTACAACAAATATTCTTACTATATGATATTGAGTTAAATTGGTGTGTTGAACCAAGACAAAATATTAATATATGCAGATTATACTGCTACGGTAACGATAAAATACAAAAAATATATAATCTATTGTATTCTACTCCTTCTAATTTATTTCTCAAAAGGAAAAAAGATAAGTTTGAAGAGTTATTAAACTCCTAATTGATATAATTATCCACGAGGCTATGGCATCTCTGGGAAGAGATGAAAAGATATGCTGAACTTATACGAATAGAAAGTATAAGAAATATAAGATAAAAAACTTATATGATAACAAAATTGAAGGGTTATAGAGCAGTGCGTGATGAGTTTCAAGATGTAATTAATTCATTAGGACAAATGGGTTATACTTTAATCTTTATTGCTCACGCAGAAAAGAAAGATTATGTAGATAGTATGGGTGTTTCTCATAGTGGTATTACTCCAGCGTTAGATAGAAGACCAAAAGAAATTATAACTGGGTTGGTAGACGTTACAATGTATGTTTG
Organism: uncultured Bacteroidaceae bacterium; assembly: GCA_964563025.1. GTDB lineage: Bacteria > Bacillota > Clostridia > Christensenellales > CAG-917 > RGIG4097. The sequence goes on along the minus strand of CAZLVK010000007.1, from coordinate 77,377 downwards.
TCAAGAAGCTGATAGTAGCGGTAGAAATAAACCAGTAGCATATTTACGTGGTGGTAAATATGGAGATACAGATATAGAAGCTGGTTCTCGTTATGGAGAAGGCTTGCCAATTAAGATAGATTTTAACTATGACGAATTAGTTAAGGCCATCCAAAGCGCTGACGAAGCTATGCTATCTGCTGGAGTCCAAATATCAGCAGATAATAAGACTATTTTAGAAGAAACTAAAGTAGAAGAAGAAACACAAGCAGAAAAGAGAACTTTCTCTGAAGTGTATAAAGAAGTAACCACCGTATTAAATAAATTAAAAGACAGAATAGTAAATGGTGGCGAAAAAGAATTAGCAGAAAAGATGACTGCTATCATAGACCAATATTTAGGTGTAGGAAAGAAAATTACAGAAGCTACACCATCTCAACAATCACTTGTTGAAGCAGCCCTTGTAGAATTAAAAGAACTATAAGATGGCCAAAAAATGCAAGTGTAAATACTGTGGACAAGAGTTTGATAGAGAGTATAGCGAGTATGTAAAAATAAGTAATCGCTATGCTCACGCCTCATGTCATGAGAGAGCTCAAAAAGAGGCTGCGACGCTACGTAAGCTGACCGATTTAATACAGGACCTATACAAGCCAGCCGAACCAAAATGGGAGCTTGTTGGTAAACAAATCCAAAAATATAAAGACGAAGGCATGACTTATATGGGAATGTATTATACTTTGACTTATTTCTTTATTATTCAATCTAACGATATAACAAAAGGCAAAGGAGTTGGCATTATACCTTATGTATATGAGCGAGCACGAAACTATTACAAAAATGTGAATAATGTTTACGCCAAAGTGGCTGAAATAGAACAACAAGATAAACTAGATATTAGCCAAACAGAAAACATTATAACCATTTCACACAGTAAGCCGAAGAAAAAACTTATAAACTTTGACTATGAGGAATAGGAAAGGAGGATTATATGTATAATTCTCACGCAATAGAAAAAGTATTAACAGGTTTATATTTAGATAATGATTTAATTATCTCCACAGAATATCCTTTACGCTTGGAGGATTTTGTGGATAAGAAATATCAAGCAATTTATACTGCCCTATACAATTTATATGTCCTTGGGAATAGTCATATTGACATCAATGATATTATAGGGTATTTTAGAGAACAGCAAGGAATGTATGAGAAGTTTATCGGTGATGGAGGTATGGATGTGCTATACCAAATATGTAATGATAACACACCCACAAACTTTGATTACAATTTTTCTTTAATAAAGAAGCAAAGCCTATTAAGAGATTTTGTAAAGATAGGCGTAGATATAACAGATTTATATGATAAATCCTTACCGGCCGAACAATTTGAAAAACAGATGGCTCGATTTAATGCGTTAGAGATAGACGATATTTTTAAACACTACGAAGGCAAGATAAACAACCTTCAAGGCAAATACCAAAATCTTATTGAAAAAAGCTGTATCCATGTTGGCGAAGGCATAGAAGAGTTATACAAAGAACTTCAATCGGTCCCAGAAATAGGGTTGCCGTTAGAAGGTGAAATATATAATACTATTACAAGAGGTGCCAGACTCAAAAAACTATATATTGACTCTGGTAGTTCAGGAACAGGTAAATCACGTAGAATGGTTGGTAATGCTTGTAAGTTGGCAATTCCAGTTATTTACAATACCGAGACCGAAACTTGGGATAATACAGGAGCAGAAAATAAAGTATTATATATAACAACAGAGTTGGAGCATGCGGAAATACAGACATTGGTATTAGCATATGTATCAGGTATTAATGAAGATAAGATTTTAAATAACAAATATTCTAACGAAGAAAGAGAAAGGATAGAACTCGCTATACAATATATTCAACAACATAATAATATTATTATAGAGTTTTTACCTAATCCAACCTTGGCAAGTATCCAAACAACCATAAAAAAGCATGTATTACAAGATGATGTAGAATATGTGTTTTATGATTATATTCATATTACCTCAGGTTTAACAGATGGTAGAGATAAAAACACAAGAGACGATGTAATCTTAATGTTATTGTCGGACACTTTGAAAAACTTGGCAAATGAGTTAGATATACATGTTTCAACTGCTACACAATTAAACGGAGATTTTGAAGAAAAGGAAATAAAAAACCAGAATCTCATTAGGGGAAGTAAAGCGATAGCGGACAAGGCAGATATAGGAGCAATCACATTGCCATTAAACAACGCCGAACAAGAGTTGGCTACAGCCTTGGCAGTTAAACTAGGAACCTATGTTCCGAACTTTATAACAGATATTTATAAAAACCGTCGTGGTAAATGGACGGGTGTTAGAATATGGCGATATATAGATTTGGGGACTTGCCGAACCATCGATTGTTTTATAACAGATAGACGAAATGAGCCAATAGATTTCGATAGCACAAAAGTCCAGGTGAAGCAAGCTAATAGGGTTGGAGGATTTGTAGTCATAGACAATAAATCAGACCCCTATGCTAACTTTGGACAAGAAATAAGAGTAGAGGAGTAAGGTTATGGCAGTAGCAGGAGATATCTTAGTATCTAAATTAAATACTACTGATATATTAAGATTAATGGAACGATTAGGTATTCCTGAAACAATGGTAAGATATGGAAATGATTGCTTAATTTTCCCTACCATATGCCATAATGAACTAATTAGCAACCCATCTCATAAATTATATTATTATGAACCCACTAAGCGTTTTTATTGTTATACAAATTGTAAGGGTATGAGTGTATATGATATGATTATGAATACATATAGAGCTCGTGGAACAAAGATAAGTTATTCACAAGCATATGTCTTACTTGATTCAATAGTGGACGACCGTATGAAACACGGTTTCGCTATTATTGAGGCACCAACAGTGAAGCGCACTAAACATATAAATAATAATTGGGAACAAGAATTAACTGTTTATAACCATCATGTCTTAGAATGTTTTACTCAGCAACCCAAATATTTGGGGGCTTGGCTAGAAGAAGGTATAGACTATGATGTATTGAAAGAGTATGATGTCAAGTTTGACATGGTGCGCAATCGTATAGTGTTCCCTATTATAGACCATAGAGGAAAATTAGTGGGAATAAAAGTTAGAAACTTTAATCAAGTCGATATCGAAGAGCATCGTAAATATATGCCTTTATGGCATAATAAAGAGCTGTATAATTATCCAAAGATGATGGTATTATATGGTTTCTACCAAAATCAGAAAGTTATTAAACGGTCAAAAGAAGCCATCGTATTTGAGAGTGAGAAGAGTGTATTAAAATATGGTTCTTGTTTCACTTTAAATAAATCAGTAGCAATAGGTGGTAGCTCATTTAGTGAGTATCATGCTATCATTTTGAAACAAGCTGGCGTAGAAAAAATTATTCTAGCATTGGACAATGATTGGGATGATGATGGTAATCATTTGTATGGCTTAGAAAAAATGATTAGGGAAGGTCATAAAATAGAAAAGATGGGATTTGATGTAGATTTAATCTATGATTGGAATGGAGAGTTATTAGGTAATAAGGACGCACCAATAGACAGGGGACGTCAGATTTATTCTAAATTATACAGGGAGCGTAAAAATATAAGAGAGTTCCCGGAAGAGATAGAGGAGGACAGTAGTGAAGTATCAATTACGCACGAAGAATTATAATGAAGAAACTCCTGATTTAGCTTTAAATGATTTGCTATGTGATAGAGGAATAGATAATCCAGCAGAATGGCTCCATTCCAAAGAAGAGCATGAGTATAGCCCTTTTAGATTAACCAACATGGCAAAAGCAGTAGATATTTTATATAATGAAACTAAAAATCCAGAAGGAAAGATTTTGGTAGTAGTAGATAGTGATTTAGACGGATATACAAGTGGTGCCATTATACTATCTCTATTAGAGCAAGTGGCACCCAATCAGGAAATAGGTTATGTTTTGCACCCAGGGAAAGAACATGGAATAGAATTAAAAGACATACCTGAAGATGTGAGCCTTGTGGTTGTGCCAGATGCAGGAAGCTCAGAAAAAGACAAGCATATGCGCTTGTTAGAAAATGGCACTAAAGTTATTATATTAGACCACCATGAAATTAATAATGATATGGTTTATGGGGAATATGATAACAATATCGCTATTGTAAGTAGTCAAATGGATTATCCTAATCCAGCACTTAGCGGAGCAGGGGTAGCACTAAAGTTTGCACAAGCTTATGCTCAAACTCACGGTGTTCGTATTCCACAAAGGTATTATGCTTTAGCGGCTTGTGGTATAGTGGCGGATGTTATGGATTTATCTCAATTAGAAAATAAAAGAATAGTAGATACTGGGGTTAAATATATAGAAGAACATCCATTCCTAATGGCTTTAATTAAAAAAGCCCATTATAATATGGAAGAACCTCAACCAACAGTAAAAGATATTGGGTGGGTAATAGGACCGAATATCAATTCAATTATTCGTTTAGGAACCCAACAACAAAAAAATCTAGTGTTCTCTGCTTTAGTTAAACCTACAAGTTTAATATTAAGCAGCAAGCGAGGCTATGAAGACCAGGAAGTGCCTTTGTTCGAAGAGGCTGGGCGTTTATGTGATAATGCCAAAAAAAGACAAACTACAGCAGTTAATCGTAGTATTAAATTAATAGAAGACGAAATAGAAGATGACGGACATAATTCAATTATCTTTGTAGACGAAGACCAAGATTTAACCTTTGAATTATCTGGGCTTATCGCCAATAAATTATTAAGTCAAACCAACAAGCCTGTGTTCCTATTGCGTAGGTTTATAGATGGCAACGGTATCAATCAGTATCGTGGTAGCGTTCGTGGCAAATCGGTTGAAGGTTTAAGCAATTTAAGAGAAACGGTAAAAGATATTAGTGGTGTAGAAATGGCCGAGGGACATGCGTTTGCTTTTGGTATCGCAATAGACCAGGAAAACTTCCCAACTTTTAAATTACATTTAAATGCTATCCTAGATGATATAGACTTAAATGCTAATTTATATATGGTTGATATGATAGCCAACTATAAAAAAGTAAATAAGGAAATTGCTAAAATCATGGCGGCAGATAACATATGGGCCCATGGAGTCGATAAACCATTGGCGGTGCTTACCGATATTCCAACAAATCAATATGAGCTCATGGGAGATAAAGAACAGCACATTAAAATAGATTGCGGCAATTACGATGTTGTAATGTTTAATGTCCCAGAATTAAGTCAAAAACTTAATAATGGAGAAAAATATAATATAGATGTAGTCGGAGAGTTTGATATAGATAAAGCCTACAATATAGGACGTTTACAATTTATTGTTAATGACTATGAATTAGGCGAATATACTGAGCAAACGATTTGGGACTATGTATTTTAATCAGGAGGATAATATGCCAAGTTTGAAGAATTGGTTAATTACAGTGCTTACTCGCAAAGACCATTTGGTTTGTGTGCCAGAAACATGGCAAATAGAATATGTTAAATTGGCTGGCGACAAAGTAAGAAATAACCAAACAATGGGAGTTTTAATAACAGCTTATAATGAGCTACTAAAAGACTATTATAAGAAGTGTTCTATCAAAGAATTACAAGCCATTCTTGAAGATGGCGATAAGAAAGCTCCCGCTGGAGCTACAAAAGCAGAACTTGTAGAATTAGCATACACAGAGTATAGGATGTCTATCGAAAAATAATAGACCTTCTATACTCTTTTTTTATATTGACAGAAGGGAATACAATATGATATAATTATTATGTAAAAACAAAAGGAGGAATTGAAAATGTCAAACAAAACAAAAAAGTTTTATAGACCAGGGACATTAGAAGAAAAGGGAACAAAAGTTTCTTTAAAAACTCAACCTTATATTAATGGGGTTGTATTTAATACTGAAGATCCTATCTCCTCTCTACATTCACAATTAGGTATTGTAAAGGAAATAATAAATCAATATGAGTTTATGATAAATATTCCAGGCATGGTAGGTGTATTACAAGGTAATGAAATACCATCAGTAGAGATAGGGAAAAGCAAATTGTTAATAGACTATTTAACAATGAGCCCAACAGAGATAACATTAAAAGAACAGCAAGTGGATACAACAATTTTAAACGAACTTGAAATTGGCCGCGCGGAGAGTCGCCATGAATAATTTAGATAAAGAATATGGTAAAATATTAGACGACGGCTTTTCAATTACTGAGCTATATATTTATGCCTCTATTGTAGAGGATGGTAGATGTTATGGCCTTTCAGCAAAAGAAATAGAAGATATGGTTAATCAAGTTCAAGAAATTAAGTGCAGCACCTGTTTAAGCCTTGAAGAAATAATCAACAAAGTGCTAGATGGGGATGAGCTTATGGAGGATGATGAGGAATGGTATTAAAAAAAGTGATGTTAGATAACATGCTGACACAAGAAGTAGTTTTTAGCAAACTTATTCGTGGCAACCTTGATTTTACAATTGAAACGCACACTATTGAAGGAGGGCGCAAATTACAAATATATTTATACCGCAATCATCCACGAACAAAAGAGTTAATAGAAGTGGCACACGCAAAGGGAATGATAACCACTCAGTATTTAAGCACTACAACTCCACCTGGTGTGCTAAGATTATTTCTAAATGACGAAAAGTTTATGATAAATTATGTAGATACAACAATCGTGAATATTAAAGAATATAATTTTAACCCAGGAGATATTCAGGTAGAAGGTTTCCCAAAGGGAAAGGCAGCAATAGAAATTGAATTAGACTTCGGCAGCGAAGTAGACAATGCCAAAGTAAAGAAAGAATTAAAAGATTTTAATCAGGAGGAACAGAATGTTAGATAAAGTAATAGAAATTAAAACTCAAGCCAATACATTATTAAATTGGACTAATGAAATGACAGCAATTATGGAGAACCCTTATTCCAATGGATTAGACACGGCTAAAGTTCTAAAAGACTTACAAGGTTTCGCAACTAGTTTGATACAAAACATCGAGTCTGTGGAAAAAGAACTACAAGTTGACGAACCTAAAAATGAAGCAAAATAAGCCCGTTTTAAACGATAAAATGCTTTTATAATATATTTATATTATTTAATATAAAAACATAGCTAAATGAGCTTTTAAATAAGCGAAAACGGGTATATTAAGCAAAATAAAAAAAATAATTTTTTTAGAAAGGAAAAAACCAAATGAAATATCTAGTATGTTGGGCTTGGGAGATGGATGGCCATGCTGGAGCGTCAGCTATGGTGTGTTCATCTATGAAAGCCGTAGAGCAATATATAGAACAAAGTCTGTTAGATGATGAAGAACAGCCCATGGGGCACATAACCTCGAAGCAGAAAACCAACTATGGGATAGAATATTACGGAACATGGGAATGCGGAGATTTTAGCATAAGCGTGCGTCCCTTTAAGACTTTTACCGAGATGACGCATAAAGAAGCCTTCTCTCGCACAGGATAGTTGACACAAATGAAAAAGAAATGGTATAATATAATTAAATCAAGGAGGTGAAGGCGTAATGTCATATTTTAGCATACACAATCATACAGATTATTCGAACTTACGCTTACTTTGACTGTATTAATAAGGTAGAAGATATAATTCAGTATGCGTTTGATTTGGGCCTATCGGGTATATGTATTACAGACCATGAAGCATTATCAGCTCATATTAAGGCGTTAAAGTTTTATAAGGCTCAATGCGACAAAGATGAAAAATGGAAAGATTTTAAATTAGGTCTTGGAAACGAAATATATCTATGTCGTAATAACTTGACTGCCGACACTTACGAGAAAGGGGAAAAGTTCCCTCATTTTATATTAGTGGCTAAGGATAAAGAAGGACATAGGCAATTAAGAGAGTTGAGCTCAAGAGCATGGTCTCACTCTTTTACAATGTTTTTAACAAGAGTGCCAACTTATTATAAAGATATAGAAGAAATCGTAGGAGCCAACCCTGGACATCTTGTCGCTAGCAGCGCCTGTTTCTTGCCAGGTCAAAAAATAAAGACTCGAAACGGGTATAAAAAAATCGAAGATATACAAAGTGGAGACGAAGTGAGAAATTATAAAGGAGAATGGGAGCCTGTTATTCAGCCAACTTCAAGGTTATATGAAGGACAAGGTTATGAAATATATAGACAGGGGAGAGTAGACCCTATACGTTGTACTGCCAATCATAAATTTTTAGTGAGTAATAATAATTACATAGCATACAGCACAACAAAGAAATCTGTTTTATATTGGCAAGAAGCAAAAAAAATAACCACTATTTCAGGAAACAAAAGAAATTTTGGAGTAAGGCCAGTAAATACTTTATTTACGGGGGATTATCAAATATTTAAGAATGATTTTGAGCATATTGTATTCCCCGAGTCCACCTTTTCTCCAAGAAGATTAAGACTTAAACAAACAATAGATATCACACCCGAAGTGATGAGATTATTTGGTTTATATCTTGGGGATGGCAGTATCGATTGTGGCGTAAATCCACGAATCAATTTTACCTTTAATGAAGCGGAGTTCCCCGTTTATTATGAAAGCTTTGTAAAAAAAGCTTTAGGCGATATCGGTGGTAATTGGAGTATTAACCAACGCCCTGAATTACATCGTGTTGACTTAATTTGTAATAATCGTGATGTATATGAATTATTTTATTATATATTTGGCTCAAACCACGCAAGCACTAAATATATTCCAGAAAGGCTGAAACATATCTCCAAAGAGTTAGACGAAGAGTTGTTGTTTGGTTATCTTTTAGCTGATGGTCATTTTAGAGTTAGAGAAAAAGAGGGATACTGGTATGGAGAAACAGTGACTACCTCTGTATCTCAACAACTGACAGAAGACTATATAGATTTATTTAATGACTTGGGTATGACTGTATCTGTATATCAACGTAAAGAGTATACCGGGGAAGACGGAGTTCATCATCAAAAAAGTTATTATACATCTATGGGTAGCCTTGCTTTTGGACAGGTTAATAAGCTGTATCCTTATTCACATCAAGAAGTAATAGAGTTATTTAAAAAAGGGTATGACAACCAGGCAAAAAATCGAGTTATAGATAAAAATGGAATAGAATACTTACGAATAAGAATACAAAAAATCATCCCAATACGCATTAATGAAAGAGTATATTGTTTAAATAATACTACCCACTCTTTCACATGTGAAAATATGATTGTCCACAACTGTATTGGTGGATGGTTAGGCATATGTAAGGCTAATGGAGCAGAACAGAACGCTTTGGCATTTATTAAGTGGTGTAAGTCCATCTTTGGTGAGGATTTTTATCTTGAATTACAACCAGCCCGTTATCCAGAACAGATAGAATATAATAAATGGCTATTAGAGTTGGGTAAAGAAACAAATACAAAATGTATCATTACAACAGACAGCCATTATCTTAAGGCAGAAGACAGAGAGGTCCACGCTTCGTTTTTAAATAGTAAAGATGGAGATAGAGAAACAGCAGAGTTCTATCAATATACTTATGTAATGAGCCCAGAGGAAATAAAAGAATTGATGGGTGATTATATTGATAATAATTTGATAGAAGGAATGTTTGTTAATACTAATGAAATTAATGGGAAAATAGAGAGCTACGATTTAGCTCAGCCTCAAATAGTCCCGCATTTAAGTGATGATAGAATAAAACATCCTGAGTGGAAAGTAATTTACCCAAAAATTAAAATAAGAAATAAGTTTGAATACTTAATCAAATATTATAACTCATCGGCAGAAGATGACCGCTATTTAATCTATCTGGGTCTTATGAAATTGCAAGACTTAAACTTATCTAAAGAAAAACGAGAACAATATTTGGAAAGATTAGAAACAGAACTGACAGAGTGCTGGTTGGTGTCGGAACGTCTAGGACAGCCAATAAGTTCATATTTATTAATGGTTCGTAATATTATCCAAATTATGTGGAATAAAGCAGAAAGCTTAGTTGGTATATCTCGTGGCTCGGCAGGAGTTATGTTGATTAACTATTTAATTGGGATTACGCAAATGAACCCATTGGAACAAGGCGTCTATCTTCCTCATTGGAGATTCTTGGAGCGTAATAAAATAGAATTACCCGATATAGATGTAGATAGTGAGGGGCGTAGAAGGCCAACAGTTTTACGAAAAATAAAAGAAGCAGCACAAAGCGATGGAGGAGATAGTACATGTGTATGTACTTTTGGAACTCTAGGAACACGCTCGGCTATTCTAACGGCTGCTCGCGGATTGGGTATAGATATAGATGAAGCCCAATACCTAGCAACCATGATACCTCAAGAAAGGGGCTTCTTGTGGCCTCTAAAGGACTGTATCAAAGGGAATAAAGACAAGGATAGAAAACCGATTAAATCTTTAATAACTGAGTTCAAAAAATATCCAAACTTTTTAGAAACCTGCTTGGCTATAGAAGGCCTAGTATGCCAAACAGGAATTCACGCATGTGGTTTAGTAGTATTCAATGTGCCAGTATATACATATAATGCTATGATGAAAGCCCCAAACGGCACGGAAATTACCCAATTTGATTTGGGTGATACTGAATATATGGGTGGTTTAAAAATGGACTGTTTATCGGTGGAAGCATTAGATAAAATACATTCAGCATTAGATTTGCTTTTAGAAGATAACCTCATAGAATGGCAAAGTGGGCTATATGAAACTTATTGTAAATATTTACATCCTGACATCCTTGATAGAACTAATCTTTCGATGTGGCAAAAAGTATGGGATAATGAAATTATAGACATTTTCCAAATGGACTCTACAGTAGGAAAACAGAGTCTGTCTCTTATTAAACCGGAAAATATTCCTCAAATGGCGGCGGTAAATTCTCTAATGAGATTGGTGCCTGAAAAAGGAGCGAAGACGCCAACAGAAGAATATGTTATATACAAACAACACCCAGAGTTAATTCGTAAGGAGATTAATGATTTACACGCCACAGATGAGGAAAAAGATATATTATATAACTTTATGAAAGATTATACAGGAGTCTTAGAAAGTCAAGAAAGTGCGATGTTGGCAGTAATGCTACCATTCACAAATTATGACGTTCCTCACGCTAACAAAATTAGAAAAATTATAGCAAAGAAGAAAATGAAAGAGATAGCCTCAGCTCGTGAAGAATATTTTGCTGTAGGAGCGGCTAATGGAGTAAGCGAAGATATATTAAAATATATTTGGGACGTCCAGATAAAAAGACAGTTAGGTTATTCCTTTAGTATACCACATACAGTAGCTTATTCGTTAATTGCCCTACAAGAAATGAATCTTAACCTTCATTTCCCACCAGTATATTGGGCCACAGCTTGTTTGACCGTCAATAGCGGCGGAGCAGATGAAGAAAATGGTGGCACAACTAACTATGGTAAGCTAAGTTCAGCCATTGGAAGAATTAAAACGCAAGGCATCACAGTTAAATTACCAGACATAAACAAGGCTCGTTTTAGTTTTACTCCAGATAAGGAGACAAATAGCATTATTTATGGTCTTAAGGGTATAAGTGATGTAGGCGATGAGGTTATTAATAAAATAATCACCAATCGTCCTTACTCTAGTTTTCAAGATTTCCTAGAAAAGGTTAACCCTACAAAAGTTCAAACGATAGCGTTGATAAAAGCTGGATGTTTTGATGAGTTGGAAGATATGAGTCGCAAAGAATTGCTGTATTATTATTTAGATACACTTATTCCTCGTAAGAATAAATTAACTTTGGCTAATGTCAATGGGCTAATTAATTATAAAGTATTGCCAAAGAATAAGTCAAAGTTTATATATTTGTTTAACTTTAATAAGTATTTGAAGCTTAACAAAAAAGACGACCATTATCTTTTGGATGAGAGAGCGTATGATTATTATAGTAAGAACTTTGATGTCGCTTATTTAATAAATAAAGGGAAGAAAACATATATTCCTATTAAAGTATGGGATAGCTTATATAAAGACGGCATGGTAGAATTAAAAGAATATCTTAATAAACATCAAGACAAATTAATAGACAAACTTCATGAGGCAGAAATCGACGAAGTATGGAAGCAATATTGTGATGGGACTATATCTACTTGGGAGATGGATTCACTTGGTTTTTATTATCATGACCATGAATTAGCACAAGTATTCCATCCAGAGTTTGAGTTCAAGAATTATTTTAAAATGAGTTCAACCCCGATTCCAAGAGAGGTTAAAGAAGTCAAGGGGCGTCAAATCCCAATATTTGATTTAGAAGCAATATGTGGCACTGTCGTGGATAAGAGTAGTTATAAACACACTATTGTATTATTAACCCCAAATGGCGTAGTTAATGTTAAATGCGTAGCAGAGCATTATAGTAAATATGATAAGCAAATATCGCAGATAAATGCTGAGACAGGACATAAAGAAGTTATTGAACGCTCTTGGTTTAAAAGAGGCACAAAACTTATTGTATGTGGATGGCGCAATGGAGACCAATTTATGGCTCGTGGCAGACAAAGTGAAGGCAAATATCCTTTTTATAAAGTATTAGGCGTAGAAGACAGCGGTTTATTGGAAATAACGAGGTATCGCGCTGATGATTAAGAATACAATTACTAACATAGGGTTATTAGACTATGATACTCTTATTAATCGCCTTTATGTTGTGCCTAATTATGACCTGGGCATTACTTATGCCCATCTTAAACAAGATAAAAATCTCAATGTGCGCCTCATCTCTTCCTTGTATGCTAATAACTTAACCCAATATGACAAAATATATGTATTTAGACAATCCACTTTTACATCACCACCAGTCGCCACAATAGCGAATTATAATTATTATCCTATGGAAGAGTATGGGCCTGGCTTTGTTAATAAGCCTATACGCCCCTTCCAAGAGGAAACAAGATTTTTAGAACCAGATTTCACTTGTTATAATAATATGTTAAAGTTTTCTATGGATAGACCAAAGCATCGAGCCAGTTGGCGTATTAGCAAGTTGGCCAAGGGGCCCAAATACAAACCAATACGATTGTATGAAGTCTTTAATGGGGAAGAATTAAAAAAAGATTTTCCGATAGAAAGATACAATGTCATTTACGATGACCCCACAGATATTATTCTAGACCCAGATAAGCTGGAATATTATTTATCATTCGTGCGTAAGGGCTACACTTTTTTCTTCGCACAGAGTTTCGATGTTGGGCGCGTGAATGATACTAATATATTAGAGCGAGTGATGAAAGAAAGAATTTTTGCTCCCTTTAGGAAAAGAATGATAGCAAGCGAACTTGGAGACGGTTTTCAATGGCTCGTTAAAGGAGCGCTGGATTATAAGTTCACAAAAGGAATCTCCATTAAGGTAAAGCTACCTGTCGCCGAAGGGACACAAGCGTGTATGCGAACCTTACTACTCATGAACTACTACAACCGTAAGGCTCGTAAACGCACACTACATCTATCTCCAATGTGGGATAGCAAGTTTTTGGCAACTGACCCACTCGCTCTACTTGCTTATAACTATATGGTTGCTGACCCAGCGCAAATGTCATTTTATAAGTATGTTATTTTTATAGGTTATTGTAGACAGGGCGTCCCACAAAAAATTATTAGAAAAACTGACTATGATTATTTATTAGAGCGCTATGGTATCCCAGATACAATAAGATATTTAGAGAGATGGTTAGAAAGCAATCCGGATTTTACGGAGCATGTTTTTATAGGAGGACAAGATTATGAAAAACAACGACAAAGATATGATGACTTTGGAGGAAGCAAAATCGCGTTTAGAGCAAGTACTAATTACATTGGCGAAGAACGCAGTTCACAATAAAAGATTAACAGAATACGCAGACGATTTAGAAAGATACATTGCCTTTTTAGAGAAAGAAGCTGCGGAAGAAGAGAGTAATGGCACTGACGACAAAACAGAATAATATAATGGCTCTTGCTGATAAAATAGGGGTTCGTATCCTTAACATAGACGATTATCAAAATAAAGACAGTGTGCTACGATGCGCGTGCTCAAGCCACGGGCATTCTATTGAAGGCACAGTAGATTTTCTATTGAAAACCAATTTTGAGTGTATGGAATGTTTACACTTGAATGCGGTGGATGTTAAAGATAAGACCCCCTTCTTTTTAGCTCTTGATGCGGCATCTTATATTACTGGCATGTCCATCTTTAATAAGGAAGGGCAATTACTAGGGCACAAGACCTTATCAATAGACAAAAAGAAAGATTATTTCACAAGAGTAAAAGAATTGCGTGAAGAAGTTGTCAAAGTCATCACAGAGAACGGCATCCAATGTGTCATACTGGAAGATATACAATATCAACAAAACCCAGTATTATTTAAAAAATTAGCAATGTTGCAAGGTATATTGCGATTCACCATTATTGAGGAATTAAAGATTGACCTTATTACCGCTATGGCAGATGAATGGAGAGCATATAATCATATATATGGCTCTAAAAGAGCGGAGCAAAAGAAAGCGGCAATAGACAGGGCTCGCACAATATTCCACGACGAAATACCAGAGGACGAGAGCGAATCAATATTTCTTGGTTATTATGGTATATATCGCTATTATACAAATAAACCTGAGGAAGAATAAATCTACCTTAAACTATTTTATTTAATTAGGAGGATTTAATGAAAACAATTATTAAACGAGATGGGCGCGTAGTCCCATTTGACAAAGAACGCATTATTACTGCTGTGTGCAAAGCTTTTGAGGCAGTTAATGGAGTAATTGATGATTACGCCTTAACTAAAGCTCGCAATATAGCAGATTATATTGAAAGCGAAGCAAATGAAAAAGAGGAGTCCTTTACAGTAGAAGAAGTCCAAGACTTGGTTGAAAAGGGACTTATGAGTTTAAAACATAAAGAAGTGGCAAAAGCTTATATTTTATATAGAAATCAGAGAAGCATAGAGCGTGGCAGACGCACAGACCTTATTCAAGCAGTTAAAGAAAAACTAGAAGCGGGAAATGTCCAAAATCAAAATGCCAATGTAGACGAATACTCCTTTGGTGGTCGAATGGGGGAAGCGCGCAGCGAAGTAGTCAAAAGATATGCTTTAGATTATATTATAAGTGATATGGCAAAAAATAATCACTTAAACAATGAAATATATATACACGACTTAGACAGCTATGCTGTTGGTGAACATAATTGTTTAACAATACCTTTTGATGATTTATTAGCTAAAGGTTTTAACACAAGACAAACTGATGTTAGACCAGCTAATTCGATTAATACGGCATTTCAATTGGTAGCTGTTATATTTCAATTACAATCATTACAACAATTTGGAGGAGTGAGTGCTAGCCACATTGATTGGACAATGGTCCCATATGTAAGAAAATCTTTTAGAAAACATTTTAATGATGGGTTAAAATACATAGAGGAAATAGAAATGAGTATATTAGATTATCCAGACACTCCTGTAATAGATTTATCTATTGAAGACGAGTTTTATACTTCTCACCCGAAAGCATATAAATATGCTATGGACAAAACCTACAAAGAGGCTCTTCAAGCAGCAGAAGGGATGTATCACAACCTAAATACACTACAATCGCGTAGTGGTAATCAATTACCTTTTACTTCTATTAATTATGGCACTTGTACTCTGCCCGAAGGAAGAATGATTACTCAAGTATTGCTTGAAGGTTCACTTAATGGCGTAGGAAAATTACATAAGACTCCTATCTTTCCTTGTAGTATTTTCCAATGTATGAAAGGAGTTAATAGAAAAGAAGGAGAGCCAAATTATGATTTATATAAATTAGCACTTAAATCCACAGCAAAAAGACTTTACCCTAATTATGTAAATGTAGATTGGAGTGTAAATGAGGGTTATGATAAAAACGACCCAAGAACGTATACCTCAACCATGGGTAAGTGTAAATGCAGCCCATGTAAAATCAATATGAACCCATTCCAAAGGGGTGTGTTGTATGAATAATACAATGCTAACAGTTAGACCCGATACGGGCGAGACTGTGCCAAGATTTGTTATAATTCCCAATTTTGAAAATTATACTATTAATACTGATGGAGAAATCTATAATTTAAAAAGAAATAAAAAAATTTCTACATATGTAGGAATAGATAATTATGAACATTGCGTTCTATATAAAAAAGGGAAAAAATATAGAAAAAGAGTCCATTCTTTAATGGGAAAAGCTTTTTTAGGAAACCCACAAGTGGTAGCTCATATAGACAATAATAAAACCAATAACAAACTATCTAATTTAAAGCGAAGTACTCATAAAGAAAATATTAAAGAAGCTTATCAGGATGGCCTGTATACTTCTACTTATAAAGTTCCTATTATTGCTATTAAGAAAGATGATAGCGAACGTATAGAATGTAGCAGCATGAGAGAGGCTGAACGCAAGACCGGAGTGGATAGACACAGAATAAAAACCTTTTTAGAAGGCAGTAGAAATAATTATACTAATTGGGACTTTCAATATAACAAATAAGGTGCAACGACTATTTTCGGGGGAATAACCCGGCGATGGCTGAAAAGTCATTGGTAGGACGGAGATTGGAGCCGCCCGAAGCGTATTGACTGCGAGAGCAGATGATATAGTCTGTGCGTATGGCAACATACGATAAAACGTGTAGAACTTACAATGGTTATGATATCAATGGTCTAGGATATCTCAAAGACGGTAGAGGCAATATAGCTCCTACGACAATTATATTACCTACATTAGCTATGGCAGCTAATAAAGATGTAGAAACTTTTATGAAATTACTAGACCGAAAAATTACAGAAGCAAGAGATATGTTAATAGAACGATATAAATGGATATGTAGTCAAAATCCCGCATCTGCCAAGTTTATGTATGAAAATGGCTTAATGGCAGGGTATGATGGCAAAACAATAGAAAGCGCTATGAAACATGGCACATTAGTTATAGGTCAATTGGGTTTAGCCGAGACTTTACAAATCTTAATAGGATGCGATCATACAACTGCCGAAGGAATGGAATTGGCTAAGCGTATTGAAACTTTATTTAATCAAAGATGTAAAGAATTTAAACAAGACCTAAAATTAAACTTTGGTGTGTATTACACACCAGCAGAAAACTTGTGCTATACAGCCATGAAAAAGTTTAAAGACAAGTATGGAATTATTCCTAATGTTAGTGATAAAGATTTCTTCACAAACAGCATTCACGTCCCTGTATGGAAAGAAATATCTCCTTTTGAAAAAATAGACATAGAAAGTCAATTAACGGGGTATAGTAATGCTGGGTGTATTACATATGTAGAGTTAGATAGCGGAGCTCAAAACAATTTAGAAGCATTAGAGCAAATAGTTAATTATGCTATGGATAAAGATATTCCTTACTTTGCTATCAATGTTCCTAATGATACCTGTTTAGAATGTGGTTATACCGATGAGCTAAATGATACTTGCCCTATGTGCGGCAGTGAAGATATACAAAGACTGAGAAGGGTAACAGGCTATTTAACAGGCAACTATAAGACGGCTTTCAATAAAGGGAAGCAGCAAGAAGCCGAGATGAGATACAAACATAGCAATAAATTAGAAGGTTGGTCTAATGAAAATTAGATTGGCCGCCCCCGTTCAAAAAGAGAGTATAGCTGACGGGCAAGGGATACGCATGGTAGTTTGGAATCAGGGGTGCCTGATGAATTGCCCTGGTTGCCACAACCCTGAGACTCACAGTATGCGCGGGGGTAAAGAAATAGAAGTAAACGAAGTGCTACATTTTATTAAGAATAACGCCCCAAGGCATCAGGGCATTACTTTGAGTGGAGGAGACCCTTTCTTACAACCAGAACAAAATAGCATAATAGCCCAATTTGCTCATGGCTTAGGTTTAGATGTATGGGCTTATTGTGGAAAAACTTATGACCAATTATTAAACAATTCTTTACTACAATACATAGATGTTTTGGTAGATGGCCCTTATATAGAGGCTCAAAGAGATTTAACCTTAGCTTTCCGTGGTTCGGCCAATCAACGCATCATAGATGTCCAAAAGTCATTAAAAGAAAATAAAATTATTTTATGGGAGTGTCAAAAATAACTTGACACTCTCTTATTTTTTATGGTATAATAAATATATATAAAAGGAGGAAAAGTCAAATGACAAGAGAGCAATTAAAACAAGTGTTCGCTCGCGCCAAGGAAGATAAGACGGATGTTTATGTAGCCGTTACGATTCCTGGGCAAGATGATGTAGAATACATAGTAAACAAAAACCGCAGCCTTGACAATAAATTGGAATATTATTGTAAAGCCTATGACAAAAATTGTGTTCATTGTATGAATGACCAAATAAAAATAATAGACGCTGGTTCTATTGACTTTTATATGGGTGAGTAATTATGCCTAAACACACTTTTAAAGACGCTTGCGATGAATGCGGCAAGTTTGATTATTGTAGGGGCGTAGATGGGAAAGTTCTATGCCCAGAGTGCGCAGAGCACAAGGAGGAACAAAACAATGGAAATAAAAATTAAGTATTTTACAGACATTGAGAAAATTGAAAAGATAGAAAAGGGAGACTGGATAGACTTACGCGCTGCCGAAGATATAGAATTAAAAGCAGGGGAGTTTAAATTAATTCCATTAGGAGTAGCAATGGAACTACCAAAAGGTTACGAAGCTCATATTGTGCCAAGAAGTTCAACTTATAAAAAGTTTGGCATTATTCAAACAAATCATCAAGCTGTAATAGACGAAAGTTATTGTGGAAATAATGACCAATGGTTATATCCAGCATATGCTTTAAGAGATACTGAAATCCATAAAGGAGACCGTATCTGCCAATTTAGAATTATGGAAAAACAACCAGAAATTACATTTACCGAAGTGGAAACATTGGATAATGAAGATAGAGGCGGAATCGGTAGTACAGGAGTAAACTAATGTTTGCGGCTGAAGTATCAAGAGTTAATCGTGCTTGCTCCGCGCCTAAACTACCAACAAATCTAGAACTACACGAGCAAATTACCAAAGACCTACATAGTCTTTATAGGGCTAAGAATAATGATTACGGGAATAGTGTTCATGATACCTATGAAAAATATGGCTTAACTTCTTTCCTTGTCCGCATGGAAGATAAAATGAATAGGTTAAGAAGCTTAAGCTCAAAAGACGCTTTGGTAGCCGACGAAAGAATAGAAGACACATTATTGGATTTGGCAAATTACGCCATACTAGCCACAATGGAATTAAAAGGGTATGATGACACACCTGAAAAAATTACCCTAAACGAAGACCTTAGCACTTGCCAAGGATACCCAGAACTTGGGGTAATAGCTGAAAGGAGAACAGACAAATGGCTAAATTAGAAAATAAATATATACCAGAGATAACTGATTTCGATGTAGATTGGGCTAAAATAAAAGATGCCTGTATGAGCACTATTGGGAAACGAGCTGATAAAGAACCCGCTACATTATGGAAAAAGAAACTATTATTAGCTCAACATTCACCCTTACGTCGCAGCACAATAAGTGTGCGTTGGGAAGAAATACCTTACTTTGTCATGGGTCATTTAGTGCGCCATCACGTGGGATGCACACCTTATGTATCTACATCACGCAGCGACCGCACAGGCGTAGACAGAACCGAACGTCGCCAAACAGACCCAGTATCTATGGAAATGGATTTTAATATTCAATCCTTAATAGATGTGAGCCGCAAAAGATTATGCAATTGTGCTGACCCAGAGACCTTAAAATATTGGCAAGGCTTAGTAATGGCCGTAGCAGAATACGACCCAGTAATTGCGTGGGCTATGGTCCCAGAAGGCATACATAGAGGTGGATGTCCAGAAGCGTTTAGTGATTGTAAAATGTGTAATTACCACTTACAACAAATGGAACATCCAGAAGATATGATGAAACGCTATGACACTTACAACGAACAAAGAGCAAAAGTTCTATCATTAAAAAAAATTAAAAAATAAAATAAGATAAAAATACCGATTTTAGGTATAAAAATATGACCGTATTTCGCTTAAAAATATCTTTTAATATAAATATATTATAAAAGCGAATTGACGCTCTAAACGGGCTAAAAAAGGTTAAAAAAATAAGATAAGAGAATGTATTAAATAAGTTGACATTCTCTTATTTTTTTTGATATAATATTTATATATAAGAAAGGAATGATAATATGAAAGAAAAAAAAGATGTAATGTTTCTTGTGGGAATATTAGTTCTATTTATTGCTTTTATATTGATAGTGGCCTATGAAATAAATGATATGCTAATAGACCATAATTGTTATATAGACGGGCATTATGATACTCCGCAATGCCAAAAATATATAAGAGGGGAGGAATAAGCACATGCACGCTTTATGCACCATTATAGCTAAAAATCGTAATATAATATACGAAGTTATGGAAAATTATACTTATAATGAAGACACCGGCGATGGTGAATGGGACTATGCTCTTATAGGTGGGCGCTATGAAAATCTTATTCCTTTGAGAAGAAATGCGAAAAATAAATTAGACTACTCAACACCTCATGGACAATTACCTACACGTCTTCAAGAATATCCAAACGAATTTGTTTCTATAGCAAAAAATCGTAGTGTGGATGTTCTAGCTATGTGCGATATTGTAGAAAGTGGTTATATCACTGCTTTAGTTCCATATAGGCTTATCATACCAGAATTGGGAATAGATGAACAGGATATACCGGCAGGAGATCGAGACATGGCCGGTTTTATATTGGAATATATGCGTCAACACCCAACACATACTATCGCTGTGGTAGACTATCATTATTAGGAGACATTATGGATAAACTAACAGAACACAGAATAAGACACTCTATGAAGGGGACTATATTAGTAAACTTAGACGGCACCGCAAATTATAATTGCGTGAGCCTAAAAGATTTTATATTAGCTTTAAATAGAGGCGAGTCAAACATTATAACTCCACTAACTACAGCAATAGATACTTTTTTATGCTGTCAAGGGTATAGAGTAATAGTTGAGAGTGAAGGCAAACGTCGTTGTTTAAATGATATGTTGCTGGGAGATGTAGAAGAAAATGAGAGAGAATTAAGATTAGCGCACAACGCAGAAAGATTATTTTTAGGAGGAGCGTACAATATTGAGACCAAATGGGAAGACTTATAAGAAAAAGCCTTATTATAAGAGAGAAGAAAAAAAGAAAGATGAGCCGTTCGATGTAGAGAAATGGCTTAAGCAACACCAAAATGTAGAGTATCCAAGTAGAGGAAAAAAGAACTCTCTTGGGGACAAAAAAAATAAGAGAAGACATTAATTAGTCTTCTCTTTTTTTTATTTGTTTTTCTAATTCTTCTATCTTCTTTTGTAGTTGTTGTATTAAAATTAAATTCATTTGAGAGAGAGAAACAGTGTCAAAGGTTTTAATGTTATCATCCTTCTTATCTTGGACAAATCCCAAATACTGTTCAACTATTGTATCTTCTAAGTCTTCAATAACAAAACCTCTGTATGTTCTATCTCCGTTATCTCCATAGCCTTTTTTATAATTATATGTATAGAAAGTTGTATCTTTAATAGTATCATATAATGCTTCTTTTTCTTTGTAAGAAATGGGTTGTATATTCTCTTTTATTTTTTTGGAAGATAGGTTGTTATATATTTGCCCCTTTAAGTATAAAGCTGTCGTAGCAGCCCCAATCTTAACGGCTGCAGCGACATTACCCATCGTTCCATCTCCTATAAAAACTCCTGCTCCTTCTCCTTCTAGGTTTATTGAACCACCAGAACGTATCCATACATTACGTTCTGCATTTAATCGAATAGAACAACCTGAAGGAGTATACATTTGTATCCCTGCATTACTTCTTGTAGAACCATCTCCAGTCTTATTGCCTCTTAAATATAATTGACGGGTCTCGGTATCGGGTGCCGAATCTGCCCCAGCTTCGATGGTTATTCCTTCGGGAGTATACAATCTTTGTTGCTCAGTAGTATGAACTCTAAAACCATCATTAAAAATACATTCACTACCAGCCCCAACCTGGCTGTAGAAAGCAAAAGTTCCATTAGTTTTTATAGCTGTGTTATCATTGGTGAAGCCATTGCTACCATTTATCGTCCATCCTCCAATATTACCAGAGTTCTTGGCGGTTAAGTTATTACAAGTTATATTCCCATTAAAAGTCATATTAGCCCCATTGGTTCCACCTGTAATTTTACTAACTTGTAGTGTATCTATGTTAGCATTCTTAACTTGTAAGACGCCATTACTTATGGCACATCCACCTATTGTTCCACTATTGGCAGTAATAGTACCTGTAATATCAGCACGAGTAGCAACTAAATCCCCATCATGTCCTACTCTAAAAGGAGCTGCGCTAGAAGTTTCACTACCAGCCCAAAAAGCATACTCGCTGCCATATACACCAAGCCCCGCTTGCGTAGAACTTGAGCCACTATATAATTTAGTTTGAGTTAGAATGAATTGTCCTATCTTACCATCGTACGCTTCAATGTGCCCTTGCAAGTTGGCGTCCTTCGCATATAGTTTTCCATCAACCGTAACACCAAACTTACCGTTGGCATAAATAGCAAATTTTTGTGTCCCGCTATCATTAACTGTGCCATTAATACCCTCAGGACTTAGCCACAAGTCTTTTTTCTTATTACTATTCAAATGATAAAAACCATCATTAGAAGTAATCCAGTTAGCTATATTACTTCCCTCTTGAGCTACTAAAAAGCCCTTGGTATATAATAAAGCATCTTTATTTCCATTAGAGCCTTCTACAACCCCCATGAAACCAGATATATTATTATCTTCACCCCATTTATTAGCGTAAGTAGGGTCAGCTTTGGCCGCATCTACGTCAAACTTTTCTAAATGGGCTGCTTTGTTGGCAACTCTTTTAATTACCATACCATTTTCGTCCATTAAGATTTTAGCCGATAGACCAGACATAATACTAACATGCTTGGTATCTATTTGCCCAGCATTGACATAAGCCGCGTTTATTCCCGTTGGAGTAATTAGTTTTTGCCACTCGGTAGCTTCTTCATTCTCACTTAGAGTCGTAGTAGTAAATACGCCAGTGCCAGAATACTTAATTGCTCTAGTTGAGTCGTTGGGGTCTGTAAATCTTAACGATGCTCCGGTCAATAACATATTTCCATTTGTCCCAACAATATTTAAACTTGCGTTAGGATTATCAGTAGTGGCCGCAAGAGCTGAGCTATCTATTGTTCCATCTGCTTTTAATATTGCTGTGCGTGCGTATATATCGCTATTATTTAATACAGTATTGGTGGCTGTGATAATATTACCAACCAATTCTTCTTCATCTGTATATGAAGTGTCTACTTGTATTTTATTATTAACAGGCTTATCTAGTGTACGGGTGATTTGAGTAATTAACCCAGGCACACCAAACATACCCATGTTTTCATCATAAATGCTAACATAATCGCCAGCCTTAGGTACGATTTGTCCTACGCTGTGTAGCATATGAACTAATTCATTATAAGTATCCTTGATTGGGATAAGCTCGTCGCTACCGCAATAAGGACATTTTAGCGTATCACTATATGTGCTTGTGCGTCCGCAAGAACCACATTCATATATATAAATAGTAGGTTGTCTATACTCAATTAAACCAGATGAATCAATAACATCTAGTGTATAGGTAATTTCTGGCACAGCATATTTATCTGACGCCTCCATACCTTCATTGAATAATAAACCTACATAAGGTTGCTCAGTATTAGTGTAATTACCTTCTATGATGTAATCACCATATTTATCCTGTATCTCTGCCTGTAAAGCATCATACTTGGCTTCCCAGTCATCATAAGCTTCTTGTAAAGCTTGTATTTTGGCCAAGCAATAATTCATGGTTTCAAGAGCATCTAGCATCTCTCCATAATTTTTTACAAAGCCTTCGATATCTTGGTTCCATTCTTCTACATTACCACTTGAGGCTCTAACATATACATCACCTAATTTAAAATCATAACCAGCAAAAGTGCTATCTTCTGGAATTGGGTCTATGATAGAAATCATTTTCTCATAATCACTAATCATTAAGTTGTTGTCAGAGTTGTCTAATGTAGTCAATAGTTTTAAATAATCTCCTCTAATGTAAGGAGCATATTCAGGACCTGAAACACTAGTATCTATACCATATGGATAGTCTGGGTCAGTGGGCGGCACCACATCGGTAAAATCGCTATAAGCAGGAATATATATCTCTTCTGCTCTAACATTAGTATTACCACAATGAGGACAAGAAGTAGGCTTACTTTCGCTTGACCAGGCCTTAGAACCTTTACATTTAGGACAGTAGCCTATCCATATCCAATTTTTACCTTCTTTCTTATGTGTCCCCAAAGGTAATTTGTGGAAAGCATAAAAGTGTCCTTCGCTTGATTTCCCATACACCTTATAATATTTATTCATCATACTATTAAGAATGGCTTGATATTCACCTTGTTTTAGGTCATATTCATTTACCGCATCATTATATTCGGTTTGAGTCTTAAGTAAATCTTCTGTGTATTTAGGCATAAACTCTTTGTTTAAATCATTGATTTGTTGGTTTAAATCATATAAGTCTAATACTTCTTCCTTAGATATCCAATCATTATCATACATCCACTTGAAGTTCATAATGTAATTAGTTCCATATGGACTTCTTTTTATAATATACTCTGGGTCGTTAGGATTCCAAGGGTCGCGCTCATCTGGGTTGTCGCTTGGCACAATATAAGAACGTTCAGCTTCACCTATATTGATGTTGGCATCTCCATTGTAATCTTTACCACCACTAACATACAATTTAGTGATAACCTTTTCTCCATCACTCTTTGTGCTGGTTGAGCTGATGTTTTGCCCCACCATATAATTTAACCCATAATTCTTACCTGCGAAAGCTCTCAAAGATACCTGTCTATTAATACAATCGTAAATAGGATATAATTGTAAGCCTTGGCAAACAGACGTAATAGCATTATAACAGTTGCTATTGCTTATATTTATATTACAAGTATGGTCAGTCATTGTTGTAGATGTAGTTGAACCTGATGGATTTGATATCTCAACTTGAACTATATCTACATCAGGGGTGCCATCTTCTCTTAATTTAACCGTCCAATTAGTTCCTTCTAAGATATGATATAAATAGTTCTTAGCGTTATTAGGAGTTAAATAAGAATCCACTTCAGTCAAATAGGACCAGTCCCAAGAATAACGCCCGATGTGTTTTTCAGGTTCTATGCCCTCTGTTGTCAAAGAATAGAAATCATATAATTGTAAAGTTAAGAACCCACCTTTCGTATACATCTGTCCTTCAAAACGAGCTGTAGAAACAATAGGCCAATAGAATACAGTGGCCAATAAGCCATAAGGCCAAGCAGCTGTATTATTCATTAACTCGGTAATAGCAGTTTCATCTAATGGGTATTCAGTAGCGTGCTCCGGGTCCCATTCTTCAACCGTGCTATATTGGCCGAACTTAGCCGCAGTCCATTGCTCATATTTTACTACACCGGCAACGTCCATTGGTTTGTTCTCGTATAAGGTCCACTCATCTCTTGTGAGTGTATCTTCGGCAATTGTAAGCCCTACACGCTTTTTACTTAAATTAAATCTTGGGTAATCAATAGCAGTAAAAGATGTTGTTAATTTTAATACATCTCTTTTTTTATCTATTGGTTGAACTATATAGTCCATTATATAGTCTTCTATAATATTTTCTGGGTATTTATTACTATAAGTTTTATCTACATATGTTGTAGTATCACCATAACCCTCTGGTTCGCGCACAGTAATAGTTTCAGTTCCTGTGTAATAAACTTCTCTGTGATAACGCAATTTAACCAATGGGGTTAATAATTTAAGACGAGGGTTTTTTATTCTGTTTCCCTCGGCATCAATAATTACATTAGGCATATTAAACTTTAAATCACTATACCCAGTATTAGACTCTGTAATATTGATGTCATAGGCGTATCCTGGTGTCATATGGTCATCAGATATAAAAATAGCATCTACAACATTATCCTTGTAGTCTAATACCATTAAACTTTCTTTTACAAAGCATTCCATGTCTCTCCTCCTGTATTACAATTTTCTTCTTCCCTCTATATATTTTGTTTTAATAAGTGCTTTCCCTTTTGAATTGCGGTCAGCACAATGCTCTCTTTCAAATTGTTCTAACACAGCGCGAATAGCCAACAATTCTTCTCGTGTTGGCTGGTATCCTTGCGTGTTAATTATCTTTAATATCTTGTTTATATAATTATACATATCCAAGTCTTTATACTCAATGATATGAAGATACTCATGAGATGTATCACGGCGCAACAAGGCCCCATTATCCCAAGAGAACGGACCTCCATCCTCCTTCTTTTGAATGTGGTGATAGCTCAACTGCGTTATGCTATTAATATCATACCCCATCCAATCGTTGCCTCTCGTGCGATACGCACGGGCCATTTGTCTCGTAAGCTCCTTCATATCCTTTCACCTTCTTGCTATTTAATAATGTCTTTATCTATAATTATTTCTATTGTGTGGTCATCTGTAATACCCTTAAAAGTTAAAATACCTGTGTTTTCAGTTAGCCATTGGTATTCTACCCATTTAGGTATTCCTTTTAATTCTACACCATCTATAATTAAATGAAAGGCATCACATTCTTCTGGCAAAGTAATAGAAAAGCTGCGTGTCCCACCTTCTTCTATATCAGTAATTTCCTCTACTTGTTCACCATCTAGAAGAATAGTTAATGTGTAAGTTGGAATAGGCTCTTCTGGTTTGTAGCCCCAAATTAAATCAATGCTAAAAGGCTTGTTGTCAGAGATTTTTAAATCTCCCCAACCCATATAATTAAGCATACTTAATGCTTCATTTTTAATTTGTTTTTCATCAAAATCTGGGTCTTCATCATAGTTTAAGTCTATGTAGTATGGTTGTTCTTCCACAATGCGTAAATCATAACAACCTACTTTTTCTAATATTTTAATTGCTTCTAATTCTACTTCATCTAATGTAGAAGCTGCGAACTCACATAGATTACCTTTGTCATCTGTAATCATGTGGTATCTATATATACTTGGACTTTCTGTATGTAGTTTTGTTAAAATCTTATACATGCTTGCGCACCTCCTTTTGTCGTGTTTTCTACTCTATAATATAGTAGGACTTATGCCTTTAAAATAAAAAAAGAAAAGAGGGATTAACCCTCTACGCCAATGCGATTGAAGTCCATGTACCAGCGGTGTATTTTTGTTGAGAAGCGGTAAGACCATACCCCCAGTAGATGAAGCTTAAATACGAATTACTAGCCTTTTGAACCAAAGCAGCCGATATGGCTCCATTGAGATTTATATGCCACGCAGTAATACCTACGGGGCAAGCATCGGTAATTAACATATCTTTAAATTCTGTAAATCCAGCATCGCCCCCACTACTTGTGCCAAAATCGAAAGCTAGAGGTAAAGATGCCCTGGTTATATACCCCTTGGTTAATATAGATTGTTCTAGCGCCGATACACTAGTGTCAATCTTCTCATTCAACACCACTCCTTGATTAGCGCTTAAAGTCTTATTAGCATCAGATGTAGTTAAGTTATCTGCTATTGCCGGTATCATGTTCTTTAATACATAGCCCTGATGTGCGTCAAGAGGACCTTGACCAGCAACAGTAGTATTTAGATTATCTATGATATTGTCAGTAGCACCAAAGTCTACTTCAAATGTAGCATCATTGCCGTTAGTTTTAATAATTACACTATCACTGCTCTTCAAATTACTTATTTCTAGTTTCTTGTCTAAGGCGTCTTGATAGCTAATATCTTCATTTGTGTATATTGTATCAGCAGATACAAGAGGAACAAAAGGTTTGCCCTCTTCGTCTTTTAACATTTTAATTGGGTATTTACTCATTTTTTATTCCTCCTTAGCCTATAAGATGCACAACCGAAGTATTAATAAGAGAAGTATCAATAATATAACTATAACTACCATACCCTTCACTATCAAAAGCTATTCCTCTTGAAGGGTCAGTATGAACATATATCCACGCTTCATTATTTAATGTAGAAGTATCTCTAATACAACAACAATAGCATTCATATCCTTCTGGGCTTGTTTGAGTGGCTATACTATACAAACGCAAACCATATCCAGAACTTATATTACCATCTCCTCCCAACATTTCAGAAGCATAAGATAAAGCTTGCGCTCCTGAAACAATGGCTGTTGGGGAATCGGTTGTTTTCGTATATTCTATTATAATATAGACTTTCTTATTTGCCCAATTATCAGCTCCAATCTTCATTTCAATATTAGGACTTAAATAAGTAGTGCATATTTCATAGCCCGGCTCACCAGAATTAAGAGTCAATTTTCTTCCATCGGCTCCAGTGAGCGAACCGTATATATTAATAAGCTCATCTAAATTAGAAAGTATCCCTACTGTTGTCCAAGTAGCTATCTCGCTAGGAGCGATCGTATTAATGACTTTTCTATATATGGGTTTAGTATCTACCCACACACCTATCTTTTGCTCAGTAGTGGAATAAACTTCTCCGGTATCTTCTCCGGCAATGGCTGCGCTTATCATAGCTTGTATGTCATCTCTTGATATATAGGTTAAGTCTTCATTTACTTCTTGTATATGATATTCAGTATCTGGGTCTATTGTGGTTAGCGCATTATATTCATCCATAGTTAAATAAACTATTTTGCGCACTGACCCGTCTCCAACTATGGCGTTAGGATCGGCAGCATCCCCCCAAGTGAGAGAATAATTGTCATCTGCGCTCTTCATTAATACTTGACCGGTAGCTCCACCTGTTGGCACACTACGCCCAGCCAATACATAACCCTGATGTGCGCTCAAAGCCTTAGTGCTATCTATTGTAGTTAAATTGTTAACAACTTCAGGTATTAACTCTTTTAATACTTTACCTTGATGGGCATCTAATGAACCTTGGCCTGCTGTCTCGGTATTTAAGTTATCTATTAACACTCCTATGCTCGCATTATTAATTGTTATATTATTTCCATCCACATCTAATGTAATGTCTTTACCTGCTTTAATATTAGAAGCTTCTAATTTTGTAGCCAATCTGTCGTCTAAAGATTCGTTTTCTTCCATATATAAAGCAGATACAGTTGTAAGAGGAACGAACGGTGTCCCACTTTCATCTTTTAATAATTTTATAGGATAATTTGCCATATTCTCCCTCCTTTATTATACTCTATATTATAGTAGGGTTTTTAAGCCTAAAATAAAAAGAAGAGAGGTTTCCCTCTCTTAAAGTAAAGTCATATCTAATACAATGTGCCAGACGCCTGAACTATCCTTAACATAGACCAATCCAGCAGTCCAGCCATCGCTTGTCTTACATTGAACCATTGGTTCTTTCGCTATCGCTTGCCATTGGGCATACAAAGTAGTATTGGCCGTTGGCTTATACGTAGTGCTCGATAGAATTGTTCCCCCACTTTGAGAAGTACTCCACCCTAAAAAGGTGTAACCATCTCGTGTAGGAGTTGGTAGTGAAATACTACCCAAAGTTGTGGAAGTAGTCCACTGAGCGTATAAAGTTGCCGCAGCATTGGCACTGTATGTCCCCCCAGGAGAATAAGAAGTTCCTGTTCCTCCAGAGTTGGTGTTCCAATTGTTAAAAGTATATGTAATAGTATTTGTCGCAGTACGAGAAGTTGGACTTACTGTACCGCCATTCGCATTAAAAGAAACTGTATATCCACTAGCAGTAGAATTACTGCGAGTTGGTGTAGTAGAAGATAATGTTAAATTAGTATTATAAACTTTTGTTTGACTGCTTGGTGCCCCAATACCTCCATTAGCATTATAACTAACTGTCCACGAAGCAGTAGGGAATATCGCATCGCTAGTCCAGCATTGATAATTTCCATTGAATGAACTAGACTTAACTATATAATGAACTTTTTGCCATGAGTAGTCATTTTGATATCCCACAAAGGTAACGGTACATCCAGAAGGAATTGTACCACTACCATTTGTGCCATCGGAACTTCCATACCATGTGCTGGACGTAGCGGATGTAAAAGTGTCTCCATTGTTATATGTACGGCCTTTAACCGTTACACCACTATAAACAACTGCCATAAACTATGCCGTCCTTTTCCACATATATACTGCCAAATATGGAGGTAAGTTATTATGGGCGCTTCCACTTCCCGTAGATCCAGAAGTGCTAGCATTTGTCGTTACGGTGTGAGTATGGCTGCCTGCTGAACTAGTATAACCTACATAGCTTTGAGCTCCAGATGACGCATCGTGAACTGACCATCCGTAACTTCCGCTTCCAGCATCGTGGTCTCCACCAACGCTGTGAGTATGTGCTCCTGCACTGGCTGCCGAACCAGATAAAGCAGGAATTGTATGCGTGTGGCTAGGTAATTGCGCTGTTGTTAAACTAACTGTAGCTGCTCCTCCTGTTGCCCCATTACTATATGAATTACCAGCTCCAACTAGAAATCTATCTTGTAAGGCAGCCCATGTAGTCCCAGGGAATAAAGTTCCTGGGTTAGTAGAGCTCACAGACATATAAATAGCCCCTACAGGATAAATAGAATTCCACAAGGCAGATAAGTCTAATTGCCCATTAGGATTAATCCATACCTCAGCAGTAGAGGCTGTTGGCTCAGTTGTAGAGACTACAACATTGTTTACTTGTGCTCCTGCGGCTATACCATTCAGTTTGGTCTTATCACTTGATGACATTAGCCCATTAGCGCTAGTGGTTGCGGCACTATATGTCGTATTTGTATCTTTATAATAAGGAACGCCACTGATAACTGGGCAGGCTGTGTATCCACTATTTGAAGTTATAGTTGAAGTCGTTTTAATTAAACCAGCCGTGCCAGTTCCATTTGACAATGTAGAAGGAATTGTAATTGTTCTATCTGTCGCAGCAGTCACATGACCAGTTGCGTCAGAGGTTATTTGAGATATTGTTGCGGTTCCACCAAAAGCAGGAGTTTGATTCGCAGTTGGTTTGCCCGTTCTTGCTGTATAACTAGGATGTGTATAAGCATTTGCCCCACTTGCGATGCCGTCTAATTTAGACTTGTCGGCGGAGCTCATTAAGCCATTTGCTGATGTAGTGGCAGCTGAATAGGTCGTATTACTGTCTGCTACACTTGTTGTGCTTCCATCGCTGCCTGTTAAAGTAATTGTAGAACCTGATTTAGAAAGTTTATAAGTAGTATTTTTATTTATTTGGGTTAAGCCCCCCCCCGTGCCAGCATATAATTTATAGCTGTCGGTTGTAAGAGCTAACTCTCCATCTTGTAGAGAGCTGGGTAATTTACTTTCCAGTCCTCTCTTTATCTTTATTACGTTGCTCACGACGTTTCTCCTCTCTTTCTAAACTTTTCAACATTATCTTTTTCATATATTCTTCTTTTGGTTCTAGAATCTTAAAAGCGGTTTCTTCCCATGGAGTGTTAGCATCTTCTGGTTCTATAGATTCACAGCGTAGCCATCTATCATCAGGCAATTTAATCATGAAGTTTTGGTCGCTGTAAACTCTTACTAAATTAGAACCATCCTCTCTTGTTTTATAATATACTTTTTTTAACATAATATTTTCCTCCTATTATTTACGCTCTTTCTCTTTTAAATATAGTGTTTTATTATCACAGTACGTTTTTTAATCAACTAATTCTACTGTTATATATGAACCCGGTAGGGTTTTACGTTGAACATTAGAATTAAACGCACTGCCATAGACCCCTATATTAATAGAAGTATTGGGAACATCAGCGCCCATACTAACTAGAGTAGGAGGTATTATTATACTCTCCGTTATTTCATCTCCTGGCTCAAGGGTGCGAGTAATAAAATATATTTGGTCTGTGCCACCTATTTTTATACCAGCTCCTATATCATAAGAGGTGACAGACGTATTATTTGTTGCTGAATAACGCACCACCCCGCTTACTAAATATTTATGCCCTTCGGATCCCGTAACATTACCTAACCAAAACTCCAATCCAGAACCACATGAATATAGGACTGTATCCATTTGAGCGGTACATACGCCGGCATAAAGTGCCCAATTTTCATTATCTTCTGTTTTAGTAACAGTTATTATACTTCTATGAGTGTCAACATATTCTTCCGTAGCTAATTTTTTACTTCCGTCATCTTTATTTGTTCCACTTGTAGAACCTACATACACATCTCCAGCAAACCAAGCGTTGCCCTCCCAGTCCAAAGTATGAGCATTAGAATACTTACTTGTAGTACCATTTCCAACGATGTGGGCTAGATTAGTATCTGATACATTAAGCTTGCCTTGAACGTGTTGACTTTGTCCAGTTGCTTTAGTCATATACCCTTCTACGTGGGAATATAAACCAGAGGCAACGGTTTGAATACCTTCACTATGCGCTGCCTCGGCAGTAGCTTCTGTTTGCCATCCTTCGGCATGCGACGCGGAACCTGAGGCTGTTGTTGCGACATTTTCTGCATGTGCACCAAAATCAGAAGCGATTGTACCTGTTCCTTCGGCAAAAGCATACTCACGAGTAGCCTTACTATTTACAGTCCTTACCGAACCAGTGCTATCTCCATCCACTATATTCTTAGGTCCAGAAGAACTATTTAATTGTTGATATCCATCACTAGTCCCAATTAGCAACTTATAACTATCGGTAGTATAGCCAATTTCACCTTCAACCAAGCTATCGTTTGTAAGATTAGATTCAGGCCCACGCTTAATTTTTATTGTATTTGCCATATTTTCCTCCTTTGTATTTTATATTAAAAAAAGAGGAAGTACTATTCAAAAGTACCTCCATCTATTACGCTATTAGCGTCTAATTTTGTTGCTAAATTACTATTGATAGTTGAAACTTTTGTATCAATTTCAGTTTTAGTATAAGCATCACTGATTTGATATCCAGCTAATGTTGTAGCTGCGTCTGCTTTGTCATCTAATAAACCATCAACAGCTGTCTTTGTATAAGCATCAGTAATGCCGTAACCAGCTAGTGTTGTAGCTTTAGCAGCTTTAGTATTTAATAAGTTATCAGTTTGTGTCTTAGTATATACACTATCACTATCTGCTTTTGTAGCTAGGTTAGTTATAGTGGCATAAGTTTTACTTGCTGCTTCTGTAGTTAAATATCCACTTAAGTCAACATTGAAACCTAATTCAACCCAATCAGTTCCGTTATAAGCGTATTCTTTATCTCCAACTTGGTATACGTCTCCTTCTTTCATTCCTGTTAGAGCTGCCAATTCTTCATAAGAATCTTTTTCTCCTCTGAAATGGAATGTTCCAGCTACCATACCGTCTACTTCGGTTTTAGTGTAAGCATCTGTAATACCATATCCGGTTAAAGTTGTAGCACTATTAGCTTTAGTATTAATTTTTGTGTTTAAAGACTCTTCTAATGTAGTAAGAGCTGTTGCGTCTGCTTTCTTACCAAGAGCTGTATCTACTTCACTTTGATTAGCTTTAGCATCTAATAAATTATTAGTTTCTGTTTTAGTATAAACCGAATTTGCGTTAGCCTTAGCATCTAATAAAGTATCTGTTGCTTCCTTAGTATAAACACTTGAAGCATCTGCCTTTGAGCTTAAGTCTACTTCTGCCCATGAAGCAGTAGTCCCATTAGTTGTTAAGAACTTACCAGCATTACCTGTTTGTGTAGGTAATGAATCTTTTGCGTTGATTTTAGCGTCAACTTCATTTTTAGTATAAACATCCCCACTGTTTGCTTTTAAATCTAAAGCGTCTTGTAGACCAGTAATATCTTCTATACTGTAAACTTTATTTGAACCTGCTGTAACGATACCTTTAGCATTAACAGTAACGTTATTGTAAGTTCCTGCTTCTACTCCACTTGTAGCAAGAGTTAAAGCAATTGTAGCGTCTTTTGAACCATCAAAAGCAGCTGAACCAGTAGCATCTCCTGTAATATTAATGTTTCTTGCTGTTGATAGTTTTTCAGCGCTTTCAACGACACCAGCAGCGGCACCTTTAACAAGTTGTGGAGTGCTGTTGGCGTCACCAACATATAATTCTTGAGTGTCTAATGTAACACCTAACTCACCTGGCAATAATTCCAATTGAGCAATATTGGCTTTAAGACCTCTTTTAATTCTAATTATATTTGCCATTCTTTTTTCCTCCTATTAAAATTCGCCGCAATCAAAACTTAATGTTGCGACATCATCTTTCGTTAGTATTTCTATTTTCTTTTCTATTGGAGCTTTAACCTCCGTATGATAAAACGCTATGTAATATTGAGCGCTAGTATATGGATTTCCATCCCAAAGCACTGTCATGTCCTCAATATCACGATTTACTAAATATTGCTTACGAGGCACTCTAATAGTCATTGTATTTTCATTACTTGATTGAACCTTTCCCGAAATAACATATGAGCCTAACGATAACTCACTTGCTATAATAGGATGCTCATCCGTTCCAACCAATTCAGTCGTTACGGAAAAATTGTTTAATTTTGTTTGTATGTATAAAGACGACCATGTAGCCGCATCTGTAATTGACTCGTCATCTATAATACCCAATGTGGCGTTATTTAATTTGCCATCCAGCGTAACGCCATTTAACGAAGGCTTATCATCTAATTTACTATAACTCTTCACACCCAAGTCGCCATTATCAAACTTATCTTGTAAAGAGTCGCCATCATTAAAGAATACACCCTGAGCAGTTATTTTACCAAATATTTTTAAGTCTTCTGTGCTTAAATTGCCTTCTAACACCACTCCATTTATACGTGGCTTATTAGTAAGGAAAATATAATTGCCCAAGTAGTCCATATAA
Organism: uncultured Bacteroidaceae bacterium; assembly: GCA_964563025.1. Taxonomy (GTDB): domain Bacteria; phylum Bacillota; class Clostridia; order Christensenellales; family CAG-917; genus RGIG4097. Next base: position 42,533 of record CAZLVK010000007.1, on the reverse strand, counting down.
GGTATTAAATCACGCACTCTTAAATCAGGATTAGCGTGAATCTTCATTAGTAAGTCGTCGCTTACATCTGCCGCATCTACCTTCTTATATACCTTTGTTCCAAAAGGAGTATGAATTGTAGCTTTATTGCCATCTTCTTTTACACTGGCATACAAACCATCTTGTGAGCCTTCTCGTTGGTTGATTTTCTTATAAATGCCCATTTCTTACACCTCCTTTTATAAGTAGAAAAGCAGAAGAAGAATTACTCTTCTTCTACATTCCAAGTAATAGTCTCTACGTCAGAGCTCATATTAGCAAGTTTAGTTACACCTTGAACAGCTTTCTTTGCTTGAACTATTACTACTGAAACAACTACACCTAAAACTCCTACACCTGATAGAAGATTTAAGACTTCATTTGATATTAACATAACGCCAAATGAATTAGTAATCATTTCATTGATAAAAGGTAGCATGGTAAGAGCGACGCTTAATAGAGCAGCGCTTATATAGAATATACCTGCTTTCGCTAAGCCTTTAAACAATTTCTTCCAACAAAAAGTTTCTTTCTTAGAACATACATTATATATAGTTCCGCATACTGTATTAACTACAACAAGAATAACAAGGATGATGCCCAACCAACCCACTGTAGTTAATGTAGATAAAATTGCTTCTAACATTCTTCTTTCCTCCTTATTTTCTTTGTAAAGCTTCCGCCTTATAGAATCCAGTAGTGCCTGAGCTATTACCTACTTGGTATGGGAAAGCTCTTCCATCCCAAATGCGTAATATTTGACGAGTCCATCCGATACCGTAAGCAGTATTAGATGTGCCATAAGAACTACCATTACCGGTTCCTATAATCTTAACAGTATCCCCAACAGCTAATGGCGCAGGAGTAGGTGTAGGTTCTGGCGCAGGTTCAACATAAGCTGTTATAGAACTTTCATCCATCCAACCTAAATCTCCTTCTGTATTATAAGGATGAGCTGTTCCTTCTACCTTACGAGTAATTGTAGTAGTCTTATTACTAACACTACCAGATGCGGTTGCCGCATTAGCATTAACATATAGAGGTCCGTTGATAACAACTTTGTCCCCAATGTTAAACTTACTAGAAGGTCCTGGTGCAGGTGTAGGCTCAACTGGATTAACTATGCTGTCAACAACTTTTTGAACGTCGCTTGGTAAATAGATGAATCCACGGAATGTATAACCACTGCCACATCCCCAACGTCCATTGGAATTGCTTCTTGTTTGATTCCAGAACGCACTTGAACCATAACCAGATTCACTTGTGTAAACCTTACTATTGCTGTAAACTCTTTCAACAGTAGCAACATGTCCAGCACCGTCTCCACCACTTAAAGTGTCCCCTTTTTGCCAGCACATGATAGCTCCAACCCTTGGAGTTTGTCCTATTTCTAATCCAGCAGCTTTTGCTCTTTCTATGAAGTTTTCAGCATTACAATTAAGTGTTTTATAAGCACAACCAGTAGTTCCTCTTGCGTCATTAATGATTTCATTAAAACGACCTGAGGCGAAACCTACGCAGTTCGCTAAAACATTTGCTTCGCTGTCCATAGGATAGCCCTTAATACAAGTATTCCATCCTCCTGAACCAGTAGTAATAAAGTTTTTGTTGCCACTTGGCTTAGAAGTCCTAATTGTGAAAGTTCCAGCTCCTATCCCTTCTACTGGTTCGGCGTTAATATTTTCAACACCGCAATCTTCGTTAGGGTCGTTAAGCTCTTCAATAGTGTCAGTATTAAATGTATATTGAACACTATCATTATCTATATCTTCTCTAATGAAAGCCTTAGCTACCATTGCTTGAACTTCAACTGGCGCTTTCTCAATACATTCAATAATTTTTTCGTCTGTCCAGACTATTTTTTCTTCTTCCATATTATTACCTCCTTATTAGTTTTACCTTCCTAATTATATAGTATTGACACAAGGGGTAAAATAAAAAAAGAAGAGGGCCATTAACCCTCTTCGTGTTCTTTAATAAAATACTTGTAAACTTTACCTTCGCCAAAGTCCTTATCATTCAACCATTGGCAAGCAAACATGACATAAGCATCAATGTTGTCGTATAGACCAAGGCCTTTCATAGTGTCGCAATAATCGCTATCCCACATGTTCATGACCACATAAAACTCCGGTCTGCTTATGTTTTCGTTTAATTTCTTTTCTTCTGCTACGGACAAGATTTGTTCGTAAGTCCAGCGACCACCGGCGTAGTGGTCGTTATACATTTTACCAACAATATTTCTTGCCTCTGTTTCATCTATATTATACAAATATCTCTCCAAAGCGCAAAGCATTTCGTGATACTCGTCTGGACTTTCACTCTTCATTTTCTCCAACGCAGAAGAGACTATACAAATAGTCTCTCGCATTGTTTCTTCTGTCTTATCTTTATTATAAATCTTGTCTAATATATGCTTGACCATTATACTGAATACTTAGTTGCTAGCATATCTTGAACGCCGGCCAAGATATTAACTGTTTGACTTTGTTGAGAAAGGCGAGCGTTCTCTCTTGTAAGGTCGCGGATTTGATTTTCGCAGTTAGTGTTATTAATAGTTTGTATAATTTCCGCTGTGTCTCTTGCTTGGTTATTATAAACTTGGCAGAACTTCTCAGCCATTTCATATCTTAAGTTGTCTACATTTCTGTTAACTCCACAGAATCCTTGGCTCATATCAAATCTATTATCGCAGCAGCATTGCGCTAATTGGCTACCAAGGTCTCTAATGCTATTGTTTACGGCATAAGTTGCGTCGCAGATGCCTTGGTTAGTTGCGTTAGCCTGTGTTAAGATTTGTTCACTTAATCTGCTTGTTTGGTTTAATAAAAAGTCGCTCGTTACGGCGTTGTTTGCTCCCAACCCCCCATTTCCATATCCAAATAATACAAAGAATAAGATTATCCAAATCCATTCGGCTCCCATTCCATATCCGTATCCATAACCGTTGCTTAGGTTATTATCTGCCAAATTATAAACTGGCATAATTCCATTGTGTTCCATTTTTCTCTAATCCTCCTATTTTTTTCTATATGATAAACTATGCGGGCCCGCTAGTATTACCCAATTCTATTATCTGTGCCACCTACTATATTAATATTATTATTAGTAGTGGTTGGCGCAGATGCTTGTGGCACTTGTGCTGGTGTCGCCGTGCCATTAATTTTTGCCATCGCCTCTTCCATAGCTTGTTGCTGTAGGTTAGGGTTGGCTATCATATTATTCCTAAAAGTGTTATATTGTTGTCTCATTTGTGGATTGCTATTTAATACTTGTTGAAGTTGTTGTATTTGTGCCATCGCATTAGGATTGCGTTGTAGCAACATATTCATCATCATTTGTGGATTAAACCTCATCTATTTTTCCTCCTCCCAATATTGTGGTTAATTGTTTTAACATGACCTCTAAGTCATGAACGCGCCCTTCCAGCGCCGTGTTGGCTACTTCTGGTTCTTTACGCCCTATATTATATTCAGCCATCAGCCCGTATATGTTGCGCTCATAAAACTTGCCTTCGTCTTCAATATAAATAATAGAGGTGGTTGCGCCCAGAGGTATCTTGCGTTCTATATCTACCCTACTAGGTATCCTATATAAACTTCCAACATACATCTTGATTTCACCTCCGTTTTTTTATTTACCTTTCACTTATAAGTAGCACAAAAACGAAAAAGTATAAGCTATGAAAAGTTCAAAAAACCCTTATTTTATAAGGCTTTGACAACTTTTTGAACACTATATAAAACAAAGTAAAGCAAAATAGAGCAAAAAAATAAGAGAGAAAACCAAAGTTTTCTCTATCGTCTAGGGGGGAAGTTAGTTGGATGCTCATTTGAGAGCTCGTCATACTTCTTTCTCAATGAAGTAATGCGCCTATTTACTGTCGAGGGGCTAAGCCCTAAGTCTTTTGATATTTCTTTTGTAGTGAGCCCTTGAACTATTCCTTTCATAATTTCATATTCATCGTTATCTAAACAACCATAATGAACAAAGTTCATCAATAAATCATAATTCCAATGAAACTTACACCTGGCCATACTAATATTCTCCCTTGAATACTGCTTCCCAGTCATCCTTATTACACCTATCTATATAATATAAGTTTTTTGGTACTTCGTTGAAGATTTTATCAACATCTAAATTACTCAGGTCGTATTTTAATATATAGCCATTTTCGCCATCATCTATAATATTGTAAGCTTCTGGAAACTCTGTTAAAATTACTGGCACGTTGCGTTGCAATGCTTCAAAAGCACTATAACAAAAACTCTCGGTGCCGCTTAGTTGAACTAAATAATCGCAATTCTTTATGAGTGATTGGTTGTAATAACTTGGAGGAATAATTATAAACTCTGGAATACTTTCTATAATGCGTCGTATATCTGGTGATGTTTGTTCTAAGGAACAACAAATATACCATATGAAGTGTTTGCCTGCTTCTTTAAACTTTTGAGCCATCTTAATGATACGGTCTATACCTTTTTCCGCCGTAGCGCGCGAAAGCGTAATGAATACACGCATATCACCATCTGTTGGGTCATTATCTAATATATTATAAATAACTTCACTATCTAGACCGAATGCTTCTTTTAGACCCTTCTGGGCTGTTTGAGAAACGCAAATCAGCTTCTCTACTTCTTTCTTAGGTTGCCATTGGTAAGATTGCCATTGAGGCACGCTTTCTTTCAATCCCTTCCAATCAGCGTGTATCATTTGATATATCTTGTCGGCTTTCACCCTTGGGATAATAATGTCGGCATTATAATTCCCTAATACCAATACATCGCACTCATACTTCATGCCAGGCTTGTCTACAATAATATCACAATATTCGCTTAATTGAATAGCCTTTATGGGGTCTATCTCTCCTGCTATAATTGTAATATCTCTATCATAATATTCTTTTGCTAAATTATAAGAGAAAGTCTCTATACCTCCAATATAAAATAATAAAGTATTGTAAAATATAATTTTCTTTCCTTTGCGCTCACTGGTAGCACGTTTCTTGGCGCTTAGGAGCTCGCAAAACTTAATTTTATGAGGTCCGTATCCCAATAAGATTTTTGTCCTTTCTACATCGTCTACTGTGATAATATCCCCTGAATGACGGATAACGTCATGGCCTGCGGCTTGTGTAGCTGGAATATCTCTAAACTGGTTGATAACTTTTAATTCAAACATATGTTTCTCCTCCTTATATTTGCTCCCTTCCAATGATATAGTATATGTCAAAACTAGAAAATAAACTTCTGTTTTGGATAAAAAAAATAAAGAGTATTACTCTCCCTTTTCTTCAAATTGTGAATAGTAATACTCTTTAATATAGTTGTACTCTTCAGTAACCTGGCCATTACCTTTAAGTACCTCATGATATTTATAATAAATGTCTTGGATATGACGCCATTCTTCGGTGCTAATACGATGACGGCCGCGCGCAAGACGACCATAATTAAACATCTCGGCTCTTATCCTATCACATTCGTTATCATTCATTCTGGCTGATAAATTGTTTACCATGCCTATAATAATATCATCTCTTTTGTCGCTTTTTTCTATAAAAGCGTCTAAACTATCCTGTAAGGCTTGTAGTTGCTTGTCCGCATCTTTATGTAGCCAGCCAAACATGAATCCGAAGATTTTAGTTAAAGGCTTGAAAATTATTTTTTTACTGTTCTCAATAAAAACCAATATGGCAACCATAAAAGCCGTGAAGGTAGTAATAATGCCTGTGCTACTACTCAACCAGGCTAAAATATTGTCCATACTCCATCCTCCCTTACTTTATCTCTCATTGGTATAGTAAGCTAATTGATTCAATAATACAATATTGATTATAAAGTCCCACCGTCTATAATGCCGTTGTCTATATAGTCTTTTAAAACGCGTCCTTGGTTAGCTGAAAGAGCCGCTTCAGTCAATGTGCTTTCTAGGTTATCAACAACAGGAACTGATGCTCCTCCGCCCCCACCAGAACCAGCTATTAGAGCTTCTACTTCACTCTTACTGTAAGAATTGGCTTTATTATAATAGTTGGTTAAGTTGTTGGCTGTTTTAGTAATATACTCTTTATCATTAGTTAATTGAGATACTTTTGTAGGTATGCTATCATCTACATATTTTTTAGTAGCTGGATTATAATCAGCTGTAGGTTCATAAGGAATGGTATTATTCTTAGCCAAATAAATACTTAAATCTATATTGCCACCCTTATCAGTAGCAATCCATTGTGAACCATCATATAAATACCATATTTCGTCTTCTTCTACATAGCGCATTTCTCCTTTGTGCGCATCGATAGGTAAAGCATCAACTGTTTCTACACTTTCTTTCATATGAATAGCAGAACCATATATAGTCATATTAACTCCAGCTGTAGTTGAAGTTATATAAATACTTTCTCCTTCATGATTGCGTGCCCAGGCGTGAATAGTATCGCCATCTATATTATAACGAGTAGGCATTGTCTTACCATCGTTTTCTAAACCTTCTAATATCAAGAAACACTCTTCTTGTCCTAAAAGTTCTCTTGCTTGTGTATAGGTTAATGTATCTCCCTTTACGCTCATCCAAGTCCAAGTATCTCCAGACTTAATTAAACGCACATAAGTGGTTTGATTTTTAATTTCTTCATCTAAATTATCTACGCTCGTTTTAAGGGCATTTTCAGCCGTTTTAAGAGCTGTTATATCATTCTTAATAGAAGTATCGTCATAGTTATGTAATGCGGCTAAATCAGCCTTTATTTGCGTGTCATCGTAGTTTTCTAATGACGCAAGTTTATTTTTTTCAGTAGTGGTATAATCATTGCTCGATAAGCCAAAACCAGCCTTGGTATTTACCTTCTTATCTAGTAAACCATCTACTTCTGTTTTATTATAATAATTAGTTAAATCTGTTGCTGTAGTCCCTAATAATTCATATCCTGTGCCAGTCCATATATACTCATTATATATATCTTTATTTGAACCTTGTTTAGGCACTAAATATAATACATTATCCTTACCTTGTAATGGTAGGGCATCTACCACTTCTCTATGAAAGTGTTCTGCGTTGGCAACTTGTTCTATAACATAATTTTTAGAAGCATAATCTTCCGCTGCCAACCCTTCTTCTGTTATATATTCACTTGGCACTTCTGTTAGATAATTACCCGCAGGTTGTAAATCTAAATCCTCTGCTGTTAATTGACCTATAAGTAAATGACCATTTATAGAAGGCTTATTTGAAGCGTTTTCATAGTTATAATTAATAGCGTAAGTTTCTACATTGGCCCAGTCTCCACCAGTCCAGAATACAACTTTATCTTCATCTTCTATGTAATAGGCATCTCCTGTAATAAGATTACTTATAGGTAAATTAGCACGAGTTTTTACATTACCTTTAAATGCGTAGAAATCTGCTGATGTATTAGTTTCTACTGTAGCATTCTCTGCGCTCAACCTAAAGAATTGTGTAATGCCAGTATTGTTTCCTTTTTTAATTTCTTTAAATACACTCATGCTTTCGCACCTCCTTTGCTCTAATATATAGTATATTAATTATGGTTAAAATAAAAAGAAGAAGCACGCCTCTCTATCTTAAAAAACCTACTACGCGCATCGTGCTTCCCCTTTCTCCAAAACCAGAGTTCCACTCAAAGTCATCCCCTCTATAAGTTTTCCAAACACTCCCAACAACATAGCTCCCTGTTCTTTCTCCAACATAAATAATTTTGGTCATGACTCCTTTCCAGTAGTTGTCTGTAATTGGGGGTAAGATGTTGTTTTGCCAATCGTCCCCATATTCAGAATCCCACTGAGCCGATGCGTAATCATATAAACATATACCGCCAGCAAACTGCGAAGAAGAACCAGATGTATGCCCTCCGCAATTTAGTTCCACAATAAGCACAGAATACTTCTCTATATTGGGAATCATTATCCCGCCATAATATTCATACATATCATTGCCAGTTCCAATTTTATTACGCAAGGTTGCCGGCATATAATTACTACTATTATAACCTTGAGTCAATAAAGAAGCACTCTTAATAGTAGTAGAATATATTTCAGTAAAATGCGGGTCTGTCTTTTCGTTAAGCTTTTTCCCCTGTGCCGCACTCAGCGCGCTAGCAGTAGAAGTGCTTGTTAAATTATTTACAACACTAGGAATAGTAGGCTTATTACTTAAATCGCTATAACTTCCGCTTGTAGCAACTGTTGCTAAATTAGAAGTCTTAGTATAATTATCAAATTTTGCGTTTAACACTTTTCCTTGTTTAGCACTCAAAGCATTAGTTTCACTATCACTGTCTAAACCATTATATACAGTAGCACTTGTATATGATACTCTTTCTGCTTTAACTATCCAGTTAGTAATAAATGACGGTTGATAATTAGAAGCACTACCTGTATCGCCGTGATTGTGGGCTTGAGAACCACCATTCTCTATTACATAGCTCCCAATATTCCAATATGGTCCGCCAGAATTTCCACCAGTTTTTAGCCATTCTATACCAGAGTATTCACTTTGATCGAACGCAACTCCATGTGTATGACTTGGCATCTCATCTACGGTCAATGTGTGATTACCAGTTGTATGAGTATGACTTTCACTACCCAATAGTTTACCTATTGTATTCATACTGCTATTATTACTATTATAACCCACCAATGTTTTACCTCTTAAGTCAGGTAAGTAAAACTCTGTATCAGTGGATGTGCCAAATAAATCTCCACATATTTCATATAATTGTTTATATCTTGTTTTAGACACTTTTTGCCCTTGACATAATAAATATCCTTCTGGAGCAGTAAGCCCTAGGAAAGGAGATAATGTACCAATGGGTAAAGTATCTATTGAAGTTCCGTCTATTCTTTTTCCATTTCTTAATATCATAATTACATTCCTCCTTTTTAAGCTGTTCTTTTCCAACAATAAGCTGCGACACAGGCCGGTGTAATATCAAATGACGAAGCAAGTGATGAACCTGTTTTGCCTGGTGTGGTGCTATTAGTTGTTAATGAAGTTGAACCAGTATTACCTGGTGTAGTTGAGCCAGTATCACCATGGTTATGGGCTCCTCCGCCACCGGAATTATGCGTTAATGGCATATTACATAATTGTGTGTTTGAGGTCGTATCAGCCGAAGATTGGTTAACTATACAGTTTCCAGAACTCCAGTTAAAAACATAATAACCGCCTTCGCTTCCTCCTGACCATCCTGAATAACCTTGGAAGTATAATCTGGTTTGATGAGCGTGATTGGGCATTTCGGCATTAGTTAAAGTATGATTACCCGTACTATGTGTATGGGCCGCGCTGGTATGCGTATGCCCTGCTACCGTATGCGTGTGGGCTGCGCTAGTATGCGTATGGCTTAAGTTCTTAGTATTACTACCATAAGATGTATTAACGGCATGGTCATCACCAACGGCAATGACAAATTTGTCTTTTATTTGTTCCCAAGTTCCACCAAATATTGTAGCTGGGTCTGTCGCATCTTCTGACCAATAATAACTACCTACTGGATGTGCTGCTAATAACATTTCACTTTTTAGTGAAGTTATCAAATCATTCAACACATGACCTTGATAAGCATCTAATGGTCCTTGTCCAGATACAGTTGTTGTTAAATTATTTATAGGGCTTGGATTAACTATTTTTGTAGCCCTATTATCATTATCATTTTCTACATTAAAACCAATGAAGTTCAATACCTTTTGTTGTTCCATTGTATTGCCATCTTCATCGGTAATTACATGGCCTCCACCAGTACCAGTGCCGGCATTGCCTATTAGAACCCATTTAGAGCCATCATACGCGATGAAATTGACTAGGTCGGTACAATCTTCCAAATCAAGATAATTCGTCCCATCAGCCGCGTAAATAGCCTTCTCGGCTTCGTTATTTAATTGTAAATATGAAGGTTTAACAATAGTTATAATTTCAGGCCAACGCACCGCTATTAGCGCATTGTCTGCGTCGTCTAATGTCAATCCTTCGCATTCGATTTTAAAATGCCCCGTACTTAATTGCGTCGCATCTAATATATATTGTAAGTTTTTATCTCCAAATACTGCTTCCACAGAAGTAAGAGGGACGAAAGGACGTCCGCTCTCATCTTTCAATAATTTAATTGGATATTGTGCCATTCGTTATCCCTCCTTAACTGTCATAATTATTATTTATTTTCCATTTGCCATCCACTTTTATATATATTTTTTTAGCCTTAACCCAAGTGCCATCTTTCTTAAAGTAAGTTTTACCCTTCACCCAAGCTCCGTCTTTCTTGATACGTATCTTTGCTTGATCGGCAGGGGTGGTTAAGCTAATAGTACTACTCGTTGTCGTGCCACCTTTATTAATTGCTGTAAAATAAATATTATATGTACTTTCTTCCGCACAGGCATAGGTATATGATGTTCCCGACCCACTGTAAATCTGTTGGCCATTGGCATATACTTTATAAGTACAATTAACTCCTGTCGCAGACCATTTAAGACTAATTTCGAAAGGTCCATTAACCGTTCCATTAATAGATAAATTACTTGGTTTAGTTTCTCTCCATACAGCATATAGAGTTATAGTGGCCCCATCAGTAGTACTTAAATCACTACTTAGTGTTGCTCCTGCCGAATAAGTGGCTGAAGTAGCCGAGCTACTCGTACTCCACCCCAAGAAATCATATCCTGACCGAGTTGGTTTGGTTGAGCTTAATGTTAAATTATTACTATATGTTTTTGTTTGAGTGCTTGGCGCTCCCGAACCTCCATTAGTGTCATAGGCTATTTTATAAGTAATCCAAGAAGTATATACTGTAATAGCTAAAGCACTAGCAGGTTGTGATACCGAATAGGTTCCTGAAGTATTACCATTAATATTGGAAAACTTCATCCCTGTGCCTGGTTGAAAATTACGCAAAGCGAAAGGACGTTCTACATAATAAGAACTTTCCGGTTCATTGATTACTCTAGTATAACTACTTCCACCATCAGTAGAGAACTCTATACTTCCTGCCGAACCAGTAGAGTACTGCTCTGTCCCGTTGGGGTCTAATATATTAAGATTAAAATCATATTTTTTACGAGAGGCATATACCGTCGTGCTTATATTGCCTTGAACATTGCTGTTACTATAACTAATTGGATTATAGACACTATCTGACTCATACCCCGTATAATAAATTGAATTACCCCTGGTTGTAGTTGTATTTATCCAAAGCCAAGGGCTACCATAATTCCCATAACAGTCCATATTGGCGATATATAGTTGAACGGAATATGTAGTATATCCAGCATCTATACTACCTGACCAGGTACATCCTTGAATAGTGTCGGTATTATTACAAGATATAACATATACCGACACTGTATATGTTCCACCCAAACCGGACCATGTTTGATCGGGGAAATCGGTCCAGTCTTTTACTGTTGAACTGGCTCCAAAATCTATCATACTACAATCCAGATTTCTACTATCTCCATTAATAGTAATTCTTATTTTATTACTCGTAGCTTGTCCCCATGTTCTATATCCGTCAGTTCTATAACCGGCACAACTAGTAACAGTTATTGAACCTCCTCCCGATGTATAATAAAGCCTAACTCTAGAGTTTTTTTGCATACTGCTAGAAGCCGTTCCATTAGATGAAGACATCGGTAAATCTATATATGCCATAATTTACCTCCTAACTTTCTATCAATACATATATATCTCCATTTTTGCCTAACGAATCTGCTGGAACGCTTGTCCCGCTATATGTATTAACTCCTTCGCTTTTAATTTGAGTAGAAGTATTAGAAATAATTTTAGAAGCAGTCCATAATCCCTCAGTAGTTGAATTATTATTAACTTCTTTGTTATTAAGTTTTAAAGCATTATTTGCCGTTTCCGCAAGTGTGGCATTATCTGCTTGTACTGCCTTTTTAACTTTTGATAAATCGGTAGGGTCAACATAAACTGAACGAAGCATGTATTGTTTAGTAGAAGGTGCATCCGCTGTTGTTAAGCCTGTACCATCTTCGTTTATCGCTATAATTTTACCTTCGTTTCCAGTATAAATAACATCTACATCGCTCAATGTAGCAAATGTTGTAGCACCAACTCCGCTTCCTCCCGAAGCATTGATGATAGCTTTATTGCCACTTATATTAACAATCAGGTTATTACCAAAATCTAATGAATTAATTGAGTTGCTTTTTAATACTCCTCCGTTATATATGGTATGATAATTATTGTTTATTTTATCAGCCAAATCACTGTCTAAATGTTTTTCTTGAACTGAGCCATCGATTGGTTCAAAAGTAAATGAGTCCATGTCTGTAAATGCTGTCGCATCTGCTGTTGCTACATAAGTAGGTAAGTCATATATACCAACCTTTTTATCTTTATTGGTCCCATAATATTGATTAGCATTGGCATCTTCAATACCTGCTACATTATAAGCATACTCAGCGTTAACTGCGTTATCTACATATCCGCTATATAACTCTGGGTATTCTTGCTCTAATGAAGCGTATCTGCTCTTAAACATTATAGTCTTTTCATCTAATTGTCCAATACATTCTACTATTAAAGTTTCTCCATCAGCGTCCATTGATAAATTAACGCCTTCTTCAAAGAAACGGATACGTTTAGCATCTCCTACATCAACTATATTGATACCAGGGTTAATACTACTTCCTTCTTGATATGTAATATGAATATCATCAAGGTTCTTAGCATCTAAGTCTGCCAACGCTTGAATGGTGTCTTCTGGCAATCTATCTGCGCGTATTCTTCTCTCTTCCTCTGGTGTAATAAATATCTTAGTAGTATCTGCTAAGATATTAATATCATCAGTAGATAATTTGTGTGGGTTTACCTTAGTATGTGAAGAAGCATTATCATCTTTTGATATTGTGCTAACATGTGTACTTGCTTTCTTTACATCTGTATTAGCACTTACTCTTTCTTCAGTATACCATAGATTAGTTTTTTCACCCTTGCCGATACCCTCACCAATATCTCCTGTTTGTAGAATAATTGTTTTAACTTCAGTTTTGGTATCAGAATCTCCTAAAGTATAACCATTGATACTTGTCTCTTTTTTGACTCTATTTTCTTCTAATGTATTAATACGGTTCTCATGGTCGTCTAGTATTACATCATCTGCGTCTAGTCTTGTTTCTGCATTAAATAATCTATATCTAACACTTTGTTCATATCTTTGCTTTGAAGCGTCATAACCTTCCCATATCTCTTTTTCTAATTTTTCAATACGAGAAACAGCCATATTAATATCTTCATCATCGGCAATCAAGTATCCACTTATTCCATCATAGATTCTTTTACCTTCATATTCCTTTTGAACTGGTTGTGTCTCAATATCAGTTATATATTTTTTATCGCTATAAAAAGCCTTACGCACGGTTTGTGAAGCTAAGGGAATTAAGGTGTATAAACTATCAAACTCTTCTTTCTCTAACTCATCTAATGAAAATCTCATGGAAGCTGGAGTAATGTCATTTGTATTACCACTATATATTTTAAATATATTATCAGCAAACTCTGGACTAATTGTACCTACTTGAGATAAACGCCCTAAAGTAAAGAATTGACACATATCATTTGCCCCTGCGTCAAAACCACTCATATTTCCTAACACAATTCTTGTGGTTTCAATATGTGGGAAATTAACATCTAATCCATATACAGAGTTCAAATTAGATACAGCATCTGTCATTGAGTTATATATTTGTGTACCATATATAATAATATTTTGTCCATTAGGTGTAATTAAATGTTGTTGTATTGTAAAGTATCCTTCCGGCACATCTACAAGACTAGTACCATTCCAATACTTATCATATATTAAGCCATCGCTTGTTTTAATGTCATTTACTAACGCATTTTGTGGTGTCATATAATATAATGTTTCTACTGGTGTAAGACTTTGATAAGCCTTCAAGTTATAGTTAGAACCATTGTCAGTATCCACAGGAAAATCATCAGTTTTACCTATTGGGAAGTTAATACCTTCATCATAGTAGAAACCAGATTTTCTATTAACCTTATTATCTCCTGTGTCGGCCGTAATTAAATTACCTCCATCAGCCTCTCCACCAGTTAGTAAGAAATGTCCTCTGTCTGCGGTGTAAGCCATGTCTGGTAATGTGTAAACAAAGTGAGAAATAACTTCATTTTTACTGTTAACCAACACCGTACCTATGAATACATAATTAGGGTCATCTGTCTGAGGCATTCCTGTAATAACAGAATACTCTCCTTTATAATTAACCAAAATGGAATATGAGTTAGCTCCATTGATTTTACCCTTTAGGTCAAACTCTTGATTTTCTATTAGATACATACCTTTAAGGTATCTATCATCACCTGGTTGGTTCTTAAAATAAACCAACATACGAGGCATATTTAAAACAGTCTTACTGCCGTCTTTTAGCCTCATATAGTCTTCTAATACTACGGCACCAGTATTAAGGAAACCTTGTCTAAAAGTTTGCCCTATGTCCATTATCTTGTGCCATTCATTATCTTTCTTTGAATAACGATAAAACTCACCACTTGATACTACATAACAAGCTTGCGCATCGTCTGGATTCTCTATCGCTAACATATCAGTTATTGTATCTACTACGCCATTTTCCTCTGGGAATACTAAATTGGTATTTGAGATGCTTATGGCATTTAGTAAACGTCTAAAATCTTCATTAAGTGGAGCCGAAGTAATTGGCCCTCCTATTCTAATAAAATCTCGCATATAGCGCACCTCCTATAAGTATCTTGGTTGTAGCTCTGCGCTCAATGTAAACGCTTCCACACTACTTCCTGTTTTTATTGTTTCATTATCTTTATAATTTATATTTGTTCCTGTCTTAATAGTTAAATCGTCTAAATCGACTATAGTAGCTCCAAAAACCTTATATATAGTCATTGTATCACCATATATGTTCTTAAAGTCATTCATACCACTAAAGTAATTACATTCAACCCAACCATCGTTTTTAGTGTATGTATAACAAGTTCCATCAACCTTACATACATCACCCTCATTACCGCTAGCAGGTAGCTCATCACTTTCGGCTAAACCAACCCAATTAAACGCTGAACCTGCTGGTGTAATAACACTATTACCATCAACTACTGCTGCTGGAATATCTCTTGTGTATATTGAGTCGTCTAATGTAAGCGTATTGTTATCTACATCCATACCCACTATCTTACTTCCACCATTATAGTTAACGCAGAAATAACGACCAATTAAATCCTCGCTTACAGTAAGTAATTTAGGATTTACTGATACTATATTATTTTCAATATAAAAACTATCATATTCAATCAAGTCTGTGTCTTCCATGTTTTCGACCCAAGTCTCTGGGAGCTCTATTACATCACCCATAGCACTTAGCGTCATTGGTGTGCCACTAAAGCGACCGTAATATACATTACCCTCGCTATCGGTTAGAGTTTGTGAACTTGTGTCTATTGTGATATTACCACTTAAACCACCTATTTCAATAACCGTTGAGCTTCCTGTCGTATTATTATTTAATTGAATATAACTGTGCTCAGCAAAAGTTCCTTCATGTTCTATTGTATAAACTGGTCTACCTTCACTGCTGCCAGGGTTATACATCGCTATTGGCTGAGCTACTACGTTAGCCTCAACATTCCAGTGAGCCGCAGGGCACATATCTTTATATAAAAGACCACTATTGTAATAATAATCTCTACCATATTTTTTCTTTGCGTCATAGATTAGGTCGTCTCTATAATATGACATACCATAACCATAAGCTGAGCCCATGGTTTCAAACGTTATACTAAAATTACCTGTGTATACAACATCACCATCTATATAGTCTCCCATAATAGAGTAATCTGGTGTTTGAATTGAAGTTAATGGATAAGCTCCTAATGTCGATACACTAACCGGTTTTACTAAATAATATTTATATGGCTGGTCAGATAAAATTAATCTACCTATTTTTCTTGGGCTAAGCCAAGCTCTCAATCTATCGTATTCCGCAGCTGTCAAATCGTGGGCGAAACAACTAAATTGAAATTGCTGACCAGTGATTTGCGTACCATAATAATACTTACCATCATAAGCAGGCACTTCTACTTTATTATCGCTAAAAGTAGGTTCTATATTCATGGTGTAAACGGCTCCGCTGGTTACGTTATAAACGCCCATGTCAGCGCAGTCTTTACCATCATAATTAAAAGTCGCAAATAACTCTCCTGTTTTAACTGCTCGTGTCATTTTTTCCCTCCTTTTATTTTGTATCTCTCTATTATAAAGTAGGCAAAAGAGAGCAAAAATAAAAAGAACACAGGGCCTTAACCCCGTGTTCTATAATCTGTTTTTAAATGAGTCAATCTTGATACCTGATTGGCTTCCTATTTCTTTAAACTTGCTTACAAACATATTAAATGCTTCTTCGCCATCTTCTGCTGAGCTCATAGACTCAACATTAAATGAAATAGTATCTATTGATACTGAGCTTGTTGTATTAGCAACATTTCCTCCGGCAAATAATTTATCTAAGGTGTCTGTAAACTTAATAAAGTGTTCAGTTTGTAAAGCGTTTAATACAGCTTCTGGTTTTTCTGGTGTACCATCTAACCATGCTGGTCCGGTATAATCGGCAAAACCACCTTGTAGATAATATCTAGTAGACACTCCTTTAGAACCAGTAGTTTGGAAATGTCTGGTTGGTACATATCCTTTAGCTGGACTAAAATAAACCATACGTTCGCCGTTAATTTTTTTAATCTCTCCAGCTGTTCCATTTTTATCCCACCACCAGTTATTACTATAAGTACCTACACTTTTACCGTCTTCATCATAAACGGTAACGGAAGCTTTACGACCTGATGTGGGTCTAAATTCTATTTTATCGCCCTTCGACATCATTTTTTCATCTTTCGCTTCAGATGTAGTGTCTGTTATTTTATTAACATCTCCATTTGGTGATTCATCTTCTCCACCATTAATCTTATAGCTAGTGCCAGATGGAACGGAAGAAGCACCGGCATTGTATCCGCTACTATAAGCGCTGCTTACAGCCCCGCTTACCGAATTGCCTATCTTTGTAGCAGCGTTTCCAATGGCGCTAACCACATCAGTTTTTAACACTGATTCTAATGTTGTTAATTCCGCCTTAGCGTTTACAAGTTCGTTGTATACATCAGCAATTTGTCTGCCACCTTGTAAGGCTTCCATGTAAGTACTCATATTACGCTGCCACTCTTCTTGACGCTCTTTGCGTTTAGTAGGCGATAGAGTTCCCCATTCATCAGTTTGAGTTAAAATATCAAAGATTCTATCGGCATCTCCCATAACATTTGCTTCCAACTCTTCGAATAACCAGTCTAAATTATCAAACAATTCATCAAATTGGTCTTGTAAAGCATCTTTTTCTTCATCAAGTCTATTAATAATATTATCTAGTTCTTCGCTATATTTATCATCAGCTATCTCTTCAAGCTTGTCATTCATATCTTGTTGAGCTTTAATAAATGATATATCTGAAGCACCAGAGCTATCCATCATGGCTCTTTGAATATTAGTTTGTAATCCACTAATTGTTTTAGCGTTTTCTTGGTCTTTTCTAGCTTGCTCACGAGCTTCTTGTAAATCTTCCAACGCCTCTTTCTCTTGATCTATGGCATCTAGCTTTGTATCTAATATCTTTTGATAGATTTCCTTAATGGCATCTACTATTTCGTCTTCCATAGAAGTATATGAGTCTATAATCTTTTCATTCTCTGAAATAACTTGTTTTTGGACATCAAGCAATTTATCCATATAATCCATTGTAGATTCTAAAGCTTCTGTATAACTAGTATACAACTCATCAGCCTGTTCTTTTAAAGACTTGGTATTCTTTTCGGCTACATCTGTTAACTTGTTATATTCTTCCCAGTTTATGATAATCTGACCGAATTCGTCAAAACTGAAAGCTTGACTAACATCACTATTTTCTATTGCCTCTTTCCATCCATTTGTAAACTTCTTTTGTTCAGAAGTTAAAAATGAATATTGGTCTACTAATTCCTCGCTGTAATCTAACATTTGTTGTAAATATGACCCGGCCTCTTCCGCAGGACCTGAATCGAAGTAAGTTTCTAACATAGAGTGTCTATGTTCTAACATTTCTATACGATTAAGAATATTATATATTTTCTTTAATTCTCCTTCATATTGTTCTAAATTGTCGGTATCTTTTCCACTTGCTACACCGTTTTCACTAGACCATAAACCAGAGCCAAGTGTTGCCAACTTAAGTTTAATATTACTAATTTGAGTTTCATACTCTCCTGATGCTTTTTTTACTATAGCTAGTTGATTTTTTAAGCTATCTATAGATTCATTTTCTAATTCAGCACTATAAGAATCAAAAGTTAAGCTTTCCGTAAGTTGTGTCCAAGTACCTTGGATATCTTTTAATTGTGCTTCATCTATTTTCCCATTAGCAGCCGCAGTTATCAATTGATTATATTTGGTTCCAATGGCCGCAAAGGCATTAGCATATTGTTTTACCATAGCTTCCGTAACACTTGCTTGGTTTTTTAACCAAACGGTATTTATCTTGTCACTGGCTACTCCCCAAGCCTCTTGAGCATCTATTTTATATTGTTCTGCCTCTCCAGAACCTTCTGCTTCTGCTATTTTCCACTCTAAAGTAGCTGCTTGTGCATCTATTATAGCTTTTGAGCCTTCTAATTCTAATTTTTTGTTAGTTAGCTCTTGTCTTGTAGCTTCAATGCTTGCTTGTATTGCCATCTCTTCTAAATCAGCTATCGATTCGACTGCCTCTCCATTCGCATAAATTTGACCATTAACTACTTCTAAAGAGCCAGCAATAGTGTCTAATGCGTTAGAATATTCTGCTAGTTGATTTGTATCAAAGGCGCTAAAGTCTATATCATCAAACATAGTGGTAAATTCTTTCCATCCACTAGCATCTATACCTTCTCCAGATGCCAGACTAGCCACCGTTTCTCGAGCTGTCTTTGCTCTGTCGGTTAATTTTTCAAAATCATCCCATAAAGTTTCCCAAGGTATATCTATTGATATATCTAATTGATTCCATGCTTCTTCTATACTGCTAGCAGCATCTTCAGCTATTCCCGTCCACTTATCATAATATTTTCTTTGTTCTACGGTTAAACTATCGTAATCCACCTCATCTATAGAATTAACCCCAACTTGATCAGCCAACTCTTGTAATTTGGCTTCTGCTTGTGTTTTAAAACTATCTAAGATACCTATAGAATGTAAGCAAGCTGCCTCAGTGCTCTTGTCTAAACCTTCACGAATAGTAGTCCCATATTGAGATATAACGGCATTGAATAAGCCAACGTTGTCAAACATAGCTATATCATCATAAAAACCTACTTCTTCACTAGACATTTTCTTTGCGCTATTAATTGCTGTGTCATATGCTTGAACTTGTTCCGAATCCTCTCCGAAATCTATCTTAGCTTGTTCTCGTCTAGTTTTCAAATCATTAAGAAGAGTATAAACGCCTAAGCTAGTACCATTATAGGCGGCGGTAAAGAACGCGGCTTTTAATGTTTCAAATAAAGGATCATCTTTAGTGATACCCATATCGCTAGTAATAATTTCTTCTATGGCTTCTTCAACGGATTCATAAGATTTTTCCCCTATATTGTCTGACAGTTCTTCTATAGCTGTATAAGCAGATGCCAAAATACTATCATCAATGCGTTTTAAAACTTGCTCCCAATCATCTCCCAAGGCCTTAAACTTCTCTTCGTATTCTTTCTCATCTATGTCTTCATTTGCTAACTGATTAGTTAAATCTTGAACCTGATTTTGAATCCATTGTTTTCCAATGTAGTTGGCCACGGTAGAGCGATCTTCTCTACTAACCCCATCCACCGTTTTGTCTTTTATAGAATTGGAGGTGATACGGCTCATATTAGTTAATAAATCTTCACTATAATTATCCCATATATCCGCAGCTTTTTCTTGAGCTATAGCCAATTCTTCATCAGAAATAGCATCTTGTTCAAGTGCTGAAGTAACGGCATAAGCGGCTGCAGAAATACCTGCCACAGCTGCTGCAACCCAACCTGCGGGGTTCCAAAAATGAGCAGCGGCAATTCCAGCTGCCGTAAGGGCTACTCCACCCCATAACTCAATACTTTTTGCCGTATCATATGAACTAGAATTAGCTACATTTTGTTCAGCCTGTTCCCTTATATCTGCTCTAGCCAGATCACCTATATTTCCCATCTGCTCTTTAGCATAGTCAGCCAATTCTTTTTCAGCCTCTTCTGATTTTGCTCTAGCGGAATTAGTGTCTATAATAGCATTGCCCTCTGAATCATAACCAATTAAAGCGCTAGGAGCTGCTTTTGCCAAAGCGTCAGCAGCATCAGCCAATTGATTAACTTCATCAGTACTTTTATTTACTTTTTTACTTAATTTATCGTAAATGTCGGCATTTGCTTCAACACTTTCTATTAATTCGGTTCTCTTGTCAATTTCTTCTTGAGTCGCGTCGTAAGCTTCTTGCGCCTTCTCTTTCATCTCCTCAGAAGTAGTTGTAAGAATATCTTCAACCCAAGTAATTGCTGATGCTAAAACTAGTCCAACGGTGATTCCCGTCTGTATGCCACCCAATAAATTATTTATGTTTCCAGCAGCCGTTTTAGCCGTTTTTCCAGTTTGGCCAATTTTCTCTTTAAACTTCTTAAATAAACCGTCGCTCTTTTTAACTTCTTCAGCAGTTTCCTTAACGGTCTCGGCATCTGGAATAACATCATCAACTTTTGGAATATTTGTATTACCTATTCCTCCGCTCGTAGTCCCAGTAGTAGAATCATAGGCTCCATTTGCCTGTTGTTTAGCATCTCTTAATCTTTCATAAGATTGAACCAATTCATCAACATAAGCCTTCTCTGTTTGTATCTTTTTAGTTAACTCTGAGGTTTCTGAGCCTAAAGAACTAAAATCAGTACCAATTTTCTTAATTTTTTTACCCAAAATACCTAAAACATTATTAATATTTTTATATTTATCAGCTTGTCCTGCTAATGATATATTAGTTAATATAGTTTTGGCATCTAAAATTAGCATAGCTGTTGTAAATAATTTAAGAGCTGTATGTCCATCTCCAAACCATTTAACTATACTAGTAAGAATGTCTATTAGCCATTTAAAATCATCGCCATTTAATAAACTTGATATTAAATTTTGCCAAGCATTAGTTAAGTTATTTAATGATGCTTCTAAACCTTCCATTGCTGCTGCGTGCATCTTTGATGCCGCTCCGGCAGAATTTTCAGAAGCGGTGGTTAGTTCTAACGCCCTATCCCAGTTTTGCATTAATGAGATGAAACGAGATTGTTGACGAGTACCGGCTATAACTGTACCTAAATATGCTTGAGTATTTCTATCCAATCCATCCCATTTAGGTCCTAATTCATCTAATACATCTCCCAATTCCCTTAATTGACCTTCACTATCTCTTAATTGTACACCAACTGATTTTAATGCTGTTTCTACATCGTTTATATCGGTATCATCCTCTGTGTTATCTCCACTCTTTATACTCAAGAAACGAGACATAATAGTCTTTAATGAAGTACCTAAGTTCTCTGGTGCTTCACGGGTGGTTTCTATCATTGTAGCTAGATAAGCATTATATTGGTCAAAGGTTAAACCAGCCATCGCAGCTTGAGAAGCACCTTTTGACATCGCTGTCGCTAACTCGTCTATATCTGCTGCTGAATAAGCGGCTAATACAGATAACTTATCTACCACGCTTGATACGTCGTTAGCAGCAAAGCCAAATCCATTTATAGCTGCAGTTAATTGATCTGCAGCGGTAGGTACGTCTTCACCTGATATTTTAGCGAATAGAGCAGTCCATTCTGTCATCTTTGCAACTGCTTCATCATTTAAACCTTGTTGATAGAAAATAGTTGACGCTTGCGCTATATCGTCAATAGCCATACCAGTCTTAGCAGATAGCTCTATAAAAGTATCTGTTAAAGCCATAACCTCGTCACGGGTTTTATCTGACACTACAGCTATTTCTGTTAAAGCGGCATCTAAGTTTTTAACATAATCATAAGAATAAGAAATAACTTGCTTAAAACTACTAGCCAATTCTTGTAATGTTAACATTGGAATACCCAATTCTTTCATTATAGATTTAAAAGTTCTAGCTTGTTCTTCTGCTTCTCTATTTTCTCTTTCTATATTTTCAAAATTTTCTTGTAATTTAGGCGCCGTAGCATTTGATGTAGAATATATTTCTTTTAATATATCTCTAATATCTTTCAATGTAGATTTTAAAGTATCGGCATCTTGAATACTAACACTACTATTAATCAAATCTTTTTGTTCATCAACCTTAGTAGCAATAAGTGTATTAAACTCTGCTTGCGAAGATACGCCATTGGCACTTTGTAGCTGATTAATTCTCTCAGCTATTTTAGCCTTTTCCTCTAATGCGGCATTAATGCTGTCTATTGTAGTTTTTAATTCTGCTTGCTGTTTTTTCTCTTGGGCGGTTAAAGCAGTTTGTTTCTTAGATAAAATATCATACTCTTTGCTAGCAGCAGAAAGTTGTGATTTTAATTCACCCTTATTTCCCAAACTTCTACTTTTACTGAATAATTGACTTGCGGCTTGATAATCAGCTGTCAATTTATCTAATTCGTCCCCTAACTGACGTATTTGTTTCAACGCAGCAACATTGCTTGTAGAATTGAAAGTTCGTCCTATATTCCCTTGTAAACTTAATAACTTATTATCTAATCCCTTAAAAGCCGATTCTAAATTAGTAGCCAACTCTTTTACTTGAGTTTTAGATACTAATGGTTTTTGTAAAGTCGTATATACTTCTCCTATAGATTTGTTAAAATCCACTACAGAAGTTTTTAAATCTTGGAAATAATCTTGAGTTTTAGTACCGCGTAATCCCTTTTCTAAATCTTTATTAAGTAATTCGCCTATCTCTTTTATCTTACCACGTTCAACATTAAAATCCAATGTTAAAGTAATCTTTTCTTTTCTTGCGGCCATTTAATCTCCCTCCTTTTCTATCCAAATAAAAAAACGCCTATTCGGCGTTTTCTTCTTGCTCTGGATTATTCTTTATAAACTTCTCCATTAAAGCTTTCATTTTTAAATTTTCTATATCTTGTAAAACGTCTGCCTTAATGTCAGCATCTGTTTTCTCTTGCTTTTTTTCTCTTTTTTGTATAGGAGAAGCCTTCATTGGAAATAATTCCATAATACTTTTTAACATTTCTTCTACTCCTTCTGGAGATAAATCACCTAGTTCTTCTGCTATATCATATACAAAACCAGTAATATAATTACGAGAAGCGTATTCTCTCTCCATATATCTTGTAATTTGATTTACTATATCATAAAAAATCTCAAGAACTGTAGGTTTATTAATTACTTCTTCTTCAAAGAAAGGTTCTATAATAGTTTCCACTTTCTCTACAATATTTGTTTCATCATATAATGTTTCTATAATAATATTGTTTTCGACCAAATTATTACAGAAAGCAATCATAGCCATAAATCTAACATCATTGTCTATATAATTGCGTTTTCTCCCTAAAAGTTCTAATGTTTCTTCTATTACTCTCTTTTGGAAAGTAAATCCCATATTAATATTTTCTTTCTTTTTTAATTCCATATCTATTTCCCTCCTATTTTTTACCATACCATAGATCATATTGTGCTATTCCTGCGACAACCTTTTCTGCCGCTTTTTTTTGAACGGCTTCAATTTCTTGAGAAGTCAATTCCCCTCTTGCTACTAGCATCATTGCTTTATCATCGGTATCTGGTAGGTTAGAATGTAAGATATCGCTTACTCCAACCGTACCGGTTATATTTCTTATAAACTCAGTGCACAACAATATATTACTATTACCTCCACGCTCACCTATCCTGTAAAAGATAGGAAAAATTCTACCTAATTTCCATTTAACGGCATATTCGGCTAGAATTTCACGAAAAGCTTGAGTGTCTCTCCTAGTAAAGTAACGCATGTCTTGCTTACTCGTAAAGTAAATTCTTAACCGCTTCTCAATTTCTTGCTTCAATTTATCATACGCCTCATTACTTAAGAGCGTAGTTCCCTTAAAACTTGTAATATGAAATGAGTCTAATTTTGTTTTAATTTCTAAATATAATTGTTTATTAATATCTTTACTGTTCTTACCCTGCTCTACACCAGATGTAAATTCGACTCCTATATCATATCGGACGCTATCTTCAAAGCTTCCTCTTGGAGATGTGTCAGTTACTATATATGTCCCAAGCTTATCTTTAATTAATTCATTTTTCAATCTTGCTAATCTTTCAATTACCATAATCTCTCTTACTAGCCCGGTCCGCTTGGGGATATCTTTTTCATTAATTGCCTGCTGAACTAATGCTTCCACGCCCTCTTTTTTTATCTCTATATAATTTTCATCTAATATTTTCTGCATTAAAACATCTCTCATTTGTTCTATATGGTTCTGATCTAAATCCTTGGAATGAAAATTTTCAGTATTTTTATTCAGCAATTTATATAATCCATCTTTTAAACTTTGGTCCGAATATTGCTTATCTACATCTATGTAGCCGTTAACTTGTAATAATTTAAAATAACTTCTTTGTTGTTCTTCCGCAGCATAAAAATATTTTTTAAATTTATCAGTATGTAGTATATGATGGGTCGGATTACTTATTACCATAGTTATACCCCCTTCATATACATATTTGCCACTTCTTGAGCCATAAGCTCAATATCCAATTTCTTTTTATTCCCCATCTTCTTTAACTGATAATAATTAAAATATCTCTTATCACCAATTGGTTGATACTGACCAGGCCTTTTACCATTCTTATATTGCTCTGAACGCTTAATAGATTTAACATTAATAGCATCTTCATAATAATGTGTAGGATTACCACCATAAGGCAATTCATATTCATATAGGATACCTTGACGTCCTAATCTACGCACCGTCAACGTTCTATCTATCTTAGCATTCCAATCGTTAATAGTCCATCTTGCCATACTAAATCACCACTATTTTAGCTATATCTTTATTAAGTTGTTCTCCCTCTGGCACTGATTTTATACGGATTGGTGTGAACGAAGCTTTACTACTGTCATTAATAGATAATATCAAATCTGTATCTACTTGAACCTTATTACAATGAATATACACTGTGTGTTTATCATCATTCTTTAAGTCTACTGCGTCAATATAAATGTCCATAGTACAGAATACATTATTATGTATTTGTTTAATATCTGAAACTGACGTAGCTTCAATCATATAATTATAAGTTATAAAATAGCTGTCTCCTTCTTTCGCGCTAGGACAATAAATATAATATTCATCATTTTCTGTGACGCATATCTCATAATCGTCATTTGGAAGTAAGGTGTTAGCATTGTCTTCTACTTTGTATAAATAAATATTATCTACGCCCGGTTTGCTTTCTGGCTTCGCAGATAGCTTCATATATCCCTTCGACGTAGCAGTTAAATATTCGTTTCCTTTTATTTTTACTTGCCCTGGGTTGTCTTCATTAAAACCATAGATATAAGACCACAACGCATATAAAACCGAGCCTTCGTTGATTACAAAATCTATATAATTTGTAATACCGGCTGTTCCTATATGTCCTTGCGCATCATTAGCTGTAATTGGTTTTGATACGAACGATAAGTTTGATAACGCCGGATTATTTATAATCATAATCGGCTCTCCTTTCTTAAAGTCCTTACCTTTGATAATAGCCCCTTCTGGCATACTTAAAATAATTTGAGAAACTTCTTGTAAGCGTAACTGTTCTATCATATTATCGTTCCTCCTCTAATTTATAGTAGCGAAGCAAACCTTTTTCTTCACTATTCATAGTATATCACATTTTAGTAGTTCTGTCAAGAAAAAAAAGCAAAAAAAATAAGAGAGAAGACTAAATCTTCTCTCGTTAAATCAATTACGCACTGATTGGTTCGTAATCTTCATCTAATGGATAAACTATTCCAGTATCTTTTAAGCTTCCATCAACTGAATCAACAGTTACTTCTTTAGCAGGAACACGTTTGAATGAACCATCGTATTGTCCATAAGTTTCATCTCCTGATTTACCTTCTTGTCTTAATTGACGGAATTTAATCATTTGACCTTCGTCATCTCTTAAAGCTTTTCCTTTGAATGAGAATACTACAGCTTCTGTAGCAGCGTTTAAGTTGAATGAGAATGAACTGTCTAATTTTAGTTTAGGAATTTCAATTTGGAAAATGTCATTTAATCCAGTATATTGGTTGAATAATAGAGTATCACCAATGAACTTATAAGTTCCGGCGAACTTGTCAGCTAAAACAGTGATTTCTGTTAATTCTTCAGTCTTAGTAGGGAATCCCATTTCGTATTCATAGAATACTCTGAATGTAGCGTCTCCAGTGATGCTGTCTTCTTTGTAGTTATGGAAGTCAGTAAATTTAATAGTGTCGCTATCAGCGCTTAAAACTTTTTCAGTTCTTGTAGCAGTTGATAAGATACCATTAATCATTTCAGCGATATAAACATAAGAACCCTTACGAGCTTTTCTGCTTAATTCAATTTCAGTAGCACCATCAGCTACGTGAACTAATTCACTTTCAACCATTTTGATTTTGTCTTCATCAGTTCCTTCTTTTAATTCTCCACCTGTTAATACAGCTAAAGAACTCATAGTCATAATAGCGTCATCAAATTGAACATTGATAGCTTTACTATGTGATACAGAAGCTAATGTAGCGTTACCTTTACCACCTTGTATATCTGTTACTTCAGCAGTTCCTTCTAATGTAGTAACTTTTAAAGTATCAAAGTACATAACTGGATATTTAGTAACTAAATCGTATAATGTAACATCACAAACTGTAACTGAAGCATATTTTCTTCCTTGAATATCTAACATTTTATATACCTCCTACGTTATTATCAGTCAAGCCAAAACTTGTTCTTTTCTTGGCCATCTTCAGAACTTATGTATGGACTTAAAGTAGTCCTCAATTCAAAAGTTTGAATTTCCACATATTTCTGTAAGAGCTTGTCGAATTGTAGCATAGTCATTTTATACACTTGCTCAAATGTATAACCTCCGACGGCGACTAAGCCCAATATCCTATTACCCAGATAGTCTTCCGGCTTTCTGTCAGGATTTTTTGTCTCTTCTACCTTTTTAGCGCTAGCTTCCATTTTCGCTATCATTTGGCGCTCACGCTCAGACATATTGTCCGTACGTTTATATTGCCCCCCATCTTCCGAAGCACTGGAAGTTGGTATGATGCGCGTTACTAGCTCTCTCATTAGTAGATAGAAAGTTTCATCCAGGATTACTCCTGAATCTTTCTCCCCTATATATATAGTGCCGCTTATATCAAAAAACTCCACTTTTGATTTAAGAAACAATTGGCAAGATTGAGCAAACAGGCTTTTAAATACAGGGGCAGAAAATAAATAAGCTTTCCACAATGTGTAATCATCAAGTTCTTTTGTGCTTTCTGTTTCTTCTGCCACCATATCTTGACGCTTCAAAGCCCAAATATTTAATAACGACCAATATTGGCCTTCTCCTATTGCCACTATTTCTTCTAATATTGGTTGATAAAAAAAGACCTCCCCGCTAATGCGAAGAGGTTTTCCTTCTAACACTTTCGCTAAACTAATCATCTATAACTGTCTCGTATAGCATTCTGTATCCCACCAAAATGTCAGACAATTGGGCGTTTACCATGCCGGTGCAACGGTATTTAACACCACCAGTTTGAACTAGATTATACTTCATTAAATTGCTTATTACATGAGCAATTTGTAGAGGACGTAATCCTTCATGTATAATCCATTGATTTCCTGGGCAGAATACATCAATAGCTAGTGTTGGATGTAAGGTGTCTGTTTTATTTGATTCGTCGGCAGAGATAAGAGATACTACCACAATACTACCTTCATTTTCATCATAAGGCAAAATAGGCACTCTGGCAATTTGAGTATCTCTTAAATCTTTAGTTATATCTTCGGCACGTTCTAATGGCGCTTCATCTGTATATACTAATAATTTCTTTAATTCTTGACAATTGTTAAAAACGGTAAGTATTCTATATATATCGTTGTTAATGTCAAGAAAGCTGTCTGTTTCCATTACATTTTTATTTAATATCATATATCCTCCTATGCCGTTTTTATGTATACGGTCTTACTTACTACGCCTTGTTCGGTTTCCGCAGTAATCTCAAAAGTTCCCGAATATTTATCTTTAATGCTAATACTTACACTTGTGCCATCTTCAGCGAATGTTTCGCTATGACGAGTCTTAGTTTTAGCCTCTACCGCAAATACGGCAGATTCACCATTTGACAAACGGTAAGTTTCAGTTGTATTCCAATAAATATAATCATTTCCTTCTATATATATTTTAACTTCTTGTGCTACGTGTTCTTCGCCAACTTCAATAGGAATGGTTATACTAACTGTATCATTCTTCGCTAATTGAACTAGTAAAGTTGTATTACCTATGCCACGACCTATAATAGATGTGCCACTAACCTCAACAATATTAGAATCACTAGAAGTAATAATGAAATCTTCATCTACCGCTATTCCATTCTTTAGGATAACAATAGGCAATTCCATAATATCTCCCGCATACATTTTAATATCATCGGTTAATTTGTTAACGATAGTGTATTCATATTTAGTGCTATAAGCGATACCATTAATTCTGTCATCAGTATCTAATAATCTGTCATCTACCAACGATAAGATAGACACACCATCGATAGATACATTGTCAACGTTAGTAACCCTATATGCTTGACCATTTATAATAAAGCGCATTTCTGGATGAAAATCTAAGCTACGTTGTGTCGCAGCCATCATATTCCAATCTGTGTCGTGTATTATAATATTATCAAATACACGATTAACATCTGGCGTAACCCCTAATGCGTTAGTTATACGGCCAGAACGCACGTAAGCTGGTTGAACGTGTAATTCACTGTTGTCATCATTTATCCACTTTAAATCATAATTACAACGGTAAGCTATACCGTTAAATCCTGGTTGGTCTGGACGGAACATCTTTTTTAATACCAACCATTTTTCGTCGTTCCATTTAAATAGAACTCCTTTATCTAACCCCACATTTAATGGTGCTATAATGTTAGCAGCCTCATATTCTTGTGTAGTTTTGGTGGAAAGGATTGCTACATCATGACTTATATAACTTTTAGATTCTGGTCTGTATACATCTACAGTAAAGCCATATTGACTATCTTCTATTAATGAAGAAATACTTTCCTCTACTTTTGTCTTAACATATTCTCTCTTTGAATTACCTTTATAATGAACTCTGTTTTTATACTCCGCGTAACGTGTCGACATAATTTATAACCTCAAATATTGTTTGTCTAAAATTAGTAAAGTCAATGTATTTTAGCGTAATAATTTTTAATACTAAATTACCTTTCACATCTTCTTCAATTTGCTCATTAAAGGTAATTTCACTTAATAGTTCATCATATATAGTAATCCAACGTTTTCCTTCCTCTCTCCAACATAACATCTTATAAAGGCTTGTGATGATATGTTTATAGATAATATTCTTATCCATATGTTCCCTCCTATTTATTAATTTTCTTCGCTTAGGCGAATAGGGTCATCTTCATCTCCATTGTGAATAGTGTGCCCTGGTGTGTAATCTCTACCTTCTTTACCTTTGGCCAAACCTCCAAAATTCCCTACAATACTAACTCTTTTATATGTATATTCATTTAAAGCTTTACGCATATCAGCTAAATATTGTTGATATAGAGTGGTAAGATTACGCAAGTTTTCGTTTGGTGAATAAGTCTTTATCCCCGCATCATAATATTGTTGCTCAATTTTTCTACTACTGTTTATATATCTTTCTAACCAAGCCGGTCTCATACAAATTGCTAAAACTTCGATTTCATCATCTGTTAAAGTTTCATAAAAAACGTGAGCTCTCTCATCACGTTTTCTTAAATTGTGTTCGCTAATACGAGCAAAAGAATTAATGGCACTTAAAAGTAAGGGATATAATGCTAGGTGTAGTTCTTGCTCGTTTTCTAATGATGCTAAATATTCGTCTTCGATTTTGCTTAGAAAACGAACATACACATCGTAAAATTCGGTAATTTTCACTATTTAGTAGTCTTAGATGATGTCTTCTTAGTGGTTGTAGCTTTCTTAGTAGTAGTGGTTTTTTTGGCTGTAGTAGTTTTCTTAGCCGCAGGTTTAGCAACAGTTATAATTTCTTCTTTTGGGTCTTCTTCTTCAATTGTTTCTGTAATGACAATAGTAGGTTGTTCACATTCTCCGTCTGTAAATAATTCTATTTCATCTTCGCTTAATCCCATATTATATAAAGATTCTGCGTCGATATTTTTGATTTTAACCATACCTTCATTAAAGATAATTTTACTTGCTGGATAGTCTAAAATGTCTTGTAAGCTTACCTTACTAATTCTCATTTTAGCTCCCATATTGAAACGATAAGTTCTTCCTTGGGTGTCTTTAAGACCTATAGGTTGAGAAGCTACATTCTCTAAAACGATTGTTCTTTCTGTATTCATATTATTCCTCCTAAAAATAACTAAAAAAATATAAGAGAAGGGAAAATTATTTCCCATCTCTAATTATTAAATTAAATTACGCACTATAGTTTGTGCTTAATTCAGTATTTCTGTAGATTGCCCAATAGTTATTAGCAACAACAGCAACGTCAAACATATGTTGAGCTTGAACTTCGATAGAACCATCTTGTAATCTTTGTTCGTCGATTAAAGTTCCACCTTCAATACCGATTTTAACTGGTTTTTCTTTACCAGCTGGCATTATATAAGCATATTGGTCGTCAACTACGTTTTCAGTATTATCTTCATCAGTGAATGATTGGCTTAATAATACAACGTTAGTTCCTTTATAACGTCCAACATATCCCATTTCTCTAACATCATTATAATCTTGTAATGCTGTCATAGGGTTAGCATCTCCAACCCATCCTGGTGCGTTATATAATGTAGAAGCGAATGCTTTAGTACAATAAATTGTAACTGAATCTCCATAAGCAGATACAGTGTTGATTAACTTGTCTAATTCAGCAGCGTCAAATCCAGCAACTGTAGCTTTGTTAGCAGCAGGTCTGTCTTCAGCGTTGATAGCAGCTTTTAAAGCTCCTTGAACTTCATTGTAGATACTATCTGAAAGTCCTTCAATGATGATGTCCATTAATTCAGACATATCAACACGACCACATAAGAAGTCTCCTAATTCTAGGATAGCAGCACCAGCGTATACTCTAGGACTCATTGTGATGTCTCTAGCATCTACGTTGAATGTACGGTAAGTTCCGTATTCTCCAGCTACTGTAACGAATCTTTTACCACGGCTTACACCTGTTCTTTGTTTGAAAACGATTTTTTCTCCAACATTAACATGTTGAACTTCAGCGAATGAACCAAATTGAGCGATTACTTTTTTAGGAACAACAACGTTAGCGATTTCTTCGATTAATTGGAATAAAACATTTTTGTTTGCTCTGTAGTAAGAATAGTTGTTGAATGCTTTTAATTCTTCTCTTAAAGTTTCGTTAACATCGTTAATACTGTATTCAGCTGGGATGTTTTCTTTAGTAGCAGCTGCGATACCTAATTCTATTAATTTACTTAATTCCATAGTATTTGTCCCTCCTTAAATTATTTTACAACTCTGTAAAGAACACCTTTCTTACCATTTGGCATAGTAGTGTCTTTTACTTTAACGATTTCGTGATTTCCGAAAGTTAAACTTTCAAATTCAAAATCAGTTGTAAATAAGTCTCCTGTAGTTAATTTGTATAATCTTGGAAGATATTTAACTCCCATAGTTTCGTAATCGTCGTTTCTTTCATATCTGTAATGAGCCATTCCTGATTCAAGTTCTCCATATCTACGTGGGTTAGAGAAATGTAAATAGATAGCATCTACGCAATCTGCGCTATAGTCTTTAACGATAACGTCTTTCTTAGCATCGATAAACATAATAGCACCATTTTCTAATGATTCAATACTTTCGTCTAATGCGCATTGAGCTTCAATTTCACCAGTTTTACGACTAGCTACTTTAGTTAGTTCAACTGTAGCATATTCACCATAAATTTTTGCCATAAAATATGTACCTCCTATTATTTACTTTCTTTGTGACGCTTTACTAGGTCCCAAGCTGTGTTTCCTAAGTTGTTATCGCTTAAGTTTATATTTAAGCTAAAGTTAGTTTCAGTTGGTTCTTCTTTAGCAGCGTCTTCTTCAGCAGAAATTTGTTCAACTAACGCATTGCCTAATTCAGTTTTGATTTCAGCTATTGTGTAGTTGTCAACTTCATTGGTTAACTTTTCAATTAACTCGTCGCTCTCTAATTTAGTAGAGAACTTAGATATAATTTCTAATTTTTCTTTCTTTGTGTATTTATTTAATGAATTTAAAGCTTCATTATACTTTTGTTCTAAGGCTTCATAATCGGCTCTTAAAACATATTCGTCTTCGTTACATTTGTATTCTTTGTCTTTGTCTTCCTTATCTTCTTCTTCAGTTTCGTCTTCTTTAGAGTCTTCTTCTTCATTAGAAGCATTCTTACAAACACAAGGGTCTTGCTTACATTCTGGACAAAGTTTTTCTTCGTCTTCTTCAGCAACATCAAATTCAGTAGCTTCTGATACTTCGTCAATAGTTTCTACGATTTCAGTTTCAGTAGCTTCTTCTTCAACTTCGGCTTCAGTTTCAACTTCAGCTTCTACTTCAGGTTCAACAACTGTTTCAACAGATTCTGGTTCAGTAACAGTTATTTCTTCTGTTACCTCAACAGTCTCTTCAACTGTCTCAGTAGTAACTTCTGGTTCTACAATCTCAGTAATTTCTTCCATAATGTCTTTACCTCCTTCATTATTTCGTTGTGTTTCCTCAATATATAAGGCGTAAGCACTTACCATATTACTATACGCTGTTATAAATTGCGCATCCTCAAAACAAGGTTCAACGTCATCGCCTAAAACGGTAATGCCGGCGAACTCAGCATGAGTCACTTTATAGTAGGTATGGGCTCCATGTTTCTCAAAAACTCCTTTCATAGTCTTTGGATTTAACTCCATAGACAAATGCTTTTCGCTTGTGAGAATCTCTTGCGCCTCTTCAAAACGTCCGTCCCATATTACAACATCAACTTCAAGATATTCTCTATCGCCTTGCTTAACCCAATTATAATGTGGGTCTAATGGAACAAAACCAAAAGCGCTTGGATTTTCTTCATGCCCCTCAAAATCGTTAGTTTCATAATTGAAAGTTCCAATTATTGGGGTTCCAGGAATAGTAGAAGCAAGTTGCTCAGCAACTTCACCATCTATAATAGAACGGTTTCTATTTTTTCCCTTATAGAAGATTCGTGCTCTACCCATTGAGAACACACTGTTGATTCTATTAGGAGTTCCTAATATATCAACCGAAAAGGTAGCATACTTATGTAGTTCATTCATTGTAGCTCCCTCCTATAAACTCGTTTCCTTCGCTATAGTAGAATCTTGTTTCTTATCGTCATCCAAGGATGGCCTGCCGTTTTTATTATCACTGACTTTTTGTGCTTCTTTGTCTTCAGTTTTAGTTTGCTTACCATCTCCGCCGTTGTCGGTTTTAGCAGACATAGTATGAGAACTTTGTAGGGGAACAAGTTTCTCGTGTAGCTTTAAAACGTCATTTTCAAATGTAGTAAGCGATTCTATATAACGTTGTTTAACTCCCAAAGCCACTTGTGGAACTATTTTACTAAATCCGTATTGAGCTCCTTCAAGATAGCTTCCTATCATTTCCTCTCTATTTTTATAGGAGATGTCCAAATAAGAAAATACAAATTTGGTGTTCTTTGTTATTTTTTTTCTACAAACTGTGCCGATGTAATAGTTCATCCATACAGCAATTTGCTCACGTAATTTAAACATAAACATAGCATCTCTTTGTTGAGATTCTTTTAATGTTCCTGCGGTAGTAGAGTTAAATAACTCAGCGGAAACACTTGCGTCATTATAAAATTGGTCGTAATAAGTTTCTAAGAACTCATAATTTTTTGTAGCATCGCCAGTTTCACCTAATGATAATACATCAATTTCTTTTGCTAAAGTAGTGATAGCATCAACATTGTTCTTCTTAGATGCTACTGCTTTTAAGTTCTTATGGAACTCTGCGGCTAACTCTAAGTCAATTTCAGGATTTCCTTCTTTGTCAATGTCGATTAATTGAACTAATAGCTTAGTAAGGTTAGTAGAAATATAATCGTCTTTTAATGGTTCTAGCATCTCAATACGAACTATTTCTTTTAGCAATAAAGCAAATGGAGGTCTTCCGTCATTGGTAGTAAATGCGATACCGTTTTCGGTTGGCACAATGAACCATTGATTAGAAGTCTTACCGCTCTTATATTCTTTATAAGCCGCTCTTATTGCCTTTGGATATTGTTTTAATACTTCGTCTATTGTAAGTATGTTATTCTTTGTTAATTCAGCCATTAGTGTATCAATAAAAGTTAAATCAATGGCGAATATATTAATTGCTGGTGTTCCAGCAGTTCCTATAATCTTACAATAGTCTGTTGGCAATTTAATTGCCTTAAAATACGAATTGGCTCCCTTTTTATATTCTTCGTTGTAATAGAATGTTTCTCCTTCAATAAGTAAGTCTAATAAAACCTTATTAGTGAAAGTTTCTACTTGTATATCTTCGTCTAAGGTACGAAGCACAGCGTTATAATCTTTCATTAATTTCTTTTGGTTAGGCTTTTTGCCATCATCGAATAAAGGAGATACTATATAAGAGTTGTAATAAATATAAGCGAAATAATCTAACAATCTCTTATACAGTGGATGGCTATAATAAATACGAGAATACTTTCTCCAAGACTTGGCGTCAGTAATTGGTGTCTTTAACACGTCTTCTGGCTTAAGTCTTTCTAATAGTCTGCGTCCTTTTGAAGCCGTGCCATCCATTGGAATAACAACAGTTCCATTACTTACTGTTTCTCCCATGGCGCGAATAGACTTACGAAATTCGGCTAGACTTTCATTTGTGTATTTAGATAAATCCTTTGCCATTTATCTGTTTCACCTCCTAATTTAAAAAACTATATTGAGCTTTACTCCAATCACGATTTCTTCGTTTCTTGTCTTCTTCTTCTACAAGGTTAATGTAATACAAACCATAAACGAATGCTGACACTAAGTCCTTTCGCACATGGCTGTTAATACGCTGAAGAACTATCGTGCTATTGGTGTCAAGATTTGCTTTAAGGTTAGCAAGCTGGTCTTGTAACTTAGTTGTTTGAGCATAAGGAATGAGCTTGTTTGCTTGTTTTACAGGACTCATCTTATGCCAAGCTTTATATTGGCTAAAATATCTTCGTGCTTGTTGCTCATTTAATAGTAGTGAAACTCGTTTTAAACTTAAAATTATGTGCGCATTCGTGTAAATTTCGCTATTTAATCCACGATTTGCCTCAATTCCGAACAATTTTCGCACACAATTGCGTTTTTCTGTGGCAGAATACTTATTTTTATTCAAAAAACCGTAAGGTTGATAATAAATATCATTTAATTCTTGTTCGTCAATCATGTAATCGGCTAAACCAGCACCATTACCGTTGATATCCATTACGATTGCTTTAAAGTCGTAGTCTAAGTCAAATTGCTTAATCATCGCAGCTTGGTCTCTAAAGTGCGTCCCGTTTAGTATCTTAATATTTACTAGTTTAATTTTATAACGCTCTCCCTCTGTATACACTTTAAAAATCATAGCTACGGTTTGGTCGCCTTCAAATCTCGCAACGTCCACAGCACACACATAAAATCCTGTGAAACCTTTTTGGCGTTCAAACTCTGGACGAACTAAATTACGACATTTGCTGATTTGAGTGTAAGAATAATAACTATCTTCACTTCCACCCGTCCACACCGAACAATATTCGCGCAGGAACGATTCTAGTTTATATGAAGATGCCTGTAATTTATCCTTAACCTTGTCAACCGACAATAAGCCGTGCATAACCGGTATTCGATAATCTCCTCCAAAGCAAAATGCTTTATCCGGCTCTATTGCCATATCAACTAAGCACTCTAAAGTTTTGTCATGTGCGTAAGTTCCTTTATATCCCGCAGTAGTAATCATAGTTTGCGCAGCGTGAGGTTCTGTTGGGTTTAATAAACCTGCTACTGTTCTACGGTCTACGTTCATTAGCAAAAACTCTATTCAAGTTCTTGGACTATATCTTCAACTAATTTCCATTCATACCCATGATGAGTTTTATTGACACCAGAACATATTCTACTTATTGCCCCTGAATCGCCATTAACGGCTGTAGTAGTATAAAGTCTAGGAAATTATAAAATTAGTTGCGCGGCACTTGGGATAGTGATAAAATCTACCCTACTCCCTCTCGGGATAGTCTCTACACCTTCTTCTTACGAAGCTTGGCACGGGATTCCTGCTTTGGTTCCCCGTTAGCCGCCATTATTGGCGACACCGTTTTTTCTTACGTTCACCGCGTTTCACTTATATATCGCTATATAAGGCCCCCTAACCTTCGTAGTCGAGGGATTACGACTTCGTTAACTGCATCTCCATCCATCATGGCGAACTCCTCAAGAGTGCCCCAATGCCTCATTTTATTCTATACAGGTCGTTAATCTGTATACGTTCTCTTATGAACTGCTTATATTCTCATATAAGATTAGACTATATTTTATTTTTAATAAGTATATCTTCTATATGACTGAAGTCTTTATAACTAATTCGTAAAAGTGGTATATTATGTTTTTTACAATATGTATTCTTCATATCATCGTGTTTCTGTATAATGGTATTGTCTTTAAATAAGGGAGTATCTTTAAAATGTTGTTTGCCGTCATATTCTATCAACATTTTTAAAATACCGTCAATCATAATGGCAAAATCAAATCTTAGTTTATTTCCTCCTACTCCCCTGAGATCTTCAAAAGTGTATTCTCTTTGATACTCCACTCCTCGGTTATCTAAAAAATCTTTTATTCTCTTCTCTCCAGTAGAAGATGTGCAATAAGGACATCTCCTTCCGGCAGTAAACTTATTTAGATGAGTTGTATATATGTGCCCTTCATCGCATAAAATAGTTATTTCTTGATCGCCACCTTTTAATTGGCTGTCAATCAATTTATATTTTGCCATCTTTAGTCGTTCTTCTATTTCTTCTCTAGAAATGGCCACCCTTTTACTTGTCTCCTTTTTGTAGCAATCAGGACATTGGACAAAACCAACCTTAAAATTATAGAAACGACGCTGATATACTTTCCCACATTTGCATTGTATATTTATTTTAGTATCACAATTTTTATATTCTTTGCTAATAAGCTTGCATCCTTTGCTTTCTATATAATTTTTGACTTCTTCATAACTTAATTTTTTACCCATTAAAAATTCCTCTCTTTCGCCCCACTTGGGGCTACTGCTTCCGCATAGTCGTTGAACCTTCCGCCAATCGGCGGCTTGGCTGCTGATTGTCAATTGTATCATCTCTAATCTTTTCAAACATTCAAGCTTGTCATTATTGGCTACTTTGTAGTGGTTAGAGCTTTATGAGTTCCCAGCAATTTAAAGGATATTAGAATTATTTTACGTGGCTCCGTGGGCGCTAACATTTTACGTCCACCACGACCAGCATTACCAGTATTAACGATGTCTATTTGGCTATCATTACGGAACTTTAATTCCGCATAATCAGCTCCCATGTTTCCATATTTTTTCTTCATCTTATCAGCATCACTTATTTTCAGCTCATTTACGAAGAATGGAAACATACGATATATTTCATTTGTTTTTTCTTCAACAATTTGTGCTGCTTGCTTCTTTGTATCCGCACAAGTAAAACCTTTACTTCTTGGCTGCACTATTCCACGAATGTTCATAGCCAAGAAATCTAGAAACGATTTTGAATACGCACGAGGGAATGTTCCTGAAACCTCTCTAAATCGCATACATACACGAAGGAAGATTCTTTGATAAAAATATAATTTAAAATATGAATCTCCTGGCGTAATTACATCAACAAGATAGTCTGGATATAAAGTAAACAATCTTACCATATCTTCCATCTTTTGTCTATTTTGCTCAACGTAATCTGGTGTAATAACGATTTGCGCCATATCATTTCGTTCTAAAAAGGTATTATAATATTTGTCCAGTATTTGGTCTACATTACTTGAATTCATTTTCTACCTGTTGGAACATTTTTTCTAATTCTTTCTCGTCCATCACTCCGTCAAAATCGGTTTCACTTTCTTCTGATGAGTTGTATAAAGCTTCTATATCTTCATCAGTGATTTCAGTTCCACCATTTTCGCTCAATACCTTTGAGTTATACATTTCGTTTACGGTCTCACTTGAATCGGTGAATAGACGACGCACATATTGCTGCATGTTTTCTATGGTCTTATCAACTATATCGCGATTTTCGTTTATTTTATAGTTCAATAAGAAACCAGTCTTTTCTAAATAAGCCACTAGCTCTGATAAACTCTCAATTGTATTTTCATTACTTGCTGTCTGAGTGCTTATTCCTAATTCTTTCATCAGCGTATTATAACTTTGAAGAACGGTAGTAGCTTCTTTATTGTCCCCATTGGCAATACAATGGTCCGATATAGCGGACAGCTTCGCAAGCTTGCGCACCATATCTCTACGAGCCTCATCTTTAAATGGATAATGGCTCAACGTATGGCGCTCATATTCTTCCATACGCATATACTCTTCTAAAGTGAAGTCTTCTATATGCCCCCACTTTTTGCGAAGGTAAATTAATAAATCCCCGTGAATAGCGGTCAGCTCATCGAGCACACTATTATATTCACGGCACTTGTCCCACATCTTATTATAATCAAACCAATCGTTGTCAACGTACTTACCGTTGCTCACCTCTTGGCAGTAATCAATAAGAAGGGGTCCCAACTTTTCATATTTGCCGTCCATCTCCATCCACTTATTTGCGTCAAAGGGCAAATCTAAGAATTGGCACAACTTATCAATTGTGTTTAGGTCATGCCTATCAATCTTTTTTGCGACGCATTCAATACAAATGTATGATGCTCCTTTGTAAGCAAATTGCGAGGAATTGGAAACAGGCAAATACATATCCGCAGTTTGGCGTTTGCCGCATTGCGGACACACTCTGTATTGTTCGTTCATATTAACCCTCCATTTCTTGTTTTATTAAAATCTTTATAAACTCTAACACAGGAATAGTATAATCACCAACCTGAATCTTCAATTTATTTAATTTATCGTAGGGTATGATAATTTCTTTGTTAAACACGTTTTGCTGCCTCCCTAGCCTTTTTATTTTCGTAGAAGCAGTCCTTACATACTTCTTTCCAATCTCCATTTTGATATTTTCCGAAGTTCAACTCGTGCGCATACAATTGTCTTTGGCATTGAGGACATATTTTCCATTTTGTCATATTCTCCAATGTGCCGTCTGGCTTATGTGTACGCATATCCCACCATAGATAGGCTTGTTTTACCAATTGCTTCGTAATGTGTTGTTTCCAAATGGTGCTTATATAATTGACGCTGTAAGGTTTACCGCCCATCTCTTCCAAATGGCGCACAATGTCTTCGTTTGGCACTCTGTTAATTTTTTCCTCGAGAATCAATCTGTGTTCTGGCGACAGGCGAGCCGACTTAATTAACTCATTTAAAAATTGGTAAGGGTCCCACCAAGGGTGATGTATATTATGTTCTAATTTTGGCACCATGCCAGAATAATACTTCAGCATGGCGTGTATATGACGCCAATTACCAAAATCAACGTAGGCATCAGATTCACTAATAACATGTGGTCCTATACACATTCCTAAATAATCTGGCTTTTCCACATGTGTCGGAAAGCCGCCCATTAAATTTACCGTAGGACGAAACGCATCCTTAAGTAAAAATTGCTCACGGCGCAGATCAATCATCCATTCCCTTAAAAAATACTTGGTTTGGTATGTAGGAATTAATTTACGCTCAGGGTCCATATCTCTTTTTCCCTCAAGCACTTCGCGACAATATTGATATTTTTCGCTTATGTCATCTATTGCCACCCACAAATCTTTCATAAACGGGATGTCCGCATCTTTTTCTCTATCTATCGTAGGTCTTGGCACACGATATATTGAAATCTCTTGGCTACGTTGAACGGTGTTTTCGCCCAGCGTAGTTTCTATTAAACTCTCATAGCTAATCTTTTTTTTACTTCCTTCTTTCAATTCAACTTCTGCGTCCACATCTTCGGCATAAAGCAAATAGTTTGCCACTTTGTCCAACTCACTTGGTGGACATTGAGCCAATAGGCCTTGTTGGTCTAGATAATTGACAAGCCCCAAGCGTTCTTGATACGCTTGAAGGTTAAAGTCTAGTAAAGGAACCACTGTTGCCATTATTTCTTTCCTCCTTGGTCGTATTCATCGGCCCAATCTAATCCATGTTCATAAAACTCGCCCAATCCTTTTTCATCAATCGCCTTCAGACACTTCTCTACAAAAGCCTGAGTATCTGAGTGCAGACGCATATATTTCTTTTTCTTTTTGTAGAAGGCCCAGGGCTCATGTTGAGTCCATTCCTTACCCAAATAAACTTGACCCGCCCCAATCCAGTCGCACACCATTTCAAGGGCGTATTGCCAAGGCATGCGCACAGGCGTATTCGCGCAAGTCCCCACATTATCAATCCAATATTCCCAATGATGGGGATTATGTCCTCTATGATGTTGCCACGCAATGGAATATCCTTTTTCTTCCTTCTCCGCATCTATGGGGCTTCTAGTCCCTTGGAAGTATCGCACACCACTCATAAACTCGGTCCAGCCGTATTTACTCATATCGTGTAATAAACCGCGCATCGGGATTCCAACTGCGGCGCAATGTTTCGCAACTTTTAGCTTATGTTTGCTTATAGTCTTAAAATGTTCCCAGTATTTATTCATATTTTACTCACCTCATCTAATATAACTGTATTATATCACAAAATCGCGAACTTGTCAATAGGAAAACGCAAATTTTTCTCTTTTTCTTTCTTTTATTTATTTTCTTTCTTTTTCTCTTTACACAATAATATAATTTATAATATAATATATATATAAAAGAAATATATATATAAATATATATATTAAGAAAAGAAAATTAATTACCCCTCTAACTTCATTAATTACTCATATCGTTATTCACTTCGTTCATAACTCATTCGTAATTAACTCGTTCTCCCCTCTTGATAAAAGAAAGTGCTAACGCAGCGAGCCCCGTCGAGCCACATCGCGAAGCGCCCATTGCGAAGCAGCCCAAGACGCCATGACACACAAGTATAATTTTCTTTTCCCAAAGACTTGACAAGAGGTTGCGCATTATGATATATTGTTATTGTCAAAAGACGAAGGAGGAATCGGCGCATGTTGGAATTATTTATTAAAACACTTATAATTGGCCTAGCAATGGCCTCAACAATATTACTTACGTTTGGTTGCGCAATGTTAGGTGCGAAGGTAAAATGGCGCAATGCCCAACCATTTGTGGCCAAGGTGCAATCAGCGCGCACAGACAATTGGTACGTCGCAGAACGCTATTGCCTACGCGGCGACGCCATGTATCTTTATGTGCGCAGCGACAACGGCGAACACTCATGGTGGCCAGTGGAAAGATTCCGCAACGCATGCGAGCGGATGCCGAATGGGCGAAGGCGCACATGTTTACGCTGCTGTTGCCTGACGCCAACGCATCTTCTGTTTCGGCGAAAGAGTTTACAGAAGGCGCAAAATAATTATATAATATAATTGTAAAAATTAAAAAAGAAAAAAATATTTTTACGGAGGTGCGGCGTATGTCAGCATTAATTGATGGCCTGATTGGTGGCGCGGGATTTATGTGCGCAATGCTAGTATTGTTTCACATAGATGACGCAGTGTCAACGGCTGTAGAAAATAGGCGCAAGGCGAAAGCGGCGCAAATGAGACGTAAAAGACGTCATTGACATTTTCCTGCTTAGCGCAGTAAAACGTCATAGCTACGTGAGCGAACGTAGTGAGTGAACAGGAGGAAAGAAAAAATATGAAACCAAAATATGTAGTTTATGAATGTGAAGAAGATTGTAAAGGATTATTCTATCGTGAGGTAGAAGAAGTGTTAGTAGACGATGGCGCAGAATGCCATGTTAAAGTGCGTCTAGTGGCTGAAAAAGATAGCAACGACATTGAAGAGTTTCCAATGTGCGAATGCGTAGGTGGAGACGGCGGATACCACGTGGATACAGTTAAAGTATTACCAGTAGAAGAATAGAATTTGTAAATTTGGGTTTGGTGGGTAGATTTGTAAATTCGGGTAGGTGCTCTATCTTATATACGAACATTTGTTCGCTATTTTACTAAACCCACCCCCACCC
>CAZLVK010000006.1:40353-126816 GCA_964563025.1 uncultured Bacteroidaceae bacterium | reverse complement strand
AAGAACGCGACGACGATTTTGCTCCCGTCCCTCTCAAAAATCCTCTTCATAAGCCCAATCTCCTTTGTCCTTAGTATCTGAAAAAAATCATAACAACAACACTCTATTTCCGCAACTGTTTTTGAATAAAAAGTCTAAAAATTTTTTGAAAAACGTTGTTTTAGATAGAATTTAGCCGTAATTCTCGCCCACGACGAGTCTAATATATATGGCGTGTCAGCCCGCAGGGGTTCGCACGGCAGAGCCGTGGCGCAATGAAGTTGCGCAAAATCCCCTTGAAAGCAAAAGAAAACCCAAAGCGGTTCGCTTTGGGAAGAAGGTGGTGGAGACGAGGGGATTCGTAAGGAGCAAAGCGACGGAATAGCGAAGCGTCAGCCCGCAGGGGTTCGCACGGCAGAGCCGTGGCGCAATGAAGTTGCGCAAAATCCCCTTGAAAGCAAAAGAAAACCCAAAGCGGTTCGCTTTGGGAAGAAGGTGGTGGAGACGAGGGGATTCGTAAGGAGCAAAGCGACGGAATAGCGAAGCGTCAGCCCGCAGGGGTTCGCACGGCAGAGCCGTGGCGCAATGAAGTTGCGCAAAATCCCCTTGAAAGCAAAAGAAAACCCAAAGCGGTTCGCTTTGGGAAGAAGGTGGTGGAGACGAGGGGATTCGAACCCCTGGCCTATGCGTTGCGAACGCATCGCTCTACCAACTGAGCCACGCCCCCACGAATGTGCCGTTTGATTACAGCGTGTATATATTACAGCAAAAATCCGTTTTATTCAAGCGATTTTGATAACTTTTTTGCAAATATTGATAATTCGTCGCTCCGACGGGAGCGACGAATTATATTTGACGGATATTTACGCTTGTTCGACGAAGCACACGCGACGCATTTTTTGTTCGGTCAGAGGTCTGTCGCCGGCGTTGGTGCGAACGCTCGCGATTTTATCGACGGTTTCGATGCCCTCGACGACTTCACCGAAAGCGGCGTATTGTCCGTCGAGGAACTTTGCGTCCGCGTGGCAGATGAAAAATTGCGACGAGGCGGAATTGGGATTTTGAGAACGAGCCATAGAGATGACTCCGCGCTTATGGGAAAGGGTATTGCGAACGCCGTTCATGATAAATTCGCCCTTGATGGTGTTTTTGCTGCCGCCGTATCCGGTACCCTCGGGGTCTCCGCCCTGAATCATAAATCCGCTTATTACGCGGTGGAAGATAAGTCCGTCGTAGAAACCGTCCGCGACGAGACTTTTGAAGTTTTGGACGGTGATGGGCGCCGTTGTGGCGTCGAGTTTGATAACGATAGAATCCCCGCTCGTCATTTCGATTTTGACGAAATCGGTGGGTTGTTTGCTTTCAACGAATGCCATAGTTTTGACTCCTAAAAATTATTGCGAAAAGATTATAGCACGTTTATCATTAAAATAAAAGGGCAAACGCAAAAAAACCGACTTGCGCATAAGGCGATAATTACTGTTAAGTCGGTGTACATTCGGGACACCCGAGAAAGAGTGGAAAGTTTTGAGAAGAAATCGACTTGTATTTGAAGGCGTTTTGTTGTATTATTATTTTATTAAGTTTTACGGAGTCGTATATGGCAGACAAATTCGTTGTAAAATTCGATTGTGCAACACCCGTCAGTTACTACATGGTGCAAAACGGGATTTCTCCCATACAGCGGTTGTACATAAAAAACTCCTCGGCGGAGGATGCGGAAAACGTGGCGATAGAGGTATCCTCGTCGCCGTCGTTTTTGCTCCCCGAAGAGAGGGTGCAAGAAGTTTTTCCGTCAAGGGCAAATTTGCGTTTCGACGGAATGGGGAAGTTGTCCCCTCTTTATATGGTTGCACAGGACAAACGTATTGACGGCGTCGTTACCGTGCGCGTCAAAGAGAACGGAGAAGTGGTTACTGAGGAGTCCGCATCCGTATCGGTGCTTGCGTTCGACGAGTGCAATCTCGTCAACCCGGAGTCCGTGGCGACTTTCGTCCGTCGTACTCCCGACGTCAATCGGTACATAAATCTTGCGCGCAAAAAACTTGCCGAATGGAAGGTTGC
Source organism: uncultured Bacteroidaceae bacterium (assembly GCA_964563025.1). Taxonomy (GTDB): domain Bacteria; phylum Bacillota; class Clostridia; order Christensenellales; family CAG-917; genus RGIG4097. The sequence continues at coordinate 124,773 of CAZLVK010000006.1, read as the reverse complement.
GGACAAAGGCGCGGGCTATGCACAAAACGGCAAAAATGCGGTGCGCAACTATTTTGCGTCCTGTTTCAGCGTGCTTGCCGAGGGCGGATTTATCCGTCAAAAATTGGCGTCCTCTGCCGAAACGTCTATTATTACGGAGTTTTCGGAAGTGTTCGACAGCAAAATCGCAACTCCTCTCGAACTATCCCTTGCGCTTGCGTCGATGATAGAAAGCGCGGGGTTTAACCCCATCGTCGGTAGGGCGGGAGAAAAGTGGTTCGTAGGCTGTTTTCTTGCGGAGCAGTGTTTCGGCGACAAAGTAATCGACGACGCGTCAGTGATTGCGGGCAGAACGGTGTCGGGCGCAAACGAACTTTCTATAATCCCCGTAGACGCGATATATGCGGGAGAGGCGTTTGAAAAGGCAGAAAAAAGTGCGTCGGCGTTCTTGAAAAAACTTCCCGAAATAGACTTCTTCGTAGACGTAAAACGCGCTCGCATTATGGGGATAAATCCGCTCCCCGCAAGGGTGAAAACCGCCGTCGGGTACGACCTCGTCGAAAGCAAAGACTACACCAACGCGCACGCGCCCGTGAAAATTAAGGAATACGCGGCGGATATTGCGGGTGCTACCGTTTATTCCCGCGAAAAACAGTGGGAGCGACGACTCCTCGAACTCGATCTCAGAAACGGACTGCTCAATTTCAGAATTTCGCAAACGGCAGTCAAAGTGTTGACGTCCTCTCTCGACGACTTTGTCGCGGGGGTGTCGGACAACAAAACTTTCACGCTCGAACCTCGCCCGTCGGACGCAAAGGACGGAGACGAAAAATATGCACCCGCTTTTGATAATGCCGAGACGTTGAAACCGCTCAAAGAATACGTGCGCTACGAATACCTCAACAAAAAATTGCACACCGTTTACGCCGTGAAAGAGCACGACAAAACTTTGCTCAACCTCTTTAGAAAAGGTAAAACCTTGCAAGAAGAGTCGGGCGATTCGGGGCTTTACGTATGCGCGGGCTTCCTCAAATGGAGAGAAAACGACGGGGGAGATTTCAAATACGCGCCTATTTTGCTTTATCCCGTGAGCGTAGCCAAAAAAGGCATCTCCGCTCCCGTATATACCGCCGAAATCGACGTCGAGGATGTGCAAATAAACTGCACCCTTCTCGAATTTTTGTATCAGGAATTCAATATGGATATGAGAGGGCTCGGCAACGTACCGCTCTCGGACGTCGGCGAAATTCTCGCGGTTGTGTCGAGGATAAAGAAAGAAATCTCCGCGCGCAACGGCTGGTGTATCGTAGACGACGTGTTCATGAACGCACTTTCCTTCACCAACTATCTCATGTGGCACGACGTGCGTCACCATATGGACAAGATGAAAGAGTCTCCGCTTATTCGTTCCCTCATCTCGAACAGAATTGACGACGAATGCATTTGCCCTCAAGAGACCGTTTGCACGGACAACGCCTACGTCGGCAAGAACAGAATGTATCTGCCCATCAGTGCGGACTCGTCGCAATATGACGCGATAGCCTCGTCCCTCGGCGGTTCGTTCGTACTGCACGGACCTCCGGGAACGGGCAAGTCGCAAACGATAACGAATATCATCGTCAACAACATCGTGAGAGGGCGCAGAGTGCTTTTCGTCGCGGAGAAAATGGCGGCGTTGAACGTTGTGTACAAACGTTTGAAAGACATAGGCGTAGGCGACTTTTGCCTTGAACTCCATTCGGACAAAACTCACAAAACAGAGGTTTTATCCAAGATAATTCACACGTTAAACCTCTCTTCCGTGCAAAACGACGTGGATTTTGACGAGAAGAGAAAAGAGGTTGCGGAGTGCATAGAGAAACTCGACGCTGAGATGAACGCTATGCACAGAAAACGCTATCTCGGCTTTTCTCTGTACGAGGCTATGCTTGCGTATCTCGAAAACGCGGACGCTCCCGATTGCCTCAGAATCGACAACAGTTTCTACGAGAAACTCACCTTGACGTCTTTTAACAAACACCTCGACTTGCTCACCGAACTCGCACTACGTGCAAAAGAATGCGGGGACATCGAAAAGTCGCCGTTCCGTTTCATCGGCAGGTTCGATTACGACGAGGAGTGGAGAGAAAGCGCAGAGGCTATTTTGTCCGTCTACTCGATGGAACTCAAACACCTCAAACAGTATGCGCGCGAATTGCAGACGCTGTTTAATATGCGCACCATTTCCCTCACCGAAGAAAAACTGCGCGCGCTTTACGAGATCGCGAACGCACTTGACGGAGACCCTCATGTTGTCGCTTTCTTCAAAAACGCAAGGAACGAGGACAATGCAAAAGGCGTGGTCGATTCCTATCTCGAAGCGACGAAAATTTCCGCCTCGATGAAGGACGAATTTTATAAGTCTTACGGCATCTACTATCCCGATTCGGTTTCGATAGAGGAAGTGAAGTCCGCACTTGCAAAACCCGCGTTTCCCCCGAAGAGCGTGAAGCGAATTATCCCGTCCAATCTCGACAAGGGAGGAAAGACGGAGTTTCTCGAATACCTTTTGAAGTGCGAGGAGCATAACGTCATTTTGGCAAGGAGAAGAACGCAAGTCGCAAAACTTCTCGAAATGGAAAGGGACGCGGATATTATTCGTCACGAAAAAGCGGTCGCCGTGCGCCGTCTTTACGAATATGCAAAGATTTTGTTTGCGGATTGCGATTATCGCCAATTCGAGGATACTTGCCGTCGCTTGTCCGAGAAGAAACCGCATATTCTTTTCGGTTTCTACAAGAACGCTTATCTCAGCGCAATGCGCGCGAAAAACACTTTCAACGAGTTGTTCCGCATAAATCGCAAAAACGCAAAAGAAGAAATCAATTCGACTATTGATTATATAAACAATATTGCGAAGAATATTGACCTTATTCCCAGTTGGTGTAGGTATCAATCCATCGTGGAAAGATGCGGAGAAGAGGGCTTCGACTTCGTTCTCGAACCGCTTGCGACGGGTGAAATCACCGCCGAGGACGTATTGCGCAGTTTCAAAAAGTGCGTCTATTACAACTTTATCAGAAGCGAACTCTATCTCGACGAGGTTTTGTGCCGTTTCTCGGGCTTGACTCTCGAAGAAACGATGCAAAAATTCCGCACACTAACCGACGAATACGAGAAGTTGACGAGGATAAATCTCTACAACTCCCTCGTTTACGGTTTGCCCAAAACGGATACGGCGGGGGAACATAACCTTGAAAGAGTGCTGTTATATCGTGCAGAAAAGACTAATATGCAAGGCACGACGATACGTTCCCTTTTCGCGCAAATTCCAGAAATTCTCAAAGCGACTTGTCCTTGTATGTTGATGAGCCCGGTGTCCGTGGCGCAGTATCTCGACATAGAAGGGGAGAAATTCGACCTCGTAGTATTCGACGAAGCGTCCCAAGTCCCGACTTCGGAAGCGATAGGCGCAATCGCAAGAGGCAAGAACGTCATCATCGTAGGCGATCCCGAACAACTCCCGCCGACCACCTTCTTCCGCTCGGATTACAAGGACGATTCCCACTACGAAGTCGAGGACCTCGAAAGCATTCTCGACGACTGTCTTGCGGTGGGTATGCCCGAAAGACATTTGCTATGGCACTATCGTAGCAATCACGAAAGCCTTATCGCATTCTCGAACGCAATGTTCTACGGCAACACCTTGCTCACGTTCCCGTCACCCGGCGAACTCAATGCAAAGGTGCGTATGGTCTACGTGGACGGCGTCTACGAGAGAGGCGGAACGAAGCACAACAAGAAAGAAGCGGACGCACTTGTCAAGCACGTTATCGACAGACTCAAAAATCCCGTGGAGCGTGCTCGTTCGATAGGTATAGTGACCTTCAACACCGCGCAACAAAATTACATCGAGGACAGACTTGCATCCGCAATACATACCGCGGGGCTCGACGAGATTGCTTATGACCGCGACGAACCTATTTTCGTCAAGAACCTTGAGAACGTACAGGGGGACGAGAGGGATGTAATTTTGTTCAGCGTCGGCTACGGTCCCGACCAAAACGGCAAATTATCCCTCAATTTCGGTCCGATAAACCAGCAGGGCGGTTATAAACGCCTAAACGTCGCCGTTACTCGCGCAAGGTGCGAAATGGTCGTTTTCAGTTCGGTTACGGGCAATATGATAGATCTTAACCGCACGGACAGCGCGGGCGTAAAAGCACTTAAAGCCTTCCTCGACTACGCAGAAAAAGGTACGGATATGCTTGCTATCGGCGCGGACGATACGGGTAGAACTTCTAAGGGACTCGGCGAAAACGTCGCGCACGACCTCAAAGATAAAGGGCTTATTTGCGAAAGCAATTTGGGCGTGTCCGACTTCCGCATAGACGTCGCCGTCGTCGATCCGAGGGATAAGGATAAGTATATTCTTGCAATCATCATCGACAGCGAAAATACCGCGCGCATTCCGTCCGTCAAGGATAGAATCGCCATGCAAACGAAGATTCTCAAAAAACTCGGTTGGAATACGTACAACCTCTGGAGCATCAACTATTACAACAATCCGCGCAGGGAAATCAACAAGATAAAAGAACTCGTTTCGACGCTCACCGAAAAGAAGGTAGTCTCCAAAAAGACCGTCAAAGAGGCGATGGCAAGATACAAGCAAAACTACAAGAGCCTATATATCAAACCGTCCTCTAAGAACGGGGTGGATTACGTGATGAATTTTGTCAACGAAGAATCGATACTTGCAAAAATCCGCGCGGTCATAGAGACCGAGTCTCCCGTCGAAAGCGGGTATCTCCTTGACAAAATGCTCTCCGCGTACTGCGTCCCCAAGACGGCGAAAAAAGCGGTGGCGCAAATCAACGCGTATATCGCGGAATACGAAAGTTTCCGTCAGGAGATTGACGGAAAGGTGTTCTACGTTGACAAGCCGGTCGCTACTTTCCGTCCTATCGACGAGAGGGCGCCTCGTGACCTTAGCAAGATACATCCCGACGAAATCATTGCCGCCGCGCGTTGTGCAATCGAGATTTCGGTGAACCTCGATCGCGACGACCTTGTAAAGGAAATATTCAAACTATTCAACGTGCCCAAACGCACGAAAGCCTCAACCGAATGGGTTGAAAAAGCCGTGTCGGGCGCGATCTCGAAAGGGGATATTATAGTCACTCCCGAAGGATATTGCAAAGTATAAAACAGGGGATTAGGAACTATGAAGATTTTCATAAGTTACGGACACGACTTTGTAAACGAAGCAAGAAAATTGGCGGAGAGTTTCAAATCTATCGGGCACGAGGTGTGGATAGACTACGAAAAAATTCTGCCGGGTGACGATTGGCGGGACAGCATCACCGAGGGCATTTTATCCTCGGACGTCACGCTTGCTTTGTTGTCCGAATACGGACTCCGCGACGGCGGAGTGTGCCTTGACGAATTGGCGGTAGCGGTCAGTTGCAACCGTCGCAATATTCGTCCCGTAATTATGGATAAAGGCGCGCTCGCGCACGTGCCCGCATGCATAAGCGGAATACAGTATTTCGATTTGTCCGATTGGAGAAACGTGCCCGAAGCGGATTTTGGCGAGTGGTATGAAAACAAATTTGAAACCCTCGTCGACTTGTATTTGAAAAAGCCGTCCGTTTATGAAGAAAAACTGCGTGCCATAAAGAATAAGATGCACCTCTCGTTGCAATTTTCGAGGGAACTATTTGAACTCGGAAAAGGGTTCAAAAAGAGAGGATGGCTCGACGATAAAATCGAAGAATGGGTGAACGGCGATTTCGGCAACGTATGCTTGCTCGTAGGATTCCCCGGATTCGGCAAGAGTTGTTATTGCACAAACTATTACCACTACGGCGACGACGTGGCGGGGCTCGTTTTCTGCGACGCGGACGAGGGCAAATATCAAGGAGTCGTGTCGGCAATCAAGGAAGTCAGTTTCGGACTTGCGGTGAGAATACCGTCCTTTGCGACGAGACTCGAACGCATTTTGAACGATCCCGACGTGAACCTCGACACCACGCCCGAAAAACTCTTTGAACTTTTGATTATGGAACCGCTCAACCTCATCGATATGCCGAAAGAAAAAACCGTCGTGCTCGTCGATGCGGTGGACATTTTGTCCGAAAACGGAGAAAATCGCCTTGCAAAACTTTTCTTGGGCAACGCAAAACGACTGCCGTCATACGTCAAAATTATGTTGTCGTGCCGTAGCGACGCAAGCCTTTTAGGCGGTGCGACCGACGTGTATAAGATTTCTCCCGCCGCGGACGACGAAAACGTATTCGACGATATAAAGGAATACGTGACAAGCGACGTTTCGACTATTTACGGCGAGGACGCACACGAGATAGGAAATACGGTGGCGGAAAAAGCGCAAGGCTCGTTCTTGTATGCGTCCGCTGTCAGCGACGGGCTCAAAGCGGGCAAATTCTCGCCGGAAACCGACGAGTTGCCTGAAAAAGTATCGGACGTTTATTACGGTTGGATGAACAAAATCGTCTCGCCCTCGGAGTATGAAGAAAAATATTCCGAGGCGGTGTCCGTGTTGTCCGCAATCGAAAATCCGCCCGTAGACTTTATCAAAAAGGTCATGGGTTGGAAACAGCAGGAAACGTCGTCTTTCGTCAGAAAATTTTCGGTGTTATTGCAACGCTACGTCGACAAATTCGGCAAAACTTGCGTCAGTTTTTATTCAAAATCCTTTGCGGATTGGGTGAAAAACGAAGAAAAATCCGCCGTATATTTTGCGTCCGAGGAGGAAGGGTTTGCCGTGATAGCGTCCTATCTTCGCGACGCTTACGACGACGAAGAATTGACGGACTACGATTATATGATAGCCGTCGACGTCTTGAAAAAGGCGGGCAAGAAGAAAGCTTTGCGCACGATGGCGTCCGACGACGACTTCTTCGAGGAGTCCTTGAAACTCGTTGCAAAACTCGAACGCGACGCGGAGTTTTATCCCGAATGGACGGGAGTTCTGGACGGACTTTCATATCTGCTCGATGAGTTCGGCGAAAACGACGACAAGCGCAGACGAATTGCCTATTTCAGAGCGAAAGGGGAATTTGCGTGCGGTGATTTGCTCCGTAGCAAAAAGATTTTCGACGAGAACGAGAGCCTTTTCGAGGGCGGACGGCACGACGAAGAATACTTTGACTATCTATATATGTACGGCACCGTATGCGATTACGTCGGAGAAAGGAATAAGTCGTTTGAAAAATTCTCCGTGCTATCGACCGAGGCGTCGGGGAAAAACCCCGAATTTGAAGTCAAAGGAATTGCGGGACTCATTTGGAACGGGCATTTCAATGCGGTGGACGAGAGTTTGAAATTGCTCGAACGCCTTGATAAAATCGTCATAGATGACGAATTGTCTACGATGAAAGACCTTTTGAGCGCAAGAACGTTGCTCTCCGCGGGCAAGTTGCAAGAGGCACTCGGAGTGTTCGGTGAAGTGCTCGACAAGAGTTTCGACAGACTTTGGAGTTGCGACGTCGTCGCAAGGAAAAATCAGATGCTTGCAATCGAGGCGATTGTGTCCGCTTACGATGCGAAAAACTATGATTTGGCGATTGAGTACGGCGAAAAAATTATGTCCCGTCTTGAAAACTCGGGAAGTCTTTCAGAATGCTATTGCTTGTCATGGCTTGCACTCTCCGAACATAAAGCAAAGCATAACGACAAGGCAAAAGCATACCTCGAAAAAGCGAAAGAAATCCTCGGAATGGGGGACGAGGCTTCGTCGAAGTGGTTGAAAATGCACTTGACGAGCATAGAAGGGAAGTTCCTAAGAGCCGACGGGAACTACGCCGAAAGCATTCGCCTTTACGCCGCTGTCGAAAACCTTGCGAAAGAATGCGACGACGCGTGGGTGCGAGGGGATGCGTGTTTCGATATTATCTCTATGCGCTTCATCCTCGGAGAAGAAATCGACGAGTGCTATAAACTCACCCTTTCATCCCTTGCCGACAAAACCGCATTACCGCATCTGATATACAAAAAGCACGTAATGCGTATAGTCACGGGGGAGGAAACCCTCGACGAATATGAGGAAATCCCGTCGCTTGCAAGTGTGGACGTCAAGATGATAGCCCGACTGCTGTATGAAAAGAACAAAACGTCGGCGTATGCGGAAAAATATAAGGAATTGGCGGAGATATGATATGAATTACAAGATTGACCATTGTGAGCCGTTCGACGGCAAAAACGAAAATATTTGGATGAAATGCGAGCATATAGGGAGATACCTTTTTGCGTGCGACTTTTTTGCGGACAAAGGGGGAAAACTCCTTGACGTTGCGTGCGCGGAAGGGTTCGGAGCGTACGTTTTGAGCGGCGGCGGTTACGAAGTCGTAGGTGCGGACGTCAATGCGGAATACATCGAAAAGGCAAAGGGTAGGTGCGACGGCAAATTCTTCGTGCTCGACTTCGAAAAAGACGAGTTTCCCGACGAAATGCAAAACGCGGACGGCGCGATTTGTTTTGAAACAATAGAACATCTCCGTGACGGAAGAAAGTTGCTGACTTCTCTTTACGGAGCGGTGAAAAACGGCGGGTACGTTTTGCTGTCTTTCCCCAGCGACCGCTTTGAAAAAGTGGACGAAAACGGAGTCAATTACGATCCGTATCACTTGAAGATATACTCCGAGAAGGAAATGCTATCCCTTGTCGAAAGCGTAGGTTTTGAAAAGACGGACGAGTACGGACAAGGACTTTGCAATTTGCTTTATGCGGCGGAGTCTGCGGCGGAGGATAGGGGTGCGCTTGCAAAAAACGAAGCGGATAAGTTTTTCGATTACGACGAAGAAAAGTTGACGAAGATAGCACACGTATTCGGTTATCCCGACAAGCAAAACGTCGGCGAGTCCTATTCGCATATATGGGTGCTGAAAAAGAATTGAAATTAGGACGAAAGATAGCCGAGGAACCGCTCGGCTTTTTTTTGTGCCGAATAGTATGAGGCAAACAAAAATGGAAACCCCGTGCGGTTGCGCGGGGTTATCTTATTGTTTATTGAAACCGTATCTTTTGTCAAGGCTGAGGATTGTCGAGAGAGGATATGCGCGCCTTTTCGGTTTTGATTTGTTTGTTCAGAATTTCGTTCATAACGATGAAGAGAACGAAAATCGCCGAGGCAAAGAGGGGAAGCCATTTTGCTCCCGCACTTCCCGCGATGAGTCCGAATGAGGGGGGAATAAAGGTGAACCCGGCGTATGCAAAAGACATTTCCACGCCTATGAGCGCTTGTGAGTTTTCCTTGCCGAAGTTGTAGGGGGTGGAGTGGATGATAGAGGGATAAACGGGTGCGCATCCGAGACCGACTATGACGAAAGCGATGGGCGCAACGACGGATTTTCCAGCGGGGATGAAGAGCAAAATCAATCCGACGGCGACGACGCTCGTCCCAAGTCGTATCATATTTTTGTCTCCGAGTTTGCCGGTTATGAAGCCTGAAATTATACGCCCGACCGCCATTCCGATATAGAACATAGAGGCGTAGGCGGCGGCTTTTTCTTCGGTTATACCGCACGCTTCGACCATATACGTGCTTGCCCAATTCATCACTGTGCTTTCGAGTGCGCAATAACAGAAAAAGGTGATGAACAGACAAATTGCACCTTTTAACTTTAGTTTCTGCAAAAACGTGAGGTTTGCAGGTTCGACTTCTTCGCTCTCCGCAAGCGTGTTGTTTTTCTTTTTCCAGAGGGGTGCCGAACAGGCAATGACGACGAGAATGCCTATCTGAATATAAGCGACGATTCTATAACCTTGTTGCCAGCCGAGACTTGCGGATAAGGCGTAACTCATCACGTACGGACTTGCAATCGCGCCTATTCCCCAAAAAGCGTGGAGCCAACTCATATGGCGGGAAGCGTAGTGAAGAGCGACGTAGTTGTTGAGGGCGGAGTCTATCGCCCCCGCGCCGAGTCCGTAGGGTATGGCAAACACGCAAAGCATCCAGAATTTCGTCGAAAAAGAAAAACCGATGAGTCCCGCCACCGTCAACGCTATGCTGACGACGGTTACAAGGTGCGTGCCGAATTTTTTCGTGGTCTTGTCCGAAAAGAAACTCGACACTATCGTGCAAGCGGAGATAATCATCGTAACGTAGCCCATATAGGAAGTGGGTACGCCCAAAACTTCGTGCATAACGGGCCAGCCCGAACCGAGAAGGGAGTCGGGTAGTCCGAGACTGATGAAGCCGAGATAGATGATGACGAGGAGTAGAGTTGCCATACGAGGAATTTTACACTCCGAGGATTTCGTTGTCAACAAAATAAAGCCGTTCGCGAGCGAACGGCGATCAAACTATCTGATGAAAGGGACCTTGTCTTTCGCAAGATAAAATAGTGTGAGCCCGCCTTTGCCGAGGTGAGTGCCGACGATAGGGGAGATTTCCGCAATTTTGACGTTGGTTTTTCCGAGACGTTCTTCCACCATGCGTTTTAGCGTCAGGGCGTCGTCGAAAGCGTCGCAGTGTGCGATGAGAATAAGTTTGTCGTCGTAGCCCTCGTTTTTGACAGCCATTTTGTCTACCATGGTTTTGAGGGCGGGACGTCTGCCCATTACGGTGTTCGTGGGGATGAGTTCGCCTTTGTCCGAGACCATAAGAACGGGTTTCATTTTGAGTGCTTGCCCGACGGTTGCGGTGGATTTTTTCACTCTGCCTCCGCGGTAGAGGTGCATCATATCGTCCACGGTGAAAACGTGCCCGATATGGTCGCGAAGAGAGGTTGCATACATATTGCATTCTTCAAAACTCGCACCCTCGTCACGTTTTCTTAACACGTAGTAGACGAGGAGTGCTTCTCCGCAAGTTGCGGACAAACTGTCCACGACGGCGATTTTTCTGTCGGGATAGTTTTTCTTTGCGTTTTCCGCCGCCTTGAGGTAGCCCTCGTAACTTCCGCTGAGTGCGGACGAGAAGGATATATGCAAAACGTCGTAGCCGTTTTTCAGAATGTCTTCAAAGAACGCTTGGCAGTTCTCCACGGAAACCATTGACGTAGACGACGTCTTTCCGCTTGCCAAAAGAGAATAGAATTCTTTGTTGGAAAGTCCGTCCGAACAAGAATAAACAGTGCCGTCAACTACGTACGACATATCGAGCACGGCGAAATCCTTTTCGTCTTTCATAAGGAAGTCGGGGTAGTCCGCCGTTTTATCCGTTGTTATAAAAAACTTATCCATACCATAAAAATAACATAAGACGCCCGTAAAGTCAAACGAGACGGGTATCTTGCGAATTTTATTAAACGGAGATTAAAAAGGACGGCGATGAGCATAGGGAGTTTGACGAACGGCGAATTTATGGTGATAGTATCTATGGTGGCGGGGGTGCTCGGCACCGGCATAGGCGGGATACTCGGAGTGTTCCTCAAAGGAAAAGGCAGGGAGACGACGGGCAAAATTCTTGCGTTTGCGGGCGGTGTAATGACGGGCGTCGTCACTTTTGAAATGATACCCGAAGCGGTAGAGAAATCAATTTTGTTCGGGAAAGACTATATGGGCGTTCTTATTGCGACGCTGTCTACCGTGCTCGGCGCGTTCGGCATTTTCGCGATAAATAAATTTCTTGATTATCTCGAAAAGCGGTGCGGGCGGGGCGGAAACAGAGTGGTAGCGACCGTTCTTGCCCTCAGAAACGAAAAAGTCGAGGGTGAAAAGAACAGAACTTTGCGCACGGGCGTAGTTATGTTTCTCGCAATAGCGTTCCACAATTTTCCCGAGGGTATGGCGATAGGCGCATCGGGTATGGCGGAGACTTCGGCGGGAATTTTGGTCGCACTCATTATCGCTCTTCACGACGTGCCCGAGGGGACGGTGATTTCCGCTCCGCTAACGTCGGGCGGCGTCAAGCCCGCAAAAGCGATTGCTCTCACTTTTCTTGCGGGAGCGTCCACCGTACTCGGTGCGGTTGTCGGCGTGCTCGTCGGAGGAATAAGCGAACTTGCGACGGGGATATGTATGGGGATTGCGGGCGGTGCGATGATATACGTGACGTTTCTCGAAATTCTCCCCGAGGCAACGGATATGAACGACGGAGAATTGCCCGCGGTCAGTACGATTGCGGGAATCATATGTTCGGCGGTTTTCACTTTTGCGTTTTGAGTATGAACGAGGGGATTTTCGGCAACAATAGTCCGTATGGAAATAGTCGTCGTATGCTTTGGCGCACCGAGCATAGCGGGGGACTCTTTAGGTCCTTTGGTCGGTAGCGCTCTCGTAGAAAAATACCGTTTGCCGTGTTACGTTTACGGCACCATCAATCGTCCTTTGACCGCAAAAAATATGGACGAATATCTGTCTTCGATTTCCGCTATGCACCCGTCCGCGGTAGTGCTGTCGGTAGATGCGTCTCTCGGCAAAAAAGAGAGAATCGGCAAGTTTACTCTTCGCGACGACGGCGTTTGTCCGGCGGCGGTCGGAGGAAGAAAACAGCGTTACGGAGACGTGGGGATACTCGGTGTCGTAGGCGTGAACGATGGCAACTATATGCACGAACTTTTAAACGCAAACGGGGTTGAAGTGTCGAAAATGGCGGATAAAATCGCGTTTGTGATATTTTCCGCCGTCGATGAAATTCTTAAATCGGGCGCGCGAGTTTAATTTTAGTTTAATAAGGTCGGCGTATATTATTATCGGACTTAATCTTATCAGCGGCAATAATAAAGGAAATAGTGCCTTGCCGTTGACTTTTTTGCGTATAATATTTATAATAATATAACCTATCTAAATATTATGCCGAGGCTAAGTCTACGGAGGAATAATGAAACCTGCAACCAAAAAAATCTTAATCGTCGTCATCGCTATCGTGATTATCGCACTTGCGGTGATTCTCGTCGTCGAATTGTCCGGACCTACCGAAATCCCGTACAGCACGAGCAATCTCGACGAGGTAAGTCTCGTAAGTCTTTACCAGACGGGCAAAATCGACACCTTATATATAGAGGGCAGTTACACCGTCAACATTATGCTTAAGGGCGAAAGTTCTTATTCGTATTTTTGCTATATAGCGTCTCGCAGTGCGTTTGAGGAAACTCTTGCCGATTGGATTGAAAACGGTTACGCCGTCAACGTCGTATACGACGATCCCGCGGCGACCTCTACCGTCAGTTCCTTCGTCGTGCCCCTTGTTATGCTTGCGATACTTGCAATTATTTTCATAGTGGTTATGCGCAAGAGCGCGGGCGCGAACAACAAAGCCCTCGATTTCGGCAAGACCAAAGCCAACAAAGTCAAGGACGTCAAAGTCCGTTTCAACGACGTGGCGGGAGCGGAAGAGGAAAAGCAGGAACTTCAAGAAATCGTCGACTTCCTCAAAAATCCGCAAAAGTTCACCGAAATCGGCGCGCGTATTCCCAAGGGCGTTCTTCTCGTAGGCCCTCCGGGAACGGGTAAAACTTTGTTCGCAAAAGCGGTAGCGGGAGAGGCAAACGTTCCGTTCTTCTCCATATCCGGTTCGGACTTCGTCGAAATGTTCGTCGGCGTCGGTGCATCGAGAGTCCGCGACCTATTCGACCAAGCGAAACACAGTATGCCGTGCATAGTCTTCATCGACGAAATCGACGCGGTGGGCAGACAGCGCGGAGCAGGTCTCGGCGGCGGAAACGACGAGAGAGAACAAACTCTCAACCAACTTCTCGTTCAAATGGACGGTTTCGAGTCCAGCGACAGTATAATAGTAATGGCGGCGACTAACCGTGCGGATATTCTCGATCCCGCACTTATGCGTCCGGGCAGATTCGACAGACAAATCTACGTCAACGTTCCCGACGTCAAGGGCAGAGAGGATATTATGAAAGTCCATTCGAGAAACAAACCCTTGGCGGGCGACGTCAACTTCAAGGATGTTGCAAGGCTCACCGTAGGTTTCACGGGCGCGGATATCGAAAATATGCTCAACGAGGCGGCTATCCTTGCGGCGCGCGATAATCGCAAGACTATCACGATGAAGGATATAAGCGAAGCGATAAATAAGGTCATCGCAGGCCCCGCGAAGAAGAGCAGAGTCATCACCGAAACGGATAAACGCATAACCGCATATCACGAAAGCGGGCACGCAATCATCGCAAAATGCGTCAAAAATTGCGACGACGTTCACGAAGTCAGCATTATTCCGAGAGGTATGGCGGCGGGTTATACCATCACTCTTCCTCAAAACGACGACAACCATATGACGAAACAAAAACTCCTCGACCAAATCACTATGCTTCTCGGCGGACGTGCGGCGGAGGAAATCGTCATCAAGGATATATCCACGGGCGCAAGCAACGATATTCAACGCGCAAGCAAACTTGCCCGCAAAATGGTCACCGAATGGGGTATGTCCGAAACCCTCGGCAATATGTATCTCGGTGCGAGCGAAGAAGTCTTCCTCGGCAGAGATTATCAAACGCAACTCAACTACAGCGACGAAGTGGCGGCGAAGATAGACGCCGAGGTCAAGAAAATTCTCGACGCGCAATACGCCGCCGCACTCGCAATCCTCAACGAGCACCGCGCTGTTATGGACGCTATGGTCAAGGCTCTTTACGAGAAAGAAACCATCTATGCGGACGAAATCGATAAATTGTTCGCTCCTGAAAGCGAAACCGCTCCCGAGGAAAACGATGCGGAATAATAATGAAAATAAGAGAGTACAAACAGTCTTATCTTGAAAAGATACTTGCAAGCGATCCCGCCGCAACATCTCCGTCGTCGGTGAAGATGACGTATGCGGGATACAAGGCGCTTTGCAGTCATCTTTACGCCTACGCACTTTGGAACAAGGGCTTGAAAACCCTTGCCAAAATCGTGGCGGATAACTCTCGTCGTCGCACGGGCGTGGAAATTCACCCCGCCGCGAAAATCGGCAAGAGAGTTATGATAGACCACGGTGCGGGCGTCGTCATAGGCGAAACCGCCGAGATAGGCGACGATTGCATTCTCTATCAGGGAGTCACCCTCGGCGGTACGGGAAAGGACGTGGGCAAGCGACACCCGACTCTCGAAAACGACGTTATGGTATCCGCGGGCGCAAAGGTTCTCGGACCTCTCACTATCGGTGCCCATAGCAAAATCGGTGCGGGTAGCGTCGTGCTGAAATCCGTTCCCCCTCACTCGACCGTCGTCGGAGTCCCCGGCAGAGTGGTGAAACAGGAGGGAAAACGAGTGTCGGATATGGACCAAATTCTCTTGCCCGACCCGATTATGGAAGAATTCAAACGCCTCAACGAGCGCATTTACGAACTTGAAAAGGTGGCGGGAATACACGCTTGCCGTTATTCTATCACCTACGACGAGAACAATATGCCCGAGGCTTCGTCGGAAAACGACGATAAATAGGAAGGAAGTATGCTGAAAATCTACAACACCTTAACCAGAAGAAAAGAAGAGTTTCACCCCCTCGAAGACGGCACGGTCAAAATGTACGCTTGCGGTATCACTGTGAGCGGTGAGGCGCACATAGGTCACGCCTATCAAGCCCTCATCTACGACGTGATTCGCAAATACCTCGTCAAGAGCGGTTATCGGGTGACGTACGCCAGAAACTACACCGACGTCGACGACAAAATCATCGCGAAGTCCCACGAGACGGGCATTCCCGCGGATAAGTATGCGGAGATGATGATTGAAAAAATCGACAAGGAAATGCGCGCTCTGCAAGTCGACGATCCCGATATTTGGCTCAAAGCGACTTGCACGATGGACGGCATCATCGACTTCATCGCGAAACTCATCGAAAAAGGTCACGCCTATCCCACCGAAGAGGGAGACGTGTATTTTGCCGTCGAGAGTTTTTCGGGATACGGCAAACTCAGCGGTAGAAAACTCGAAGACGCCTTTGAAAGCGTGCGTATCGAAAACGAGGACAACAAGAAAAATCCCCTCGACTTCGCCCTCTGGAAATCCGCAAAAGAGGGAGAACCGTTTTGGGTATCCCCGTGGGGTAACGGACGTCCCGGCTGGCATATAGAGTGCTCCGCAATGAATATGAAAGCGTTCGGCGAACAAATCGATATTCACGGCGGCGGACGCGACCTTATCTTCCCTCACCACGAAAACGAAATCGCGCAAACGGAAGCCCTCACCGGCAAGCAGTTTGCCAAGTATTGGATACATAACGGGCTCATCAAAGTCAACGGACAAAAGATGTCCAAGTCCCTCGGCAACAGCCTTTTGCTTGCGGATTTGCTCCGCGACTATCACCCCGAAACCATAAAGTTTGCACTCTTGCAAACGAATTATAGGGGAGATATAAACGTGACGGACGACCTCTTCCCCGAAGCGGAAAAGCACCTCCTCGGTTTCTATAAGATTATCGAGCAGGCGGAGAAAGCTTTCGGAGTAGGCGGAGTCGGCAACGACGAAATCGACAAGGCGTTCAACGGCGCAATGGACGACGACTTCAACACCGCAAAGGCACTTGCAGACCTCTTCGGATATTTCAAGAAAATCAAGGCGAAAGTGAACTCGGGCGACGCAACCGCACTCGACGATATATGCGCCGTCAAATCCGCGTACGGTTTGCTTGGATTCTTCCGTGCGACACCTGCGGAGTTCATCTCGTTTGCAGAAAGCAAAGTCAAAGACGAAGTCCCCGCAGAAGTCCTAACGCTTGTCGAAGAAAGAGCCAAAGCGAAAGCCGAACGCAACTGGGCGGTGGCGGACGAAATCCGTGCAAAGATAACCGCACTCGGTTATTCCGTTAAAGATACCAAGGACGGAGCGGTAATCGAAAAACTCTAAAACGCAAGTTTATGACGTCGTTTTAGAGAGATAAAACGTGAATTTGAACGAGAACGGCAATTTGCCGTTCTTTTTCGTTTACTTGTAAAAAAGTATTTTGCGGGGTTGCGCAATCGCGGAGCGCGGTGTATAATAGTTATATCAAAATCCTTTTCGGAGGTTTTATGAAAGTTATAATCGTTGGCGCGGGTATAGGCGGTATGGTGACCGCAGAAAAACTCGGCAAACTCGGTTTTGAGGTCACCGTCTACGAAAAGTACCCGTCCCTTTGCGAGATGAGATACGATTGGCACGACGACGTCAGCCCTAAAATTTTCCGCAGACTCGGCATGGATATTCCCGCCGAGCATTTCAAGAAGCGCTCCTGGACTTTCTGCTCTCCGTATGAAAAATCCGTGAGAGAATTTACGCAAGACGAGTCGGACCCCGACTTGTCTATCGAGCGTAGACCTCTCAACGAAATGCTTTATTCGAGAGCGAAGGATTATGCGAAATTCGAGTTTGGCAAGACGGTGGACGCGCCCGTTATCCGCGGGGATAAAGTCGTCGGAGTCGTCATTGACGGCGAAGAAATCCTTTGCGACCTCGTCGTGGACAGTGCGGGTGCATATTCGCCCGTCCGCACCAAACTTCCCTCCGCATTCGGCGTGAGCCAAATCAAAGACGACGAAGTTTTCGAGGCGTATCGCGCATTTTATAGAAGAAAAGAGGGCTCTCCCGATCCGAAGTATACGAACAAAGTCTATATGAAACACCTCGGCGAACCGGGGATTTCTTGGACGATACTCGACAACGACGACACCCTCGTCAACGTGCTCGTTGGCAGAATAGGCAGTCTCGACGAAAAGACCAGAAAGGAAGCCGTAGATTATATGCGCGAACGCAATCCTATCCTCGGTGACGAAATCGTGCGTGGAGGATACAACGTAATCATTCCCGTCCGCTATCCCGCTACGAGAATGGTCGCAAACGGATACGTTGCGATAGGGGACGCCGCCTTCCAAACCATTCCTTTGCTCGGTTCGGGCATAGCGTCGAGTATGTTGTCCGCCGAAATCCTTGCCGAAAGCATAGGCGCGAATATGTCGAAGGGCGTCAAGGGCGAGGAGTTGTTCTCGGTCAAACGCCTTTGGAATTATCAGGTGAGGGTGTTCCGCGAATACGGCGGTCAGCACTGCGGAGTGGACGTTATGAAGCGTTGGCTACTCACTCAAACGGACGAAATGGTGGATTGGATGTTCGGGAGCAAAATTCTCTCAAACGACGATCTTATCAAAGTCGCAAGCGGGAATCTCGTGAAGATAGGTCCGAGAGACGCCGTCGCAAAGGTTCGCGCGGTGGGGCTCGGAAAACTCGGCGTGCTTCTTCAAATGAATTCGATGATTATGAGGAGCGCAAAAGCCGAAAGAATAGGCAAGGCAATTCCTCGTTCGTACGGTGAAAACGCCGTCAAGAATTGGGAAAAACGCTTGAAGAAAGTCGTTGAAAAATAAAATGACAAAAAAATAAAAGCCGTCCGAAAGACGGCTTTTAATATATCGTCGAATTAAGGTTTTCGGAGTTTTCCGTCCGCATTCGCAATCAAGATGCATTTTCCGATGACGTCGTCGAGGCTTATCGTGCCGATAGAACGGGAATCGAGGCTGTTTTCGCGGTTGTCGCCGAGACAGTAGACGTGACCGTCGGGGACGACTATCGTGGTTTCGGTTTCGTCGTAATTGGGACCGCCGTAGGCGTAAGTGTTACCCTGAGTATAATTTTCGACGAGTTCTTCGCCGTTGAGATAAACTTTGCCGTTTTTGATAGTGACGGTATCGCCCGCGACCGCAATAACTCTTTTCACGAGGTTCTTTTCGCCGTGTTTGTCGAATACGACAATATCACCGCGCTTGATTTTTGCGACTTTGTCGAGGATGAGCGTATCTCCCTTGACGAGAGTTTTTTTGACGGTGTTGTCGTCGTTCAGCTCGTAAACACCGCCGGATAAGGTCGGGTTCATACTGTCCCCGCTCACGGGTATGGATTCGAAAACGAAGGTTTTCAATAGGAATGCCGTCAGACACGCAAGCAAAACAACCGCTACCACTATGGTAACGGACGCAATCAATTTCTTGCGTTTGGTTGAGGGAGTGTCGAAAATTTCGTCGTTCGAGTCATACATCTTGCGTTTTAAGTTTATGCGGAGGTTTTCGTTATATCCACAACAAATTGTTGAACACGACGTTTTCCGCATTTTCAAAGGCAAAGCGTTTGCCGTCCGCGAACAGCGCGAGAGATTTGCCGGTGGCGGACTTGAATTCGGTCGCGGTCAGAGAGACTTTTTGCCAAAATTCACCGCCTGAAAGCGACACTTTCGTGCGATAGGGGTTTTCGTTCGGGGAGGTTTTCACGGACACGATGATTTCCTTAGGCACGGGGGAGTACGCGTCGAATTGGAAGATTGCGTCCCTTTGCGCCGAGAACGTTTCTTTTGCATCGCGGAAGAAGGACAGTTTCCCTTTTCTGACGACGACGCCGTTTATGTCGAAGGGGCCCGTTGCGGTCGTGAGTGTTTTTTCGTCGAGGATAGCGTTTCTCGACGAGGCGACGAAGTTGCCCGTGCCCATATCTCCGGTGTAGATGATTCTGCCCGCTTCGTTTTCGTCAGACTCCTCGGATACGCCGATTTTTTCGGGTACTACGCCGATGACGGGGGAACATTCCGAAGTACCGTTTTTGTAGGTTATGTACGCATACGCCACGACTAAATCCTTGACGTCGGACACGGGGACGTAGAACGTATATTCGTGTGCTCCGACTTTTTGCCCGCCTTCGATGGTGTACCAATGGCGGTAGGCGTTGTTGGGCTCGCCGTAAGCGACGTATACGGTTTTATTCTTGAAGTGAGTTGCGTTTTTCAGCCTTAAATGCAGATGACTTTCGATATTTTCAAAGGACAAGTCGGGACAGATAGACTCCTCGACGGGGTCGTGCGCGAAGTTGGTCTTCATCCAATTCACGAGGCTGAGGAATACACCCGAAGTGATTTGTCCCGTCGTGCCGTTGCAGATGAGGAGGGTTTTGGTCTTGGATTGGACGAGGGAGAGAATATCTCCCGCTCTGTCCACGTCCGCGCTTTCGCTGTTTGATGCTACGACGTAGCAGGTAGGGCAGGTGACGAACCTCGCGTAAGTCTCCGCGCCTACTCCCGTTGAGAACGCACGCTCGGCATCGGTTGCGGGAACATTGTCCGTAGTGAAACGAGGGCAACCGCTTCTCCAAAGATAACCGCCTCCGTTTATCGCGACGAGAGCGGATACTCTGCCGTCCATACCCGCGACTTGCCATGCGATATGCGCACCGGTGCCTATGCCGAGGATTGCTATTCTGTTTCCGTCTACGGGGTGAGTCTCTTGAAGCATAGAGATTGCTCGACGGGTGATTTTCGCCCATTCGAACCAAGGCGTCTGTCTTGCCGAAGTTTTGATTTCGACGAAGTTATTTTCGCATTCGGGGTAGGAGGCATAATCGAGAGACGGCGGGAAAGTCGTGCTTCCTTCGTCCGCGCCAGAATAGTCTATTCTGCATACGACGTAGCCTTCGCGGATAAGTTCGGGGAGAACGTCCGAGAGGTCCTCGTGCATCTCCAAGGTGGGCAAAATCAAAATGGCGGGGCGGTTATCCCGCCAGCGCGCATCATAAAACAAGTGCGCTTTTACGCGTACTTTGCCGTCGCTCTTCGTCTCGGATGTGAAAAACATGGACGAATCGACGAGATTGTCCTTTACGTCAGTCGAAGTAATCGACGCTTCCAAAGGGTCCTTTTTGGGGTTGAACCCTTCCCAAACTTCCGTCGGTGTGAGAAATTGCAGTTCCATATCCCAAATTATACCCTAAAGCAAAGGCAAAGTAAAGCACTAAAATATTAGTGCTTTTCTGCTGGCGATTTTCGTCCGTCGCCAAAACCGCGATTTTGCCGTCCCGCGCTCGGAGAATTTTGCGCCATTCCTCCGCCATTTTTGCTACCGTTTCGTCGTCGGGCAAGAGATAATCCATAATTCACCTCACGACAGTTTATTTTGTTTTTTCAAAAAAGTTGATTAGTTTTCGCGGACGACGGCTTCGTAAGTCGCCTCGAAAGAGATGAGGTCGAGACAGTTCTCGGGAAGAGTGCGCCCGATTTTTCTATACACCTCGTTTTCGAGACCGAGAAAATCCGCACCGCTGTCAACGGACAAACGATAGCACTCCGTGAGGGTATTCCCCATTTTTGTTGCCAACTCCTCGGCGGCGCGCTTGACGGCGGGGTGGTTGCAAGTCAGTTTTTCGTCGGTGCTTATCCCTTGCGCCTCGACGAATGCAAGCACCAATTTTGTCTTGACCTTGACGAGGTAGCCGTCCACTTCGGTTTTTATCGTTTGCTTTATGAGGTCGAATTCAAACTCACCGCCGTTAGAGGAGACTCTGAGTTTGTCTTTGACGTAGTCGGTTGAGTACAGCCCGACGATTTCGGATAGTTCCTCGTCGAGAGTGAAAGCCTTATCCCGCGATACGACGAGATTTTTCGAGAGAGAAACCACGTACGTTTTTTCGTCCCCGCCACTTGACGACGCGTTTGAAACGGGGGTGTCCTCGAGTTCGTTGAGTTCGATGACGGGGAGCACGGCGGATGCACTGCGAGACAGCCTTTTTGCGATATATTCTTTCGTCGCAAGAACGGCGTAACCGCCCGTCCCTAAGTCTTGTAATAGAGACTCTTGAACGAAAAATGGTAGCGTAACCGACGACGCAACCTTAGCGGACAGCACCTTGCCTATATCCTCTTCCTCGGTAGATACGACTATCGCTTGTTCGGGCATAGCATACGTTCCGATGAGAGGGAGAAAGACTTCGACGGGATCGATGAGCAATGCGGATTTTGACATAATCACGAGATTACAGTGCGAAAGCGATACGATTAACCCCGCTTTCTTGCTGATTTCGTCGATTGCTTCGCTTATGGTTTTGCCTTTTGCGCGGTAGGTCGGATAGTTCTCTGCGGACTGTGCGCTCTCCGCTCCTCCGGTCAGCACGACTATTTGCGTCGCGACTTCGTATTCTCCGTCCGCGTGGTCGATGCCGAGCCCTACGACTATCCCCGTTTGAGTCAATGCTTTGTTGTCTACGAGTCTACCGAAGACGACGAGGAATAAGGACACGACGAGGAGTATCGCCCATTTTTTCGTCAAAACTTTTTTGGTTATCTTATTCATTTTGCACCTCCGCGGATTTGGGTATCCGCTCGTAAACGAAGGGGAAATCGTAACGCTTTTTCTCGTAGCGGTATTTGAGAAGAGCAAAGTATGCGGACAGCGAAAGAGCGACTGCGAACGCTACCGTTCCGACTATGCGTCCGTGCGAAAAATCGATTATCGTTTGGAGCGAGGGCAGAAATAATCCCAAACACAGCAAAAGTACGGGCCAACAAATTTTTGTGGGTAGGTCGGTTTTGAAAAGACGTATCGCACATTCGTTTATTCCCCAAAAGGTCAACGCTTGCGTCGCAAGTCCCATAGTCATAACCGCAAACAGCACCGTCCATTCAAGGCGTCCGATTTCGAGGGATAGCAGGTTGAACCCCGCCATTTTCACGAGAAGATTGCTCACGAGTCGCATGGAATCCCCGTAGATTGCCATTCCGACGAGGACGCAGACGTTGAGAAGAAGAAAACAGCACCCCGCCGATAACGAAACATAAGGGCGTTTCTTGTTTTTCACCCTCACGAAGATTAGCGGCAGGGGATCGCAAAGCCAAAGCCCGAACTGCATAGAGGTCTTGAAAAATTCGGACGGTTCGACAGCAAAGACGGGAAGATTTCTTGCAAAATCGGTTTGCGATTTTATGAATACGAGGTTGGCGACGATTATGAAAAACACGACGGGGAAGAGAATTTCACAAGTGCGCGCTATGGTCTTTATTCCTTTCGTACCGATATAGACGATAGGCACGAGAAGTATCGAGATGACGACGAAGGGGGAAACGTTGACGAAAAGTTCGAGGGAGAGATACATTGCCGAGTGCGCGAAAAACACGACGCCTTTCAGCGCAAGAAAAGTAAGAAGAAAAGCGACGCCGATTTTATATGCATTAGAACCTTCGAGAGCCTCGTCCGTACCGCTCGAAAAGAAGTAGTAGTTGAGAACAAAACAGACGAGGTCGACGACGGACATAAAGACGTAAAGCCACAAAGTAGACGAGCCTATCGATTGCGAAATTATCGCCGGAAGGGAGGACGCTTTGTGTGCAAAGGCGCATATGAAAATCACCGCTCCGACTTGCGAATTGAAAATGGTTGTGGTTATCGGTTTTTTGTTGAAAACGGAGTTTATCATTGCATTTCGTTGTTGTTAAAGTTGTTTTCGGATAGTCTCGTGCGATTTTTGTTCGGGATAGAATAGGGGCGCGTCCGCATATTGAACGTTCCCTCTTTCAGCATTGCGTCCTTAAGGTCCGAGGTTATTCTCGGCGCGTAGGGCGCAAGATAAGACGCTCCGAAACTCTCCAGAGATACCAGATAGGCAATGAGCATAAGCATCATAATTACAATCCCGAAAAGCCCTATCACCGCCGATACCAATAGGAAGAGAAGTCGCAATATGGACAGCGCGCCGACTTGGTCGGGCACGCAGAAAATGCCAATTGCGGACAGAGCGGAAACGAGGACGGCGGGTGAGGATATGAGCCCCGCTTTGACCGCCGTGTCTCCGAGCACTATCGCACCGACTATGGACAAGGAAATGCCCATAAATCTCGGCATTCGTATGGACGCTTGATTGAGAATTTCAAACAGCAACAATACGAACAGCATTTCGATTGCGGGCGGAAACGGTATGCCGTCGGTGGCGGCAAGTAGGGTTATCATAAATTTCAACGGCAACAGGTGATAGTGATAACTTTGCAACGCCACGTACGCTCCGGGCAAAAGCACGGTGAGAAGTGCGCCCATAAGACGGAAAAAACGTATCATACCCGCGCGCCAGTCCTCGGAGTAGTAGTCGTAGCCGTCTTGCAAATCCTCGAAAAGGATAAAGGGCAGAGTGAGCGCCATAGGGGAACCGTCTACGAAAATAACTATTCTGCCTTCGAGAATTTTCGCCGCCGCGACGTCGGGCTTTTCGGTGTCTCCGATTTGGCTGAAAAAGGTATGTCGTCTTCCTTGAATGAAAGAGGTTACGTACGCGCTGTCTATGACGCCGTCGATGTCTATGCTTTGGATTTTGCGTTCGACCTCGCTCACGATTTTATCGTCCGCAACTCCCGTGAGGTAGACAAGGGAGACGGAGGTGTTCGAGTATCGCCCTATTTTGAGATTTTTCACGGTGAGGGCGGGGCTTTTTATTCGGCGACGTATCATAGATACGTTGGTTTTGATTTCCTCGATGAAGCCCTCTCTCGGACCTTTCAGCACGCTCGAAGTCGGCGGTTCGCTTATAGAGCGTTTTTCAAATTTTCTGAGGCTTACGACGAAGTTTTCTCCGCTCAGAGATAGTACGACGTCTCCGTCCGCAACGGTTTGCGGACAGTCCTCGTCCGCAACGGGTATTGGTTGTTCGCAAAAATAGAGAAGTTCCGCCAAATTTTCGGCGGTAGGAACGACGTTCGAGGTGATTAGGGGAGTCAGAACGTCTCGCTCCAAAAGTTCCTTGTCCGTCAATCCGTCGAGATAGAAGATTGCGCACGGCATACCGCCCGAAGTAAATTCGCGGGTGATAAGGTCGTCGCTCTCGTTTAGTGCGGTTTTGAGATTTTCTTTGAGTTCATCGACTGTCACAGGAACATTATTGACAAAAAGACGATATTCAAACGGTTTTAACTGTTGAACTTGCGCGCAATATGTGTTAGAATATACTCACCGACAAGCCTTGGAGGACTTATGGAAGAACTCGGAACCGTGAAACTCACAAAAGAACAACTGGCTGAATTATCGCCCGAAGAAGTGCAGGAATACAAATTCGTGCGCAGAAAAACTTTGCGTCAAGCACTCAAATATTTCCTTTGCGCGGCAAGCGCGGGTGCAATCCAACTCATATCCTTCACCATTTTGCAACTCTTCATCCCCGGTGAGGAGACTATGTGGTTCATGATCGACATGACGGTCAAGGACTTCATCTCTACCACGATAGCCCTTTGCCTCTCCATTCTTTGGAACTTTACGATGAACCGCAAGTTCACGTTCAAGTCGGCGGGCAACGTGCCGAGAGCAATGGTGCTAGCATTCTTGTTCTACGTGCCGTTCTATCCGTTCCAAACTTGGTACGTTCCGACGATAAAAGAAGCGTTGATAGGCTCGATGGGCGCAGACCTCGAACTTCTTGCAAGCCTTATCGCGGAGGGTTCGGTTATGATTATCAACTGCGTCCTCGAATTCTGCTGGCAGAAATTCTTCATCTACCGCAAGGAAGAGGGCAGTGCGGAACACCACGAAGTCGGCAAAATCGGTCCGAACGGCGAAATCTCGGTCACACCTCCGACTTTCTCGGGACTCGAACTTTACGATATGCTCCACGAAGGCGTAGACATCGTCGGTACCGACGACAAAGCACTTCGCAAGTGGCTGAACGGAAGAAAGTAAAAACCGAATCAATACAGCGAAAAGCACCTCATTCGAGGTGCTTTTCTTTGTCTGCATATGAGTATTTTGCGAAATACAAGAGGTTGTAGCACTAAATAGAAAATAGTCTTATTTAGTGATAGAATTTTTACTGTAATTCGTGTGTGTGGAAAGCATTATAAAAAATAATTGCCAAATCGACAATTTTTCATTGACATTTCTGCAACAGGTGTGGTATATTGCAATAAAAGTAGAACCAACAATGAGGAGAGTATGAATAATGGGAACAACAGAAGCACGCATTTCTACTTTGTTAAAGGAAAAGGATATTTCGCAAAAGGATCTTGCAATGATGGCGGGTGTGTCTGCATCGGTGTTATCAAGATGTTTGAGCGGAGAAAGGAAATTTCAACTTGAAGTTTTATCAAATATAGCGACTGCTCTTGGAACAACGTTAGACTATTTGGTGAACGGAACGGCACCGGAAAACGATTTTAGCGAGATATATCGTTTGGTTGCAAGAGGCGCAAACGACATGACTACCGAAGAAAAAATCAAATTGATTGAGGTATTGACAAGAAAAAGATGACAGATGAAAATGTGAAAATAACGCCGAGAATTCCTTCGTGGAGATACCGGGAAATTGAGAAAAAAGTCGTAAACTTATATAAAGAGAACGGATTTTACAAACCGCCAATAGATCCTTATGAAATAATTAAAAATCGCGGGTACAAATTGGTTCCATTCTCGAGAGTGGACGGATTGACTCAAATTCTAAAAGAGGATAAAGACGCATTTTCATTTCTTGATTCAACGGGAACAACCAATATAGTTTATAATGACGATAAGTCTTATAGACGATTGCGATTTACTTTAATGCACGAAATAGGTCATGTAGATTTGGGCCACAAAGAAAGAAGTGCATTAGCAGAGAAAGAAGCGAACTATTATGCAGGCTATGCGCTTGCTCCGTCGCCTTTCATAATGAGATATGCAAGTAAGGACAAAGACGTCATATCCAATGTTTTTTGGATATCTCCCGATTGTGCAAATAGATGTGCAACAAGATATGTCAATTGGATATTATACGGCGGAGAACATTTGAAAGATTACGAAGAAGAACTTCTGAGTCTTTCTGCTAATAGAAAATAACGTTAATATAAAGGAAAAGCACTTTAAAGTTGCTACCAACAACAATAAAGTGCCTTTCGTAGAAATGGTACACTAAATACCTAACTTCATATTTAGTATAACATTTCTATCTCCTTTGTGTCAACGAATTTTTGACGCTACCCAAAGGGTAAATAAAAAATAAGGAGATTTCAAGAAATGAAATCACGAGAAGCACGGTCTAAACAGACCTTCTTGCGAAACGAGTTCGAAGCGCAAGGAAAATGGAACATTCCAATTATCAACAAAGAAGAACTCGATTTAGCAAATGTCAATTTGATATGCTATAGCGATACAAAGGCTCACGATATTGACGAGAACAAGAACAAGGGTGTACACTTTTATATTGATGATTATCGCATGGAGGGCTTGTATCGGACACCGACAAAGTCACTACATAGATTGAGTCAATATAGATTTTTGATAGCACCCGACTACAGTCTATATAGAGACATGCCGAAAGCCGTGCAACTGTTTAATGTGTTCAAAAGTCATTGGTGCGGTGCGTATTGGCAAAGCAAAGGATTGACCGTAATACCTAACGTAAGTTGGGGTGACGCCACTACTTTTGATTTTTGCTTTGACGGAATCGAAGAAGGATCTATCGTAGCGGTTGGAATGATAGGTTGCAAACGAAACAAAACGGCGTTTATGCGTGGATATAACGAAATGCTTAAACGCATAAAGCCTTCGTCAATCATTTGTTTTGGCACTCCATTCCCCGAAATGAAAGGGAATATCATCCATGTGGATTATTTGTCTTCAAGGAGGGTAAAACGAAATGGGAGGTAGAGGCACTTACGCAGCAGGAAAAAATGTGGAATATACATATAAAACAATTGGCGAAATCGCTGGGGTAAAAGTACTCTTACCGATAGATG
The DNA here is from genome assembly GCA_964563025.1 of uncultured Bacteroidaceae bacterium. Taxonomy (GTDB): domain Bacteria; phylum Bacillota; class Clostridia; order Christensenellales; family CAG-917; genus RGIG4097. The sequence goes on along the minus strand of CAZLVK010000006.1, from coordinate 97,448 downwards.
AAACAAAAAGCCTAAAGTTGCCAGAAGAATCTCATAGTAGCTCAAGCTATGTACTATTGGATAAAAACGGTGTGTTTCATCAATATAGAGAGTATGATGATCAGCATAGGGTTATTTTGGAAATTGGGTATCATTATGAACCTCGGTTGGGTAACGGAAATATATTGCACGTTCATATTCACAATAAACCTGGCGTTGAATTTCATAACGAAGCAATAAAAGAGCGCATTTATCCAGGTCATCCAATTTATGAGAAGTATAAGAAATTTTTTAAAGGAGTAAAGTAAATGATTGGGAATAGTTTAAATGAATTTATCAATGATTTATATATTATGGGTGGTCCCGAAAAGGAATTTTTGTATAATGGGAACCGCTATTTTTTGCAATGCGAAACTTTGGAAAACAATATGATAGAAATGACCGTTTTTGAATGTTTCGGAGAGCAAAGGTATATATTCCGATGCCAAGGTAATGATTTTGCGGGATGCGCAAAGCAGTTTGAAGATGCGAAAATCTTTGATGGAAAAACGATATACGAAGTTGAACAAAACATAGAAGTTTTATTCGGATAAGCCAATCTCGCATATATGCAGAACGCGGGGAACGGCTTTGCTCGTTGCCGGTTGCGGAATGAGTTTATAATTGAAGACCAAAAAGGCGTAAAAAAAAAGCACTGCGGTTGCAGTGCTTTTTTGATGAGGTTTAGATTACTTTCTTGCGATTGCTTTCTTCGCCGCCGCAATAATATCTTCGGTGGTGAGGTGGAATTTTTCGCTGAGGTATGCGTTCTTGCCGACTTCGCCAAAACTGTTTTTGACGCCGACGAGTTCGACGGGGGCGGGGCATTTTTCAACGACGACTTCCGCGACTGCGGAACCGAGACCGCCGTTGGTTGCGTGGTTTTCGCAAGTAACGATTGCGCCGGTATTCTTGACCGCTTCTGCGATTGCGTCTTCGTCGATAGGCTTCCAGGTGTGCATATTAAGCACTGCCGCCGAGATGCCTTCTTCTGCGAGTTTGTCTGCCGCCGCGATTGCTCTCGACACCATAATACCGCTTGCGATGAGGGTTACGTCTTTGCCGTCGCGGACTTTGGTTGCTTTGCCGAGTTGGAAATCGGGAACGTCGTCGAAAACGTGTTCCGCTTTCTTACGGAAGAGACGGATATAAACCGCACCGGGGTAGTCCACGATTTGGGGAATTGCGCGCGCGAGCATTGCCGCATCGGTAGGCTCGAAGCAAACCATTTTGGGGATTGCTCTCATAATCGCCATATCTTCGAGAGGCATATGGGTACCGCCGTTTGCTTCCGCGCAGACGCCGGGGTCGGAACCTACGATTTTCACGTTGCGTTTCGCGTATGCGACCGAGATGAAGATTTGGTCGTAGCAACGTCTCGTCGCGAAGGGCGCGAAGGAGTATGCGAAGGGAACTTTGCCCATTGCGGACATACCTGCCGCCACGCCGATGAGGTTTGCTTCCGCAATGCCTACGTTGACGAATCTGTCGGGGTGTGCTTCCTTGAACGCCTTGGTTGCGTGGCAACCCATAAGGTCGGCTTCGAGGACGCAAATTCTATTGTCCGTATTTGCCATTTCGGCGAGGGTGTTTGCGAGTACTTGTCGCATTTCTTTTTCGTCAGTCATTATTCATACCTCCCCGTTTCTTTTCTCCACAGTTCTTCGGGAATGGACATACTATGGCAGTTTGCCACGCCTTCGGTGAAGGATGCGCCCTTTCCTTTGACGGTGTTGAGTATAATCATGCTTGCTTTGCCTTTTTGCGCCTTGGCGTTGTCGATAGCGTCGGAGATAGCGGTGAGGTCGTGACCGTCGATATCCTGCACGTAGAAGCCGAAGGACGCCCATTTATCCGCCGCGGGAGCGAGGGAGTTGATGGTATCGGTGGGACCGTCAAGTTGCATTTTGTTGTTGTCGAGGAAGACGATAAGGTTGTCGAGTCCTCTGTTGCCAGCGAACATAGTCGCTTCCCAGATTTGACCTTCTTGGGATTCGCCATCGCCGATGAAGCAATAAATGGTTGCGGGGTTGTTATCGATTTTCGCCGCGAGAGCCATACCGACCGCAGCGGAGAGTCCTTGACCGAGAGAACCGGCGGTGAAGTCGATGCCGGGAGTCTTGTTCATATCGCAGTGAGAGGGGAGATTGGTCCCGTTTTGGTTGAGGGTTTTGGTCCACTCTTGGGGATAATATCCGAGATCTGCGAGGACTGCGTACATTGCGGGACCGGCGTGTCCTTTGGACATAATCACGCGGTCACGGTCTTGTTTTGCGGGATTTTTGGGGTCGACGTTAGCTTTGGAATAATAGATAACGGTGAGTGCGTCCATGACCGACATCGTTCCGCCGATATGACCGACCCCGAAGTGGCCGATAATCTCGATTGCGTCGTCACGGAGTTTTCTTGCTTTTGCAGTCAAGAAGTCGAGTTTTTCTTTTTCCATAATTTCCTCCTTTATTAGTTCGATTATATCACCTCCGGCGGAGTATTTCAAGAGTGAATTTCAAAAAGGTTTACTTTTGCACCAAAATATGCTACGGAATACGCAAAAAATCGAAATCGGGCAATCTATCCGTGCGAAATTGCAAGAAAATTTTCGGTCGTCGTATAAGCCGTCGTTCGAGCGCGTAGCCAAACCGTCGGTTTTTGCGAAACACTTGACTAATCGCGAACATTGGTATATATTATACGAAGTCTAAAATAATATATAGGACAGGAGTATGCTATGAAAAAGATTATGCAAAAAATATTCGCAACCGCGAGCGTTATCATAGCGGTCGTGCTCATTCTCATTCTCATCGTCACCGCGTTCGGCGGAATCGATTTCGAGGAATTTGAAAACTCTCTCGTCAGAGGACTTTTCGTGACGTTGGGCATCTTGTATCTCGTCCTATCCGCGATAACCCTCGTGATGACTTTCGTGAACGACGACGCGGTCAAGGAAATCGTTCTTCGCTCCGAAAAAGAGGGCGTGAGCAAAGCGTCCGTGTACGTCGTGCGTAAACTCGTCAAGAACACTTGCGCTTCGGTTGACGGAGTCAAATGCGGGAAAATCGCGATAATTTCCAACGAATACGGCGTGAGACTCAGAGTCGCAATCAAAATTGTGGACAAGGACGTCGTCGAAACCGAAACCTACGTCCGCACCATGCTCGAAGACGCATTCTACGGCGCACTCGGCTTCCGTTTCCACGCAATAGAAATCAAGGTTACCGCTCTCCAACCCGCGTACAAAGTCAATCAAGCGGACGTTGCCGAGAAGGTTGAAGAAATCCTCAAAGCGAACGAAGAGCAAGAGAACGACGAAATCGCACAACCCGAAGAAAACGTCGAAATCGTAGAAAACGAGACTTCCGCACCCGTAGAAAACACCGAAATCGAAGAAGTAGCGGTCGAAGAAACCGCCGAAATCGAGGAAGTCGAAGAAATCGAAATTCAAGAAAACAATGAAAATCAACCTGAAATTTCAGGAGAAGAGGAATAAAATATGAAAGAAGTCTATCTTACCAAAGAAGGTTTGCAAGAACTCAAAGAAGAGCACGATTATCTCGTATCCGTAAAGCGTATGGAATGCGCCGAAGCCATCAAAAAGGCTCGTGAATTCGGCGACCTCAGCGAAAACGCGGAATACGATGCGGCAAAACAAGAACAAGGTTTCGTCGAGGCGAAAATCAAAGAACTCGAAGAAAAACTCCTTCACGCCGTAGTCATCGACGAAGTCGCGACCTCCAACAAAGTTTCCCTCGGCAAGACCGTCGTCATCAAGGACGTAGAGTTCGGGGACGAAATGGAATATCGTATCGTCGGCACCACCGAAGCGGACATCACCGCGGGCAAGGTCAGCAACGAATCCCCTCTCGGCAAAGCCATTATGGGGCAAAAGAAAGGCGCGGTCGTCAGCGTAGTTACCCCCTCCGGCGCGGTCGTCGAATACAAAATCGTCAATATCAAATAAGGATATACAAATGAGCGAAAACGTCAATAACACTCCTGTCGGTCAAGAGGTCGACGTCAGTGAAGTCAAAAAAGTCAGAATAGACAAACTCGAAGATTTGGTCGCAAGAGGAAAGAATCCCTTTGAAATCACGTCTTACGACAGAACCGCCACAGCGGGCGCAATTCTTGCGGACTACGAGGCGTTCGAGGACAAAACCGTGTCCGTTGCGGGCAGACTTATGTCCAAACGAATTATGGGCAAGGCAAGTTTCGGCCACGTTATGGATAGTGACGGCAACATTCAAGCGTATTTCAGTCGCGACGACCTCGGCGAGGCTGAATATGCGGATTTCAAAAAACTCGATATTGGCGATATAGTCGGCGTAGAGGGTAGAGTATTCAAAACCCGCACCGGCGAAACCACCATTCACGCAACCAAAGTCACATTGCTGTCGAAGTCCTTGCTCCCTCTCCCCGAGAAGTACCACGGGCTCACCAACACGGATATGAGATACCGCCAACGCTATCTCGACCTCATCGTCAATCCCGAAGTCAAGGATACATTCGTCAAGCGTTCCAAAATCATTCGTTCCATTCGTAATTATCTCGACGGACAAGGCTTTATGGAAGTCGAAACTCCTATGCTCGTTTCCAATGCGGGCGGGGCGGCGGCAAGACCGTTCGTGACTCACCATAACACCCTCGACGAGGATTTCAAACTCCGCATTTCTCTCGAACTCTACCTCAAGAGATTGATAGTCGGCGGCATCGAAAAAGTCTACGAAATCGGACGCGTGTTCCGCAACGAGGGTTGCGATACGAGACATAATCCCGAATTCACCCTTATGGAACTCTATCAGGCGTACACCGACTACAACGGAATGATGGATTTGACGGAGAATATGTTCCGCCACGTCGCAAACGAAGTGCTCGGTACGACCACTATTGTCTATAACGGTATCGAAATGGACCTCGGCAAGCCCTTTGAAAGAATCACGATGGTTGATGCCGTCAAGAAGTACGCGGGCGTCGATTGGAACGAGATTCACACCGTCGAGGATGCAAGAAAGATTGCGGACGAAAAACACGTCAAATACGAAAACAGACACAAAAAAGGCGATATTCTCAACATCTTCTTCGAGGAATTCGTAGAGGACCACTTGGTGCAACCGACTTTCGTTATGGATCATCCCATCGAAATCTCTCCGCTCACCAAGAAGAAACCCTCCGATCCCGAATACGTCGAACGCTTTGAACTGTTCATGAACGGTTGGGAAATGTGCAACGCCTACTCCGAACTCAACGATCCCATCGACCAACGCGCAAGGTTCAAGGAACAAGAAAAACAACTTGCACAAGGCGACGAGGAAGCGAACACCACCGACGACGACTTCATGAACGCTCTCGAAATCGGTATGCCCCCTACGGGCGGTATCGGCTATGGCATCGACAGACTTTGCATGCTCCTTACGGACTCTGCGGCAATCCGCGACGTGCTCCTCTTCCCGACGATGAAGTCCCTCGACAAATAAACCAAACAATAAATTCAATCAAAAAGGTCTCGCAGTGCGCGGGACCTTTTTTGTGGGGATGACAAGTTGTAGTTTTGTGGAGATGAGGTTCTCGAAGAGCGGGGATTAGTCCTCGGAGTCGTCGAGTTCGGTGGCGGATTGGCGTTCGCCGATACGAAGGTCGTCGAGGGCGTAGGTGCGCATGTCGTAGTCCCCGTTTTTGAGCAAGACGCGGACGCGGGAAGTTTGTTTGATGAGGTCGTTTTGTTCGACGGTGCCTTCGCCGTCGGGGGTTTTGACCTTGCTACCCACTTTGGGCATTTGCTTGTACACTTCACTGTAATATGCGTTTTCGTATTTCAGACAGCACATAAGCCTACCGCACATACCGCTGATTTTTTGCGGATTGAGGGAGAGCCCTTGGATTTTCGCCATTTTGATGGACACCTTTTCAAAATCGGGTAGGTGAGTGGTACAACAACACGGTCTACCGCAAGGAGCGAGTGCGCCCCTCATCTTGGTGTCGTCGCGTTCGTAGATTTGTCTGAGTTCGATGCGGATTTTGAAGATAGACGCAAGGGTTTTGACGAGTTCTCTGAAATCCACTCTTCCGTCCGCGGTGAAGTAGAAGATGAGTTTGCTACGGTCGAAGGTGTATTCCGCGTCCACGAGTTTCATTTGAAGTCCCGCTTCGGCGACTTTTTCGCGGATTATTTTGAGCGCTTGCTCCTTGTCCGCGCGGTTTTTTTCGAGGCGTTTCAAGTCGTCGTCCGTCGCTTTGCGTACTACGGGTTTGAGGGGGGAGACTATGTCCTTTTCCTCGACTTCCTTGTTCGCTATGGAGACGATGCCGTATTCCTGACCTCTTGCGGTCTCGACGATTGCGCCTTCGCCGTCCTTAAATTCGATGTCCTTGGGATCGAAGTAGTAGACTTTATTCGAGTTTAGGAATTTTATTCCTACTATGATTGCCATTTATGTTTTACCTCCAATATGGAAAAGAGCAGGGAGTCGAAAGTCGCCTGCGCATTGACCTTGTAGTATAGTTTTTTTCTTGCCTCGTTTACGAGGAGAAGTATCTCGGAAATTGCCCTCACCGAGAAACCGTCCGCCAGTCTTTTCACGTCCTCGGAGACGTGTTTTGAAATCATATTTCCGTGCTCCTTGACGGCGAGCATGTCGCGAAGAATTATCGTCATAACGTCGAGAAAGTCGTCCTTTTGAGCGTTTTGCATAGGCGCAAGACGGTCTAAGGTTATCACGTCCCCGCTACGATTGAGCCTGCCGAGAAGGTAGAGAACGGAGGAGTACAATCCCGCGTATTCGGGCGTTTTCGCGATTTTGTACGCCTTGCCGAGCATGCCTTCGCTACAATCCGTCGCGACTTCGGCGGTTTTCGGACTTACTCCCGCACTAATCATCGCGCGGTATACGGTCTCTCTGTCGAAAGCGTCGAGATAGACCGTGCGACAACGAGAACGTATTGTTTCTATCATAGCCGTTTCGTTGGATGCACCGAGGAAAATCGTAACGCCCGCAGGCGGTTCTTCGAGGGTTTTGAGGAGTTTGTTTTGCGCCACGACGTTCATCTTTTCGGCGTGGAAAACAAAGTATAACTTTCTGTCCGAATAGGATTTGAGTTCGGTGGAAGAGGTGATGTCCTCAATATCTTTGACCTTGATTTCCTTGTTGTCCTCGTTGACGTAGTAGACGTCGGGGTTGTTGCGATTCACGACTTTGAGACACTCGTTGCAGTCGAAACAAGCGGAGCCGTTCTCGCAAAAAACCGTAGACGCAATCAGCGTGAAAAGAGACGCAAGCGCATCGTCGTCGGGGGAGACGACGAGGTAGGCGTGGCCTAAACCTTGCTCGAAATCACCGCGTATGAGTTTGTACGCTTTCGACGTTTTCAGTGTGTCTTGAAAGAGCGGTACGTTCACTTGACGGCACCTCTTTTTCTCAGCGCGTCGAGAATGCGCGAATGTGTGACATATTTGTCAAAATCAGGTTTTATCGATACGATTCTGCCGTTTGAAGTCTGCATTTCGGCAACGAAGCCGTCGTAGACCTTGTCGTAAAACGAGCGTTCTTGGTGTTCGAGTCTGTCCTCTCCCGGGGTGGTGCGCCAAGACTCGGACGGGCGCAAATCGAGGAAAATCGTGCAGTCGGGCATACAGCGTTCGATAGAGTAGGCGTTGATGCGCTTGACGAAATCCGCGCCGAGTCCTCTGCCGTAACCTTGATAGGCAATCGAACTGTCGACGTAGCGGTCGCATATAACGGTCTTGCCCTCTCTGAGTGCCGGGAGAATGACTTCGTCCACGAGTTGCACTCTCGACGCCGCGTAGAGAAGTGCCTCGCAAACGTCCGTCATTTCGTCGTTTTCGGGATTGAGTATGACGGAACGGATTTGTTCGGATATAGGAGTACTGCCGGGTTCACGAACGAATACGGCAGGTTGCTCGGTTTTTTCCAAGTATTCTTTTAGGAAGCGAAGTTGAGTGGATTTGCCGACGCCTTCGCACCCCTCGAAAGAGATGAACATAAAGTACCTCTGAGATTTGTATAGATAGATATTAGCACGATTTTGCGTTCTGCACAATCGATAAACCGATTATTATTTCAAACCTCCCAAAATATAGTATTCCTCGTCGGTGGATTTTATCGTGTCGCCGACGTAGAAGTCGTCCATATACGGTTTGATGCAATTCGTGAGAGCGGTATTCTCGTGGTAGTTGGACGCGTTGTGGAAACTCCAAGCATATTCGATTTCGTCGGCGGAGGAGTGGAGGAGGTCCGCTTGAGGCGCGGAAGTCCCCTCGTTGAGGTTGAAGAGTCCCCAACTCGAATTCGTCGCGCAATGTTTGAAGTTCCAAGTGGTGTAACTCCAACCCTTGCCCGCATAAAGTTCCATAACGCCCGCCCAAGCTTCCGCTTCGGTTTGGGTGCTATTTGTGTTGTGTTTCGTCTTGTCCGAATGAGTGTCCGGCCATACGTTGAATTCGCCGATGAGGATAGGATAGTCGCGGTCGGAGAAGGAGTCTATCGATTTGACCTTCCACCAATAGAAGATGCTGTTGAGAAAGTTCGAGGACGCCCAGTTGTAGTGGTGATATTGATAAATCACGTTTTCCCAACCGTATTTGTCGAGAGAGGGGAGTGTGCCCGCCTCCCAGCACGCTTCGAAAGTGACGATATGATTGGGGTCTACTTTGCGGATTGCTTTGTAGAGTTCGTCGAAATAGTCGGTGACGATTTCGTTGTCGGTGGTTTGGTTTTTGCCCGAGGAGGGGCTACCCGTCGCAAGACCGGGTTCGTTGAGAATATCGTACGCCGCTACGTATCTGTTGTTTTTGTAGCGTTCCGCGATTGCCACCCAAAGTTCGGTGGTTTTACTACGACAAGTTTCGCCGACTTCGTCTTGGAGATAGAGTCTGCCGAGATATTCTGAAATATCCCCGGTGTGGTCTTGTCCGGATTGCGAACCGACCGCTCCGTGCATGTCGAGGATTGCGTAGAGCCCGTACTTTTCGCACATTTCGAGTGCCCAGTCGAGTCTATCGAAACCGTTGTTGTTTTCGGTGTTTATAGTGAGGTCCGCCCAATCCTTTTTCACCCAGGAAGAGGAGTTTTCGTCGTATTCGAGGACGTCCATAAAGTTCATATAAGTGAACGGGATTCTGACACAGTTCATGCCGAGGGCTTTAATATTCGCGAAATCTTCTTCGGTTACCCAGTTGTCCTCATAGACTTCCATCAGTCTGTCCGCTTCGTCTTTTCCGAAACGGTTGTAGAGTGTGAGGAGAATATCTACTTGCGCATACGAGCGGACTTGTTTGCTCGGACAATTTTCAAAAGTATGGTCGGGATTTTCGCATTTACATTCAAGCATCGTGCTCGGGCAGAGCCATTCTTCCTGAACGAGCCAACCGCCGAGGTTTGTGCCTTGAAGTCCGATGGGATTTCCGTCAAGGTCGAGGATTTGTATACCGTTTGTTTTAAGGAAAGTCGCGGGAGTATCGTTGTCTCCGTCGGTTTTGTCGCAAGCGGCGAACGCAAAGGTCGACGCCGCGATTGCCAAAAGTGCGATGATTGCGCAGGTTTTTTTCAAAAAGGATTTTTTCATAGTAGTTACCTCACAAAACTATTTTATCCTTTAGGTGCGGGGGTGTCAATAATCTTTTTTTGTTGACTTATAAAGTATTTAGTATTAGAATTACTTTATCTTAAATTTAGGAATGCAAAAAATGGATTTACGTCAAATCGAAGCCAAATGGCAAAAAATTTGGGCAGACACCGAACTTTACAAGTTCCACCCCGAAAGAGCGGACAAGAAATGTTACGTTCTCGAAATGTTTTCCTATCCCTCGGGCGCGAAACTTCACGCGGGACACTGGTATAATTACGGTCCCTCGGATTCCTACGTGCGCTTTAAGCGTATGCAGGGTTACGAAGTCTTTCATCCGATGGGTTTCGACGCGTTCGGTCTTCCCGCCGAAAACTACGCTATAAAAACCGGCATCCACCCTCAGGACAGCACCCTCAAAAACATCGCGACGATGGAAGAACAACTCAAACGTATCGGCGCGACTTACGATTGGGATTACGAAATCAAAACTTGTATGCCCGATTACTACAAGTGGACGCAGTGGATGTTCCTTCAAATGTATAAGCACGGGCTTGCATACCGCAAGGAAGCACCCGTCAACTGGTGTCCTTCTTGCAACACCGTTCTTGCCAACGAGCAAGCGCAGGGCGGTATTTGCGAAAGATGCGGTAGCACCGTCGTCAGAAAAAATCTCACTCAGTGGTTCTTCAAAATCACCGAATACGCCGACGAACTCCTCGAAGACATCGACAAACTCGACTGGCCCGAAAAGACCAAAACCATGCAGAAAAACTGGATAGGCAAGTCCTACGGCGGTGAAGTCGAATTCGCAGTCAAGGGAAGCGACGTTACGTTCAGAGTGTTCACCACTCGTGCGGACACCCTTTTCGGCGTGACTTACGTCGTTCTCGCCCCTGAAAGTCCTCTTGTGGACCTCGTCACGACGGCGGAACAAAAAGAAGCGGTAGAGAAGTATAAAGCGGAAAGCGCAAAGGTCACCGAAATCGACCGTATGGCGTCCACCCGCGAAAAGACCGGCGTACTCACCGGCTCTTACGCAATCAATCCGATAAACGGCAGAGAAGTCCCCATTCTCGTTGCGGACTACGTCATCGCAAGTTACGGCACGGGTGCGGTTATGGGCGTTGCGGCGCACGACGACCGCGACTTCGTCTTTGCGCAAAAACTCGGTCTTCCCGTCGAGAGAGTCATCAAAGGCGCAACCGCAGACGTGGACGATACCCTTCCTTTCTGCGACTACGGCGTGATGATAAACAGCGGTGAATTCGACGGTATGACCACCGAAGAGGGCAGAATAGCCGTCATCAAAAAACTCGAAAAAGAGGGCAAAGGCGCACTCAAAACCAACTATCGTCTCCGCGACTGGCTCATCAGTCGCCAACGCTATTGGGGCGCACCTATCCCCATTATACATTGTCCTCACTGCGGAGACGTTCCCGTCCCCGAAAAGGACCTTCCCGTCGAACTTCCTTACAACGTGGAGTTCAAGCCCGACGGCAAATCTCCGCTTGCGAAGTGCGAGGAATTTATGAATTGCACTTGCCCCGTCTGCGGAGCACCCGCCAGAAGGGACCCCGATACCCTCGACACCTTCGTGTGTTCGAGTTGGTATTTCTTGCGTTATCCCGACAACAAAAATTCGGACGCACCTTTCGACACCGAGAAAATCGACAAAATCCTCCCCGTTGATAAGTATATCGGCGGTGCGGAACACGCTTGTATGCACTTGCTTTATGCACGTTTCTTCACCAAGGCGTTGAGGGATATGGGTTATCTCCACTTCGACGAACCTTTCTTGTCCCTCGTTCACCAAGGCACAATTCTCGGTCCCGACGGACAAAAGATGTCCAAATCCCGCGGGAACGTAGTTTCCCCCGACGACAGCGTGTCCAAGTACGGCTCGGACGCGTTCAGAGTGTACCTTATGTTCGGGTTCAGTTATATCGAAGGCGGTCCGTGGAACGATAAGGGACTGGACGGCATAATCCGTTTCTTCGACAGAATCGAGCGCCTCGTCAGAAAGTGCTACGAGAACTTCGAGGAAAGACCTATGGGCAAAGAAGAAAAGGAACTCAACTTCGTCCGCAACCGCACCATAAAAGCGGTGACGGCGGACCTCGAAGTGTTCTCCTTCAATACCGCTCTTGCAAGAATGATGGAATACGTCAACGCCATCTACGCCTACGATAGTGCGGTCGCACACAAGAGCACGTTCTATCTCGATTGCATAGGAGACCTCGTGCTTATGATGGCACCCTTTGCGCCTCACTTCTCGGAGGAACTTTGGGAAGTTATGGGCAAGGAGTACTCCGTGTTCAATCAGTCCTTCCCCGTGTGCGACGAGAAAGCACTCGTGCTCGACGAAATCGAACTTGCCGTGCAAATCAATTCCAAGATGAGAGCGAAAATCACCGTATCCAAGGATGCAACCCGCGAGGAAATCGAAAAGACGGCGGTGGACGCAGTGTCCGCTCAACTCACGGGCGCGGTTAAGAAAATTATCGTCGTTCCCGGCAGACTCGTGAATATCATCGCATAAACGAAACGTGGTTTCGTCCAAAATATAAAGTAACGTTGAAATAACGAAAACGAGGCTAATATGTTAGATTTAATAAGAATCAGAAACAACACCGAAGAAGTCGTCGCCGCCCTCAAAAAGAAAGGCTACGACGCAGACTTCACCGAGGTTATCGAATGGGATAATCAGCGCAAAGCATTAATCGGCGAAATCGAAACCCTCAAAGCGCAACGCAACAAAGTTTCCGCAGAGATTCCCAAACTTAAAAAAGAGGGCAAGGACGTCACTCCTATCTTTGAAGAAATGCGCAAAATCGGCGACGAAATCGCGGCGGGCGACGAGAAAATCAATGCGCTCATCGCAAAAATCAACGACTTCCTTTGCCGTATCCCCAACATTCCCGATCCCGACCTTCTCCCCGGAGAAAAAGAGAATAACCAAGTCGTCAAGGAATGGGGTAGCAAACCTACTTTCGACGGCTTCAAACCCAAGAACCACTACGACCTTTGCGTAGACCTCGGACTTATCGACTACGAACGCGGTGTAAAACTTTCGGGCAACGGCTTTTGGCTGTACCGCGGAGTGGGCGCGCGTCTCGAGTGGGCACTTCTCAACTACTTCATCGAAGAACACCTCGGTGACGGATACGAATTCATTTTGCCTCCCTATCAACTCGGCTACAACTGTGGCTTCGGTGCGGGACAATTCCCCAAATTCAGCGACGAAGTCTATTGGCTCGATTGCGACGAGGACAGAGCGAGAAACCGCTTTATGCTCCCCACCGCGGAGACCGCACTCGTCAATATGTACGCAGGCGAAATCGTTCCCGAAGAGAAATTGCCGATGAAGTTCTTTGCGTATTCTCCTTGCTTTAGAAAAGAGGCGGGCAGTGCAAGAAGCGAAGAACGCGGTATGATTAGAGGTCACCAATTCAACAAAATCGAAATGGTGCAATACGCGAAACCCTGCGACAGCCCTAAAGCGTTTGAAGAACTCGTAGAGAAGGCGTGCCGTCTCGTCGACAAACTCGGTCTCCATTTCAGACTCAGCAAGTTGGCGGCGGGAGATTGCTCCGCAAGTATGGCTCGCACTTACGACGTGGAACTTTGGATCCCGTCTATGGGCATCTACAAGGAATGCAGTTCGGTGTCCAACGCAAACGACTATCAAGCGCGTCGTAACAACACTCGTTATCGCGACTCGGAGACGGGCAAGCCTCAATATCTCCACACTTTGAACGGTAGCGGTCTTGCGACTTCCCGCGTTATTCCCGCAATCGTGGAACAATATCAAAACGCGGACGGTAGCGTGACTATCCCCGAAGTCCTCCGCAAGTTTATGGGCGGTGCATCCCTCATCAACAACAAAGGACAACTCGAATAATAAGGATTATTAAATTAAGATATAATTTATAAGGAGAAAATTATGAGAGAAGAACTCAGAAAGTATGCCGACGAGGCGTACGAAATCGTAACTCATGCCGCCAACGAAATCGGCCCCAGACTTCCCGGCTCCGAAAGCGAGAAGAAGTTCCACGGCTATATGGCAGGCAAACTCGAGGACCTCGGCATCAAACCCGTGCAAGAGAAGTTCCTCGTTGCACCCCGCGCGTCTATCGGCGGAATACCTTATGCAGGTTGGGCGGGAATCGTTGCGGCACTCGTAGTGTTGCTCGGCGTTATCCTCGGTAGCACCGCACTCTTCTTCCTTGCCTCTATCGGAATGGTGGCGGTATGGTTCTGGATGCTCAACAGCGTATTCTTCTACAAGACTTGGCTCGACTGGTGTTTCCATCAAGAAGTTTCCTATAACACTTATGGCGAACTCCTTCCCGAAGACGGCGAATACGACTACACCATTATGCTTTCCGGTCACACCGACACGAGTTGGAACTGGAAACACAGCGCAGTCAAATCCAAACTTAATCCCGCGTTTGCGTTCATTAAAGTCGGTTTTGGTGCGGTTTGTGTCATCGCAGTCACCGTTTTTGCCATCCTCTTCTTTGCGCTTACGGTTTCGGATAACTACGACCTTTACGAACTCTATTGGAAGATTGCAAACGTCTATCAATATCTCTGTCCGTTCCTTATCGGCGGTGCGTTCCTCGTAACTCTCTGGCTCGACAAGAACCCCAACACCGCATCCCCCGGCGCAATGGACAATGCAACCGGTATCGCGCTTGCTTACGAAGTCACCAAATACTTCAAGGAAAATCCCGACAAAATGCCCGCTCGTTGCCGTATCATCGACCTCAACTGCGGAGCAGAAGAAGCAGGTCTCAGAGGCTCTCTTGCGTTCACCAGAAGACATAAGGGCGAGGCAATCCTCGAAAATTGCTGGAATATCAATATCGACTCCGTAGCGGACGAAGGTTTCTTTGAAGTCGTTCACGGCGATACTTGGCAATTCACCAAATTCAACAAGGACCTTGAAAAAATGTTCGTGGATTCCATGAAGGAAGCGGGCATCGAAAAACCCGGTAACATAGTCAATCCCGTTGGCGGTTGCGACTCCACTCCTTTCCACAAGGCGGGCGTTAAGACCATCACCTTCGCGGCGCAAAATCCTATTCTTACAAACTACTACCACACCTTCTACGATCAACCCGAACGTTTCACCGTAGAGACCGTCGGTATGGGCTTCGACGTCATTCTTCGAGTAATCGACAAAATCGCCGCCCAAGAACAATCCAAGAACAACTAATACGACGTACAAAAAAAACAGCCCGTCTTTCGGCGGGCTGTTTTTGCTATAACGAGGTATAATATCAATCGGCGGAGTCGAAGTCGTCGCCTTGTTCCGTGTTCGAGTCGTCGGCTTTTGCGATTTCGTCGAGGTGGTCGATGATGAAGCGTTGTGCAGAAACGGAAAGAATGAGCTTCGTCGTGATTTCCCCGGTGGAACGGTTGAGCCTTTCCATTTCGATAAGACCTATTTTCATGCCGTTGTCTGTGGGAGAGAGTTTCGTTACGTTTCTGACGACGGGCACTTTTTCTTTGGACAGATAACCTTTTTCGGCGAGCCAATCGTTGATTGCGGACGGACGCAACGGTTGCATGCGCGCTTTGTTGACTTGCTTGTTTATACGCAATGCAAGGCTTGTAACGCCGACGGTCTTGTCGGTGAGCGGGACTGCCGATTTGTCTATCACACTTGCGTCGAACGCGACGGGTTCGTCGAATTCGATTGCCGTCTCGCCTTTTTCGATTAATGCGGATAGGACTTCCGTGGCGTAGCGAAATGCGTCCAATATGTTTTCGTCTTTGAAAAGAGGATTGTCGATAGGTTCTCCGTTCGTAGGGTTTACGGATTCGGAAAGTCGGGATAAAACCTCTATTGTGTTTTGCAGTTTTTCAAAATCGAGCATATGAGTTTGGGCTCCTACTTTTTCTATATCAATGATAGCAAAGAACGCGGTTCTATGCAATGTTTTTTTGCGGGTATAAAAAAACAGCCACCCGTCGAGGTGGCTGTTTTACGGTGTGGTTATTTGTTGTTGGGGACTTCGATCGAGACGTTCGAGAGCGCAAAGGACGCACACGGGTGGATATAGCCGTAGACTTTGTCCGCGTCTCGTCTGCCGTCGGTGTTTTCGGGAATGAATACTTCTCCCGACAAAAGTTTGCTTCTGCACCAACCGCAGATACCTCCGCGACAACGGTTAGGTCCCGCTATGCCCGCACGCTCGAGGGCTACGAGCATATTCTCGTTTGCGTTGCAGGGGATATTGTATTCTTTGTCGCACATTTTGACATGAAGATTGAACACTTTATCCTTTGCCTCCACGGGATAGCCGGGGAGTTTCCACGGTTCTTTTGCCGAGCCGAACAACTCTTTGCGATAGAATTTTTGCTTTATGCCGAGTTTCGCGACTTCGCCGTCGAGGAAGGTGTACATGGATTGCGGACCGGATGCGAAAATGCTGTATTCGCCGTCTCCGGCATACTTCTTGATGAGTTCCGCGGTGATGAAACCGTTTTCGCAACCCTCGTGGTTTTCTTCGGAGAGTACGTTGACGACTTTGACTTTGTCGGTGCGTTTGCAGATTTCCTCGAATTCCTTTTTGAAGAGGACGTCGTCGTAGGTTCTGCTACCGTAGAGAACGGTCATTTCAAAGTCCTCGTCGCCGGCAAGAATTGCGTATGCCATAGAGAGAATAGGGGTGATACCGCTACCGCCGGCAACAGCCACAACTTTCTTTGCGTCGCGGAGTCCTTCGTAGTAGAAAACGCCTTGCGGGCCCGAAGTGGTGACGGAGTCGCCGACCTTCCAGTTGTCGAGGATATATCCGCTCATAAAACCTCCTTCGACTCTCTTGACGGTGATGACGTATTTGCCTTCGAGAGTATAGTCGGGACCGCATGAGAGGGATATGGGACGAGCAATGAGTTTGCCGTCGATGAGTTGGCGCACGACGACGTATTGACCGGCTCTGAAGAAAGCGGGATTCGTGCCGTTCGCTTTTTTGAGGAAGTAGGATTTTACGCCGTTTCCGTGTTCTACAATATCGGAAATGACGAAATCTTGTTTTTCGGGGTGGCGTTCTTCAGCCTTGATATTGGTTGCGTACTCCTCGACGAGCGCGGTCGTCGGGGTGGATTGTATCATTTTTTCTCTGACTTTCGGACGAGTGGTGAAGTAGAGAATGTCGAAAAGTCCTACCGAACTGAATTTCACGTTTTTCATTTATTTTCGTCCTCCTTCATGTCCATCAAAAGCAGTTGCGCCATTTCGTAGCCGTTGATATAGGTTTGGCTGTAACCGTCCCCTCTCGCGCCGGCCGCGCCACAAGTCTTGAACCCTTTGACGGGCTGGTCTTTCTTGATGCTCATAAGGCGGGAAACCATGGTGTTGACGTCGTCGGTGTCGTAGCCGTACGTCGTGCCTTGCGGAGTTTTGAGGTAGTGCGCAAACGTCCAAGGAGATGCGAGTTCGATTTCTTCGATGCAGTCGTGAATGATGATGCCGGTATCCGCCTCGAAATTTGCCATAACCTTTTCAAACAACTCTTGTTTGCGTTTGACGTATTCTCTTTGGGAGAATTTGCCCCAAACGTCCTCGGTGTATGTGATTGTGAAGGTCATAACCGTCGTGCCTTTCGGGGAGGCGTCGGAATTCACAACGTTGTAGATGACGACTACGCTGTGGTCGTTGCCCTCGTAACGTTTGCTCGATTCGAAGTTCTTTCTCGTATCAAAAGTGCCCGGCATGAAGATGGTGTAATCTTTGATTCCGAGTTCCTCTACGCTCTTGTTGAGCGCGACGTAGGCATTGAAGAATCTGACGCCGTGTTTGAGGGCGTTAGCCTTTTTGATTTCGCGTTCGGGGACGGGGATGCGTTTGTCGAGAAGTTTCGTATACGCGGTTTGAGGGTTGACGTTTGCGATGACGTAATTTGTTTCGACGAAACCTACGCTCGTGTCTACGCCTATGATTTTCCCGTTGTCGTCCGAGACTACCTTATTCGCTTTTACGTTGAGCCAGAGTTCACCGCCGAGTTCGCGGAAGCGTTCCACGCCCGCTACCGTCATGCCGTGTGCGTTGTATTGGCAAATTGCGGGGCACTTGGTTGCGTACATGTAGACCATCCAGGCTTGGTGGACGAAACTCAATCTTTCGTAATCCATCCCGATATACGTCCAGTAGACGTTGAGAATGTCTATTGCGTCCTCGGGCATACCGATTTTTCTGAGCACGGCGTTGAAAGGTCTTTCGGCAAGGCGTAGGAAGTTGGGGAACTTCTTCATATAAAGAAGGCTGTCCACTTTGACCATATCGTTCTTGTCGAATTTCTCCATAATGTGGTCGGAGAAGTAGTCGTGTGCTTCGACGCATTCTTTGGCAAGTTCAAAGAAAGTCTCCATAGGCTTTCTCGATTCGGGGACCGTCTTTTCCATTACGTCGATTATGTTGTCGATGCCGACGGGGAGAGTGAGGTCGAATTTTTTACCGCTTCTCGTCGTGCCTACGCATCTGTATAGTTCGGGAACGAGGAGCCAGTTTATGTTGAGTTTGTAGTTCTCCATCATAATTTTGCCGGGCAAACCCCAGTCGCCGTCGCTACCGATACCGCAGTACTCGTGCAAGGACGCGTCGAATTCAAATCTGCCTCTGATGAAACTCGTAGAGCAACCGCCGGGTAGATTGTGTTGCTCTAAGAGCAACGTTTTTTTGCCTGCCGAAGCAAGAGCGAGAGCAGCGGACAATCCGCCGGTACCCGCACCGATGACGACGGCATCGTATTTTTGAGCCATATCGTTTTCCTCCTTGTTGGTCTGACCAGTTTATATAATTATATTATCACTTAGACAATTAAATTGCAATACGTAATCTAAAAAAGTTTTCTCTTGCATTTTCGGGGCTTTGGTGATATTATCGACGTATGGTTGTGGTTTGACCACGCCCAAAAAGGAGAACAGTATGCCTTTCGTACCCGTTGAAATAAAAGTCCCCACCGTCAAAGAACTACTCGTCAATCAACTGGAGGACCAAATCATACTCGGCAACTTGAAGATAGGAGAAAAACTCCCGTCCGAGAGAGAAATGTGCGCGCAGTTTTCGACAAGCAAAACCGCCGTCCACACCGCTATATGCGAACTCGAAAGGAAGGGATTCGTCGAAGTACGTCCGAGAAAAGGAATTTACATTGCCGATTATCTCAGAACGGGAACAATAGACGCGTTTTATTCTTTGCTCAGGTTCAACGGCGGAAAACTCGATGCCGATCTCAAAAAATCAATAATCGATCTGCGTAGATATATCGAAATGCCCGCGATAGAACTTGCCGTGAAGAACCTCGACGGAAAGGAGTGCGACACGCTTGACAATATTCTCGAAGAGGGTAGACGTGCGCACGCGAACAATAATCAAAGCGCACTCGCGGAATGCCTTTTCAGGTTCACGCGCGAAATTTGTATTCAGTCCGGGAACGTAATCACTCCGATGCTTTTCAATGCGTTCAAACCGCTTTCGATACCCTTTTGGGAAGAGAGCATAAGACGGAACGGAATAGATTACGGTATGAACGTTCTGGAACGCTACTACGACTCGGTGAAAAACCTCGATGTCAAAGGTGCGCAAGAGGTCGTAAACGCAGACCTTATGAACTTCCTCTCTTAAATAAGAATAATACCAAAAATTGCGTACCGTACGGTGCGCTTTTTCATTCGACGGTGAAAAGGACGCTACCCGTATGGACGTCCGAGTATGAAAAGGTGCGCACTTCGCCGTCGTCGAGCCTCACCGTAAACACGGACGGAAACAGCCTGTCTACGGTTCCGTAGACGAGAGTTTCTTTGCCGTGGCGTTCGGATATTTTGATGAGCGCGCGCACGCCTACGAGTTTTTCTACTTGCGACTTTGATTGCGTTATGTTTTTGGATATTTCTCTCATAGGTGAATTTTTGCCAAAGTTTTGTCGGGTTATTCTTTTTCCGCATAAACCGCTCCTCGAGCGCATATTGTTATAGCGAAAATGGAGGCGAATATGTTCAAGTACGAAAAAGCAAATCCCGCAACGATAAAAAATTTTGATAGCGTAGAAAGAGTCGTCGAATTTACTCCGAGCGGAGTGGACTCCGAAAAAGTCGCAAAGATATTGTCCCTCGCGGTGGACGGCAAAGTTATGTCCGCTACGGCAAGCGACGGTTACGTCGAGGTCGAGGGCAGAGCAGAATTCAAACTCGTTTATATAGACGTAGATAACGTAGAGCAGGGGGTTAGTTACAATGCGGACTTCACCGTTCGCGTAGAGGACGAAGTGTCCGCCGACGACAAGGCGGACGCATACGTCACCGTCAGCGAAAGCGACGTGAAAACGGGGGACGGAATAACTTTGTCCGCCGTCATCGTGGTCGGTGTGCAAACCGTGTCGGTAGGGGAGTGTGAATACCTTTCGGGAGCGGAAGATTGCCTAATTACCGATAATCTAATCGTGTTTCCCGAACTCGTCGGCACGAAAAGCGTAGTAATTCCCGTTGAGGAAAGCACGACTGTCGGAGAGGTAGGAAAGGTTCTTTGCTTGTCCGCGGATACTATCGTCAAAAATGCGGTTCCGTCCGAAAACTCGGTGTCTGCCGAGTTGCTCACCGTCGCAACGGTGACTTATACCGAAGGAGATGAAATCCGCACGGCAACCTTTGAAATTGCAAGCACCGAAGAGGTCGAAATCGAAGGCGTAGGCGATGGGGACGTTATCACGGCGTGTGCGTCCGTGAAGAAGTCGCGCATTGTTCTTGCGGGCGTTACGGGAGCAAACGAGTTGCGTTTTGAGGGCGATATATCCCTCAAAATCAAAGCGTTTAGAATGACGGAAACGAGTGCCGTTGCCGACGTATTCAGCCTGACGCACGAAACCGAGGTAGAGAACTCGGAACGTAGCCAAAGAGCGGTCGCAAGAACTTCGTTTTACGCAGAAAAGATTGACGGCTCCGCTTATCTCGACGACGGCAAGAGAGCAAATCGAATCGTCGCGATACCCTCCGCAAACGTGCAAATCGCCAAGGCTGTGGCTGAGGACGACGGACTCAGAGTGGACGGCATAACGTTGATTTCGGTGGTGTACGACGGAGAGGACGGACTTGATTCCGTTCGTGCGGAAGTGCCTTTTTTGGTTGTTCTAAGCGGGGATTTTTCCGAAGACGTAACCGCAAGAGGAATTGTCGGCGGTGTGAATGCGAAACTCAGACGTGACGGTGAAATCGCTTTCGACATAGTTCTGTATATCGCCGTCGAGGAATACGCCACCGTCACCTCGACTTTCATCTCGGCGGTAGAACTCGGAGAAAACAAAGAAGTCAACGATTCGGGACTTTCCATGTATATCGCAAAGGACGGGGATACGTTGTGGGACGTATGCAAAGCCCTCACGGCAACTCCCGACAAGATAACGGAGCAAAATCCTACTCTCGTCGAACCGCTTGCGGAGGGTGAAAAGGTGCTCTTTTTCCGTAGCCTTGCAAGGTAGTTGCTAAAATTCGCTCGATATGATAAGATAGCCTCGAAAAAGGCTATCTTATTATGTGCGAAAAAATCTCGATACCTGCAAAAATCAATCTTTCTCTCGAAGTGACGGGACGGCGCGGAAACTTGCATACGCTCGATATGCAAGCGGTGTCCGTCAATATTTTCGATACGGTAGAATATCGAAAAACCGAAAACGACGGGGTAGTATTCGAGATTATTTGTTCGCTTGACGGCTTCGATGAAAAGCGTTTTCGTCCCCTCATAGAAAGCGCGATAGAGAAGTTCGAGGCAAGATACGGAGAAGTGAACGCGTTTTTGCGTCTCACGAAAAACATTCCTCTCGGTGCGGGAATGGGCGGTTCTACGGCGAGTACGGTTGCGGTGCTCAAAACCCTTGCAAAAATCAAAAACGTGCCGTTAGACGACGAGTTTTTGTTGCAGATAGGCTCTGACGCACCCTATATGGCAAAGGGCGGTTACGCAAGAATAAGCGGAGTGGGCGAGATAGTCGAAAATCTCGGCGAAATTTTCTTGAATTTCGTCGTCGTGAAGCCCGACGGAGGGGTGGATAGCGGGGATGCGTACGCGCTTTTCGACCGCTATGGTTCGGGAATTTACGGCGAGCGCAGAAACGACCTCGAAAGAGCGTCGAGAATGCTTAATTCGGGAGTGGCGACGGGAAGAAGAATACTTCAAAATCTCGGCGCAAACGACGTGGTACTAACGGGTAGCGGTAGCGCGGTTGTCGGCGTATTTTCAAATTTCGACGAAGCAAAAGCCGTTTTCGACAAACTTCCCCACGGCGTAAAAGGGTATTTGCTCACCTCGATTTCCTCTTGCGAAATTTGATAATCGAAAAGGAATTTTTTTGCAATTTGGCTGAAAAACGAGAAAAACTTGCAAAAACAATATTTTTTGTCGAAAAAAATCGGTGTTTTTGTAGATTTTGCAAAAAATAATCTCAAAAACTTTTGCGTTCTTATTGAATAGTATTAAATTATTTGTTATAATAACGATATATTCGACTTAGGAGCAACTATGAATAAGGACAGTTACGCCACTTATCTCTTCCACGAGGGCACGAATTTCGAGGCTCAAAAAATGTTTTCTCCCTATCCTTCGGTTGAAAACGGCGTGGACGGATGGAACTTTGCCGTATGGGCACCGAATGCGGAAAGGGTTTCCGTAGTCGGCGACTTCAACGGATGGGATTCCGAAAAGAACGTTATGGAATCCTCGTCGGACGGCGTTTGGTACGCGTTCGTCGCGGGGCTCAAACAGTACGACAACTACAAATACGCCGTGAAGGGTGCGGACGGAGAAATAGTATTCAAGTGCGATCCATACGGTTTGCATTTTGAAACCGCTCCCGCAAATTCGAGCAAACTCTACGACATTAAAGGCTATCGCTGGAAGGACGGAAAGTGGATGAGATCAAGAAACGACTACGATCCTTACGGCTCTCCTATGAATATTTACGAAGTCCACGTCGGCAGTTGGAGAAAGTACGCCGACGGCAACTTCTTCTCCTACTCCGCGCTTGCGGACGAACTTATTCCTTACGTCAAGAAAATGGGCTACACCCATATAGAATTTATGCCTCTCACCGAATATCCTTTCGAGGGCAGTTGGGGCTACCAGGTTACGGGTATGTTCGCGCCCACCTCTCGTTACGGCACTCCCAAGGACTTTATGGAGTTCGTGGACAGATGCCATCGCGCGGGAATAGGCGTTATTCTCGACTGGGTGCTTGCGCATTTCCCTCGCGACCAGCACGGTCTCAGCAATTTTGACGGAACCCCTCTTTACGAATATGCGGATCCGCGCAAGGGAGAGCATAGAGAATGGGGGACGAAGGTTTATGACTTCGGCAAAAACGAAGTGAGAAGTTTCTTGATTTCGGCGGCAATGTTTTGGTTCGATACCTATCATATCGACGGTATGCGTTGCGACGCCGTCGCGAGTATGCTCTATCTCGACTACGGCAGAAAGGACGGGGAGTGGCTCCCCAATAAGTACGGCGGAAATTACAACCTCGAAGCGAAAGAGTTTTTGCAAAGAATGAACACCGCGATACTCTCGAAGCACCGCGGAGTGATTACGATAGCGGAGGAGTCCACGGCGTTCCCGATGGTGACGAAACCCGCATATCTCGGCGGTCTCGGCTTCAACTTTAAGTGGAATATGGGTTGGATGAACGATAGTTTGCATTATCTTTCGTTGGATCCGTTTTTCAGAAAGGACAATCACAACGACTTGACCTTTGCGATTTCGTATGCGTACAGCGAGAATTACGTTCTCCCCATCTCCCACGACGAAGTCGTCCACGGCAAGTGCAGTATGATAAACAAAGTCCAAGGGGATTACGACCAAAAATTCGAGTCCTTGAAGGCGTTCTACGGCTATATGATGGCACACCCCGGCAAGAAACTCAACTTTATGGGAAACGAGTTTGCGCAGTTTATCGAGTGGAATTATTCGCAGGAACTCGATTGGTTCTTGCTCGATTATCCTCGTCATCGCACCTTCCGCAAATTCATAAAGGATTTGAACGCATTCTACCTCGAACACGAGGAACTTTGGCAACTGGATTGCTCCTACGACGGGTTCAAATGGATAGTGGTGGACGACAACAGTCAAAACGTAATTTCGTTCACGCGTTCGTCTGCGGACGGCAAGTACGTCGTCGTCATCGTCAATTTCTCTCCCGTAGAGAGATTGAAATACGTGATGGGAGTTCCCGAAAACAAGATTTATAGGGCGGAACTTTATTCCCCGCTCAAAAAGTACGGCGGAGACGAGGAACGTCGTCCGTCCTTCCGTGCGGTAGGCAAGCCCTCTCACGGTCTGAATTATTCGATAAAAGTAAATATACCCAAAAATTCGGTGATGATTTTAGTCCCCGAAGATAAGGAGGATAAAAAATGAGTTCTAACGGCAAGAAAAAAGAGTGTCTTGCGATGTTGCTTGCGGGCGGACAGGGTACCCGTCTCGGCGTGCTGACCAACGACGTCGCGAAACCCGCCGTGCCTTTCGGCGCGAAGTATCGTATCATCGACTTTCCGCTTTCAAACTGCATAAACAGCGGTATCGATACGATAGGCGTATTGACGCAATATCGCCCCTTCGAGTTGCACCAATATATCGGCAACGGACAACCGTGGGACCTCGACAGGCTCAACGGCGGTATTTTCGTATTGCCTCCCTTTATGCGTGCAAAGTCCGGCGAATGGTATAAGGGCACCGCGAACGCAATCTATCAAAATATAGATTTCGTCGACAACTACGATCCCGAGTACGTCGTGCTCCTCTCCGGCGACCATATCTACAAAATGGATTACGCCGATATGCTCAAGAAGCATAAGGCAAACCGCGCGGATTGCACGATAGCCGTCCTCGACGTGCCCATCGAAGAGGCAAGTCGTTTCGGCATACTCAACCTCAAAAAGAACAGTTCGGAAATCGTTGAATTTGAAGAAAAGCCCAAAAACCCCAAGAGCACCAAGGCGTCTATGGGCATTTATATCTTCACTTGGAGCGTGCTTCGTCGCTACCTCATCGACGACGAAAACGACAAGGACAGTGAAAACGATTTCGGCAAAAACATCATTCCCAAAATGCTTGCGGACAAGCAAAGAATGTTTGCCTATCAGTTCAACGGCTACTGGAAGGACGTCGGAACGATTTCTTCCCTTTGGGAAGCGAATATGGACATACTCCGCGGTGGAGAAGGCGGGCTCAATCTCGACGACGACAAGTGGAAAATCTACGCGAGAAATATGGCGGAACCCCCTCACTTCATCTCGTCTACGGGCAGAGTCAAGAACTGCCTTATCTCCGAAGGTACCGTCGTGCACGGCACCGTCAAGGATAGCGTGATTTCGCACTCCGTCTATATCGGCAAGGATGCCTACGTCGAAGGCTCGATAATAATGCCGGGTGCGGTTATAGAGGACGGCGCGGACGTCAGATTCTCTATCGTCGGTTGGGAAGCGACCGTCGGCAAAAACTCCGTCGTCGGCGAAACCCTCGAAGAATGCAAACCCGGCGAGTGGAAGATTAGCGTAATCGCTCCCCACTACGTTCTCCCCGAAGGCTCGACCGTCGGCGCGAACGAAATGATAGGTTAAGGAGGATATTATGAAAAACAATACTCTTGCGATTTTGTTTGCCTCGGATACCGAGAGTCATCTCAACGATTTGACGATACACCGCACTACCGCGTCGTTGCCGTTTGCGGGCAGGTATCGCCTCATCGACTTTGCACTCTCGAACCTTGTGCACGCCAATATCACCACGATAGGCATCATCACGAAAAACAACTACAACTCTCTTATGGACCATATCCGTCAAGGTAGAGACTGGGACCTCAACCGCAAAAACAGCGGTATCTCCATTTATCCTCCTTACGTGTTCAACTCCGCTCACGAAGTGTACAAGGGCAAAATCGAAGCACTTTACACCCTCCGCGGATTTATGATGAGCGCAAGCGAGGAATACGTCGTCATCTCCAATACGAATATGGCGTTCAATATCGACTTTGAAGAGGTCGAGCGTTTCCATATCGAAAAGGGCGCGGATATAACCATGCTCACCTATTCGACGGACGACACCAACCCTCGCAAATATATCGTCAGCGTGGATAAAAATAAGCGAATTACGGATATGCGTTTCCCCGTTGCGTCGGATGCAGGCGCGCAACTTTGCGACCTCAATATCTATTTCGTGAAAAAAGATTTGCTCATTTCCCTTATAGATAATGCGTATGCGCACGGCTGTTACGACTTCGAGAAGGATATAATCCAAAATTGCCTCAACGAACTTTACGTGATGAGTTACGAGGTGGAGGATTACGTGGCGGTCATCGACCGTATTCCCACCTACTTCAAACATAGTATGGAACTTCTCAATCCCGAAGTGAGAGAGAGTTTGTTCTACAAGCATTCCACCATACTCACCAAGGTTAAGGACAGCGTGCCTACCAAGTACGGCGACGGTGCGGACGTCAAGAACTCTATCATCGCAGACGGTTGCGTGATAGACGGCACCGTCGAGAACAGCATACTATTCCGTTCGGTCAAGGTCGGCAAGGGCGCGGTCATTCGCAATTCCATAATCATGGAAAACGGCATAGTTATGGACAACGCCACACTCAACTACGCAATCACGGATAAGGACTGCATCATCCAAAGCGGTCGCACCTTGTCGGGTTACGAAACTTATCCTATGGTCGTAGTGAAAGGAAAAGTAATCTAATTTCAAACCCGATAATTCAGGAGGAAATCTCATGAAAATATTATTCGTAGCATCCGAAGCAATGCCATTCATCAGGACGGGCGGTTTGGGAGATGTCGCGGGCGCACTTCCCAAGGCGTTCGCATCCCTCGGGCACGACGCCAGAGTCATAATTCCTTTCTATAAGGAAGAAATCAAGGACGAATACAAAAACAATTTACGTTTCGTCGGCTCTACCTACGTCGATTTGAGTTGGCGCAGACAGTATTGCGGAGTATACGAGGCGGTATACGACGGCGTAACTTACTATTTCGTGGACAACGAGTTCTACTTCAAACGTCGCGGACTTTACGGCCACTTCGACGACGGCGAACGCTTTGCGTTCTTCTCGAAGGCGGTTCTCGAAGTTATGCCCCTCATCGACTTCTATCCCGACGTTTTGCACGCAAACGATTGGCACACCGCGCTCACTCCCGTATTTCTCGACGTATTCTATCGTTTCAGCGAGGATTATAGGAATATCAAGACGGTGTTCACCATTCACAATATCGAATTCCAAGGCAAGTACGGCACGAATATGCTCGAAGACGTTTTGGGACTTCCCGAATGGGCGCATTCCCTCGTGCTCAACGACGGTTGCGTGAACTATATGAAAGGCGGTATCGAAAGCGCGTCCGTGGTCACGACGGTGTCCGAAACCTACGCGACGGAAGTCCTCGATCCGTTTTATAGTTACGGTCTCGACGGCATACTCTCCGAAAGACGCTTCAAGATTCACGGCGTAGTGAACGGTATCGATACGAAACTCTACAATCCCAAAACGGATAAGGCTTTGTTTGCGCCCTTCACCGTGAAAAACGTCGCAAAGAAGAAAGAAGAGAACAAGAAAGCATTGCTCGAAATGATAAATTTGCCTTATTCCGAGGGCAGACCTCTTCTTGCAATGGTGACTCGGCTCACCGAACAAAAAGGACTCGACCTCGTGGCGGCGGTCATCGACGAAATTCTCAGAGCGGATATACAAGTCGTCGTTCTCGGCACCGGGGATTGGAAGTACGAAAACCTCGTCAAACGCGTAGAACACGACTATCCCGCGAAGTTCAAGGGCATTTTGCAGTTCAGCAGTGACCTTGCAAGCAAACTTTACGGCGCAAGCGATCTCTTCTTGATGCCGTCCAAGTTCGAGCCTTGCGGACTCAGCCAACTCATCGCAATGACATACGGCAGTATCCCCATCGTCAGAGAAACGGGCGGACTCAAAGACACCGTAACCGCGTTCAATCCTACCGACAAGACGGGCAAGGGCTTCACGTTCAAGACCTACAACAGCTACGATATGCTCGACGCGGTATGGCGCGCGTATGCCACCTACTACGACAAGGAAAACCTCGACGCCGTCCGCGAAAACGCTATGAAAGGCGACTACGGCTGGGATAACAGCGCGAAGAAGTATCTCGCAATCTATTCGGAAATCTAAAACAATAAGAATAAATACCTTTCTCTCGACGGGGGAAACGGGAGAGAAAAGGAAAGGATATGTCTAAAAATATTTATGGAGTAACAGCAAAAAGTTTCAAAGCAAGCATTTCCCAAGTTCTTGCTTGCTATTTCGGTGTGAAACCCGAGGACGCGACTAAGGCGCAAATCTATCAGGCGACTTGTATGGCGGTGAGAGATATTCTCACGACCACCAGAGTAGACTTCAAAAAAGTCGTCAGAGAGAAAAACGCAAAGCAAGTTTACTATATGTCTATGGAATTCTTGCTCGGCAGAAGCCTCAAAAACCATTTGTTCAATATGGGCATCACCGACGAAGTCGCTCCCGTCGTCAAAGAACTCGGTATGGATATGGAGGAATTGTATTCCTTTGAACCCGATGCGGGACTCGGCAACGGCGGTCTCGGCAGACTCGCTGCGGCGTATATGGACGCACTGACCTCGAAAGGCTATGCCGCGAGCGGTTTTTCGATTATGTACGACTACGGCATTTTCAAGCAAGTCATCGTGGACGGCTGGCAACTCGAGCAACCCGACGAATGGCTCAAAATGGGCGGCGTCTGGCTCACTCCGCGTATGGAAGAAGTCTACGAAGTCAAATTCGGCGGGAAAGTGGACGAAGCGTGGGAGAACGGCAAACTCACCGTCCATCAACGCGACTACACGACCGTTCTTGCAGTGCCTTACGATATGAGCATTTCGGGCTACGATACCAAAGTCGTCAATCGCATCAGACTTTGGTCGTCCAAATCGCCTATCGATTTCGATATGGCGGAGTTCTCGAAGGGCGACTACGTCAAAGCGATGACCGCAAAGGCTATGGCGGAGAGCATTTCAAAGGTGCTATATCCCGCCGACGACCATATCGAAGGGAAGTCGCTCAGGCTCAAACAACAATATTTCTTCGTGTCCGCGTCCATACAGAGCATCATCAAACGCCACCTCAAAACCAATCCGTCTCTCGACAACCTCGCGGATTGCGTGGCAATTCATATCAACGATACGCACCCGACGCTCTGCATTCCCGAACTTATGCGTATTCTCCTCGACGAATACGGAATGAGTTGGGAAAAGGCGTGGGACATCGTCACCAAAACGGTCAGTTACACCAATCATACCGTTATGGCGGAAGCCCTCGAAAAGTGGCCTCAGGACCTCTTCCAAAATCTGCTTCCGAGAATTTATCAAATCATTCACGAAATCAATCAGCGTTTTTGCGGAGAACTTTGGGCGTTCTATCCCAATAACTGGGACGCGGTCTCCCACAACGCAATCCTCGGCAACGGACAAATCCGTATGGCGAACCTTTGCCTTGCGACTTCGCACACCATAAACGGCGTCAGCGCACTCCACTCGGATATTTTGAAGCAGGACGTATTCCGCGACTACTTCAAGATGCACCCCGAAAAGTTCACCAACGTCACCAACGGCATCACGCATCGTAGATGGGTAGCCGAGGCAAACCCCGGTCTTGCTTCTCTAATCACCGAACTCATCGGGGACGGCTGGCTCAAAGACGCGGACAAACTCCAGGACCTCTTGAAATATATGGGGGACGGGGCGGTGCTCGACCGTCTTGCGGGGATAAAGCGCGAAAATAAGGAACGCCTCGCAAAGTATATATACGAGCATAACGGCGTAGTCGTCAATCCCGACTCCATTTTCGACGTGCAAGTCAAGCGTTTGCACGAATATAAGCGTCAACTGTTGAATGCGCTTCATATCCTCGACCTCTATTTCAGAATAAAGGAGAACCCCAATCTCGACGTTCAACCGCGCACGTTCGTGTTCGGCGCAAAGGCGGCAAGCGCGTACTATATGGCGAAACAAATCATCCGCTTCATCTGCGCTCTCGGCAACGTCATCAACAACGATCCCGACGTGAAGGATAAAATCAAGGTCGTATTCCTTGAAAACTATCGCGTATCCCTTGCGGAAATCATTATGCCGGCGGCTGAGGTCAGCGAACAAATCTCTATTGCGGGCAAAGAGGCAAGCGGTACGGGCAATATGAAGTTTATGATAAACGGCGCGCTCACCATCGGCACTATGGACGGCGCAAATGTCGAAATCCACAACGAAGTCGGCGACGAAAACATGTTTCTCTTCGGGCTCCTTGCGGACGAGGTTCAGGAAATGTGGAGAAACGGATATAATCCCACTCACTACTATCAGACCAATCCTCGTATCAAACGTCTTATCGACGCACTTCGTACGGGCATAGGCGGGGTGGACTTCGGCGAAATCGCAGACAGCCTCACTATCGGCAGAGGGGGTACGGCGGACGGCTTTATGGTGCTTGCGGACTTTGAGTCCTACGCAAACGCACAACAAAAAGTCAACGACACCTATCTTGACTCCGCTCGTTGGAACCGTATGTCCCTCGTCAACGTCGCAAAGGCGGGCTTCTTCGCCGCTGACAGAGCGGTAGAGGAGTATGCGAAATATATCTGGAACCTCGAAAAAATAGATTTAAGCAAAAAGTAATTCGTCACTCGCGACGGGTATAGCCCGTCGCGAATACTAATATGTTCAATCCTCTCATACACAAAAAACCTTACGGCGGGACAGCCGTAGGAAAAGAAACGCGGATAACTTTCCCCCTTGAAACCGCCCTCGGTATCAAGAGAGTTTTCGTCGTATTGCGTCTTGACAACGACGTTCGTCGTTACGAATTGCCGTACCTCGAAACCGTGAAAGGAGAGGATATTTTCTCGGGTGCGTTTGCGCTTGACAAGAGCGGAATATGGCACTACCGCTTCGAGGGTGAATACCCCGACGGCACGCTTGCGTTCTTCGGCAGGGACTACGACGGCACGGCGGTGAGAGGGGACTGGCTCCCGGAATGGCAGTTGACCGTGTCGAAACACGACTATAAAACCCCGAATTGGTTCAAAAACGGAATAGTCTATCATATCTTTGCGGATAGATTTTGCAAGGACGAGAACAGACCGTTTGAAAAAATCGGGCGCTTGCATACGGATTGGAAAGACTCTCCCGACTACGCAAAAGAGGGCGTTGATTATCGTGCCGACGACTTCTTCGGCGGGAATATAAAGGGTATAGAATCAAAACTCGATTATCTCAAATCCCTCGGCGTCGGTTGCATTTATCTTTCTCCGATTTTCGAGGCGTCTTCCAACCATCGTTACGATACGGGGGACTATCTCAAAGTGGATAGCCTTTTCGGCGACGAGGCGCAATTGAAAGAATTAATCGAAGAGGGGGAGAAACGCGGTATCTCGATCATCCTCGACGGAGTGTTCAATCACACGGGAGCGGACAGCATCTATTTCAATAAGTTCGGACGTTATCCGTCCCTCGGCGCATATCAAAGCGAAAATTCCCCTTACCGCGATTGGTACTATTTCAACGAGGACGGAACCTATCATTGCTGGTGGGGTTCTACCGTTGTGCCCACCGTCAACAAGTCGGCAAAAGGCTACCGCGACCTTATTCTCGGAAAGGACGGTGTGATAGAAAAATGGGGGAAATCGGGGATTAAAGGTTGGAGACTCGACGTCGTTGACGAACTCCCTATAGATTTCACCTACGCACTTTGTGAAAAGATAAAAGAAGTGGATGAAAATGCGGTAATTATCGGAGAAGTTTGGGAGGATGCGTCGACGAAAGTCAGTTACAGCGAGTGGCGTCCTTACTTTATGGGCGGTCAACTCGACGGCGTTATGAATTATCCTTTCAAAGAGGGAATAACCGATTTCGTGAGAGGCGGTAGCGCAAGAGATTTCGTCGCGTCGATTTCTCGCATACTCGAAAACTATCCCAAAGAAAGCCTCGACTCGTGTATGACTCTCATTGATTCTCACGACACGGTGCGCGCGCTGACGTCGTTATCGAGTGCGGTGCCTCCTCAAACGAAAGAGGGCAGAGCGGAGTATAGATTGTCTCCCGCGGAATACATCCTCGGCGTGAAGAGATTGAAACTTGCGTCTTTGCTCCAATACGTTTTGCCGGGAGTGCCCTGCCTTTTCTACGGAGACGAGGCGGGTATGCAAGGCTTTGAAGATCCTCTCAATCGCGGGACCTATCCCTGGGGAAGAGAAAACGAGGAATTGCTTGCGCACTATAAGGCACTCGGACGTATGAGAGAGGAATATAGCGACTTGTTTACGGCTGAAACAACGCTTTCAGCAGACGGCGCGCTTAAAATTACTCGAAGTGCGGACGGACGCGTTTTGTGCCTTGTATCCGACGGTGACGGCGCGACGGTGACGGTAGATGGAAAAACGATATTCACACTTTAATTGTGCAAAACGTATCGATAAACATTGGATTTTGTTAAAAATGACGAACGAGAAAGAATAATCACTCGTTCGTGTTTTCTTTTTTCGACGTTTTCGGGTGCGGATAGCTGGAGTTCGTTTTCGACTAAAATCGGCACGATTTAGTTAAATTCGCGAAAATTTGAAAACCGCTCTTTACAATGTTGATTATTTAATTTATAATATCTATATTAGTGATATATCTTTAAGGAGAAAATTATGGACGAAAAACAAGACTTCACTCCCGAAGTTTCCGAAATCGGCGATACCGCCGTCGCGGAAGAAGTAGGGACTGAAATCCCCTCCGGCGAAACCAAGGAGAAGGAACCGCTTAAACTCAATTATCCGATTACCTTCAAAGTTGGCTTTGCTTTTGCAATCATCATGCTTTTCTGGACCGCATACGATTTCGTCGTGCCTCTTCTCATCGACAATGCGTACGGTCTTCCCAGCTGGGCGCGCGGACTTATCATGGGACTTGACAACTTGCTCTCCCTCTTTATGCTCCCCGTGTTCGGCAAACTCAGCGACAACGCCCACGGCAAACTTGCCAAGAAGTGGGGTAGACGCACACCGTTCATCGTCATCGGTACGCTCGCGTCCGTCGCGCTTATGGTGTTCGTTCCCCTCGTCACGATAAACCAACAAAAACAATCGAACGAGTATATCGAAACCGCAGTCGAAAACCGTTTGAGCGAAGACGAGTTTATGAGCGACCTCCTCGGCAAATGGTACGATGCGGCGGAAAAGAACGAGAGTATTTACGAATCCGTCAGTGCGTCCGACCTTTGCGACATCGATTACATCAAGATGAATATCGAAGACGGACAAAACGCGAGAGATTTCTTCACCTCTATTCGCTGCTACGAGAAGATGACCTCGAAAAAGGCAATTCTCAATATGCTCGGCAGTACCACGTACTACTACGATTTCAACGGGGACGGCGAATACACGGATGACGAGATTATCGAAGATTTGAACGCACAATCTCCTTTCGCGGGCAAGACTTATCAAGACCTTGTCGATTCCAATTCGAATTACAATAAATTCGTGGCGTCCGGTATGAACTCCTACGAGTCCTACCTTATCAGAGAAGCAAGTATCAACGGAGGTGAGGGCAGTGAAAACTACACCGGTTTCTACGGCGTAAAGAGCCTTGTCGTCTATATGATAATTTTGCTCCTCGTCCTGATCGCGATGGCGACGTTCAGAAGCCCCGCAGTCGCGCTTATGCCCGACGTAACCCCCAAGCCTCTGCGCTCCCAAGGCAATGCAATCATCAACCTTTGCGGTGGTATCGGCGGTGCGATAGCGTTCCTCATTTACACCGTAGTGCTGTTCGGTGAAAATCTCTACAATTACGTCATCATCTTCGGCTCGGTAGCGGCGGGTATGCTCCTACTCCTTGCCGGATTCCTTGCCCTCGTCAACGAGAAGAAACTCGTCGCGCGTTGCCAAGAAATCTGCAAAGAGTACGGCATTGACGACTTCGACGAAGAAGAATCCGCGGAAACCAAGGCGAAAGCGGAACAACTCCTCGAAGAAAGCGAAGGTCTCGATCTCGACAGCAAACCCGACGAGGGTATCTCCGAAGAGGCGCTTGCCTTTGCGCAAGAAGTCGTTGAGAACAAGAAGACTCGCAAGTCGTTCAAGGAGAGTTGGAACGAAAAAACAGACCTCGAAAAGGCGCGTTTCAAATCCTTTATCCTCATCCTTGCCTCGATATTCATGTGGTTTATGGGATACAACGCAGTGTCTTCGAACCTCTCCGTCTACACGACCAAGGCACTTAATTTGTCCACCGGTATCGCGTCGATTATATCCGGCGTCAGTATGGGTATCAGCGCAATAGCGTTCATTCCCGTCGGCTATATGGCGGCGAAAATCGGCAGAAGAAAGTCCATTATGATTGGTTTTGCAATGGCTGTCGTGTCCTTCATCCTTATCTTCGCAGTGCTCAAACCGGGCGACGAAGAAGTCGTGAAAATCGTCCTCTTCATGTTGTTCTATTTGATAGCGGGCTTCGGACTCATCATCGCAAACGTCAACACGTTCCCGATGGTCACCGAACTCTCCACCGCGGAAACCGTCGGACAATACACCGGCTACTACTATATGGCGACCATGTCCGCACAAGCGATTACCCCCGCAATCGGCGGTGCGATTATGGACACCGGCGGCAACAAATATCTCTTCCTTTACAGCGCAATCTGCGTCGCAATCGCGATTTTGCTCATGGTGTTTGTCAAACACGGCGATAGCAAACAAATAGCGAAAGGCAAACTCACCAAAGAAGAGAAAAAACAAATCCGTTACGAAACCCTCGACTCCATGGACGACTAATCGTGACTTCAAACGCAAGGCAAATCCCGCCGTTTTCGGCGGGATTTTTTTGCACTAAAAATTTTTTTTTGCAAAATTTTTTGCGACAAAATCGAAAGGTTTAGAACACGGAAACGTTGACACTTTTTTTTGACGAATCGGGATAAAAGCCAAAAAGTGCTATTGACATTTTTTCCTCGTTTTGCTATAGTCTGCGACAAAAAACGGAACGGCACTCGTCAGAGGTGAAATGCGTTTGATGATTTTGTATTTTGCATGGCAACGAAAGCGAATTGCAAAATTATCAAAAAAGTGCATTTTACCCCCACGAAGGGGTATTTTTTCGGGATAGTCGGCGTTTATAATGCAATTGTAAAAAGCACAACGGAGGAAAAACCATGGGCAACGAAATCAAATGTCCTAAATGCGGAACAATCTTTTCCGTGGATGAAACGGATTATGCAAATCTTATCGAGCAAGTCAGAACCAAAGAGTTCGATTCGGCGATAAGGAAAGAGACCGAACGTATGCGCAACGACGCTAAGAAAAACGAAGAAATTGCGCTTATGAAAGTCGAAAACGAGAAGAACAAGCAAATAGAGGAATTGAATTTGCAAATCGTTAAATTGAACGAAGAAATTCGCGGTAAGGAGAAAAACAACGAACTTCTCATCGAACAAGCGATTGCACAAAAAGACAAAGAACTTTTTGAACTTCGCACGCAAATGCAAGCGGAAAAAGAAAAATTCAAGTCCGAAAAAGAATTGCTCGTATCGCAACACAAAAAGGAAATCGCAACGAAGGACGAAACCATCGAGTTTTATAAGGACTTCAAACTGAAAATGTCTACGAAAATGGTCGGAGAGTCCCTTGAACAACATTGCGAAAACAAATTCAACGAACTAAGAGCGTTGGCGTTCCCAAACGCGTCATTCGGAAAGGACAACGACTCAAGCGGCGGCACCAAGGGCGACTATGTTTACAGAGAAAAAACGGCGGACGGCACGGAAGTTTTGTCGATTATGTTTGAAATGAAAAACGAAGTCGAAACGACTGCGACCAAGCACAAAAACGAACACTTCTTCGCAAAACTCGACAAGGATAGACGGGAGAAGAAGTGCGAATACGCAATTTTGGTGTCTATGCTCGAACCCGACAGCGAACTATATAATAACGGCATCGTCGACGTGTCTTACAAGTACGAAAAAATGTTCGTCATCCGTCCTCAATTTTTCATTCCGATGATTTCGATTTTGAGGAATTGCGCTATGAACGGCGTCAAATATAAACAAGAAGCCGAAGAAATGAGACGGCAAAATATTGACGTCGTGAACTTTGAGGAGAAGTTGAATTCGTTCAAAGTCGACTTCACCAAGTCTACGGACAATGCGAAAAAGAATTTCAACGATGCCATAAAGGATATTGACGGCGCAATCAAACAACTCGAAGAAACGAAAGCAAAACTCATTACGTCGATGAAACACTTCAGAGCGGCTGAAAACAAACTCGAAGGGGTGACGATAAGAAAGTTGACGTGGGGCAACGCAACGGTGAAAAATCTTCTCGACGGAAGTGCGCCTAATCTGCTCACGACGGACGAACAACCCGTGATAGAAGGGGAAGTTGTTTCCGTCAAAGATACGTCGGAAAACTAACGCACAAACCCGAGAAAGATTTTCGGGAACTATTGAAAAATCAAAACAAATAATATAAAATATCAGGAGAAACGATTATGACAATCGAAGAAGCGAAAAAAGCATTGAAGCAACTCAAAGCACAAGGCGAAACCGATGAGGAAATTTTGCGCGGAATGTACCTAATGTACTCAGACGGCGTATTGTCCCTCGACGACCTCAGAACGATGACCGGACTTCTTGGATACGAATTTACCGACGAATTCGAGGCACTTTCCGAGAGTGAGAAGAAAAAACCTAAAAACGCATTCAAAGAACCTCCGAAAGACAAAAAGAGACGCAAACTGTTCGGCAGAAGCAAAAAGTAAATCGGTATCGAGGGTAAGCAAAATGAATGATATTTACGGCAATATGACGAGTGACGATCTTTATGACATCATTATGAAAATGGGCGCATTGACGCTGGAACAAGCGGCAAGCGGAAAAGACAACAGCGATAAAATCAACCGTTTGAAATACATTGTGGATTATTACGATTATTCAATGTACGATTGACCGAAAGGTTGAGGTATCGCTTGAAAGGATACAAACGAGCAAAACAGCAAACGAAAACTACAAAAGGAAAGGTGAGTTATGGCATTTTCAATCGTTTACGGCAATGCGTTGGAGTATGAAGGCGATGCCGTGTTGAACAGTCTCGGCACGGACGGCTCTACTTACGGGGCACTATGCAAGAGCATAATAAAAGGAATCAATCGAACCGATATTAAGGAAAAAATCGATTCCATGACCGATATGCAGATAGGAACCCTCATAGAAACAGACGGCGGAGATTTGAAATGCGGTCACGTTATACACGTCGTAACGCCGTTCAGGGAGAAAGACGACGACAATTGTACCGACCTGCGAAAAGCATATAAATCCGTCATAGATCTTGCTATAAAACGCGGTTATAAAAAAATCGGGTTACCGTTCATCGGGACGGGTTCAAACGGATATACGAACGGCGAAGTCTACGACGTTTTGATGGATTTGCTTTCCGAAATTTCAGAGGAAGAAGAAAATAGCGGAAAAGAAATCGTCGACGCTACCGTCATCGCTTATCTTAGGCGTGCTCCTAAGGGAAGAAAGCATTACGAACGCAGACGTAGGCTTATAAACGAGGCGTATATAAAATCTCAATCGCCGAAAGTAACGTCCACGGTGTTGTGCGATGCAAACGAGTATCACGGTACGGGCAAACAACAAAGAAAGAAAAAAGAAATTTCAACGGCTGATTTGACGTATGATATTCTTCAATTTATGGCGGACGTAAACCCCGAGGAAATGTTCAAACCGGATTTCGGTTTCGGCGAACCCGAGTATTTATATCAATATGATTTTGTCAAAGACTACTGCGCACAAAAAAATCTAAACAGCAAGCGCGTGCTCAAAGAATACGACAGTCGTAAACGTCAGAAAATTTCCAAGCAATATACGCTTTCAAAACTCGACGTATATAGATTCACCGTCCTACTCAACCTCAATAAGTCCGAATTCGTATCGTTTATGACGATATGCGGTCATATGCCGAGTCCGTGTAGTGCCCTCGATTTGTTTTTCATCAATTATATGGACGGAATGTTCGGGCCTATCGGAAGTCAACGCACGCTGTACGATATCGATATGTTGTACGGGTTTCAGGACGGAACACAATTCACTATCGCGGGGACTGAAAGTTCCGCGCGAGCAATCAAATATTGTCAGAAAATATAACAGACCTATACGCTTTACTGTTAGAGGCGTTGTTCATACGTTGTGGTAAACTCCTTTGTTGGCATATCCCGATGATTTCTATCATCGGGATATGTTTTTGAGGGGGAGTTATTTTTTAGGTTTGACGGGGTGCTTTGTGCCGTCGGGGCGGACGATGGTAGTGTTGTCGAGTTGTCCGCGGAGATTTCCGACGACGCTGTCTACATATTTTCTGCGAAGAACGGCCTGCTCCGCTTTTTCTTCGTCGCTAAGCCCTTCGGATTTCGATTTTCTTGCAAGTTCGTTTATGCGTTGGATTTCTTGGTCGGTTATCATAATTCTGTGCTCCAATTTATAGGCGTTTCTCCGTGTTCAACGAGGAAGTCGTTGCATTTCGAGAAGTGTTTGCACCCGAAAAAGCCGTTGTAAGCGGAGAGAGGAGACGGGTGTGCACATTCGAGAATGAGGTGTTGCGGTGCGGTTATGAGTGCCTTTTTGCTCCGTGCGTTACCGCCCCAAAGCATAAAGACGATAGGTTCTTCTCTGTCGTTCAGGTGGCGGATAATGCTATCCGTCAGCACTTCCCAGCCTTTTCCTTTGTGACTGTTTGCCTCTCCCGCTCTGACGGTGAGGACCGTGTTTAGTAGGAGTACGCCTTGCTTTGCCCAGCCGACGAGATACGGCGATACGTTGTCAATCCCGACGTCCGATTTGATTTCCTTGAAAACGTTGACGAGGGACGGCGGTGCGTCCACGCCCGGCTTCACCGAAAAACACATGCCGTGCGCTTGCCCGGGATTATGGTACGGATCTTGACCGAGGAGCACGACTTTGACGTCCTCGTAGGGAGTCGCTTTCAGTGCGTTGAAAATGTCGTGCATATCGGGGTAGACGACGTGACGGCGGTATTCATCCGCAAGAAACACGCGCAGACGCCGATAACTATCGCTATCGAAGTCCCATTTCAGTATTTCGTCCCAACTGTTGCCGATATTTACCATCAGTCTTTCCCTTGTACTTCGCGCTCGTATTTGTAGTCGGAATAGTAGTTTTTCGCTTGCACGTCGAAACTTCCGTCGGGGCTGACGGTGATGACCGTCGTACCGCGCTGAGAATGCTCCTTATATATGCCGACGTAGGCGAGGTAGTCCACGCTCATGCCGTAGGTCAGGCGGATAGTTCTTTCGTCGTCTGCGTGCTTGCGGTAGATGACGGAAAAGTTGTTGTAGTGGTCGTGTCCGCAGAATATGCCTTGCAAGCCGTTTTCAAGCCCGGTGTCGAAGAGATTGTCCGACTTGTATCCGCAGAAAACGCCGTACGTTCTCGTGCCGTTTTTCTTCTTGTCACTTTCTCCCATATTGCCGTAGATATAGGTGGTCGTAGAACCGTCCGCGCCCACGAATACGTCTCCCGACTTAGGCATGGTTTCGGAATTTCCGTAGGTCTCGATGACGTTTGCCCACGCGTTTCTGTATTCCGCAAGCGGAATGTGGAAGAACGCAAGATTATCAACCGCCGTTTTGGTGTATTCAATGGATTTTGCGGTGGCTGTTTCTACGTTTTTCGCTTGGAAGGCTTGCATTTCTTTTGCGTACCAGTCCACTTGGCTTTGGTGAATATTGTCGTATTTCCACGCAATTCCGAAATAGTCGCCGTCGGTGTAACTGTGGCTGTCGAAAGTGACTATCGCTTGAGTGATTATTCCGTCGGAATTTTTCACTTTGATGATATTATTGCCGTAGCCGTCGTCCTCTCCCGAGAATCCGCGACCGAACAGACAATATTTGAGTCCCGCGTTTTCGTAGTATTCGCAAATTTCTTCGCGGGTGTACATGCTGTAAGCCTCGGTGTCGTGGTTGCCGAACGCAAACGTCCAATACACGCCGAGAGTTTCCATCATAGTGGAGAAAATTTTGGTTGCGTTAAGGTTGTTGAAAGTGCCCGCTTGGAAGGGAACGGGGTAGGCTATATCCCCGGTGACGACAACGAGGTCGGGTTTTTCGGAACGTATCATATTCGCGACCGCGTTCATCGCCCACGCATCTTTTTGTTGGGAGAACGCTCCACCGCCTATATGCACGTCGGTGAATTGCATAATCTTCAAATCTTCGTCCGTCGTAAACGTCCAGTAGCCGTCCTCGTCCTTGACGGGAACGAGTTGCTCGCCATCTGCATATGCGACGGGAGTTTGCTTTTTGCCCTGTTCGACGAGGGCGTTCGTGCCCGTCGCGTTGACTATCGCAATCACGCTGAAAAAGATTGCAAGCACAAGCACCACCGAAACGGTGATGATTACACCCTTTTTGCGTCTTTTCTTTTTTTCTTCGGGAGTGAGGACCTTTTTGGGCTTTTTGCCTTTCGGGGGCATATCCGCAAGGATGCCTTTTTTCTCTTCGGGTTCTACGGGGGTGATTGCGTCGTCTGTGAGGTTTACGTTTTCTTCCATAATGACCTTTTGCGGTTGAACCGCTCGTTTATTTACAATATTATACACGCGTGCGCACGCAAAGTCAATCCTGCGACTTTCTCTTGCAAGGCACGACGGTGGGGTTGAGATTGGTTTGCTTGGCGACGTCCGCTTTCAGTTCTTCGGAAACGGCGTAAAAGTCATCCGCAGTTCCGTCGAAATATACGGTGACGACGCAATCTCCGCGCGTCACGCCGTAGTCGTGGAAAACCACCGAAACGACGTCGAGGTTAAAACGTCTGCAAGCCATAAGAATTTGCACTTTTTTGCTTGAAAAGTCCCGCCCGTTTACAATGAGTTTCACGTTATCCGCCACCATTTTTACGCCGAGGATGACGATGAGAACGCTGAGCACTATGCCTACGATAGCGTCCACCGCATAGTCAACCGTACCCGAAACGGCAAAGGAAACGAGGGAAGTCGCCGTGATGAATACGTCGAGGAAACAGTCGAGTGATATTGCCGTAAGGGCGGTGGAGGAGAAACGTTTGCCGAAGACTCTGAACGTGAAGCCGAGAGCAAGTTTCACCGGGATAGTCAGCGCAAGCATGAGACAGTTTTGCCAGCCGAACCAAACGGGCTCGGGCATTGCAAGGCGGTTGAGGGAGCGGAAAAAGAACAGCCCGCCGAAAACGACCGCAACCACCGAAACGATGAAACTCGAAAGGTATTCCGCGCGCCCGTAGTTTTTGTCGGGGAGCACCGCAACGAAAATCGCGACGAGGGTGACGAGGTAGGTGACTATATCGAGAAAACTGTTCGTGGCGTCGAGAAGAATGGTTATGCTGTTCGAGGAAAGCCCGACGTGAAGTTTGATTATCGCAAGCGCAACGCTCACGAGAACACCCGAAAACACGAGGAGCAAAGACTTCCTCGTCCTATCGTCGAAATTTCCAAAAAAGCGTTTAATCTTGTCTTTTTGCACTTGTAAACACCGTGTTTGCGTATTTATTCCGTTTTGAGTGGTTGCTACATTTTCTTTATTGTATCACGCGCGCGCACAAAACGCAATAGAATTTATCCCGCGGGGTTGCGCGGTTAAACTTTTCGGTATATAATAAACCTATGGCTAACAATAACGGTAACAGAACGAAAAAAGCAGTAAAGAAAGCGGTGAAGAAAAACCCTAAGGGCTTTATCATCGCCGTGGTTGCGATAGTACTTGTCGTTGCGATAACGCTTGCGGTGATTTATTTTGCTTTCCCCGATACCTGGAACGCTATAACTGGTATGCTCGTAAACGACACGGACGGCAGACCATCCGATAAAAACGAGGGCGGTAACGGAAACGGCAGTACCCTCACTCTCGGCGAAGGCGAACTCATCATAAACTTCATCGACGTAGGACAGGCGGATTGCGCTATCATCATCTTCCCCGACGAAAAGACAATGATTATCGACGGCGGGGACAAGGGCTCGAAGTCCGACGTTTTGTCCGCTATGGAAAGACTCGGAGTCACTTCCTTCGATTACGTTCTTCTCACGCACACCGACGCCGACCATTGCGGTTCCCTCGACGACGCGATAAATCAAGCGGTTGAAGTCGAAAACGTCTATCTTCCCAAAATCAAGTCGAAAGATTACGACTTGGGGTTGTCCTCCGATTATCAAACGGTGACGACGATTGTATACAACGATTTTGTCAAGAGCGCAAGCGAAGCGACTTATCTCGACGACCAAAACGAAGAGAAATCCGCAAATCTCATCTTCACCGAGGATAAGCAGGAAATCGTCGCGGAGGATAATTCATACAAGATGACTATGTATTGCAGAGACGACGCCTATTACAAGTCCATGAAAACGGTGGCGCACGACCTCAACGACGTGTCTCCCATATGCGTTCTCGAATACAACGGCAGAAAGGTCGTCTTTGCGGGAGATTCAAATGCTTTGAACGATGGGGACGGCGGGACGATAAGCACGAGTAGCGAACAAAACTTTTTGAATGCTTTAGTGTCCGAAGGCTACACCGACGAAACTTTCGATGCGGATATTTTGAAAGTCGGGCACCACGGCGCGAAGTATTCTTCGGGTGCGGATTTTCTCGACTTTATCGACGTCGAGTATGCGATCGTCAGCGTAGGCGGAGAGGAAAGTGTTGACGAGGAGGATATATATAACCTTTTCATAAACAAGGAATTTGCGGCGGCTACCGACTACGAAATCAGTGCGAATAAGAAGTACGGGCACCCGACGGGCGCGGTCTGCGCCGAGGGCGGTAGACTCCAAACAAGCGGAGTAGAGTTCGTATACTACACTTGGTGGAACGGGGATATAACCTGCACGATAGACGGAGAAGGGGCTATCGTATTCGAGTGCGAATATGTCGCAGTCCTTGTTTCCGGCGAAGTCGAATACGTAACCGCAGAGGAGTATGCAAACAGCGTGATGCGCGGTTAAAAGGGAAACAGAACGTTACATCTAAAACGAAATCCGCGGTTTAACCGCGGATTTCGTCGTCATAAAAGTCTTTTATTGATATTATTTGTAGTTATTTATCATCGCTTTGAAGAAGTCTACGCCTTGTGCGAGTGCGTCTATCGTGATACATTCGTCGTAAGCGTGGCAACGGTGCATTTCTTCGAGGGATACAAGGAAGGGAGTGAAACGAAGTGCCGTCGGACAGATTTCTTGCATGTTTCTGCAATCCGTACCACCGCTGATGAGGTAGGGTGCGACTACGGTTTCGCCAAAGACGTTGTTGATGGTGTCGCACACGTATTTGTATTCTTTGGATTTCGTGTCCGCGATGGGGCTTGCGTCTCTCGTGTTGTCGATTTCGATTTTTATATCGTACTTCTTCGCAATCTTTTCAAGTTTTTTCAAGCACTTATCCTTGCCCTCTTGCGGAGAGTAACGGAGGTTTGCAAGCACCCAAGCGGAGTCGGGGATATTGTTGCTTGCGTCCGCGCCGTGGGACATCGTGAACACCATAGTCGTGGAGAAGAAAGCGTTGAGTTGTCCCGCAAGGTCGGGAATGAGTTTCATTGCAAGCGGGACGAAATGGTATGCGTTTCTGACGATGGGCGCGAATATGGGTTTGACCGCCTTTGAAAACTCGTAGAGCATTTCCTTGACGAGGGGGATTGTCTTGCGCTCGAAGACGCGATGATTTTCGCAGTAGAGAATGAATTTTGCAAGGCGCACGAAAGGAGTGTTCTTGCCGGGGGTGCTACTATGCCCGCCGACGGACGGAGCGTAGAAACGGTAGTCGGCAAAGCCCTTTTCGCAAACGCCCATAAGGCATACGTTTTTGGCAAGGTATTTTGGGAACGCGTCCGCAGTGGTCATACCGCCACCTTCATCGAGAACGAGTGCTGGGACTACGCCTTGCGCGCGGAGATAATCCGCTTCCGCCTTTGCACCGCCGCCCGAATTTTCCTCGTCGTCGCCGTAGCAGAAGTATATATCTTGTTCGGGTACGAAACCCTCAGCCATCAATTCGTTCGCCGCCGTCATACTTGCGAACACGGTGGATTTGCAGTCGAGCGCACCTCTTCCCCAAACTCTATCCTCTGCGATTACGCCGGCGTAAGGAGGATATTTCCATTTGCTTGCGTCTCCCTCGGGGACTACGTCTTGGTGTCCCATAAGCACGAGAGGACGGTCGTGGCGTTTGCCCTCCCATTTGAAAACGAGCGCGCTGTTCCTCGGACGAGCGCATTCGAGATTGTGAAATTCGGGAGCGATTTCTCTCATCACGCCGTGGAGTTCGTCGAAGAGTGCCTTGTCGGTATCCGTAACGGTAGGTATTCTTAGCATTTTTGCAAACTGTTCCGCATAGAACGTTTTTTTGTCTATTGCCATAATAAACCTCTTAGTTTTTGTTTAATATAAGGATATAACCGATTTTTCGGATAGTCAACAACGAATTTTTCTTGTAACGAATTTGTAAGGAATTTTTCAAAACGTCGTAATAATCGTTTGAGAGAATGCTATTGACAGGAGGTCAGTATGAAAAAAGTAATTGCATTAACCGGCGCAAGCGGAAATATGGGGCTCGAAACTCTCGCTCAACTTATGGAATCGAACGTTACGGGCAAGATGAAAGTTTTGCTTCTCAACTCTTCACGCGAAAGAAAACTCGCTCGCAAGTGGAAAAAACGCTACGGCGACAAGATTGAAATCATTTTCGGCGATTTGTCCGTCCGTTCGGATTGCGACAAACTCGTTCAAGACGCGGACTACGTCCTCAATTTGGCGGCGGTCATCCCTCCGCTTTCGGACTCTCGTCCCGACCTTGCCGAAAAGTGTAATCTCATCGGCACAAGAAATATAGTGGAGGCAGTCGAAAGCGTTCGCGACCGTCAACCTAAATTCATCCATATATCCACGGTTGCGGTTTACGGCAACAGAAACTATCTACACCCGTGGGGGAGAGTGGGCGATCC
This sequence comes from uncultured Bacteroidaceae bacterium, assembly GCA_964563025.1. GTDB lineage: Bacteria > Bacillota > Clostridia > Christensenellales > CAG-917 > RGIG4097. The sequence continues at coordinate 52,806 of CAZLVK010000006.1, read as the reverse complement.
TCTTCTTCCGAGCGTGTACGATTGCTACGCAGGCTACAAGGTGAGAGGGGAGAGATACGTGCTCGAAAGCGAAATCGAAAACTGGGCGGTGCTCCGTCAGACGGCAATGCTTCATTTCAGGATGCTCGCGGATAATATGAGCGACGGACTTATGTTCCACACTTGCCACAACGTTCCCCTCGAATGGGTAACCGCTCGCGACAGCGGACGACTTATGACGAGAATAGTCGAGAGGGACGCTAAAGGAGAAGTCCCCGAATTTTGGAAGAAAGTCTACAATATCGGCGGAGGAGAAAAGGGTAGACAAACGGGTTTCGACACTTTCGACCTCGGTTTCAGAATAATAGGCGGTTCGGCGGAGAAGTTTATGCGTCCCACTTGGAACAGCATCAGAAACTTCCACGGTATGTGGTTCACGGACAGCGACGTGCTTGAAAATATGTTCGGGTTCCAAAAGGAATCCGTTGCGGACTACTGGGAAGAAATTCTCGCGAAACACCCCTACTACAAACTTGCAAAATTGCTCCCGCCCGCACTCATCAGCAAACTTGCCATACAGCGTTTGCTCGTGGACGAGAACGCTCCTCGCAAGTGGATAAAAGACGGCAACGAAGGCAAAGTGAAGGCGTATTTCGGAAGCGTGGACAACATAGAGTGCTTGCCTAAAAACTGGGATGAATACCCCGTGCTTTGCAAAGGGCAACTTCCCGACGCGGATATAGACTACGCCGAACTCAAAAACGTGAAGAACGTGGAAAGACTCGGACTCATCCTCGATCACGGCTACGACGAAAGCAAACTCGACTCCGAACTCGACATAGAAGATATGCGTGCGGCGGCAAATTTCAGAGGGGGCAAATGCGTCAGCGAAAGCATGACGAAAGGAGACCTCTACACCAAACTCGAATGGGAATGCGCGGACGGTCATCGCTTCAAGGCAACTCCCTATACCGTCCTCAAAGCGGGGCATTGGTGTCCTTGTTCCGAGCCCGGCAAATGGGACTTCGATAGACAAGCGAAGACCAATCCGTTCTTCGCTCAGGTATGGTACGACACCCACGCCAGAGGAGAGAATACGCTCTACTACTTCGACGAGAACTTCAAAGCGAAATACAATGTTTATAAGCAAGAAACGAGAGGTTAAACTATGAGAAACGCAATTATCTATTATTTTTCGGGAACGGGCAACACCGAAAAAGCGGTGAAAGAATACAAGAAATATTTCGAGGAAAACGGAGTGAAAACCACCCTCGTGAAAATCACGGCGGGCTGTGAAATCCCCTCTCCGAAAGACTTCGATTTGGTCGGTTTCGGCTATCCCGTTCACGGGTTCAACGCACCTCAAATCGTTCTTGATTTCGCAAAACGCATCGAGGGCGCGGACAAGGACGTTTTCATCGTCAAGACTTCGGGCGAACCTCTTGCCATCAACAATATTTCCTCGATCAAACTTATGAAAATTCTCGCGGGAAAGGGCTATCGCTTGTCGAGTGAATTTCACTACGTGATGCCGTACAATATGATTTTCAGACACGAGGACGGGATGGCTGCTCTTATGTACCGCAAACTCGTGCGCTCCGTTCCCGCCGATGCGAAAAAGGTCCTCGACGGTACCGAGCATAAACTCTCCCGCATACCTTTCGGTTCGTTTATCGCGTGGCTGTTCAGAATAGAACATGTAGCGATGAAGATAAACGGCAAGTGCTTCAAAGTGGACGAGGATAAGTGCGTGCATTGTATGAAATGCGTAAAGGGCTGTCCCGAAAACAATATAACCTACAAGGACGGCAAATTTGTTTTCGGAGACGAGTGCGTTATGTGCACGCGGTGCTCTTTCGGTTGCCCTAAGGACGCGATTTCCATAGGCGTGCTGAACGGCTGGAGAGTGAACGGCGGTTACGATTTCGGCGCCGAGCCCGAGAGACAAAAGGGTGAACACGCCGGATATTGCAAACGCTCCTATGACAAATACTTCGCCGACGAAGAAAAAATTGACCGTACGTCAAAATAAGTATGGAAAATCGGAGAAATCCGTTGTATAATAAGGAAAAGAGGTTCGATATGAGAAAAATACTTATAGCCGAAGACAATATAGATTTGTCGGACATAATGCGCAACTTTTTGATTAAGGCGGGGCACACCGTCTACCAAGCGTTCGACGGCAGAGAAGCCCTCAACCTTGCGCGTGCGATGAAACCCGATCTCCTTCTTCTCGACATAATGATGCCCGTCGTGGACGGATACGAGGTGTGCAGAACGCTCCGTACCGAGATGAATATTCCGATTATCGTCGTGTCCGCAAAGGTGGCGGAGGAGGATAAGGTGCGTATGTTCGAGTTGGGCGCGGACGACTATATCACCAAGCCGTTTTCAAACAACGAAATGGTTTGCAGAGTGAATGCGCAACTGAGAAGGTATTACGACTTCAATTCCCGCCAAACTACAAACGAGCGCCATTACGGCACACTCACTATAATTTCAGACCGCTACGAGGCAAAGGCGGGCGGAGAGACATTGCCGTTGACCGCAAAGGAATTCAAAATTCTCGACTATCTCACTTTCAATTCGGATAGGATTTTCAGCAAACAGCAACTCATCGACGCTGTCTGGGGTATAGACGAATATATCGACGAGAACACCGTGGCGGTGACTATCGCAAGACTCCGCGACAAACTGAACAAAGTCGGCGTGAAAAACGTCGTTACCGTTTGGGGACTCGGCTACAAATGGCAAGCGTAAAGGACGAGAAAAACAAAGTCGAAAGCAAGCCCGTCGGCAATGCCGATACGGGCGTTTCGCTGTATCACGAGAGAAAGCGTGCCTACACCGTTAACGTCGTGAAGCGGTTGCAAGAGGGCAACTACGACGCTCCCGTCGTATTGGACGGTCCCGACAAGCAACTTCTTCGCGAACTCGAAATCCTTCGCAGAGGTCTTAGAGATATTCGCGACGAAGCGGAGGATAAAGAGCGTAGACTTTCTACGGACGTCGCAAGCGTGGCGCACGATCTCAAAACACCGCTTGCGGTCATTTCGGGATATGCGGAATGTATTCAGGCGGGTATGACGGATAAGGATTATCCGACTCTCATCTTCGACAAAGCGCGGGAAATGAACGAGCAAGTCGTGGGTATCGTCGAGGCAAACCGCAAAGCGAAAGGGGAACGCCATTTCACGAAGTTGGATTGCAAGGAGTTTTTCGGAAGAGAAACCGCAAAGTACGCCGACCTTGCCAAAAGCAAGAATATCAAATACGTGGTCGGAAAACCTAAAAAAGGCGTCGTCTACGGAGACGAAAAGGTGCTTGCAAGTGTAATACAAAACGTAATAACGAATGCGGTCAAATATACGGACGCGGGCGGAGAAATCAAAATCTCCTTCTCAAAAACGACGAAGTATTATAAGATTTCCGTCAAGGATAACGGCAAGGGTATCTCCGAAGCGGATTTACCGCACGTTTTCGACAAATATTTTATGGCGGACAAGTCCCGTTCGAACACGAACAGTTCGGGACTCGGACTCTATACCGCAAACGAATACGCAAAAGAACACGGCGGGGAAATCAAGGTCAAAAGCGAAGAAGGGAAGGGCAGTCGTTTCACGGTGTATATCCCTCTCGAAAGCGATTTGTCGAAAGGAACGAAACGCTTCGACAAGATGCCGAGAGCCGAGAAACTCGTATTCTTATTGATAGGGTTCTTTCTCACGGGTGTAATATACAGGATAATTCGCGCGTGCGAGACCGAGAAATTTGCCGACGCAATAACCGCATGGATAACGTTTTTCCTCTCTCCGATTATCTGGGTAGCGGATATAATCTCCGTATTTTTCACGAACAAACTATACGGTTATTGAACGCGAAAATCACTCTAAAACAACGCCGTAAATTTTGCGGTATATCCGCACAAAGTCCGACAACTGTCGGATTTTTTCGTTGTTAAAAAGGGCGGTTTTACCCGCTATTTTGTGGTTTTATTAGTCTAATTGTAAAGTATTTTTTCGTGGTTTTGATATGAAAACCGAAAATTTTTCGGTAAAAAGCGAAAAATACCGAAAATTTTTTGCAAATTCACTATTTACTTTATGCGTGCGCGATGGTACAATATTAAAAAAGGGGGCGACCTTGGATAATCTGGACTTGAAAATTTTAAGGTGTTTGACCAAAAACGCGAGAGTGAGTTTCTCGGAAATCGCCGAGAAAGTGAAACTCTCCACGTCCGCCGTCATAGAAAGAGTCAGAAAACTCGAAGCGAGCGGGACCATAAAAGGCTACACCGCAATCCTCGACCCTCAGAAAATCAATAAAGACGTCTTTGCTATCATGACCGTAGCAATCGAAAATCCGAAATTCAACAACGGATTCATCGAGACCGTCACTGCAAATCCTCACGTCACGGAATGCCTTTATATCGCGGGTGAATACGACTACTTCTTGAAAGTCGTTACCGACAGCACCAAAACCCTCGAAAACGTGCTGAACTCGATAAAGAGTATCCCCGGTGTGTCCAAAACGAAAACGAATATCGTTTTCTCGTCGCCGAAGGTCACGGTGGCGCAACCGTAGAACCCGATAGGGAAATATAATCAAAAAAACTGGGCAAAACCCAAAATAAAAGGAGAAAAATTATGATAGTTGGTATCCCCAAGGAAATCATGCACGACGAAGCTCGTGTAGCGGCAATCCCCGAAACCGTCAAAAAGATGGTAGCAGACGGCGCAACCGTTCTCGTTGAGAAGAATGCAGGCGCAGGCTCCTTCTACGCAGACGCACAATACGTAGAAGCAGGTGCGACGATAGTCGACGATTGCGAAGAAATCTTTGCAAAAGCAGACGTCATCCTCAAGGTCAAAGAACCCCTCTTCAACGAACAAAAAGGCAAACACGAAATCGCGATGATGCACAAAGGTCAATATCTCATCACCTTCATCCATCCCGCATCTCCCGTCAACCATCAAATGGTCAAAGATATGGCGGCACAAGGCGTCATCGGTCTTACCCTCGACGGCGTGCCTCGTATTTCCAGAGCACAATCCATGGACGCACTTTCTTCCATGTCCACCTGCGCAGGCTACAAAGGCATCCTCATGGGCGCAAGCGATATTCCTAAATTCATGCCCCTTATCGGCACCGCAGTCGGCGTAATCAAACCCAGCAACGTTCTCGTCCTCGGCACCGGTGTTGCAGGCCTCAGAGCAGTCGCAACCGCAAAAGGACTCGGCGCACAAGTCTACTCCGCAGATATCCGTCCGTCCGCAAACGAACAAGCAATGTCCCTCGGCGCGAAGATCGTTCCTACCGGAGTACCCGAAGAAATCGCAGTCAGAAGAGTCGGCATCGTCGAATATGCAAAACGTCTTCCCGAAGAATGGCTCGTCAAAGAAAGAGAAGCACTCGCAGATGCAGTCAAGAACGCGGACATCATCTTCTGTTCCGCACTCCTCCAAGGACAACTCGCACCTACGCTTCTTACCGATGAAATGGTCGCAACCATGAAACCCGGTTCCGCAATCGTCGACATTTCCATCGACCAAGGCGGTAACTGCGCAATCACCACTCCCGGTATCCGCGACATCAAGCACGACGTCGTCATCGAAGGCATCAAGAATATCCCCGGACAACTTCCTACCAGCTCCACTTGGATGTTCTCTTACAACATTTACAACCTCCTCCACTTCCTTGCGAAGGACGGCGAAGTCAAACTCGACATGAACGACGAAATCGTTCAAAGCATCCTCGTCACCTTGGACGGCGAAATCGTCCACAAGGGTGCAAGAGAGGCAATGGGTCTCTAAGAAATCCCTCCGTCTCCCGCCCGCAACGGGCGGGAGACTCAATCTCGAAAACATCCCGAAAACGCAAGTTTATCTATCAATGACGACATATAAACCTGCGTTTCGGTGTAAATAAGCAAATATTATAAGGAAGAGAAATTATGACAAACATCCTCGCTGCCGCTCAAAGCGTGCAACAACTTTACGGACTCGAAAACGTAGATAACGGAACGCTCTATTTCCAACTCATTTTGATAGCCGTTTTCGTAGTGTCAACCCTCGTCGGTTACAAACTCATCTCCAACGTTCCGCAACTTCTTCAAACTCCTCTTATGTCGGGCATGAACGCGCTCTCCGGCGTTACTGTTCTCGGCGCACTCACCGCAACCGCATCGCTATTCTTCAGCGGTACGGCAGGCATTGTCATATCGGCAATTCTCGGCGTAATTGCCGTTGCGCTTGCAATGGTCAACGTCGTCGGCGGATTTATGGTCACCGACAGAATGCTCGCAATGATAGTGAAAAAGAAAGCACCTCATCAAGAAATCATCTACGTCATCGCATTTATCGTGGCGGCAGGGTTGATTGCGATTATCGGTTGCTTGCCCTCCGCATTCGGCTCAAACGCACAATGGGCGTATCTCGCGCTCGCGATCGCACTCTCTTGCGGAGTCCTCGTCGGCATCGCAATGATGGGCAACGTCAAATACTCCAAAATCGGAAACCGCGTCAGCGCAATCTGCATGCTCGTTTCCATAATTCTCGTCATCGTTTACGGAAACCAAGGCAACACCATCGCGTCCGTGTGGACCATTTATATTGGTCTCGCAATCGGCGCAGTGGTAGGCATTATCCTTGCAAAGAAAGTCAAGATGATTCAAATGCCTCAAATGGTTGCACTCTTGAACGGTCTCGGCGGCGCGGCGTCCGCAATCGTCGGCGCATTCGCAATGGCGGGTATCGGAACCGGTTTCGACGGTTTCTCCACCACCACCGCAGTCCTCGCACTTGCAGTCGGTATGATTACTCTCATCGGCAGTTTGGTTGCGGCAGGCAAACTCCACAAACTTCTTCCTCAAAAACCCGTTATTTATAAAGGTCACCAAGCAATGACCGTCGGAAGTCTTCTTCTCACGATTGCTTGCATAGTGATTTTCGCAGTCGTCGCAACCGACGGCATCACTCCTTACGGCAGCACCGAAAAGGTCATTGTCATCAGTGTTATGATTGCGCTCACCACGATATTCTCGTCCTTCTTCGGATATATTTTCGCAATCCGTGTCGGCGGTGCGGATATGCCTATCACCATTTCCTTGCTTAACTCGTTCAGCGGTGTCGCAGGCGCAATCGCAGGTCTTGCAATCAATGACTTGCTCCTCGTCGCAGTCGGCGGTATCGTCGGTGCGTCCGGCTTGTTCCTCACCCAGATTATGTGCAAGGCAATGAACCGTAAACTCAGCGCAATCCTCGTCGGCGCAACGGCGGCAACGACTCCCGCTCCCGCGACGGCAACTCCCGAAACGGCTCCCGAAGTGAAAGAGGAAGCACCCGTCGAGGAAGAGAAAGTCGAAGTCAAGAAAGAAATCAACTACGCGGCACTCCTTAACGACGCAAAAGAAGTCATCATCGTTCCCGGTTACGGTATGGCTATCGCACAAGCGCAACACCTCGTCAAACAACTTTCCGATAAACTCCGCGACAACGGCGCAACCATTAAATTCGCAATTCACCCCGTTGCCGGACGTATGCCCGGACATATGAACGTTCTTCTTTGCGAAGCAAACGTCGAATACGAAGACCTCTATGAAATGGAGGAAATCAATCCCGAATTCAAGAATGCGGACGCGACTATCGTCGTCGGTGCAAACGACGTCTTGAACCCCGCCGCAAACACCGCGGAAGGCACTCCCATCTACGGCATGCCCGTTCTCGACGTTGCGGATTGCAAGAACATTTATATCTTCAACTATGACCTTAAACCCGGCTACGCAGGCGTCGAAAACCCGCTTTACAGCCGTACCGAAGGCGTGCACCTCTATCTCGGCAACGCGCAAGAAACCTTGCAACAATTCATCGCGGACATCGACAAACCTCTTGAAAGCGAAGTTGTCTCCGCTCCCGAAAAGGCGGTAGCGGAAGAAGTCGTCGAGAGCAATCCCGCCGCACTCCTCAACGATGCAAAAGAAGTCGTAATCGTCCCCGGTTACGGTATGGCAATCGCGCAAGCACAACACCTCGTCAAACAACTTGCGGATAAACTTCGTGCAAACGGCAGTGTAATCAAGTACGCAATTCACCCCGTTGCCGGACGTATGCCCGGACATATGAACGTACTCCTTTGCGAAGCGGACGTCGACTACGAGGACCTCTACGAAATGGACGATATCAATCCCGAATTCAAGAATGCGGACGCGACTATCGTCGTCGGTGCAAACGACGTCTTGAACCCCGCCGCAAACACCGCGGAAGGCACTCCCATCTACGGCATGCCCGTTCTCGACGTTGCGGATTGCAAGAACATTTATATCTTCAACTATGACCTTAAACCCGGCTACGCAGGCGTCGAAAACCCGCTTTACAGCCGTACCGAAGGCGTGCACCTCTATCTCGGCAACGCGCAAGAAACCTTGCAACAATTCATCGCGGACATCGACAAACCTCTTGAAAGCGAAGTTGTCTCCGCTCCCGAAAAGGCGGTAGCGGAAGAAGTCGTCGAGAGCAATCCCGCCGCACTCCTCAACGATGCAAAAGAAGTCGTAATCGTCCCCGGTTACGGTATGGCAATCGCGCAAGCACAACACCTCGTCAAACAACTTGCGGATAAACTTCGTGCAAACGGCAGTGTAATCAAGTACGCAATTCACCCCGTTGCCGGACGTATGCCCGGACATATGAACGTACTCCTTTGCGAAGCGGACGTCGACTACGAGGACCTCTACGAAATGGACGATATCAATCCCGAATTCAAGAATGCGGACGCGACTATCGTCGTCGGTGCAAACGACGTCTTGAACCCCGCCGCAAACACCGCGGAAGGCACTCCCATCTACGGCATGCCCGTTCTCGACGTTGCGGATTGCAAGAACATTTATATCTTCAACTATGACTTGAAGCCCGGTTACGCAGGCGTCGAGAATCCTCTCTACACTCGCACTTCCGGTGTGCACCTCTATCTCGGCAACGCACAAGAAACCTTGCAACAATTCATCGCAGACATCGACGCATAAGAAAATCAACCACGAAAAAAGGCACTCGTTCGAGTGCCTTTTTTATGTGCTTTTGAAGATTGAACTTTTATCGGCGGAGTGCTTGTCGTCGCAGTCAATCGTTATTTTGCAAGAAGTTCGTCGAGGGTGCTTTCGATATATTTGTTCTTCTTGACTTTGAGAGAGGGGAGAAGTTCTCCTCTTGCGACGACCGCTACGGGATTGGACAGCGCGCGGAGATTCATGAGGGGATTTTCGTTCACGAAGAGCAAGTCGGCGCATTTGCCTTCCTCGATACTTCCCGTGATTTTGTCTATGCCGAGGATTTTTGCGTTCGCGAGGGTTGCGGTGTGGAGCGCGAATTTCTCGTCCGTGCCGACGTACTTGACGAGGTATGCAAGTTCTCTCCACATATTATATTGCGTCGAGAACGGGCAACTGCAATCCGTACCGATACCGAAGGGGAGTCCTTCTGCGATTGCTTGTTTTGCGCCGTCAATCATATTTTGCATGACGACCTTAGCGACGCTCTCCGCAACAGGGTTGAGTTTGGTAATTTCGTGGGAGAGGGTTGCAAGAGGAACGGCGGGGGAGAGGGTAAGCACGTATGCGGTGCCGTTTTTGCGGTATTGTTCTATGACTTCGGGACCTACGGGTGCGCCGTGTTCGACGGTATCTACGCCAACGGAGAGGTCGAGGGTGACGCCGTCGGGGCTCTCGGTGTGCGATGCGACGACTTTGCCGAGTTTATGTGCCTCGTCCACGACGGCAAAGAGTTGTTCTTTCGACATTTTGAGTTCGGCGGGTTCGCCCGCGTTCTTGGCGTCCATAACACCGCCCGTCGAGCAAGTTTTGATGAAGTCCACGTCGTTTTCGACGTTCTGTCTGACGAGGGCGCGGAGTTCTTCCACATCGTTGGAGGAGACGGCAAACGTGCCGTAACCGTGACCGCCGATTGCCGTAATTGCGGGACCGCTGACGAAAAGGCGGGGACCTATCATTTTGCCCGCATTGATTTTATTGCGTATTCTGATGTCCGAATAGACGAAATCGCCAACTGCGCGCACAGTCGTCGTGCCCGATTTTACCGCGGTTTTGACGGCGGAGGATACGAGCAAATCTACGACCTTGTGTCCGAGGGACGTTTGTACGAATGCGACGACTTTCTTTTGCAGTCCGCCACCGCCGAGGATTTTCGAGGGCTGACCGGTGCCGAAGAGGTGTGCGTGCAAGTTGATGAGACCGGGAACTAAGTATTTGCCCGTCATGTCGATGACTTTATAGGACGAATCGTAGGCGGGAGCCTTCGCGACTTTTTCGATTTTGCCGTCCGAAACGAGAACGGTCATATCTTCTTTGAGAACCATATCCGCCGTGCCGTCGAGAACTGCGACGTGAGTGAAAGCGTATTTCATATTGCCTCCGTATTTTTATACATGTTATTATTGAATAATTATAGCATCTATCTTATAAAAAGCAACTATTTTGAATAAAAGGTCGCCAAAACATACAAAAATTATAAATTGTATTGACAATATTCGTATTAGTGATACAATTAAACTAATTTTTCGGACGGCGCAAAAATCTACCGTTCGAGAAAGAAAAGGATATTATTATGGCAACGTTCGGTTCAATTTTAGCGACGGAAATGGACGTCAACAGCCCCGTGCTTTTCGTGGTCGTTGCGTGCATAATTCTGTTTGTATTGGCGCAGTCCGTGTTCTTCCTTGTTCGCGCTTGGAAGAGGGGCGTTTCTCTCGGAATGGAGAAATCCGTATTGAAACGCACGGTCGTGCGCGCGGCAACGTTCGCAATCGCGCCCGCACTCTCGATTTTCATCGGAGTCGTCGCGCTGTCTAAGAAACTCGGTTTGCCTTTGCCGTGGCTCCGTCTTAGCATCATAGGCAGTCTGACTTACGAAATGTCCACCGCTGAAAGTGCGGCGTCGAGTCTCGGCAATTCGTTGAACGGCGGGACTCCGTTCTCGGCGGAGGAATACGTGGCGGTTGCGGCGGTTATGACTATCGGCGCGGTGCTCATGCTCGTCCTCGTCCCGATTTTCGCGAAGAAGATAGACGGCGGTATGCTCAAATTCCGCTCGAAGGACAGCAAGTGGGGAGATATACTCACCACCTCGCTTTTCGTAGGACTCATCAGCGTATTCTTAGGAGCGGTATTCCGCGACGTCACCACAGGGCTCGAGGGCTGGACTCCCGTGTTCGTAATGCTTATAGCGGCGGCGTTCACGTTGCTGTTCGGCGTGCTTATCAAGGTTACGAAATGGCGTTGGCTCAGCGACTTCGCGCTTCCCGTGAGTATGATTGTCGCAATGGCGCTTGCTATTCCCATTAGCAACGCAATCGTGGGTTAAGGAGGGCGAAAACGATGACTAAAATATCGATTAAAGACAGAACCTACGAAGAACAAAATCATATTTATGGCAGAATCTGGGGTGCGCTGGCGGCGATTATATTGTCAATCTATCCCCTCGTCGTGGCTATCGTTTATGATGCGTGGCCGGGGTTCCAACCCATACTTGCGTGCGCGGGAACCATAGCGGTTTTCTGGCTTGCAGGCGTGGTCGAAATGTTCACCTATATTCCAATGCTCGGCGCAGTTTCGGGCGGTTATCTCGGCTTTGTTACGGGCAACCTATCCAATCTCAAAGTTCCGTGCGCGCTCAGTTGCATGGACGGCGCCAACGTCAAGAGCGGTACTGCGGAAGGAGAAGTCGTCGCTATCATCTCGACCGCCGTTTCCTCTATCGTAACCGTGCTCATCATTGCGCTCGGCGTGTGCTTGATGATACCGTTTTCGGAGCAACTCTCCTCGCCCGTACTCAATCCCGCATTCGATAACGTGTTGCCCGCATTGTTCGGCTCTCTCGGCGTCGTGTTCATCTCGAAGAATTGGAAAATCGCACTCCCGCCCATTATCCTTATGGCAGTGCTTTTCGTTGCGATTACGCCGTTCTTCAATATTTACGGCTATGCCTCGGTGCTCATTCCCGTGAGTGCGCTCTTCACCGTGCTCATCGCAAGAGTTATGTACAACAAAGGCTATCTCGGCGAGAAGGGTACCGCAACCGCAGAACCCGTGCAAGACGGTAGCGTAACCGAGGAAATCTCGTTCGACGAAAACACCGACGGCACTTCGGAAGAAAACGAAGTCGCGTTGACCGACGAAGTACAATCGGACAAAGAAGAAACTATAGAATAAGCGCAAAAGGGGAGCGGACAATCCCGTTCGCTCCCCGACTTTTTTCTTTGAAAACAAAAAATGTTCCGAAATAGTTGACAAATTCCGTAGAGGAGATTATTATAAACAAGCATTCAAAATCATGTGCCTGTTTAGCTCAGTCGGTAGAGCATGCGGCTGTTAACCGCAGTGTCGGGGGTTCGAGTCCCTCAACAGGCGCCAAAAGACACCTATAAAGGTGTCTTTTTTCGTCTATTGAGGGACTCGAACCCCCTTTT
>CAZLVK010000006.1:0-40253 GCA_964563025.1 uncultured Bacteroidaceae bacterium | reverse complement strand
AAGACACCTATAAAGGTGTCTTTTTTCGTCTATTGAGGGACTCGAACCCCCTTTTTGCGTGCTGTGCACGCAAGCACTATCGTGCGACACTGCGGAACCGCAGTGGACGCTCCACTCATGAGTGCAAGCACTCCCGCTTCGCTACTACACGGGGTTCGCCCTTTATTAGATGTTGAAGACACCTATAAAGGTGTCTTTTTTCGTCTATTGAGGGACTCGAACCCCCTTTTTGCGTGCTGTGCACGCAAGCACTATCGTGCGACACTGCGGAACCGCAGTGGACGCTCCACTCATGAGTGCAAGCACTCCCGCTACGCTCTTGTTCGGTGGTTCTCGTCCCATATAGGTACCATAATTTTTGCAATATGGCAAGGATAAAAGAAAGGTGTTGAAATGGAAGAATTTTGTTGATATAATCTATTCGCTTGGGCGCGTGCTCGGCATTTAACTATAAATAGCGAGCGAAAATACTATGAAGGCATTGACATACATTGAAGAAGGCAAGTTTGCTCTTCTCGAAAAGACCAAACCGCAAATAGAGAATGCGCGGGACGCTGTCGTGCGCGTAACTCTCGCGAGTATTTGCACGAGTGATTTGCACATAAAACACGGCTCCGTACCGCGTGCCGTGCCGGGGATAACGGTCGGACACGAAACGGTAGGCGTAGTCGAAGAGGTCGGCGCCGAGGTGAAGAGAATCAAAGTCGGAGACCGTGTAACAGTCAACGTCGAAACTTTTTGCGGGGAGTGCTTTTTCTGCAAGCATGGATACGTCAATAATTGCACGGACAAAAACGGCGGTTGGGCACTCGGTTGTAGAATAGACGGCGGTCAGGCGGAGTACGTTCGCGTTCCTTACGCCGACCAAGGACTCAATAAAATCCCCGACGGCGTAACCGACGAGCAAGCGTTGTTCGTAGGGGATATTCTCGCAACGGGATTTTGGGCGGTGCGCATATCCGAAATCAAGAGTGAGGACACCGTGTTGATTATAGGTGCGGGACCTACGGGAATTTGTACGCTTGCGTGCACGATTCTGAAACAGCCGAAACGCATTATCGTTTGCGAAAAGGACGAAAATAGACGGCAATTCGTAGCGGAGCATTATCAAGGCGTGCTCGTATGTTCTCCCGAAGAGTGCGAAGAGTATGTGCTTGCAAATTCCGACCACGGCGGGGCGGACGTAGTCCTCGAAGTCGCGGGAGCGAAGGACACCTTTTCGCTTGCCTGGAAGTGCGCTCGCCCGAACGCTATCGTCACGGTGGTTGCTTTGTACGACGAGAACCAAGTTTTGCCATTGCCCGAAATGTACGGCAAAAATTTGACTTTCAAAACGGGCGGAGTGGACGGTTGCGATGCCGAAGAAATCCTCGACCTCATTGCAAAAGGCAAGATAGACGTTACGTCGCTCATAACTCATCGGTTCGGTTTATCGGAGATAGAAGAGGCGTACCGCCTTTTTGAAACCCGCTCCGACGGCGTAATCAAAATCGCAATCGCACCTTGATAATAATCGAAAAATATTAAAAAATCCGCCGATTTAGTCGGTGGATTTTTAATACAGCAATGAATCTATGCTTTCATCAAACAGTTCGCCGATAAGAGTCAGCGTATAAAAATTTGGTTCACACACTCCTTTTTCCCACGCACTTACGGTTCGTTGATTGACTGATAGTTTTTCTGCAAGTTGCGCTTGTGTTAACCCGAAAGATATTCTTAGTGTCTTTAGATTTTCTTTGAACTTAATTTCTTTCATAGAGAAAATAGTACCAATAAAATTAGTAAAGGAGTTGATTTACCAATTTATTTGGTATATAATATTAAAAAAGGAGATGTTATTATGAATCAGATACGAAAGAATGAGGAAAAAGAACACGTTGTTTTGCGTGTAGAATGCGAAATACCAACATTTCATAAGATATTCTTTATAAGTGCATATATTTTGGGTGGGTTTCTAATTGTGTTAGGAATAATCTTGTTAAGCGAATCGGACGGCGATGGCGGGGTGTTGTTATTATTTTTGGGTGTTGCAATAATATTGCCGGTTGTTATTTCGCACGGAATTTTTGCACATTGTGTTAATTGCACTAATGTTACAATTACGAACAAAACTATAAAAGGTACTGTAGTCAACAGAATAAGACCGACTATAAAGTGCCATTATAATCGCAGACTTGATATGATAGATGACGTTCAATACGAAAAGACTCTTTTGGGAATTAAAAGATTGAATTTTACATTCTCGCAAGGAGTTGATAAGGAAATTGGCGCCAATAATATGTCTAAAACGTTATCAATAATGTATGTAAAAGACGCCGAATCTGTATATCAAAAAATATCACAATTGATAGTAAAAGTTAAAAATGATAAAGAAGTCAAGGCGGATATAGCGACACAACAAATCGATGCGCAGTTAATACAAGCAAAAGCATTTGAAACTTTGGCTGAACACGTGACCAAAAAAGACGAAACGACAAGTGTAAATAAAGCAGATGATGTAAATCGACTCAAACAACTCAAAGAACTTTATGATGAAGGGATTATATCAAAAGAAGACTTTCAAGAAATGATTAAAAAAGTTATGGATAAATAATGCAAGAATTGTCATATCGTTATAATTCAAATAGGAAAACGGAGCCGAATTTCGGCTCCGTTTTCTCCTAAAAAGATAAATCGCCACCCGTTTCTGGCGATTATTTTCCCGAAGGATAGACTCGCTTTGACTTTGGGTGGCAAACTTTTTGCGATAATTCGTCCACGACTTTTGTATCGCTTACGTATATAATATACGCAAGGTTTTTCCTAAAATCAATAGCCGTTAAACAACGATTTTCGGAATTTGTATCGTTAAAATTCAATTTCGCGATTTAGTGCGCTAAAGTTCAGGCTATCATTATGCTCTTCACTGCCTTTATGCAGACGAGGCGCATTTTGGCATAGTCGAGGTAGGGGTGACGGTCAAAAACGCATTCGTGGGAATAGGATTGTACGGTTTCGATTGCAAGGTGCACTCTTTCGTACAGTCCGTCGTTTTCGTAGCCCAACGTTATGAGTTTCTCCACAAACTTATCCGTCATAAGGCGTTCGAGTTTCATAAACTTTTCCGCAACGGCGGAGTCGGTGGGGGTGAGGGCGTAGAGGGCTTGATGTATGGACGCATACTTCTCGTGGGTTGCGGTCACTCCGTCGAGGACTGTGGGAATTATCTCGTCGAAGTCGAGGGGATAGTGCATAAGGTCGAGAATGTCCATGACGGGTTGCATTATGCTTTCGATATAGAGGTCGAGAACGTCGAGAAGAATATCCCGCTTGTCCTTGAAATAGCCGTAAACGATACCCGTGGAAACACCCGCGCGCTTTGCGATTTCCGCCGTATTGACGTTGTAATATCCGACCTCGGAAAACAGTTCGAAGCCCGCTTTTATAATTTTATTTTTCTTGTCGATAGACCGCTGTTGTCTCGGAGTGCGTACGGTATCAGCCATAATTCCTCTTTATTGAATAAATATATTACGTATACTATTATATAACTTTATAAAAAAAAAGCAAATGAAATTTCAAAAATGTGAAAAAAGTTTCATATTTTCACTTGACACGCCTTATCATCTCGAATATAATGTAGACGAAATATGAAAAAGTATTCACATTTTGGAGGAAAGATATGCCGTTGGTATTTGCACCTATCGGAAGAGATTTGAGGGTTGTCAAAATCCTCACCGACGAAAAGACTAAGAAGCATCTCGAAAGTCTTGGCATCACCATTGATTCAAACATGAAAATTATTTCCCAAAGCGGGGGAAGCACCATTTGTCTCATCAAAGACGGCAGACTCGCTTTGGATAAAGATTTGGCAATGAAAATTTTTGTAGCATAAAGGAGAAAACTATATGGAGAAACAATTAGACCAATTCGTCGTCGGCGAAAAAGGAATAATCAAATCCGTAGGCGGTGACGGTAGAATCCGTCGTCGCTTGTTCGATATGGGCGTAACTCCCGGCGCGGACGTGTATCTTCGCAAACGCGCTCCCCTCGGAGATCCTATCGAAGTCACAATCAGAGGCTATGAACTCACCCTCAGAAAGACCGAAGCGGCTTTCGTAACCATGGAGGTGAAGAAATGAAACGTTTTGCACTCGCAGGCAACCCTAACTGCGGAAAAACAACTCTCTTCAACAGCCTCACCGGTTCGACGGCGCACGTAGGCAACTGGCCCGGAGTCACCGTCGACAAAAAAGAGGGCACGTACAAAAAATGTGCGGAACCTATCTCGATAGTCGACCTTCCCGGCATTTACTCGCTTTCCCCGTACACCCCCGAAGAGGTCATCTCTCGTAACTACATACTCGACGAGAAGCCCGATTGCGTCATCAACATCGTAGACGCGACCAACCTCGAAAGAAACCTCTATCTTACCACTCAAATCATGGAAATCGACGTGCCTATGGTCATCGCGCTCAACATGATTGACGTAGTGGAGAAGAACGGCGACAAAATCGACGCGAAAAAACTCGAAGAAAAAATCGGTTTGCCCGTCATCTCTATTTCCGCACTCCGCGAAAAGGGGCTCGACGACCTTATGCAAAGAGCGTACGAGGCGTGCAAGACTCCTCGTCAAGGCAAGAGTGTTCTCGAAGGCACCGAACTTATGCACCTCGTCAACGATTGCAAAATCGCTCTCGACGGTCAAGGCGTCAGCAACGCACTCTTCCACGCAATCAAACTCGCCGAACTCGACGAACTCGAAGTCAAGGACCATCCGTCCTCCGCGACTATGGTCGAGGAATTCAAAAAAACCTTCGAGGACGATACTTTCGGCGGTGATTTTGAAGCGATAATAGCGGACAGTAGATATAAATATATCTCCAAAAACTATTCTTCCGTCTTGACCAGACACGAAAAACATCAAGCGGAAACAATCTCCAAATCCGACAAAGTGGACAAGGTTCTCACTCACAAGGTGTGGGGTATACCTATCTTCCTCGTGATATTGTTCCTCGTGTTCCACTTGACCTTCTCCGAAGACTTGCTCTTCCTCGGCGCGGGCGGAGTATTCGACAAAGAAGCGGTGGCGTATCTCGACCAAAACGCAAGCGTAGTCGCAGATTTTGACAGCGTTCCTTACGACGAAAACACCACCTACTACACCGAAGACGGCTTCAAAGCGGAACTCGGTTTCGCGGACGACGGTAGCCTCGAAGAAGTCGAAGCGAAAGCATACGTTTACGACGCGGGACATAATATTCTCTATGTCGAAGAAATGGACGTCGACGAAAACGCAACTTACTACGCCGACGAAAACGGCAAGTGGGAAGTTACTATTGAAGACGGTGAAGTCGCGTTTGTCAGCAGTATCGACGAATATTGCTCCGAAATCAGCGTAAATACTTTCTTCGGCTATGAAGAAGGCGTTTACTCTCCCGGTGTAATCCTCACCAACCTACTTAGCACGCTCACCGACCTCATCAATACGTCGATAGGTGAAGGACTCGTCCAAGCGGGAGCGTCCGAATGGGTAATCGGCTTTGTGTGCGACGGTATCTTCGGCGGACTCTTCGCGGTCATCGGCTTCCTGCCTCAAATCCTCGTGCTCTTCTTGTTCTTCTCCATACTCGAAGACAGCGGATATATGGCGCGTGTAGCGTTCATCCTTGACAGAATCTTCCGCAAGTTCGGTTTGTCCGGCAGATCGTTCATGCCTATGATTATGGGCTTCGGTTGCTCCGTTCCCGCAATGATTAACACTCGTACCCTTGCGGACGAAAACGAAAGAGTTGCAACCGTCCGAGTCATACCGTTCTTCAGTTGCGGAGCGAAACTTCCTATCCTCACCGCAGTTGCCGGCGCGATAATGATTCAAAGCGGACTCGGCAACGCAGACCTCATCACTTACTCTATGTACGTGCTCGGCGTGGTCGTGGCAATCTGCGCGGTGCTCCTCATGAGAAACACCACCATGAAAGGGGATGTTCCTCCCTTCATTATGGAACTTCCCGCCTACCACATGCCTCAATTCAAGAACCTTATGGCGCACCTCTGGGATAAGACCAAACACTTCGTCAAGAAAGCGTTCACGATTATCCTTGCGTCCACGATAGTGATTTGGTTCTTCAGCCACTTCAACTGGAACTGGAACTTCCTTCCCGACGAACAAATGGCGGACAGCATCCTTGCAGGCATCGGCGGAATAATCACCCCGCTCTTCACGCCTCTCGGATTCGGCTCGCAACTCAGCGGTTATAGTTGGCTCTTCGTCGTGGCGGCCCTCACCGGGCTTATCGCGAAAGAAAACGTCATCGCAACCTTCGGCACCCTCGGCGCGGTTGCTGCAAGCAGTATGATAGACATCGAGGCGGACGGCGGTATCGCGGCGGTCTCCGCAATGATACAAAACACCGGTATTACCGTGCCCGGACTCATCTCCTTCATCGCGTTCAATATGTTGACGATACCGTGCTTCGCGGCGGTCGCAACCGCAAAAGCGGAACTTCCCGACAAGAAACGCTTCAATATGACGCTGTTGTTCTGGGTAGGAACCTCGTATATCGTGTCTATGATGATATACCTCATCGGCGAATTCATTTGGCCGGTCGCAATCTTCGTGCCTATCTGGGCGGTGGTCATCACCCTCATCGTCCTCACAAACAAAGGCAAAATCGATTGGACTCCCGTCAAAGCGTTCTTCGCCAAGTTCAAAAAAGTAAAGGAGTAATATGGGACCTATAGAAATTGCAATTACGGTTATAGCATGCGTCTTCGTCGCCACCGTGATAATCGTGTCGGTGGTCAGAAAGAAGAAAGGCAAAAGCACTTGTTGTTCGGACTGCTCGTCCTGCCCGCATTGCAGTGCCTGCAAACCGAACCCCGAAAATAAAGACTAATATAAAAATCGCTCCTCATTCCGAGGAGCGATTTTTTTGTCTTTCGCCGTAGAACGAATAAGGTCGGCGGGATGTGTTAGCCGTAGCAATCTCGGCACACGATAACATGACCGTGTCAAAGCAAATAACAACGTTGTGGCTTTTATAATAAAACCGCTCGCAAGTCGAGCGGTTTTTGCTATCTATCTATCTATCTATCTATCTATCTATCTTAGGGCTTATTCTTGAGAAGCGTCCGTAGGGGTGGAGTCGTTATCCGAAGACGTGCTCTCCGTTTGTTCGTCCGTAACATTTGCACCGACGGTGGAGTCCGTGTGATTGCGGTCGAAGCGGTGGGAGTGCGCTTCTTTTGCGTTGTGAAGTGCGGTTTGGGCTTGGAATTGACGAATGGTTTGCTTGGATGCGATAGGAAGGTCAACCGAGAACACGGTGCCTTTGCCCTCGATACCGCGACAAGAAATATTCCCGCCGTTACCTTGTACCGTCGCCTGAGCGATTGAGAGCCCGAGCCCGAAACTGTTGCCGTCGGGATTGGCTCTTGCTCCGTCCGAGCGGTAAAAGCGGTCGAAAACGTGTTTGGCGTCCTCTTTGGAGATTGCCTCTCCGGTGTTCAGTATTTCGAGGTGTGCCTTTTTGCCGTTTTGCGTCAGTTTGCAACCGACTTTGCCATTTTCTCCGCAATACTTCAAAGCGTTGTCGAGCAGAATTATCACGAGGCGTTCGAGTGCGTTTTTGTCCCCGTAGACCGTCATACCTTTTTGCACGTTTGAGAGGAGTTTTACGTCCTTCTCGAAACACATAACCTCGAATTCGAGGCACGCGCCCTCGACGACTTCGCCGAAATCGAAGAGTTCCTTGTTGAAATCCGAGTGTTCGAGACGGCTGAGTTCGAGCATGTTTTTGATGAGAGAATCCATTCGGGAAATTTGCCCGTTTACGGATTCGAGCCATTTTGCGTTTTCCGCGACGGTGGAGTTCGGTTCGGATTCCATAACCGACAAGTTCGTCGAGATAATCGTGAGCGGAGTTTTCAGTTCGTGGGATGCGTTGGCGATGAGGTCGCTTTGCTTTTTGAAAGCGTTCTTAATGGGTGCGGTTGTGACCGACGAGTACATATAGCCGAGCAAGGTCAAAAAGATGAGGGATATGAGATACAACACGACGAGTATGGTCGCTATGCGTTGCAAACTTAATTTCGAGATAGTGCGGTCGAGGACCGCGTAAATCGTGCGCCCGTGTTCCACTTTGGTCGCGACGTAGAAGTCTCTGTCTTCGTAAGAAAATCTTCCGTCCTCCGCTTTTTCTACGGCTTTGCGGACTATCCCGTCCGCATCTTCTCCGTAGTATTCGACGTCTCCCGAATATGCGGGGTAAAAGGTCGCCTTGTCTCCGACGACGAAGAAAACGAAGCACCTCGTCGGACCGACTTCGTCGGGACGGGAATCGACGTTTTCGAGAAGAAGGTTCAAATTGTCTCTTGCCGAAATCTGTTGATTGACTGCGTATAAACCGAAAAATCCTCCCATCAAAACAAGGAGGAGTAATCCCGCCGTAAGCGTTGTATAGAGCGTATGCCGTATACGCAATTTATTTATCATTTCATCCATATCGGCGCTTTATCCTACGGCTATCGTTATATAAAAGCCGTTATCTGCTGGTAAGCCTATATCCTACGCCTCTGACCGCTTCGATGGTGAAAGAGGTGCCGAGGTGGTTGAGTTTCTTTCTGATGAAAGAGATATAGACTTCGAGGTTGTTTGATTCAAAGTCGCTGTCGAGTCCCCACGCCTTCAAAATCAAATCCTCTTTGGACGCCACGAAGTTGGGATATTCAAAAAGATAGCGCAGGATTTCGTATTCCTTTGCAGTCAAACCGATTTCCCCTTTCGGCGTGGAGAGAGTATAAGACGATAGGTCGAGGGACGCTTCGCTATACGTGAGTTTGTTGTCGGTGACGAGTTTGCCTCTGCGTCTTAAAAGCGCGCGAATCCTTGCGGATAGTTCGGCAAACGAGAAGGGCTTGCTGACGTAGTCGTCCGCGCCTTTGTCGAGCCCCGCGATTTTGTCGTTTTCGCTCGAAAGGGCGGTGAGCATAAGAACGGGAGTTTCCATTTTTCTCTTTCTGATTTCGGTCAGTACCTCGAAACCGTTCATTTTCGGCATCATCACGTCGAGAATGATGAGGTCGTAAAGCCCTGACAATGAAAAACTCAGTCCGTCCGCACCGTCGTATACGGTGTCGACGTCGTAGCCCTCTTTCATGAGCATTTTCGCAAGAGCGCGGGATAATTCTTTTTCGTCTTCAACGAGCAATATTCTCATAGTAGTATCACCTCTTTGCGCACATTATTACAAAGATAGGTTAAAGTTATATTAAACTCTGTTAACCATATAGCTTTGAAAGTACGAAACCGACGAAACGTTTGGGAAGCAATTTCGCAAGTGCGACGAAGAGCGCGTATTTTCCACCGCCGACTTTGTATACGGGCGGATTTTTCTTCTTCGAGAGGGAGTAGACGGCTTTTGCGATGACGACGGGGGACATCCCGTTTTGTTCGTCGTGTTCCATTTGCGCCACCGAGCGACGAATACGTTCTCCGTAGACCGGATTATCGCTTTCGTTTTTCTTGCGCACGGCGGTGAAATCCGTCTTGACGTCTCCGGGGAGAACGGACGTAACCTTTATGCCGAAGGGCGCAACCTCTATTCGCAGTGCCTCGGTGAGGGAGGAAAGCGCTGCTTTCGAGGCGGAATAGAACCCTTGGAAGGGTATGGACAACGGCGCCGCTACCGAACTGACGTTGATTATGGTGCCGTCGCTTTGTTTTCGCATTTGGGGGATAACCGCTTGCGTAGCGAAAGTCGCACCGAAGAAATTGACATCGAAGAGACGTTTCATATTTTCTTCGGAAGTGTCCTCGATAGAACCCGAAATTCCGAAGCCCGCGTTGTTGACGAGTACGTCGATGCGCCCCTCCTTTTCGATGACGAAATCGACGGCTTTTTTCACCGCTTCGGAGTCCGTCACGTCGACTTCGACGCTTTCAAATCCGTCCGCTTTTCTACGCGCAAAGGAATAGACCTTGTCTCCTTTTTCTGCAAAATACTTTGCGGTGGCGTTGCCTATGCCCGCCGACGCGCCGGTTACGATAACTATTCTCATATACACCTCACTGCGAATATTATATCACCCGCGCTATCCGTTGACAAGTCGAAAGTTTTTTTGTGTCGAAAAGGGAAGAAGTGCGGGAAAAACGTAGGTTTTTGCGATTTTTGGCATTGACTTTACGTGCGCACGCGTGTATTATTATTGGTATGAAACGATATATTCCTTTTTTGATTCTACTGACCGCGCTGTTATGCGTATTCGTCGCGACCGAGTTCTCGACGGATTTGGCGTATGCGGACGAAATCCCCGTCGTCGAATTCACTTACGACTCGTCGGACGGGCAAACGGAATACGTGGGGAATAACTTCGTCGCAAAATTGAGAGGTACGGATACCGTGCTTTACGTCGGTGCCTACGACGAAACCACCGTGAAGTCCGCCATCGAAAACGAGATAGGAACGGAATATAACGTCGTCATTCCCTCTCCCGTCGTCGGGATTTCTCTGCGCGGGGACGTGTACGAGAGCGAGTTTTCTCCCGTCGTGCACCCGTTTTCGTTGACCGCAACCGCAAGTCATCCGTTCTGGAGAATAAGCGGAGCGTTCGCAACCGCGGATCCCGAATTCGATTATGCTTGGAGATATTCGACGGAAGACACCGACGGAGTCGAGGTCGAATTCGGCGGAACGGCGTCGAGCGTCGGTTTTGGCGGCGGTAGGTCGCACGGCGTATATACGATTCGCGCAATGGCAACCGTCAGTTTCAAATTCGCAAATTCAACGTTGTACGCTGGGGACGTGTCCGAGGGCGTCGAACTCACGATAACCCGCGCCTCGTCCGAACCCGACGTTTCTTCTCTCGTAGAAACCGTCGATTACGGCAAGAGCGTGGACGATATTCTCTCCTCTAAAAACGTTCCGTCGGGGGATTATCATTGGGCGCTCGAAAAGAGTGAGTTCGGAGATTCTATTCTCGACGTTGGCAACTACGCCTACTCCGTCGTGGTGACGAAGGGGAGATATTACGACGACAACTTCGTCAAGGACGATAACTTCACCGAATACACGACAACCCTTGCCGTCAAAGTGAAAGAAAAACAAATATACGTCAAAGTCTCGGACGTAGATATGGTGTTTGGACGGACTATGCCCGCACTCGGCGTAGAATTGCACGACTCCTATCTCGCGGCGGGGCAGACCGTCGAGGACGTCGGAATTATCGCAACCAATACGGATTTCTCCGTCGGAAGAAGAAATTTGACCTTCGATTGGAGCAATAAGAACTATATCGTATACTTTATGTCCACGCGAAGCGACGGCTTGCGCCCTCAACTTTCGGTGTATCCCGACTGCGTAAAACTCAGTGACGAGAATTTCAATTATACCGCGTATAGGGAGGACGGCTTCGATTTCGGCGATACGCTTGCCATTCGAGAAACGGGGGACGGATTCGTCCTCGAAATCGTACGTGACGGAGAGGTCGTATATTACGACGATATAACCCTCGTTCTGACGAAAGCGGACGGCTCAAAAGCGGTGGGTATCAGCGTAGGTAGCGGTCTCAAAGAAAAGAAAATCGAATTTGACGGAGACGGTCGTATCGTGCTTAGCGGACTCGACCGCACCTTTACGGTTATCACTCTCGGCAACGAAAAAGTGGATTATGTCAGCCTTGCCATCGGACTCGGCGGTTGGACGGCGGCGGTTATCGTCGGTTTCGCGCTGTCCCTTATCGTCATAAAAGGCAAGAAGAAAAAAACCGAAGAAACGGTCGGGAACGACACCGAAGAACTTCCCGAAACAAAGGAAGATTCCGTCGGCTTCACAGTTGCCGAAATCGGAGAAGAAAAGCCCGTCATCGAAGAGTCGGTTGAGGTTGAAAACGTTAAAACCGAAGACGCCACTGCTGAATGTGTAGAGGAAAAAGAAAGCAAATCCGAACAGAAACACAAGTTGAACGATATAAAACAAGCGGATAAAACCTCGAAATCCGCATACGACGAGTGTAACAGAGAACAATTCGAGTCCGTCGGTTTCGTGCCTACGCCGACCGTCGAAGAGGCGTTCAAGGGTATGTCCGACGAGGACGTCGATAATAAGGACGACGACGAAAAAGAGGAAGGCGGAAAGATTACGTTCTCCTCGAAAATGGCAAGCGCGTCAATTCAAAATCAAGCGATATACAACGCCATTAAAAACGAACTTCGCTCGTACCGCGGAGTGAAGAGTAGAGTGGTCAACGGCGGTGATTATTTCCGTCGTCCAGGCAAGCAGATTGCAAAGATAATTCTCATCGGCAAGACCATACGTCTTGCGCTTGCCCTCGATCCGTCCGATTACGACTATAACCTCTATCATCAAAAGGATAGGAGCGGTATGAAGAAGTACGCGGACACGCCTACGTTTATAAAGGTTCAATCCCCTCTCGGAGTCAGAAGAGCGTTCACCCTCATCGCCGACCTTATGGAAAAAGAGGGCTTGAAAAAGGATAAGAAGTTTGAATACGAGGATGCCATGTACACCTTGTTGTTCGGCGACGACGAAACAGAATGAAGTCCGCACTGAATAAAACGAGACGCATTGCGGAAATTGCTACATGTGTAGCCCTCGTCGTTCTGTCGTCCATCATTTCTATACCAATGCCGATAGGAGTTCCCGTAACGTTGCAAACGTTTGCGGTCGCTTTCGTCGGCTTTTTGTTCGGAGCAAAGACGGGGCTTGCAACGATGCTTTGCTTTATACTAGTCGGCATAACGGGATTGCCCGTGTTTTCCTCTTTCGGCGGGGGTGTAGGCGTACTAATCGGACCTACCGGCGGATTTATTTTCGGATTTTTGCCGTTCGTCGTGCTTGTGGGCATAGGGAGAGACTCCAAAGCAAAATACGCATGCGCTTTTCTCGGTTTGCTCGTTTGTCATATCCTCGGCGCGGAGTGGTATTCTCTCGTGACGGACGCGTCGTTCGAGACGAGCATAGCGGTGATGTCGTTGCCGTTTTTATTGAAGGACGTGGTTTTCGTTTTGTTTTCGGAGAGAGTCGCAAAAAGGGTAGCGGTAAGGTTGAACGCGGAACGAGCGCAATCGGCATACATCGGGATAACCGAAAGATACCGCTGAAAAAGAAGGTATCTTGACAGGTGTACGGATATTTGTTATAGTATTGGATAGGTGGATATATGAGCGAAAAAAAGACTGATTTGCGCATCAAGCGCACGCAAAAAGCAATCATCGACGCGTTTTATGAACTTCTCGAAGAGAAGTCTTTCAACAATATCACGATAATCGACATTTGCGATAAGGCTCTCATCAACAGGGGTACGTTTTACACTCATTTCGAGGACAAGTATCAACTTCTCGACAAGTGCATTATGGACATAATGTACGGCTTCGACGACGAAGTCGACAAGGTGCACGGCGACAGCGACCTCATCGTGTATTATCACGACGTTCTCGACGTCATCATGGAGTATCTGACTAAGCAACGCAAATATCTCAAAACCATAATCACGAAAGCGGATTCTTCGTTGGTGTTCGACAAGGTGCACGCGATTTTGATTGACAATATCGTAAGAAAAGTCGGCAAACTCCCCGTGAAAGACCGTCCGGTGCCGGTAGAGATTTTGGCGGAGTTTTTCTCGGGCGGGGTTATCCAACTTGTCAAATGGTGGATACTCGGCGGAGAATATACGGTAGACGAGATAAAGACTCAACTCACGAAAATCATAGACCTCACCATTCTCGATTTCTTCGGAACCGGGAAGAAAGAAGCGTAGGACGCGTATTATAAAATGCAAAATCGGTAGTTTAACGACATAAATTTGAGGGATAAATATGAGTTCTGAAAACGTTAAGGCAGTGGATATAAACAAAATAATTGCGGAAAACCCCGTATTCGCACACCGTGGTTGTTGGAGTTTCGGCGCACCCGAAAACTCGAAAAAAGCGTTTCGCCGAGCGGTAGACGCGGGCTTCGGCGTCGAACTCGACGTCCATCTTCTTGCCGACGGCACCGTAGTTGTGTTCCACGATTTCAGTCTCTGGCGTATGTGCTTTAGACCCGGTACGTTAGAAAAAATGGCGTGGAAAAAAGTTTCGAAATGCAGGCTTCATTTGACGGGGGAACGTATCCCGACGTTCAAAGAGGTGCTGTCCATTATCGGCGGTAAGGTGCCGACTTTCATCGAACTCAAATGCGACGGCAACGAGATTGAATTGTCCGACGCCGTGATTAGAGAACTTAGCGACTACGACGGAGAATACGTGCTCATAAGTTTCCACGAGAAAGCGACCGCCTACCTCAAAAGCAAGGGCTATACGGTGGGGCAACTTTGCAATCACCCGCCTAAAAAACTCTCTTACTCTCCCGATTGCATAAACTCGAATATTTTCGGAGCACCGCTGACGAAAAGAGGTTGCAAGAAATATCCGCCCGTTATTCCTTGGACTATTTCTAACATTTTTCTCGAACTGAAAGCGCGCGTAATAACTCCTTGTGCGATTTACAACACGAAATGGTTTTTGCGCTATAGGTTCCGCTATCTCAGAGCAAGAAAAACGAAATAACCGCGCGAGTTTACGTCGCGGATTTTTTCGTATAATATTGACAAATTGCTTATATAAATGGTAGTATATATTCATCTCAAAATATTCGGAGGAAATTATGTCTCTTGATAGTATGCTTCAAAATTTCGTAAACAAAGATTACGATGAAATCAAAGAATTCGCGGAAATCGCTTTGTCCAGACTTATGCCCCCTCTCAGCGAGGCTCTCGGAGAAGACGACGCAGCGGCGGCTCTCTGCATTTTCATTGCAAGTAGCACGGCGGCTGACGGCACCCTCACCGTGAAAGAAAAACAATTGATGAAAGAAGTCATGGGTATCGAACCCGACAAAGCCAAAGAATTCGTTCTTAAAGCGCATGATTACGACACCGCGGATAAATTCTACGATGCATGTCCCTCGGAGGTGCAAAGCGATTTGATGATGCTTTGCCTCTGCTTCTTTGCAGTCGACGAAAGAATCTCCAAAGAAGAAATCAGTCTTTTGAATCGTTTCATGGACTAATGCAAAAACGAGAAATTCGCTCCTCATTCGAGGAGCGTTTTTTTTGTTTTGCAATATGACGGCACCGCTTAAATAGTTAGCAACGGGCAAATTCTCGCAAAACCGCTACGGCTTTGCCGAATTGAAACGAGGGAAAGAAAACGTAAATAGTCGAGCAAAATAAAACCGCTCGGAACTCCGAGCGGTTTTTGCGATAATCGATTATTTGAGGTAGTCGTCGATTATGATGTCGGCGTATTCGCGGATTTCGGTCGCCGAGTAACGCTCCGGGTTGTCTACGTACCACAGACACAGGTCGACGAGGGCTCCCGTAAAGCAGACGGCTACGACCGAAAGGGGAGCGCGGAGAGGATGAGTCGTGCGGAATTTGCCGAGTTGATATTTCACCGACTGAGTGAAGGAATCCTTTATTGTGGAGATGACTTTTTCGTTGCGGTTGAATTTGAGAATGTTCGCAACGTGGTTTTCGTTGTCTTGCACGAACTCGAACGCCATATACGTAAGATTGCGGATAGCCTCTTTCGGGGAGTCCATTTCCATATCCTTGCTGAAACGGGCGTAGATTTCGTCTTTTAGTTCTTCGAGGGCGAATGTGAGCAAATGATATTTGTCTTCGAAATGGGCGTAGAAAGTGGCGCGATTGACCATCGCTCTCGTGCATAGGTCGATGACGCTTATCTTCTCAAGAGATTCCTCCTCCATCATGTCGAGAAGGGTATTGCTCAAAAGTTTTCTCGTGCGCACAATGCGCAAATCTTCTTTATATTCCATAACTCCTCCGTTATCATACCTATGTTAACACAAAATACTACTTTTGTCAATATAACAAACACATGTAATGATAATCGACAAAATTGAAGTATAGAAGGGCGGAAACGAGGGGTATTAATGCGCTTGTTTGAGTGTGCTTTCGTTGAAAGTCGCTAAAATCGGGCGCGCTAATCAAAATACTCTTGAAATGAAAGAAAGGTTATGGTATAATTATTGCACTAATAAACTATATGCACGCATATGCCGTGCGTGCGCATGGAGAAAATTATGCTAATTTCAAAGGAAAAACGTCAAGAAGCGGTCGATTATTCTATGAAGACCATTCGCAAAATCTGCGAAGAAATCGGCCCCAGAGAATCCGGTATGCCCAACGAAAGAAAGGCGCAGGAATTTATGAAGAAAGAAATGCTCGACAACGGTTGGGCGGATAGCGCGGAAATCGAAGATTTCACCATCTCCCGTCACGCACTCGTCGGCTTCACTAAAATCATCGGCGTGCTCCTCATCGTCGGTGCGCTCGTGCAACTTCTTCGTCTCATCCCCGACAATCCCACGGCAATCCTTGCGGCGAATATCGTGACCATAGTTATGGCGGGTATCTCTCTTATCATCACCGTCGGCGAATTCTTGTTCTACATACCGCTCATCGACAGATTCCTTCCTCGTACGCAGTCTTGCAACGTGTACGCGAAGTACGAACCTACCGGAGAGGTCAAACGCCGTATCGTCATCAACGGACACGCAGACTCCGCTTACGAATGGACTCTCATGAAGATACGCCAAGAAGTTATGGTCGGCGTCCTTGTCGTTGACCTTCTTTGCTTGTTCGCAACTCTCGGCATCTTCATTTACAGCGCGATAGTCGGCGACAGCGCGCTTTGGCCCATGATTTTCGCACTTTGCACCATAGTGCCGTTCATCGGATTGTTCTACGTTTGCTCATTCAAACATTTGTCTCCTGGCGCAAACGACAACCTTACGGGTTGCTTCGCCGCAATCAGCGTGCTCAAATGCCTCAAAGAAAGCGGTATTCGTTTTGAAAACACCGAAGTTTGCGCACTCCTTACCGGCGCGGAAGAAGCGGGCCTCAGAGGCGCTACCGCGTGGGCAAAGAAGCACGAAAAAGAATGGCAAGACGTCGAAACTTACGTCGTCGCGTTCGATACCCTTACCGACTACGACTACTTCACTATCTATCAAAGAGATATGACCAGCCTTATCGCAAACTCCAAAGAGGTCTGCGAACTTCTCGACGAAGCGTGCGCGGATCCCGAAGTCAATCATCCGCTCCCTCACGGCGGCGTTCCGTTCGGTGCATCCGATGCGGCGGCCCTCAGCAGATGCGGTGTGAAAGCGGCTTGCGTTGCAGGTCAAAATCCTAAATACGCTCCCTATTACCACAATAGACGCGACGTCCCCGATGCGTTGAAACCCGACAGTTTCGCACTCGGCCTCGATATCGCGCTTGCGGCGACCGAAGCGTTCGATAGAAAGGGTAAATAAACTTTTAGAGGTTTTGAAATGAAAAAAATTATAGGCAAACTCCTTGCCCTAATCGCAGTGGCGGCGATAATCGCGTGCTTTACCTTTGCCCTTGTCGCGTGCAACGACAAAGGCGACGGCATCACGACGAAAGACCTTACCGCAACAGAAGCGGAAGCATTGCTCTTCGATAGCAAAAACGGAGCGTTCAGAAATACCGGTACCGCAAGTGACGTGAAAATCGTGTTCTCCGAAACGGCGGGCGAGAATAAGCGTGTCGGCGAAGCGGCGGAATATTATCTCGATTATGCAAACGTCAAAGGCGGAAAAAGCAAGACGGATATAATCTTGACTTATAGCAATATCTCTACCGATACGACCAATACCACCTACTACCTCGCATACGAATATAACGAGAACGACGGAATGTATCGCGGACCGTACTATATGTTGAGAGAAAACGGCACCGTCGTCAATGCGGGCAAGGATCATAAGGCAGATACGAGCGAAGTGAATGAACTGCGCTCGAACAGCGGACTCAACGACGCAAATTCCAAAATCGAAACCGTCAAGGACGCCGTCAAAAATGACGACGACGGCGTGATAACTTACGCCGCCACGGAGTACTACGAGGGCGAAACCTATCTTTATACGACCGTCACCGCGACTTATTCTTATACGGATGCGAACGGCAAAGTCGAGGGTACGGCAACGATAAAGGTCATCAAAACCGACTACTACAAATCGGAAAATCTTGAAAACGGCAACGTGATTTCCGAAGTCAGTTTTGCTGAGAGCAATTACTCCTACTCCGCGACTTATACTTATAACATTGACGAAATCGAAGTTCCTTGGACCTCCGAGGGCTGGGTGGCGGAATATCCTATCGCATAACGAAAAACCATGATAAAACACGCTACGGCAAACGCAGTAGCGTGTTTTTTGTTAGAGTTTTATACGGCTTGAGTTAGGCTAAGAATACGTTCAGCACCAGACCTATCACGAGTAGGTGGAGAGGGTAGTAGATATAGAACGCCCATTTCATGAATTTGTTCACGGTGGGATTGCTTCCGCGTTTGCCGTTGTAGAGCATAATCAGCGGGACGGCGAGGAAGGTGCAGTATTGCAAGAAAGCATAGGGCTTTGATAGAGAGAAGTAGTATACAACGACGTACATTGACACCCAAAGCAAGCACCACAGAATTTGTTTGAGGGGTTTGCCTCTGTTCGAGCCGATTGCAAGGACGCAAAGGGCGGCGATACAACTCCAATCCACGGGGAACGCGAGCGCACAGAGCAAGACGATGATGAGAAGTTTCACCCACCAATTTAGTTTTTCGTTGTCGTTGACTTTGAGCATTAGAAGCCCGATTGCAAGGGACCATATGACGCTGCCTTGATTGAGAAATCTCGTGATACCCTCTCCGGTTGCGAACGGAATAAAACAAAGGGGACCGTATGCCGAATAAATTTCGGTTTGAAGCATATACGGGACGTGAGAAATCAACGCAAACAGGAAAAGTCGCGCGATATATTTGTTGAAATTTCTCGTGTAATGGTAGCCCTCCGCTATGCAGTAGCACATGATGGGGCAGGCAAGACGGCCAAAGACGTGAAGAACGATTGCGACGGGGTCGGTTGAATAATTCGGATAGAGTAGCCAAGTGACGTGATCGACGGTCATTGCGATGATAGCAATGAGTTTCAGCGCGTTTTGATTGAGAGGTTTCTTGATTTCTACCACGGAATTTCCCTTGTCGGTGAGTTTTAGGATATAAAAAGTATAACGCTTTCGGCAAAATTATGTCAATAGCAAATTGTGCTTCGGGGAACAAAAAGCACTCGACCGAAAAGTTCGAGTGCTTTATAGGGAAGCAAGATAAATCAGAAAATGCTTATCGTGCCTAATACGTTCAGCACGAGAAGAGTGATATAGGTCACATAGCCCGCAAGGAGAAGTCCGCCTTGCCAACGGTGGAACTTTCCGCTGATGAGGGCGGGAACGAGAGCAATTCCCGCAACCGCGAGACAGAACGGGAGGTCGAGCACCAAGGTTTGTTGCGCGACGGGAAGAGAACCGCCCGAGATGAAAGAGCAGAGGGGAAGAATAAGGGTAATATCGATAATGTTTGCGCCGATTATATTGCCGACGGACATTTCGGTTGCTTTCTTTTTGATCGAGATGATAGCGGTGGTGAGTTCGGGAAGGGAAGTGCCGACCGCGATGATGGTGACGCCGATAATATCGTCAGGGACGCCGAGCAAGGACGCAAGTTTTTCTCCGTAGGTAGAGAGCAAAATCGCACCGCCCGCGATACCCGCCGCACCGACGAGGAAGAGGACGACGTGTTTTACTACTTCTTTTTTGTCCGCTTTACTTTTGGTTTTGAGTTTGGAGATAGTGCCGTCCGCGTTAAGGCTGAATCCCTCGTCTGCGGAAACCATATGATAGTCGTCGACGATAATCGTATCCGCAAGAGTAGGGGGAACGGACGCTTGCTTTTTCGCGGTATAGACGTTTTCGACTACGAAGACGAGGAACACCGCAAGCACTACGAAAGCGAGTCCGAATCCGAGAGTCCCGCTTGAACTCGTCGCCCACAGCACCGCTATTGCGACGAGGAGTATCGAGGTCTTCGGCAGGAATTCTTTTCTTGAAATCGCAACGGGCATAAACAGCAAGGATACCGCCATAATCATTGCGATATTCGCATTGACCGAGCCTACCGCGTTGCCGATTGCAAGTCCCGTGCTCCCGTTCGCTGCGGAGATGCACGAAGTTAGGATTTCAGGGAGAGTGGTGCCGATGGAAACTATCGTCGCGCCTATGATGAAAGAAGGCACTCCCGAAACCTTGGCAATCCAACTTGCGGCGTCTACGAACCAATCCCCGCCTTTGATGATGAGGACGAGTCCGACCGCTAATAGTAATATACAAATAAAGTATTCCATATAATTACCTTCGACGTAATTTAACGCATACTTTATCACACGTTGCGGTGATTGTCAAGCGTCGTAGAAAACGGATTGTGCTTTTCACGTTGACTAAATTCTCCGTTCATTGTATAATGGTTTTATCCGAAAGGGAGAACAGTTATGGCAGAAAACAATGTTAACACTCAAGAAGTAGCAAATGAAGACGAGATTTCGGCGGTTGAAACCGTTGAAAACGAAGTCGTAGCAGATGCGGAAACACCGAAAAAACGCAAACTCGAACTCAAATTCAAAAATCCTAAAACGCAAGAGAAGTGGGAAAAAGTGCTTGCTTGGCTCGATGCACACGAAACCATTATGCAGGCAATCAAATTTACCCTCATCAGTCTCGTAGCGTTTTTGTCCGAATTCGCAATCATGTACATTTTACAATATAGTTTGTACAACGTTTGCGGAAAAGAAGATTTCACTTGGTGGATATTCACTTATGGCGGCGGGAAAACGCACGGCTTCGGACTTGCCGGCTTCATCGCAATGCTCGGCTCAAAATTTGTTGCGGAAGTCATTTCCTTCACCCAAAACTGGAAGAAGAACTTCAAGGCAAACAGCAACAGAGCCTTTGCGGTCACCGTATACGTCATCACCGTCGTTGCAATCATTATCTTCACTCAATGGTTGTCCGGTGCGCTCGCAAGCGTCATCGAAAGCGAAGCGGGACTTACCATTTGCAAGATGCTCGGTTCCGTCGTCAGTTTCGTAGTCATCTTCCTCATGGACAAATTCGTCATCATGCGTCGTAAACCCGAAAAGGCGGAAGAAATCGTAATCGAGGAAAATACGGCGTGCGAATGCAACGGAGAATGTGACGGTTGCTCTTGCCACGTAGCGGAAGAAGTCGCAGAGGAAACCTTAGAAGTCGCAAGCGACGTCGAAGAAACGGAAGAAACCGCAGAATAATCTAAAACAAATTGCAATAATCAGGCAAACGCACTCCTCGGAGTGCGTTTGCTTTTACATTAGGTCGTCGATTGAAGTTTGGTCGTAGATGATGAATTTGTCGAAGAAGTCGGAAATATCTTTCCAGACTTCGGTACGATTTGTTTCTCCGTGGATTTCGTGACGCCCGCCCTCGTAGAGGTGAAGTTCGGTGGGCACGCCGTTTTTGCGGTAGAAGTCGTCGAGTTTCTTGACCTTTTTGCCGTATCCGCCGATGGGATCTCCCGTCCCGCAGAACATAGCGATAGAGGTGGCGGGGGAGAGTTTCGATGCGGATTTCTTGGAGTAGAGTTTGCTCGTGTCGAGGAGAAGGTGATAGCAGAAGTTGACGCTCATATTCGTGCGACAGTACGAGTCCGCAAGATAGCCTTTTCTCCATTCGAGGTCCCTCGTCAGCCATTGGGACGGACCGTGATCCCCCTTGTAGCGGAAAAGTAGGTCGCTACTCTTGTTGACGAATTTAGGTCTCCAGTTGCCCGCAATCGCGCGGACGGGAGCGACCGCAATCGCACCGAGTTTGAAAAGGGGATTGCAATATGCGGTGCCGATGAGGGCAATCGCTTTGCACCCGGTGTCGCACTCGGCAAACGCTTGTCCTATGAAACTGCCGTAACTGTGGCCGAGGAAGAACACGGGCAGGCGGTATTTGTCCTTCAACCATTCGCGGAAGAAGAGTTGGTCGTATAGGGTTTTCTCGAAGATATTGCCGGGATGTTTGCCACGGCTTTCCTCTGTTTCCGTTCTGCCGTGAGCGCGGTGGTCGTCGGCGAAGCAGATATAGCCTTTCGTGTTGAGGTATTTTGCAAGAAGGTCGTAGCGTCCTGCGTACTCGCTCATTCCGTGGCAAATTTGGATAACGCCCTTAGGCATATCCACGTCGTCCCACAAAGTAACGAAGATTTCGTAGCCGTCGTAACTCGGCATTTTGAACTGTTGCATAACTACCTCCTTCTTGATAAATAAATATTAGCACAAGAAAAAATCCTTTTCAATAGGAAATATGCACTTTTTGCTTGTAAAACGCAGTTTTTGTGTTAAAATTTGATTATGAAAGTAGCGATTGTGTTGAATTCGGGCAAAAAAATTAAGTGTGCCGTATCCGCGGACAAGGTTATTTGTGCGGACGGCGGTATTCGTTGTTACTTCGGCACCCCCGACGTTTTCGTAGGAGACTTCGATTCTTACTGCGGAGAGGTCGCCGACGGCGTCGTAGTGGTCAAGCATAATCCCCATAAGAACGCAACGGACGGCACATTGTCGGTAGAGTATGCGGTAGAGAAACTCGGCGCGGACGAAATCGTCCTCTACGGCGTGACGGGGGGAAGAGAAGACCACGTGCTCGGCAACTACTCTCTCCTTGCGTATGCGAAAAAACTCGGCGCAAACGCGGTCGCTCACGACGACGGGCTCGATTTATATTTTGCGGACGGAAGCATGTCTTTTTCGGCAAAGGCGGGGGACCTCGTTTCGATAGTGCCGTTCGACGGTGAATGCGTCGTGGCACATTCCGCTGGACTTGAATATCCGCTTGAAAACCTCACTCTCACTTCTTACGACACGAGGGGCATTTCAAACGTAGCGAAAGGGGACGTGCGACTCGAAGTGAAGTCCGGTAGGGCGTTGATTTTCCACTATACGAACGCGGACTAAAAGAACGTTATCAAAGAAAAGGGGCGTGGCAAATTTTTGCCACGCCCCTTTATAAAGGAAGGAAAATTTTGTAGGGTACGTTTTATCCTTCGGCGGTTTCGTCGGGAGTCGAAATTCCGTCGGGGACTTCGATTTCATCGGGGACGTTTTCGACCTCCTCCTCTTCGTCTTCGACGTATTCTATGACGGCGGATTTGCCGAAACGCAGTCCGCTCGATTTCGTGACTTGACTTGCAAACGCTTTCGA
Organism: uncultured Bacteroidaceae bacterium; assembly: GCA_964563025.1. Lineage (GTDB taxonomy): Bacteria > Bacillota > Clostridia > Christensenellales > CAG-917 > RGIG4097. Next base: position 17,123 of record CAZLVK010000006.1, on the reverse strand, counting down.
GCCGAAAAGCAAACAGCCTGCGACGAGGCATATCGCCATATCCATAAACGCAAAGGAGTTGTACGCAAGACTATACGCCCAAACGTTCGAGTAGGTGTCGAGGTCCGCCATATCCGCAAAGGCGAATACGCCCGAGAATACGTGACACGCAAAGCGCAAAGTCACCGCAATGATACCGCCGACGAGGAACGCAGGGATTTGCTTGCCCTTGAAAACGTTTTTCTCCATGAAGATACCGCTGACTCCGATAAGTCCGAATGCGAGAGGATAGTCGAGTAAAAATTGCATGGGGTGGATAATCCACGGGTCTTGTATCGCTTGCAATGTGCCGTAGATAAGGCAGACAATGACGCCTTTGCGAGTGCCGAACATACAGCAGTAAATCATTAGAGGGAGCAAACTTGCAAACGTAACCGAACCGCCTTGGGGCATTTTGAAGAAACGTATGTAAGAAAGCGCAAAAGAGAGTGCTATTGCAATTGCGCCGTATACGATAGAACGAGTGTCGCTACTCGTTTTGTTGCCGAGGAAGTAAATCACCGCAATGAGAAGTGCGCAGACGATAGCGGAAACGATAAGTCCCGTGGTGTTTGCGCCGGGGTAGTAGCCTTTGACGGTTTGAAAATACTTGCTCATTTCGACCATAACCGCGATGAACGCGCCTATGACTCCGAGACCTGTAACCGCGCCGACAATCCTCACCGCTTTCGAGTTGAAAAAGGACGCGATGAGGGCGGATATGCTTCCCGCAACCGCTATCACGAGTAAGGACAGTAGCGGGTAGAAGAGCATACCGTAGGTTTCCATATCGGCGGACGCTTTGATGTCGTCGGCGGTGATTTTCGCCATGATGACGATAATGCCGACGGCGTAGCCCACAAAGACCGCGACGGCGGTTTTCAGAAACTCTTTCAAGCGGTCGTTTCGGAATTTCCAGACGAAAAACGCAAGAAGTGCGCCCGCACCGAGGAGCGCTATCGTGAAGTAAAGGATGAGCGCAACGAGCGGGTCGTCGGTGAACGTAAAAGCAGTTTTAACTGCAAGTAACGTGGTGCTAAACATTTGTTTTTGCCTCCAAAAGTGAATTCTGCTTTTGCTCACCTGCAGTTAGGGCGACGCTCGGAGACCAATAAAAAAACCTCCGACACGCCGGGGGTTCAAACTTGCGCAAGGCGGTTGCCTTGCTTCGGAAATTGCTTCCTTACGCGAGGATTATCTCACAAGTTGAAGGGTATGATCTCAGCCTTTAGGGGCACCCCTAGCACCAATATCCTAACACGCACTCGAGAACTTGTCAACACCTATTTTTCGATTTCGGCCAACATTTTTTCGACGAGATTTGACAACCGCACGCAAAAGTATTATTATTATCACACTATATCTATAGGAGAGAACTCATGAAAAAAATTCTTAACGAATTCAAAGCCTTCATCACGAAGGGTAACGTCGTTGACCTCGCCGTAGGTATGATTGTAGGCGCAGCGTTCACCGCAATCGTAACCGCTCTCGTCAACAACATTTTCAAGCCCCTTATCGACTGGATTCCTATGGGCGACCTCAACGGACTTATCACCATGCTCGTTCCCAAGGACGCAAACGGCGTGAAATGCGCAGAGGAAGTCGCGGACCTCACTCAATCCGTCTATATCGACTGGGGTTCCTTCATCATGGCAATCATCAACTTCTTGCTCACCGCAGTGGTTTTGTTCGGCCTTGTCAAACTCATCAACGCGGTACGCGGCGGTTTCACCGGGCTCAAAAAAGACGCGGACTTCATCGCATCCTTGACCGAAGAAGAAAAAGCAACTCTCAAAGGCTCAGTTGCAACTCAAAAGGAACTCAAAGCAATCAAAGCGAAACGCGAAGAAATCGCGGCTCAGGAACAAGCGAAAGCAGAAGCGGAAGCGGCGGCTGCAGAGGCGAACAAAGAGTCTGTGGACGACATCCTCAAAGACATTCGCGAACTTCTCAAAAATCAAAACAAAGACTAAAAAACGGGCACTCTTCGGAGTGCCTTTTCATTCGATAAAACGAAACCGAATTAAGTTTTAGCAAAAGAAAACGGACGGCAACCGCCGTCCGTTTTTCATATGAATTTTTCAGTTCAAATCGAGATATTGGCAAGCGTAGAATGCGGAAATGCTACCGTCCGCGGCTGCCGTAACCAGTTGACGGATTTTCTTCGTTCTGCAATCGCCCGCAACGTAAACGCCCTTGTGCGAAGTGGCGCAGTTTTCGTCGCTCACGATATAGCCGTTTTTGTCGAGTTCGACAAGGTTTGCGAAGGGTTCGTTTTGCGGGATTTGCCCTATGCAAATGAATACACCCTTGCAAGGAACGGTGACTTTTTCGTGGGTTTTGGTGTTCTCGAACAAAAGCCCCGAGAGTTCGTCGGCGCCTAAAAATTCCACGAGAGAAAGGTTGTGCGCATAGGTGACGTTGGGCTTTGAAAGGACGCTGTCCACGAGGGCTTTGTCCCCGAAGAATTTGTCGAACAGGGTGCAGATATGCACGGATTTGCAGTAGCCTGCAAGAAGATTTGCATATTGAAGGGCGGTGTTCGCGTCTCCGATGACGGCAACGTCTTCGCCAGTGTAGAATGCTCCGTCGCAGAGGGCGCAGTAGCTGACGCCTTTGCCGACGAGGTCCTCTTCTCTCGCGATGCCCATAGTGCGATGATGAACGCCGGTCGCTATGATAATCGCGCGAGCCTCGTAGGTGCCGTATTCTCCCGTGACGGTGAAACGATCTCCGTCGTCCGTGACCGAGGACACCTTGTCGAACTCGAATTCAGCGCCCCAGTCGGTGACTTGGGCAAACAGAGTATCGATAAATTCGCTACCGGCGATTTGAGGGTAGGACGGAAAGTTTTCTACCTTAGGCGAGAGTGCGATTTGTCCGCCTATGCAGTCTCCTTCGAGGATGAGCACGGATTTGCCCGCGCGTCTCACGTTGAGTGCCGCCGTAAGTCCCGCGGCTCCGCCACCGATGATTATAATATCGTACATATTATCTCCAATGAAAACGCCTCTTTGCGAGGCGTTTTCGGTTATCGTCTTATTTTACGCTCTCGATATATCCCTTGATTTTGCTTGCGTTGTCGTAAACGTCGTAGCCGTTGCCGTTGGGAACGAGGAGAGTGGGTGCTTTCTTGACGCCGTATTCGACGGTCATCTCTTTGTTGTCTTCCGCGTCGATTGCGGTGTACGCGATACCCGCTTTGTCGAGCATCATTTTTGCCATTTTGCAGTTGGGGCAGGTTTTGGTGGTGAAGATGAGGAGTCCGTCTATGCCGGCTTTCTTTTCTTCACAGCAACATTCCGCGCCCTCTTCCTTGGGACCGTTGTGGGTAAGCACGCTGTTCGCAACGTCGTAGGTTTTGCGTTCCTTGAACTCTGCGAGTTTGCCGTCGTTCCAGTTTTGGACGGGACGGTAGTAGCCGGTGATACGGCTGTAAACTTCGGTCGTGCGTCCGCAAGTGGGGCACTTGTACACTTCGCCCGCGATATATCCGTGCTCGGAGCAGATGGAGTAGGTCGGGGAGAGGGTGTAGTAAGGCAGTCTGTAGTTTTCGGCAATCTTTTTGACGAGGTTTGCGGCGGACTTCCAGTCGTCGAGTTTTTGACCGAGGAAGGCGTGGAACACGGTGCCTGAGGTGTAGAGGGTTTGCAGTTCGTCCTGAATGTCGAGAGCGGAGAAAATATCTTCCGTGAAGCCGACGGGGAGGTGAGAACTGTTGGTGTAGTAAGGCGCGGCGTCCTTGCCCTCGGATGCGGTGATGATGTCGGGATATTTCGCCTTGTCGTGTTTTGCAAGACGATAAGAAGTGCTCTCTGCGGGAGTTGCTTCGAGGTTGTAGAGGTCGCCGTACATCTCTTGGTAGTCTGAGAGTTTTTCACGCATGAAGTTGAGAACTTTCTTCGTGAAGACTTGTGCATCCTTGTTCGAGAGGTCTTTGCCGATCCATTTCGCATTGAGGCAGGCTTCGTTCATACCCACGAGACCGATGGTGGAGAAGTGGTTCGAGAAAGTGCCGAGATAACGTCTGGTGTAGGGATAGAGACCTTCGTCGAGGAGTTTGGTGATGACGTTACGTTTGACTTTGAGGGAACGCGCGGAGATGTCCATAAGGCGTTCGAGTTCCTTGAAGAAGTCCGCTTCGGTTTCCGCAAGGTATGCGATACGAGGCATATTGATAGTGACGACGCCGACGGAACCGGTGGATTCACCGCTACCGAACATACCGCCGCTCTTTTTGCGGAGTTCTCTGAGGTCGAGGCGGAGGCGGCAGCACATACTACGAACGTCGCTGGGTTCCATATCGCTGTTGATATAGTTGCTGAAATAGGGAGTGCCGTATTTCGCGGTCATTTCGAACAACAAACGATTGTTTTCGGTGTCCGACCAGTCGAAGTCGCGAGTAATGGAGTAGGTGGGGATAGGATATTGGAAACCTCTGCCGTTTGCGTCGCCCTCGATCATGATTTCGATGAACGCGCGGTTGACCATTGCCATTTCTTTCACGCAGTCCTTATACTTGAAGTCCATTTCTTTTCCGCCGACGATTGCGGGAAGTTCCGCGAGGTCGTTGGGGACGGTCCAGTCGAGAGTGATATTGGTGAAAGGTGCTTGCGTGCCCCATCTGGAAGGCGTGTTGACGCCGTAGATGAAGGATTGGATGCATTGCTTGACTTCTTTATAGGAAAGGTTGTCCACTCTCACGAAAGGCGCAAGATAGGTGTCGAAAGAGGAGAACGCTTGTGCGCCCGCCCATTCGTTTTGCATGATTCCGAGGAAGTTGACCATTTGGTTGCAGAGGGTGGAGAGGTGTCCTGCGGGAGAAGACGTAATCTTTCCGGGGATGCCGCCGAGACCTTCTTTGATGAGTTGTTTAAGGGACCAGCCTGCGCAGTAACCGGTGAGCATGCTGAGGTCGTGAATGTGGATTGCCGCTTCGCGGTGTGCGTTTGCGACTTCCTCGTCGTAGATTTCACTGAGCCAGTAGTTTGCGGTGATTGCGCCGGAGTTGGAAAGGATAAGTCCGCCGACGGAATAAGTGACGGTGCTGTTTTCCTTGACGCGCCAGTCGTTGACTTTGAGGTAGTTGTTGACCGCCTTGGTGTAGTCGAGAGTGGTGTCTTTGATGTTACGGATTTTTTCGTGTTGTTTACGATAAAGGATGTACGCCTTTGCGATTTGGACGTAACCGCCTTGAATAAGGACGACTTCGACTGCGTCTTGGATATCTTCGACCGAAACCACTCCGTCGATTGCCTTGTCGTTGAAGGCGGCGGTGGTGCGGAGCGCGAGCATATCGAGCATGTCGTCGCTATAAACGGTGTTCTCCGCTATGAAAGCCTTTTCGATAGCGTGTTTGATTTTGGACAGGTCAAACGGGACTACGCTCCCGTCACGTTTTTTGACATTCAACATAATATGTCCTCCGGGAAAATTTTGCCTTTTTATTCTATAATAGGAATTGCGGTTTGTCAACAACAAAAATCGCAAAATATGGTAGAATTTTTTTTGGACCGAACACAAGATATGGTGGTTATGCATAAATATGGCGGATTTTGCGAATAGGTTGGATTTTGGAGTTTTTTACTCTTTTTAGCAATCTAAACGGAGTGAAATTTAGAGTGTGCGAAAAAAGTGATATTCTAAGCGGTATTTACAAAAAAAGTTTACCGTCGAACAAGATAATTTTATGCATTTTTCTTGCGGGGTGCTTATGCAAAAAATTTTTATAAATTCCGAAGCACGGCGGGAAGGTCTTTAATATCCCGAATTTCGACGGTGGGGGAGAAGGGTTGGTCGTTGACTTGTCCCGTCCTATTCACCCATACGGTTTTTATGCCCGCGTTCACGCCGCCTTTTACGTCCGAAGAGAGGCTGTCTCCTACGATGACCGCCGCAGATAGGTCGAAACGCGGTATTTTTTTGAACACTTCGTCGAAAAATTCCTTTTTAGGCTTGTTGAAACCAATTCTCTCGGATATGAATATGCCGTCGAAGTAGGGGTAGAGGTTTGCGCCGTCAAGGCGTTTTGCTTGTACGCTTGCAAGTCCGTTGGATACGAGATTAAGGCTATATCTGCCGTATAGTTCGTCGAGAACGTCTTTCGCACCGTCCACGAAATCGTGATTGGACGCAAGTTCGGATTCGTAGTTGCGAGGGAGACTTGCACTCGGCGTTATCCCCGTCTCCTCGAAGAAAATCTCGAAACGCCGAGTTTTGACTTCGCTCGGAGTGGCAATTTCGCCGAGTTCAAACAGTTTCCATTGGGAAAGGTTGATTTCGCTGTATTTTGCGATGAGCGCGTCCGTCGGGCGTATTCCCTCGATTGCAAGTGCGACGGATAACGCCTTGCGCTCCGCGGAGTGAAAGTCGAGAATGGTGTCGTCGAGGTCGAGAAATACGTGCTTTATCATTTGCGTATACGCGCGTGCGCGCTATCCTTTATAGTACGAAGCCCAGTCCGAAAACTACCGCTATCGAAACGAGGGCTACTATCGCGAGATTTATCTTGAAGAAAGACATTACGAGGGCTACCGCCGTGCCTATCGCCGCCGTCGCAACGCTACCCGTGGAATAGAAAATTGCGGGGAACGTGAGGGCGGAAAGCACCGCATAGGGCATATAGTAGAGGACGGATTTAATATACCGCGACTTAATCGGCCTACGGAAGAGTACGAGGGGGATAACTCTCGGCAGATAGGACGCAACCGCCATTATGAGAACGCAGAGGAGTTGATATTTAAGCGTCATAATTCTCCTCCTCGTCCTTTTTTAGATGCGGAATGCGTTTGTATTCGCAATCGTCGTCGTAGACGGGGAATATTCCCGCCGTTATGCAAGCGGACAGTACAGAGGATATAATCACTCTGAATCCGACGGAGATTTCGTTCAGTACGGGGACGTAATACAGAATGCAGGAGAATGCCGTAGCAAGCCCTATCGCGACAACGACCGCAAAGGATTTTATCGCAGGCGGTACGATTATCGCTATGAACATGCAGTAGAGCGCGATTCCCATAGCCACTTGCAGTCTTTCGGGGAGCAGGTCGTTGACAAGTCCGCCGAGGAGAGTGCCTATCGCCCAGCCGAAATACGGCGTCGTCGCAAGTCCTACGAAGTATTTGAAGTTGAGATTACGCTTTTGTACGGACGCAAGTGCGAATATTTCGTCGGTCACGAAACAACTCATAAACAGACGTTTCAGAGTGCCTACGCTCCCGTCCAACTGTTGGGAGACGGACAAACTCATCAACATATATCTCGAATTGATGACGAATACGGCGAGTGCGATTTCAAAGTAGCCCGACAGCGCGAGCATCATATTGACTCCCGCAAATTGTCCCGCCGAGGTGAGGTTTGTTGCGGAAATGAGAGTCGCAATCCACGCGCTTATACCGCTCTTCACCGTCACCAGCCCGAAAGTAAAGGACACCGCCAGATACGCAAAGCATATCGGAAGCCCGTCTTTCAGTCCGTCGAGATAGCGCAGTTCTTTTTCCATACGACTACTATATCACTTAACGGAAAAATAAGCACGCAAAAAGTCGCCTTTCGTGAAGAAAAGCGACTTTTATCTTGTTTTTCGGTCTTTTCGACGAGTTTTGCAAGGCAAAAAGAGACAAATTGTGCCGTGAACGCAAATATCGTCAAAGTTTTTCGATATTTTCGGGATAGACGAGGGAGCCTTGTTTTCTGAGGTCGTCTAATATTCTCATCACGGCTAACGTGTCGCGGTGGGGCATACACTCGTTTTCGGTTTTGCCCTCTCTGATGTCCTCGGCGACGGCGTCGAATTGATAGATATAACCGCGCTTGCAATGCACGGATTCCACGTGTTTCCCGTTTACGTAGAGTCTTGCGTGAGTGGGTTTATAAAACATATTCGATTTTATATAGCCGTTCGTGCCTCGTATCATCGACTCGTAGGTTTTCAAACCGTCGAAGGAAGAGTGCAGGTGCGCTATCGCGTTGTCGTAGACGAGGAGAATTTTGTCGTCGTAATCCACTCCGTTCTGAATGCGCATAAGGCAGGTTGCGGAGTTCGGCGAGCCGAGGAGCATTTGCGCGTATGCAACGGGATAAACTCCGAGGTCGAGAAGAGCACCGCCCGCGTATTTTGCCTTGTACACCCTCGTCGAGATGAAGGGTTTCGCAATATCTACGGGGAGACAGAAGTTGGCGAATATGTCCTTTACGGCACCTATTTTTCCACTTTCCACCCACGCGCGAATGCGTTTGACGACGGGATTGAACCTCGTCCACATAGCCTCGGTCACGTAGACGCCTTTTTCTTCCGCGAGGGAGAGAACTCTTTCGGCTTGGTCGGCGTTGACCGTGAAGGATTTTTCGCAAAGAACGGGCATTCCTTCTTCGATACATGCGATTAGATATTCGTAATGCACGGAGTGAGGAGTCGCTATATACACGCCGTCCGCTTTTCCCGAGCGTAGTGCGGAGCGCACGTCGTCGAATACTTCCGCACCGTAGCGCGAAGCAAACCTCTCCGCTCTCGAACGAGTCCTCGAATATACGGCGGTCACTTGGTGCCGTCCCGTCTTAGTGATTTCTCTCATCACCGTGTTTGCAATTCTGCCCGTGCCTATCACGAGCCAACGAAATGGTTGCATAATTTCTCCTTATCGCTTTCGCAAATATATTATCGCACGAAGAAGTCGAAGTGTCAAGATTGACATATTCCGCTACAAGTGGTATATTTTCGTTAGTGATAATATGGAAAACTTAGATGAAATGATGAAGGCGCAAGCCGAAAAAGTAATCGCGCGCATTAACGCACAAAAGAAAAAACAAGCCTTGCTCACGGGCTTGGTATTTCTTGAAGGGCTTATCGCCCTCGGCGCAGGCATTGCGGTTTTGGTGCTCGAAAGCGTGCTTATAGGCGGGATTTTGATAGCGTTGGGGCTTGGTATATCCATCGCAATGGCGGTTATTTTCGTCAGCACGAACAAAAAACTTAACGCTATGCGAGACGATGCGCTTCGCTATGTGGAAGCAAGCAAAAAAGCCCTCGAAAAAATCGTGCCCGAAAAGACGGAAAACGTCGAAAAAGAGGAAGTATGAACGCATTATATATCGTCCACGAGGTCTTGAAAAAGTACGTTCCGACGGGCGGGTTTGCAATTGACGCCACGGCGGGAAGAGGTTACGATACGTCATTCCTTTGTTCCCTCGTCGGCGAAAGCGGTAAAGTGATTGCTTTCGATATACAAAGCGACGCCCTCGACAGCACCGAAAAATTGCTGACTTCGGAGGGGAAAAGTGCGACTCTCATCCTCGATTCCCACGCAAATATAGGGAAGTATGCGGAGGAGAACAGCGCGGATGCGATAGTTTTCAATCTCGGCTACCTTCCGCACGGCGATCACTCGGTTTTCACTCACTTCGACAGCACTCGTATCGCCATAGAAGAGGGATTGAAAATTTTGAAAAAGGGCGGTGTTATGTGCGTCAGCGTCTATTACGGCGGTGACTCGGGCTACGAGGAAAAGGATTCCCTTATTCCGTGGCTCAAAACCCTCGACGACGGCAAATATCAAGTTCTCGTGACCTATTTCCACAACTGGAAAAAGGACCCTCCTATCCCGGTATTCATCTTCAAAAACTAATGTTCGGTGGTGAATTATGATTAGAAAAATCAGAGAAAGCGACAGAGAAAATCTAAGGACGGTGTGTCACGAAACGGCTACCGCACCGAGTTTGGCGAGGTCGAAAGAACTCGTATGTTTGCTTTATTGCGACAGTTATCTCGACCACGAGGCGGAGCATTGCTTTGCTTTGACGGACGAAAACGATAACGCGGTAGGATATATTCTTTGCGCCGTCGACCAAGCAAAATTTGAAGAGGAATACGAGCCTTACCGTTTGCGCGCGAAGAAAATCTCGTTCATAGATGCCGTCGGACAGACGATAGAGAACAAAATGTTCAAGCGACTTTTCACGGAGTACCCCGCACATTTGCACGTTGATATATTGCCCGCCTATCAAGGGAACGGCAACGGCACTCGACTTCTCGAAACGCTGGAGACGCACCTCAAAGAAATCGGCGTACCCGCAATCAGGCTCAGTGTCGGCACCGGGAACGTGCGCGCGCAGAAGTTTTACGAGCGCAACGGCTATTCCCGCCTTGCGTGTCTTCCGGGGATTGCCGCCGTTTACGGCAAAAAACTCACCGATTAGTCGAAATGAAACGTAATAAAAAACGCACTCGTGTGAGTGCGTTTTTTCGTTCTATTTAGTGATTACGCAAAGAGTTTTTCGAGGTCGACGGTGATGCCGGCCGCTTTGTTGTATTCGAGTGCTCCGAAGAATTTTCCCAGTCTGACGTCGCCGATAATCGAGAGGACTTCGGGTTTGAGAGTCGTGATATTGCCCCAGTCGAGTATGTCGTTGATAGTCATCGATTGGAGTTTGGTCTGGAACACGTCTCCGAGGCTGTCGAGGGTGGTCGCTCTGATTTCCGCATCGTCGAAGAGGCTGTCGGGTTCGACGTTCATAAGGTCTTCGAGGGTGAAGGTCTTCATCGCGTCGTCGAGGTTGCCGACTTTGACGTCGTGAGATGCGAACGCTTTGATGACGTGCGCGCTCTTCGCTTTTACGATTACCACTTTTTCGGTGGAGAGGTGGCTTATGTAGTTATTGTTTGCGTCGAGGAGACAGTTTTCACCGACGGTCGCGACGTATGCTATTCTCTTCGTGAAGGAGCCTTCGCCTTGCGCACCTTCGGGGAGAGAAGATTTGAGCACGTATTCGCCGTCGAAGAAAGTATAGTCGCCGTCGGCGTCCGCAAGGAACACTTCGTCGCAAAGTTGCTTCGAGAACGTCACGATGCTGTAACCCGCTTCTTTTGCCGTATTATAATCGGAGTCGAGTTTTGCGTAGTAGTAATAAGTTTCGCCGTAGAATTCTTTTGAGGGAAGTTTCGAGAAACGGAGTCCGAGAGAAGTCGCGTTTTCCGTCGTTGTGTATTCGCCCGTTGCGCGGTCGAAGACATATTCGCCGTTTTCGTCAAGGCAATAGCCGTCTTCGAGGTGGATATAAATATCCATATCGCCGTGTGCGGGATTGGTCTGCTCGTATTCAACGTACACGCCGTTGAAGTTGACGTAGAGGAGAGGACTGCCGTTGTAGATCGCTTGTTTATAAACCGTGACGGTCTTATCGCCCTTGGTCGTATCGCGGTAGTAGGTTTTGTTGAACGTGGATTTGTTCACGGCAAGATAGGTCGTAAGTGCGGGGTTCAACGTGAAGGTTTCGCCGTCCGCGGAGTAGTACATATACTGATGATAATATGCTTCGGTGGCAAACGACGTCGCATCGGATGAACTGAATGCGGTGTAACCGTAAGAAAGCGTGCCGTCTTCGATTTTCGCAAGTTGTTCCGCGGTGAGTTTTTGATAGACGTCTTTGCGCAGATAATACTTGCCGTTTATGTCGTAAGCGAACGTATAGTAGTAAGTCGTGCCGTTTATCGTGACGGTGTAGTTTTCGTCCGCATCGATGAGCCAGCGCGCACTTTCGTCGCCGTCGGAGACGGAAGAATACTCGACTTCGTCGAACTCGTTTATGCCGATGAGGTCTTTGAGGTACATATCGTTGATGACGGTTTCCATCTTCGAGCCGAGGTCGTTGACGGAGAGATACGCCATTTTGCGAAGTACTGCGTGAGTGGTGCCGACCGCGGTCATTGCGTAATATTGTTCGGTGACGTGAGAACCGATAAATTCCGCGTCTGCTTCGAGATATACGCCGTCGGCGTAGCGATAGTATTTACCGCCGACAAATTCGTAATATTCCGCACTCGGATTGCTTTCGATATAAGCGCGGGTTACGGGTTCGTAGTTGCCTGCGTTGAGGATATAGTAAGTCTTGCTTTCGTCGGTCACGTCGGAGGTGAGGACGAAATCGAGGGTGGCATTTGCCTTTTCGTAAACGTCGCCGTCGATAGCGATGACGTCCGAGAGAATGACTTCGTCAAACGCATCCGAGAAGTTGCCGATTTTGACCTTTGCAAAGCGTTGGAGAGTGCTCGAAGAAACGTTGCCCTCGACGTATGCGGTCGCGCCCGCTATAGCGGTGGTTTGCATTTCGGTGCCGTTCCAGTAGTATTTGACGACGCTGTCGTCCGCGATTTGCTCGTCGGTTGCGACTACGTAACTGAATTCGACTTGACCTTCGTCGGCGGTTTTCACTCCCGTAATCTTGGAGTAACGCGTTGCGTTCTCGTCGTGGACGGCGGGGTTGTAGAGAGTGTAGTAACCGCCGTTTGCCACGTAGACGTACTTGCCGTCCGTGTCGGGCATATAGAGGTCGAGAGTTATGTCGATGACTTCGTTAAGACGCATATCGTCGATGATGACGTCCATTTTCGCCGCCATATCGTCGATTTTGGTGAAAGCGAGTTTTTTGAGAACGGCATTGCTCTCGCCCGCTATCACGACTTCGTAGAAGACGGTGTCGGCGTGTTCCGCCATAAACGCATTGTCGAACACGTCCGCGATTTTGTATGCGCCGTCCTCGAAGTAGTAGTAATCTTTGGTTTCGTCCGAGGTGTCGGTTGCGGGAGCGAAAACGTCCATTTCGATGTCGAGAACGTCGCCGAGGACGAGGTCGCTGAAGGAATCCGAGAAGTCGCCGATGGAGATGGACGCAAGACGTTGCAAAACCTTGCTCGACGCAGTGCCTTTCACATAAGCGGTTGCGCCGGCGATAGCGGTGGTTTGCATTTCGGAACCGTCCCAGTAATACTTGACGACGTTATCGTCCGTAATTTGCGTTTCGGTCGCCACGATATAGTCGGGAGCAGTCGAGTCCGCTTTGTCGGTGACTTTGGAATATTTTTGCATTCCGTCGTGTTCTTCGGGGTTGTAGAGTGTGTAGTAACCGCCCTTGTCCACGCGTTCGTATTTGATTATATCGTCGTTTGCGATTTCGCTTGCGGTGGCTTCGTTGAAGACTTTTGCGTAGAGGGTGAGTCCTTGCATATCCTCGTTATCCTCGTCGTAGAGGTAGTACACACCGTCAATCTTGACGTATTTGCCGTCCGCGTTTTCAGTGAAACTTGCAACGTAGCGGGTGCCCGCGAAGTCGCTCGTTACCGCTTTATATTCCGCTTGTGCGGAGATATAGACGTAAATTCCGTTTTCGTCGGTTACGTAGGTCGAATAAGTGATTTCGATGACGTCGCCGAGAGTGAGGGAGTCTATGGAATCGCTCAATTCGTTGAGAGCGGTGTCCTTCAAGGTTTTGAGGATTGCGGGGCTGTCGTCGGTCACGTCGATGAGGTCGCCGAGACGGAGTCCCATAAGGCTGTCTGTTGCGTTGTTAAGTCCGTTGACCGTAGTGCGTGCAATCGCTTGAATTGCGGTGTCGGAAGTGCCCTTATGTACGAGGAGATAACTCTCGTCGCCACCAGCAATGAGACGGGTGTCCGCAGAGGGATATTCTTCCGCGTCCTTGCCGTAGACTTCCATATTGACGAGAACGTCGCCGTCAAGATACTTATCCGCACTCGTGATTACGACGTTGAGTCCCGCCGTGCCCGCTATGGTGAGAGTTTCGAGGGAGATGAATCCGCTTTCGGTAGGGGCGTAGACGCCGTTCTGCTCGGTGAAATGGTTGGAGTAAGTGCGGACATAGAGTTTCGCGCCGTCGGTGATGTTGCTCGCATTCGCTTTTTCGTATTCTACGAAACGGAAGTAGATTTTGTCGTTTTCTTCGCTTTCTGCGTAGCAGGAATCGTCTACCTTATAGAGTTGGTTGCCCGCTTCGTCGGTTACGTCGACGACGTTTCCGTCCTCGTCCGTGGTGGTTTTCTTGACGAAACGAAGTTCGTTGTATACGAGATTGCCGTTATCGTCCGCACCGGCAACGTAAGTTTTCGCACCGTCTTTGACGAGGCTCATCTCCTCGGGAGTGACTTGTTCGTAGCGGTCGACTTTGACGTAGACGGGATTGGAGCCGTTCAATACGAATTCATCGCAGTCCGCACCGATAATAGTACCGACTTCGAGACCGTCGATAATCGAGCCGAAAGAGGAGAGAGGAGAATCCTTGATTTGGTCGAAAATTGCGTTTTCGCCGAGGGTTATACCGAAGTTGTCCTCGATTTGGCGGAGAGTCATATTGTCGCCGTCAATGCCCGAAAGGATTTCGTCGATGGCTTTCGTCACGCTGTTGTAGAGATTTTCTTTGATGACGGGAATATCGTAAGTGCTGAAATCGATGCCCGCAAGAGTGCCTATATCGTTGAGGGTGATATTCTCGACGATGAGGTGTATGCTCGAACCGATTTCGCTGACGGGAACGTCGAAGATGGGGGAGAAGTCGATGCCGTCGATGATGCTACCGAGACTGTCGAGTTTGCCCGTCAAGCCGTATTTCTCCGCGATTTCGTTCAAGGTCATATTCGAGAAATTGCCGAAATCCTCTATGGCGTTTTTACCGAGGTCCCAAAGAGTCATTCCCGCGGCGTCGCTGCCTTCGTCGATGATTGCGCTTTCGCCGGTCATACCGACTTTTTGTTGCAAATCGCCGACCGTTATCGACGTCGCTATGCCGAAAATCGTGCCCGCTATGGCAACGATTAAAAGTATGATCCCGAGAATCATACCGAGTACGAACGTTAAAGTGCCTCTCAATACTTTCATATTATACTCCTAAAAGTGCGGTCAGTTTTTGGTGAATATCTTTTCAAAAACTTTGCCGATAGGGTTGAGTTCGTAGAAGAACTTGCAGATTGAAGATTGTTCGATATAGTTTATTATAGAGGGTGCCTTGTCGGATAATGCCGAGAAGATTGCGAGCACGAGGAAAATGATTACCGCGCCTACCGCAAGCCCGATTATACCGCCGAAAACTCTGTCGAGTGTACGCACCGCTTTGTTGTCGCTGTCGTGGAGATTTTTTGTCGCCGCCTTGATGACCGTGCAGATAATCGTGAGCGCTATCGCACATACGACGAAGAGTGCAACCGCCATGATGAGACTCGTCACGTTGTATACGCAAACACCCGCCACCGAATTCACCCCGCTTTCGGTGATGAGCAGTTTTGCAAGCCATGCGGCGAGTTTTCCTTTGAAACTTATCGAGCCGAGTTCGGTGAGTTCGCCGTTCAGCATGATGGAATAGGTGCCGTCGTTTACGTAGACGTTTTCGTTGAACTCAACGCCCCAATCCGTGGACGCACTTGCGATTTTGTCTTGTAGCGTCGCACTGAGTTCGGATTCCATGACGGTATCGTGAAACGCTCCCATCAAAAGAAGGGAGAGCAGGATGACGACTATCGTCACGAAAAATCCCTTGAAGGATTTGCCGAAACCTTTGATAATACCGCCCAACAGGAAAACGAGAAGCACTCCTATGAGAGCCACGTCCGCGTACCAGGTTGTGTCGGCAATAATGACGGAAAACATTTCTTTCATCTCCTATTTAGAATATTATATACGCACGCGCGCCCAAAATCAAGAAAAACTATTTATTAAGGAAAATAAATTACAAAAAAAATAAGGCGCAACGATTTCGTTGCGCCTTGCAATATTCGGTTTTACCACTTGTTGTGGACTTTTTCGGCAAAGCCGAGTTCGTCTTTGATTTCGATGACCGTTCCGTCGTCGAGCACGCATTTGCCGTTGAAAATGCCGAACACCTGGTGAGGTATCATACACATCACTTTGAGGTCGAAAGGCTCGTAGCGGTCGATAATCGGGTGGAAGGTGCAATCGAATCTGCCGTCTTCGCTGACAAAATGCCAATCTTCCATATAGCGAGGCTTGCCCTCGTCGTCGCCCGGAATGCGGAATTCGACTTTGGAAGGAAGTTTGTGGGATTTGCCGTCGTAGAACAACATATCCTCGGTTGCTTGAGAGGTGTTGCCGAAGCCGTAGCCGAGGTTCCAACCGAAAGTCTTGCCGTCGGGAAGACGAGTTTGCAAACTTCCCCAATACCAAGTGTTGTCGTACGTCCAGACACCGCGTCCCCAGTCGAGGGTACCGAAAGAGTCGTCCGCGGAGAACGGACATTCTTTGTCGTTGAGGAAGAAAGAACCTTCCGCCTTCATACAGTTGATTTTTGCGTTGAAGTAGAAATACTTATCCTTGTCGAAAGGAGTCGCTATGACCATGCACTCTTCGGGAAATTCGGAGAGAGTGACGTCGAAACGGACGGTGGTACCGCGTTTGTCCGCATTGGGATATTCGCCCGTCAGTCTACGCTTCGTGCCGTCGTTTTCAAACTTCATCCACACCTTGCCGTTGTGCCATTCGCAATCGCCCTTTTCAAAGGTTGCCGGCATGCCGACCTTGCCCATAGGGAAGAGGAATATACTGCTGTTGGTAAATTGAGCGGGAGTCACGAAATCCATAATCGTGAGGGAAAGCGCGCCTACGTAACCCATATCCGCCAAGGTGACGCAAAGGGCGTATTCCTTGTTTGCGATATAGTAGTAGTCCCATTCTTTAATGCGGGTGCGGTTGGCGAGGATTTTTTTGTTGTCGTATTCCCAATTGAGAGTTTTTGCATACCCCGGTTCCGCAACGTTTCCGTTTTCGTCAAGCAACGGTTTTTTTGTGAGAACTTCGTGTTGATTTTGCATAGTTTCCTCCAAACGTAAAGTTTAAGTGTTGTTTCGGTATGCATAAACCGTGAATTTCGTCAAAGTATGCCCGTGGCTGTTCCCGTGAACACACTGCGATTTTTCCTCGGTTTACGTCGCCTAATATAAAACCCCCGCTCGAAAACGAGCGGGGGTGAGGTTGATTATTTCTCCGCCTTTCTGGTGTAGAATTCGCGTTTCTCTTTTGCGTCTTGTTCGTTCTTCGCAAAGAGAATTTGTGCCGCCTCGGGATTTTGTTTGACGAGGGACGCGTATCTGACTTCGCCCATGAGGAAGGATTGATAATCCTCGGTGGGTTCTTTGCTGTCGAGGGTGAACGCGTTCTTGTCCGTGCCCTTGAGGTCGGGGTTGAAACGGAAGAGTTGCCAATAACCGGTGTCAACCGCTTTCTTCATTTCGAGTTGAGACTTGCTCATATTGATACCGTGGTTGATGCAAGGTGCGTACGCGATGATGATGGAAGGACCGTGATACGCTT
>CAZLVK010000005.1:0-129827 GCA_964563025.1 uncultured Bacteroidaceae bacterium | reverse complement strand
CGTGAGACAGTTCGGTCCCTATCCATCGTGGGCGTAGGATATTTGAGAGGCTCTGTCCCTAGTACGAGAGGACCGGGATGGACGTACCTATTGTGCACCTGTTGTCGTGCCAACGGCATAGCAGGGTAGCGACGTACGGATTGGATAAACGCTGAAAGCATCTAAGCGTGAAACCAGCCTCGAGATAAGATATCCCTAAAGAGAAATCTGAGTAAGGACCCTTGTAGACCACAAGGTTGATAGGTCGGGTGTGTAAGAGCAGTAATGCTTTCAGCTTACCGATACTAATAGTCCGAGGGCTTCAATCAAAATACAATTTTCAAGGTCTAATAAATTTAGCAAAAACTCTGTTCCTATGCAGTTGTGAATGTGCGTTTCGTACATTGAAACGATATTCAACCATAACCGGTGTTAGAAGCGATGAGGTCCCACCTGTTCCCATACCGAACACAGAAGTTAAGCTCATCCGCGCAGAAAGTACTTGGCTGGACACGGCCCGGGAGGATATGTCAATGCCGGTTTCCAAAAGAAAAAACCACTCAATCGAGTGGTTTTTTCTTTGCCTATTTTGTTAATCGTATCAAAAATTCTAATATTGACAGCGCGGGATGTTATGATATAATTAAAGAAAAGCAGTAAGGAGAGATTATGGCGAAAGACAAGGATAGAATCAACGAGTGGGATCGTATGGTGAGCGGAAAGTTATATAATTCCGTGCATAAGGATTTGTTTATTAAGCACGCGCAAGGGCTTGTGAGGTGCGATAGATATAATAGACTGCCTTTGTGGCGCATTGTTTCAAAACAGCGCGCACTTCAAAAACTTATTCCGTCGTCGAAAGGGAAAGACCTTGCTGTTTTCGCACCGTTATATTGCGAATACGGCGTGAATATTCACGTCGGCAAAGGCTGTTTCATCAACTATAACTGCACTTTTCTCGACGTATCTCCGATAACTCTCGGCGACGGCGTGTGGCTTGGCGCAAACGTTACGCTTGCAACGCCTAATCATCCGTATATTGTGGAAGAAAGACTCCCTGCGGATTATCCCGACGGCAAACACGATCTCGAATATTCCGCGCCTATAACCATTGAAGACGGTTGCTGGATATGCTCGTCTTCGACGATTTGCGGTGGTGTCACGGTAGGCAAAAACAGTATCGTTGCGGCGGGTGCAGTCGTGACGAGGGACGTCCCGCCTAATTCTATCGTCGGCGGAGTGCCTGCAAAGGTTATTCGCGAGATAGACGAAGAAGACAGAATCAATGTGTGGGAAACCTATATGAAGAACGAAACGCCTATTTCTGTGCGCAAAAAGAAAGAAAACAAGTAAGCAATTTTGAAAACGAAGTGCGCACGCATTATAAGCGTGCGCACTTTTCGTTTATTAGCGGTGAAAATAACCAAGGATTTTGCGGATTATCCGTGAAACATAGTGGTTTAACGCAAAATCGAGGCTTCTAAAACGCGATGAGACGCAATTTAGGTGTTCATATCGATAAAGTTGTTCGGGAATGTGAAAGGAGAATAAGCAAACAAATCTCGAAATGTGCATTAGCATTTGACAATTTTTGCGAGGTTTGGTAATATAGTGTAAAGAAAGGGAGTAGTTCTATTGCTCTTGCCGTCAGTACGGGGTTTCCCCGGCGGAGCGAACCGAAACTCGGGTACAAGACTTTCAATCGTTTTTCGATTGAAAGTCTTTTTTATGAATATAAGGAGGGGCTTATGAGTCCTATCAAAATTGCAACTCTGGTGATATTCCTCGTCATGTACGTGCTTTTGCTTGCACTTCCGAAATGGCGTTCCTACGTCGCGCTCATTGCGGGATTTATCCTTCTTTGCGCGGGTGCTTTGCCTTGGAGCAAAATCGGCGTAACCATCGAATGGAACGTCCTTATGATGATTGCGGGCACAATGGGCATTGTATCGCTGTTCATAGAGTCGAAGATGCCCGCGCTACTTGCCGACCTACTCATTTCCAAAATGCCGAACGTAAAGTGGGCAATCGTCGTGTTGTCGCTGTTTGCGGGGCTTATATCCGCATTCGTAGACAACGTGGCAACCGTGCTTATGGTTGCGCCTATTGCGCTCGGCATCGCGAAGAAACTCGATATATCGCCTGCTCCGAGCATTATAGCCATAGCGATAGCGTCAAATCTTCAAGGCGCGGCAACGCTCGTCGGCGATACTACGTCCATTATGCTCGGCGATTATGCGGGTATGAACTTCCTCGACTTCTTCGTATTCCAAGGCGAACCCGGACTCTTCTGGATAGTCCAAATAGGTGCGATTGCGGCGACCGTCGTGCTCCTCGTCTGTTTCAGAAAGGAAAAACAAAAAATCGAGCATACCGATAGAACCGAAGTTACGGACTTCTTCCCGAGTTTTTTGCTTATAGCAATGCTTGCGCTCCTCATCGGCACGTCGTTTATCGAGGATAAGCCCTCCGTCACACAAGGTATCATCTGTATGGGACTTATGGTTGTCGGCATCGTCTACAACTGCATAAGGAAGAAGGATATAAAGGCGATTGTGCCTACGCTCAAAGACATAGATGTGCAGACGATATTGCTCCTCACGGGACTGTTCCTCGTCATCGGAGCAGTCACCGAAGTGGGAATCATCGACGACCTTGCAAATATCCTCGTCAAAGCAAGCAACAACAACGTATTTGCGCTTTATAGCCTCCTCGTTTGGGGTAGCGTGCTTATCTCTGCGTTCGTGGACAATATACCGTACGTCGCGACAATGTTGCCAGTCGTTGCGGGAATGTCCGCCACAATGGGCATATCGCCGTACGTGCTGTATTTCGGCTTGCTGACGGGCGCAACCCTCGGCGGAAATCTCACTCCTATCGGCGCAAGCGCAAACGTAACCGCTATCGGTATCCTTAGAAAAGAGGGTATCGAAGTCAAGACGTCGCAGTTTATGAAAGTTAGCGTGCCGTTCACGCTGGTTGCGGTGTCCGTAGGCTATGGCTTGGTGTGGGCGTTTTACGGGGTGTAAGGCTTAATAAAAGATTAAAATTGATTATTGACAAATTAACTAATTGAGAATATAATAATCCTATACAAAATATGGGAGGTTCATTATGAACAAGAAAGTTATTAGCATTATTGCTATCGTAGCAATCATCGCAATCCTCGGCGTAGTTCTCGTTGCATGCAACGCAGACAGCTATCAAAAGAAACTCGAAAAAGCCGGCTATGATGTAATAGTCCTCGAAGGCGACGATGCAAAAGAAGAAGCTGAAAGCGAAGGCGACATCGAATGGGTTGTTACGGCAAGCAAAGGACTTACCGAATACGTAACCATCGTTAAATTTGCTAACACCGACGATGCAAAAGAAGCTGAAGAAAATGCTGTCACCGGAAGCGCATTTGGAGTATCGGTTGTTTGCGAAAGAAGTGGCAAAATCGTGTTCTACGGCACTGAACAAGCAGTCAAAGATGCAAAATAATCGATAATCGATAACAACAAAAAGAAGCACTCGAAAGAGTGCTTTTTTTGTTGCGATTTAAGTTTAAGGTGCGCTTCCGCGAGATTTCGTCACAAGGCACTTTACGCTATGCCCTCTTATGAGGGCGTTTATGCGACGAGCCTTGCTCCTCTTTCCCCTTCCGTGAAAATTGCGCCTAATCCAAACCAAGTTCAAATATGCACTATCGCTGGCTTATTTTCACGGTGGGGATACCCCTATGTGTTCGCTCGGAATGACAACTAAAAGCAAGTGTAAACTTAAACTGTCATTGCGAGGCGCGACGCGTTAAACGCACAATCCAGTGAATTGTGCGTAGTGGGAGCGAACGAGGTGGTTGCCCTCGGCAAGCCCGAAGTTGACTAAGTGACGTGGCAATCTCCTGGAAAGGCACCATAATTAGTTATATTTCTGCGATAGCAAAATATCACTGTGTAGCAATATGGTTGCGACTGTGCTGTACACGTATCGTGTATACTATGAGAACTCAACCGAGCAAAGTATTCATTTGAAAGCATCGGTTCATCGTCTTTCTGCAAGTCGAAACGAAGGACATAAAGCCCGTTTGATACACTATTCGTGTATCAAACGGGCGGAGCTGTTGGCGGACTGAAACAAGCAGTTAGGGTTGCTTTTTGTCCAAAATCGGCTGTAATTGCACTCCATTCAGGGCGAATTTGACGGTTTCAGGGATCAAGGACACGTTCGCAATCAGACTATTAGGCTTATTTTTAGGGTTGTCTTGACCGTATGGAACGAAATACACGTTGCGTGTATTCGACAACATTCCGATATTTTTGGCGTTCGCGCCGAGTGCGTCGTTGCTACTGACGGACAGTACGACGGGACGATTGTTCCTGAGAGTCGCTTTCACCGCCATAGTCGTCGGGGTGTCCGTTATTCCGTGGGACAGTTTTGCAAGGGTGTTCCCGGTGCAAGGTGCGACGAGCATTAGTTCGAGGTCGGAGTTCGCAATTGTTTCCGCTTGGACGATTGTCTTTATCGGAGTTTTGCCCGTCAGGCGCACGATTTCCTTTTCAAATTCGGTTGCCTTAAAAAACCGAGTGTCGAAACTCGTCACGTTATAACTGAAAATCGGAGTTATGTCAAAATCATCCTCTTTCAGTTTTTCGATTGCTGACAGCAAGTTTTTGAAGGTGCAAAACGAACCCGTTATCGCAAGTCCTATTTTTGTCATTTCGTCACCTCCAACACGTAGCGGAGCATTGCGTTCGCGGCACTTTCGGGCGCGCATTTGGCGGGGAGTGCGGGGTATATGTCCGCATCCACTCCGATATATTTTGCAAAGCACAGAGACAGTGCGGGTTTTGTCGCTACGTCTATATAAATCGCGCCATCGCGGAACGTCAGAGTCTCTTTGTCCGAAATTATGTTTTGCGGTACGGTATTCACGACTACTCCGTACGGCGAGAAGTCGAAGTTTTCCGTAGCAACGACTTCGTCCGCTATTCCGCTTGCTTGTCGCTTGGAGTACGTAGACGCAACCGTTACGCTTTTTCCGTTCACGTCTTTCAGTAGTTTGGTTATCGCACTTCCGCACCGCCCGAAACCTATCACGAGAAAATCCGTTTCTGTGAGAGAGGCGAGGGAGTGAGATAAGATTATCCCCAGCACGCCCTCTGCGGTCAATCTTGCGTTGACTGCTTGAAAGCGGTCGTCGGAAAGCATATCGAAATGCCGTATATCCATAGCGTTCATCAGAGCGTCGCCCTCTTTATCCGCACGTCCGCCGATTACGAGTTCACCCTCTTTTACGTCGCCGAGTTCGTTCGCTCCGACGACGATATTCGGTGCGAACACCCACGTATTTTTCGTGGGGGTATATGCCTTGAGTTTCTGCGCGAGCAAATAAGTGCGCTCGTCCGTCTGCCTTACGATATATTCCGCCATAGTCGCCCTCCATACCGTATCTTATGCGCGGTTTCGAGTCGGTGTTGACGAGATTTCAAATTCCCTCATAGGATAAAGCGTGAGGTGTATATGGAAAGATTTTTTCTCGGCGGAAACAGCGGTAACGGCTTCTATAGCCTATACGAAAAAGCACTTGCGAAAATTGACAGAGTCGTGATATTGAAAGGGGGTGCGGGGACGGGAAAAAGCACTGCGATGAAAGAGATTTCTTCCCGAGCAAACGCACTCGGTTACGAGGTGGAAAACTGGTATTGTTCGGGGGACCCGACGAGCCTTGACGGGGTGTATATAAAGGACTTATCCGTGGCGGTAGTCGACGGCACCGCACCGCACGCGCTCGAACCGACTATGCCCAAAATTAAGGACGAGATAGTCAACCTCGCGGACTGTCTCGATCGCGACAAATTGAAGGGTAGCGGAGAAAAGGTCACAAAACTGCTTAATGACAAAAAACGCAGTTATTCGCGCGTTTACGACCACTTAAACCTTGCTTTGTGCTATCAACGGCAAATTGACAGGATAGGCTCCGAGGGGCTTAACGCAAGGAGTATTAAGGGACTTGCAAGGGAACTCAGTTACGACTTGTCTTCTCGTGAATCAAGGTGCGGAAAGAAAGACCGCGGTGCCGTGCGAGAGCGATTTTCGTCCGCTATCACTCCCGACGGAGAGGTGAGTTTTTACGACCATTTGACGGACAAAAAAGTCTATCTCGTAAAGGGCGGGGACGTGGCGAAAAACGTCTTTTTCGAGGAACTGAAAAACATGTCCGTGCCCGTCGGAATTTTTCTAAGTCCGCTGACTCCGTCCGCATTGTCGGGGCTTGAAATCGGGGACGTTGCGGTAGTCTCGGACGCGGGGAAAAAGTCCGCGCCGTGCGAAATTATCGACCTCGGTTTCGCGGAGGGAAATACGGACAAGTACGCCGTCAAAGGGTTGTGCGACCAACGCGCAGAACAAATCAAAATCGCCGTCGATTATCTGCGCTCCGCAAGAGGGTTTCACCTCGAAGTCGAAGGACTTTACTTCACCGCTATGGACTACGACCTCCTTGGCGAAATAAAGCGAAACTTGTCGGAATTTGTCTTCGGGAGTTAAGATTTTTTCATCTTGCGTTTTCCCAAAAAAAAATAATGTACAATCCGCGTTTTGTATAGTATAATTTCCGTGAGGATGATATGAGCAACACGGATATAAAATCGGATAAGAAAACCCAAAAGGCTAAGATGAAAGGAATGTGGTCCACGAGACACTATCTCCTCCTCATCTTCATTTGTGCGGTGCTGAGACTCCGTTTCAATGCGCACGCCGTCAAAACGAAAGCGTTCGACGAACAAAAGAAAAAAGGCGCGATGCTCGTCTTGTGCAACCATACGTCCGCACTCGATTTCGCCTATTTCACACCGCCGTTTTTCTACGGCAAAATAAGTTTCGTCGTGGCGGAGAATATGATGTACTCCACGCCGATTTTCGCAAAGGTCATAAAGGGCTATCACGCAATAACGAAGAAACAATATTTCGCCGACTATACCTGCATCAAGAATATAAAACGCTATCTCGACGCGGGTATTTCGGTCATCCTTTGTCCCGAGGGCAAGGTGTCCGCGGACGGCAAGACCGGAGTTATGCCTCGGTCGATAACGAGACTCGTCAAATGGCTCGGCTATCCCGTCGCGAGCGTGGTGACCAAAGGCGCAAGCCTGACGAGACCTAAGTGGGCGCACGGTAGCAGAACGGGCAGAATCACGTCCTATTGCGATATGTTGATGAGTGCGGAAGAGACGAAATCCCTCTCGGACGACGAGATTTTCGATAGGATTGAAAAACGACTTGCGCACAACGAGCATATCTACCATATCGAAAGCGGTATCCGCTTCCGTGGGAAGAAATACGCCGAGGGACTTGAAAGACTTTTGTACCGTTGTCCTAAGTGCGGTGCGGAATTCAAAATCACCGCAAAAGGGGACGTGCTCACTTGTTCAAACTGCGGAAACGCGGTGCGCTATCCCGATACGGGCGGGCTTGTTCCCGCGACAGCCGACAGCGTTTGTCCCGAGCGTATCGACCTCTGGTACGACGACGAAATGGCTGAGGTTGCCAAAGAAGTCGCAAACGAGGATTTCTCAATCTCGAAACCCGTCAATCTCTTCCTCGAAAACGAAAACAAGAACGGTTATCGTTTCGTGACGAAAGGCAATCTTCTCCTCGACAAAGAAAAAATCGAGTTTAAGTCGACGCTCGATCGTAGACCAAAAAACGTTGCGTCCGAATACAAAATCGGAGATATGAAATACGAGTTCGACGAAAACGGGGAAACCGAGCCCGTGGAAGAGGATCTGAAACTCATCTCGTTCCCCGTGAAAAACTTCGTGACGATAGCATATCTCCCCGGTTCGTCGCTTGACCTGTACGACGGAAAACACACGTATAGAATGATGTTTTCCGAGGATTTGGCATCCACGAAATACGCCCTTGCAATCGAGGAAATGGCAAAGTTGCGTGAGCGAAAATAATCTGAATTATCCGAAAAACTCAAAAAAAATCAACGTCGAAGACCGCCGAAAATCGGCGGTTTTTCTTCTCGCAAAGAGGGGAATTTTTTCAGAGATAATCGATGATTTTTGTCGAAAAAAGTCGAAGGAAAATTCGCATTTTTGCCCCGCAAACAAAATTATATATTGACACGCGGGCGTTTTCGATGGTATATTATATGCGTATAACTATATTTGCGCGCAAACGCGCGAAAGAGGGTTAGTATGAATAAGGTCGTGAAATTATTAGTAGTCAGCGTGTTGGTCGTTCTTTTGATAGGCGTTCTCGTTGCTTGTAACGAATCCACTACGCAAGACATTTCCAAGCCCATGCCC
Organism: uncultured Bacteroidaceae bacterium; assembly: GCA_964563025.1. Lineage (GTDB taxonomy): Bacteria > Bacillota > Clostridia > Christensenellales > CAG-917 > RGIG4097. The sequence continues at coordinate 121,551 of CAZLVK010000005.1, read as the reverse complement.
GAAGGCGTCATCGGCGGCGGTTCTTCGAGCGGCAACGACGGCACCGGCGGCGGAAGTACGGATACGGATACCGATCCCGGCACACCGGCGTACTTGACGTTCTCCTATCTGACGCAAGCCCCGTCCGTTTTCAAACATATCTACATTGACGAGTTCGAACTCTCGAACGTTCTCTATCACGTCAATTATTGCAAAGAAGTCGGAGAAACCAAGGTGTACACCGAAGAGGAAGAGGGACATCCCCTCACCGCCGATATGCTGGACAGCGCAAGCAAGAAGGCTATCACCGTAGCGGGACACCATCAAATTTTCGTTTCTTTGACCGTTGACGGCAAAAAGATTAACGGCGCGTTCTCTCTCCATCTCAAAGACAGAGCGAATACGGAACTCGTTGAAATAACATTCAATCTCGACGGCGGCGATGCACAATTCGGCACCGTGGCTGACGGCGTGGCAACCGCGAAAGTCCAAAAGGGCGCGACGTTCAGTTGGTCCGAACTCATTGCGGAATTCCCCGTTTCCAAAACCGGCTACGCCCTCAACGGCTGGAAGAAGGGTAACACTGCTTACAACTCCTCGTCCGACGAAATCAAGTTCGATTCAAATACGACTTTGACTGCGGATTGGACGAACGCGTATATCGGCATCACGTTCGACATTAATCTTCCCGAAGGCGTCGATAGTTGGGCTCCCGCGACGGAAAACACTCTCCCCGACGGAGCGGAAAGCGGTACTTGGACCACTAACGCGGTCAGAAACGACGGCGTTGCGACCAGACCTAACGCAAACGATATTAACACTTTGGCGGGCTATGCGTTCGTCGGTTGGAATACCGCCGCGGACAAGTCCGGAGAAGTCTGGAATTTCAACTCCAAAGTCGGCGACAGCGATTTCACCCTCTATGCAATGTGGGAAATCAGAACCTACTCCGTGACCTACTACCTTATGGGCGGTGAGTTCAAGGACGAAAACGTTGCGACGGACGATAAGACTCAACTCAGCGTCGACGTCACCTATGCAAAAGGCTATCACGAAGACGACGATGATTACGATCCCAGCTACACGCAAAACTTCCTCACCGACAAACCCTTCAAAATCGTCGTTAGCGGACTCGAACACGGCGCGAGTCTCGGCGACTTCTATTCGACTTTCTCCATAACCAACGGCTCCAAGAAGACTATCAACGCTTCCGTGGACCCCGAAACCCTCAAATCTCAACTCGTCAAAGGTCTTATCGACGACGTAAGCAGTTACGAAGTAGTCGGCTGGTATACCTCTCAAGCGTATAACGACGACGAACTCTACACCGGCGGAGCGATTACGAGCGACCTCGAACTCTACGCAAAGTGGAGTCTCAAAGACGACCTAAGCGAGGAGCATAAAGAAAGATACTTCAAAGAATATCTTTACAACTACACCGTCAAAGGCGACGGTACCGTCCGTATCGACCTCGTCAGAGACTCTTCGGTCAGCGAACTCGTCGTTCCCGACAAAATCGACGGACATATCGTCTCCGAAATCGGCGCGAATGCGGGTATGAACCTCTTGTCCCTCAACGTCATCGACGCATCCGCAACCACCGGACTCACGACTATCGGCGCAAGTGCTTTCGCGTCCTGTGCAAATCTCCGCGAAATTTTGCACCCCGCCACCTCTAAGATTGAAAATATCGGGAAGGACGCTTTCGTGTCCACAAAATGGCTCAATACCTACGAGGAAAGACACGGCTCTCAATTCGTAACACTCGGCACCGTGCTCATCGGCTACGTCGGAGATTCTTCCGTCACGACGCTCGATATATCCTCGCTTTCGGGCATAACCGTTATCGCACCTTATGCGTTCCAGAAACTTGCCGACCTCGAAACAATCGTCCTCGGCGACGAAGTCAAGACGATAGGGGAGTACGCGTTCAATAACGACAAAAAACTCGCAACCGTTTCGGGCGGAGACAATCTCGAATACGTTGCGTCCACGGCGTTTGAAACCACGGCGTTCTTCAGCACCGCTCCCGCAGACGATCCCGATACCGCAGACGTCGACGAAAGCACTTATCTCCGTATAGGTAGCATATTCTATCGCTTCCTTGCATCCGCATCCACAAAGGCGGTTATCCCGTCGGGTATCAAGGTCATCGCGCCTAACGCGTTCTACGGAGCGAACAATCTCGTCGAAGTCAAATTCCTCGACGCATCCCAAATCGAAAAAGTAGATGCAAGCGCATTCACCAGCACCAAGTGGATAAGAAGCGAAATCGGCACCGACTCCACCGGTCACGCGGGCACCTTTATTAAGGACGGCTTCGTGGTCATCAACTACACGCTCGTCAACTACACCGGACACAGCACTATCATCAGCATTCCCGAAGAAGTCAAGAAGATAGCGTCCAAGGCGTTCGCTTCGAGCAGTGCCAAGATAGCAAACGTGATTATTCCCGCGGGCGCATCCCTCGAACTCGTCGAGAGCGAAGCGTTCTACGGAATGACCTATCTCAAAGCGATAAGTTTTCTCGACACGACGGTCAATTTCCCGACCGTTGAAAACAACGCGTTCTCCGCAGACGGCGAAATCGTCGGCTCCGACCTCAAATTCTACTTCTACAAAGCACCCTACGACCAACTCAAAACGGCAAGCGGTAGTTCGATAGCGGTAACGGACGGCGACAGCGACGCGCTCAAATCTTGGAAAGCGGTAGCGAGTAGCGATATAACCAGAATCCAACGCCTTGCGACCGAATCCGCAACATTTGCAAGCAACGTTCCCGTTCAATATCTCCGCGGCGTAGACACCCTCGACTTCGAGGCTGCCTGGGCGGCGGCGGGTATCTTGTCTGCGGACGGACAATATATCGTTGACGGTGCGGTCGTTCGCAGAAGCGACGGCGTGCTCAGAACGGAAAATCTCCCCGTTGCATCTATCGTTTACGAAAACGGAGCGGGGGACAAGGGCGCACACAATTTGACCTTCAAAGTCGGCGGTGGCGTAAAAGCGGACGGTACCGATTACGACGTAGTCAGCAGTGAACTTGCTTACGACGTGTATATGGCAATCAACCAATCCACCATTGCGTTCTACCACACCGACGACAACGGCGATAAGGTAGCGGGCGTTCCCACCTTCTACACCACGCAAACCTCTCTCCCCACCAAGGGACTCGGCATTTCCTTCAAGTACGTTGACGGCACCGAAGATTCTCTCTCTCTCGACGACGAACAAATCACCGTCACGGGTTACTCCGCACAAATAGGTTCCGGCAAGACGTTGAGAATAGACGTCGATTATCACGACGGACTTGCGGCGTACGTTGCGGTGTTCAGTTATAAGGTCAACGAACCGAAGAATAAATCCATCAAACCCATATCCGCGCTTTCGCTCTCCGTCAATAGCACCGCGACGAGCCAATACGCAAGCACCAGCCTTCTTGTCGTTATGGACGACGGCAGAGAAAGCGTGGTCAATCTCAACAAAGTCAGCATAATCAGCAAGACGGATGCGGAAAATAAGAACGTTAACGCAAGCGTTTTGAGCGGTCTCGACACCACCGAACTCGGTTATCATACCGCCGGCATTCGCTACGGCGATGCGGCGAAGGGCTACGTGTTCAGCACGCTTATCTATTCCGTAACCCTCGACACCGATGCGAATGCGTTCACTTACAGAATTGTAGACAAAATCGGAAAAACCGCCGTCATCACCGGACTCAAATCCGCATATGCGACTCAAACCACTATCGCAATTCCGTCAAAGGCAAGACTCACCGCCAACGGCTACTATGCAAGCGATAGCAGTGCGCAAAACGTTGACGACTACACCATAGTCGGCATCGACGATCAAGCGTTCAAGAACAATACCAAAGTTCAATACGTCTATATCCCGTCCTCGGCAACCTCTATCGGCGAAGAGGCGTTCATGGGCTGTACCGCACTCAAACAAGTACGCTCGTTCGACATTAAGGGCGAACTCACTTCATCCTCTATCGGCATCGACTCCGTCAGAGTCACCGAGGAAACCGTCAACTACGAAGGCACCGTAACCATTACGGGCGTTGCCAACGTTACTCTCGATGCTGTTATCCCCGTTGCGTTCACCGAGACCATCTATAAGGACGGCGAAGGCACCGACGGTTGCGACCTCGTTGAGGTTTGGACGAGAAACGTCCTTCTCGCAACCGACGCACTCTCCCTCGTTGAAGGCGAAATCAAACTTCCCGACACCGAATACTTCCGTGAATATGCAGAAGCAAACCTCGATGGCAAGGACGTCACCTTCTACTCCGTAACGACTTCCGTATCCGCGTCCGTCGAAAAATACGTTTTCGCGAACTACGACGAACCCGATGAACTCGTTGCGACCGCTACCGGAAAGGCGACTATCGTATCAAACGCAAAAATTACTTTGGTGGACGGACTCATCCTCATCCCCGCATACATTCAATCCAATGCGAATAATATCGCAAGGACTTACACCGTGACCGCATTCGACGAAGGCGCGTTTGCTCTCGCACCCGACGACTGCGACGAGTTCTGTCTCCCCAACTGTATCGAGACTTACAACGGTAGCCTTGACAACCTCTTCGGTACCGGCGTGTCCTATTACTCCAAAGAGTCCTTCGTGTACAACGTATCCGACGACTATATTTACGCACCCGCAAATCACTTCTCGGCAACGGTTAAGACCATCGGCGACCGCGCGTTCAAGGATTGCGTCTCTCTCGGCAAGATAGTCCGCGAAGGAGACGTGGTGACTGAGGATAATACGATTGACTTCACCTCTTCGGTTGCGCTCGAAGAAATCGGAATGTACGCATTTGAAGGTTGTACCGCAATCGAAACCCTCGACCTCAGCAAGACTCTCGTCGAAGAAATAAGCGACGGCGCGTTCATGGGTTGCACCGCTCTCGTCAGCGTTGCGATTCCCGCCGTCACCGAAACTATCGGAAACAATGCATTCAACGGTTGTGTCGAACTCACCGCCGTCACCGGTATGAACAACGTCACGTTCATCGGAAGTTACGCATTCAAGTCTTGCGTCAAACTGACCAATGCGTATATCCCCGAAGACGTCCCCGCCGGCAGAGTCGGAATCGGTGCCTTTGACGACACTCAATCCGCAACGACCGTGTACGTCCTCAGCAAAGCGGTTGCGGAAAGCATGCAATACGGTAGCAACACCACCAACGTCGGCGGAATAATCTCCGACCGCGACGTAGTCTATGTGACAAGCGATGCGACCGTGACGGATAACGGCTTCCTCAGCAATTACGAAGTCAGCGGTGAAGCGACCACCGTGACCGTCGACGGCGTCGAATATAGCGTAATCAAATACGTAAAGAAGGCGTAATATGAAAGTTCTCGTTACTCTCGGCAACAGACTCCTCGACGACGGCTCTATCAGCGACTTTATGCGCGGTAGACTCGAAAAAACGCTCGAAGTAGCGGATAAGTTCGATCTCATCGTCGTGACGGGAGGTATCGCAAATCCCAAGGCGGGGAAGTCCGAAGGCTCGGTTATGCGCGAATGGCTCCTCGAAAGAGGCGTCTCCGACGACAAAATCGTGGTCGAGGATCGCTCCACCACCACCAAAGAGAACGCAAAATTTTGCAGAGAAATCTTTGAGAAATTAGGGATAACCGAAGTCACCGTGCTGTCAAGCGCGTACCATATCGAAAGGAAGTGGCTCAATCCCGTCAAACTGTTCAAGAGATATGCAAAAGTGAACGTCTCGGACACAATCAAATCATAACGACAAAATCCCGACGCCGTCGGGGTTTTTGTTCGCGCTCGCGCGCATATATTAAGGATTATCGGAGTGAAAATGAAAAACTATTCTGAAATGTCGGTAGGGGAGTTCTTGACCTACCTCCAAAAGAAAGACAAAATCAACCTCATCGTCAAATGGACGATTATCTCTATCATCATAGCCGTAGTGCTCGTCAACTTTCTCGCATTGCCCTTGACCGGGAATTATTCGAGGGTTGACGAAATCAACGTCTACGACGGCGACAATCGCTATATAACTTTTGACGAACGCACGTTGATTTCCGCTCACCGCGCGGGTGGCGGGCTCGCTCCCGAAGAAACCATGATGGCGTTTGAAAAATGTATGACCGCCACCGACTACGTAGTGGATATAGTCGAGTTCGACTTGCATATCACTGCGGACGACCAACTCGTTCTTCTTCACGACGACACCGTCAATCGCACCTCGAACGCTACCGAATTTTACGGCAAAAGACACGTCAAAGTCATAGACAAAACTTTGGCTGAACTCAAACAACTCAACTTCGGCGAAAACTTTATGGACGAGGACGAAAACTATCCCTATCGCGGACTCAGAGGAGATGAAATCCCCGATAACATTAAGATTTTGTCCCTTGACGAAATTCTCACTTACCTCACGTCCGTGCGCGCCGACCTCAACTACATAATCGAAATCAAGGACGGCGGTAGCGACGGCGAACGCGCTATGGATATTCTCTATCAAAAGATGGAAGAATACGGCATCACCGATCACGTTATCGTCGGTACGTTCAAGGATAACGTCACGAAATATATCGACGCCAAGTACCCCGATCTCACCCGTTCTGCAAGCGTAATGGAAGTCATCGATTTCTATTTCTCCTTCCTTTACGGCAATACGGACAAGGAATATAAGTTCGACGTTTTGCAAATTCCGCAAGGGTTGAAGGGCTACTTCGACCTCGGCACGAAGGCGTTCTGCGACTATGCGCATTCTTTCGATATTGCGGTGCAGTATTGGACGATTAACGAGGAAGACGACGTTGAAAGACTCGTCGAAAACGGCGCGGACGCTATCATCACCGACAACCCCGAAGTCGCCTACTCCGTCCTCAAAAAATGAAACCGATAGCAACCATACATAACGATTACACCTCGAAGTTCGGCATTCCTCGACAAAGCGGACTCGCAGAGGTGGAATCCGTGATTATTTTCGAGCCCGAATACCGCAATCCCGACGCACTTAGAGGGATTGAACTCTTTTCGCATTTGTGGCTTATATGGCAGTTCGACAACGATATGCTCGAATGGCACGCTACCGTGCGCCCGCCTCGTCTCGGCGGTAACGTCAGGGTAGGTGTGTTCGCATCCCGTTCTCCCTATCGTCCCAATCCGATAGGGCTGTCTTCGGTCAAACTCTTAGGCGTGGAGAATACGCAGTCTCACGGGCTCGTGTTGCGCGTTTCGGGAGCGGATATGGCGGACGGCACCAAAATCTACGATGTGAAACCGTACGTTCCCTATTCGGACGTACACGCGGACGCCACGTGCGGGTATTCTTTCGACGCGGACGCTCACGTTCTTGACGTGGAGTGCGACGACTATACCCTTATGGCGATTCCGCCCGAAAAGAGAGACACTCTCTTGAAAATTCTCTCGTACGATCCTCGTCCGTCCTATCAAGCGGACGAGAACCGCGTTTACGGAATGAGTTTCGCGGGGTTCAACGTGCGCTTTCAGGTGAGAGGTACGCATTTGAAAGTCATCTCTATAGACGAGGAAGAGTAGCGCGCGACTGCGAATGTCAAAAGTTTATTTATCGCTTGCGGAGAACGTCCGTTTTCTCGCACAAAAGGCAAAAAGTGAAAACAGCAATTATAGGTCTCGGCGTTATAGGCAAGGTGCATTACGAAGTGCTGAAAAAACAGGGCGCGAATATTGTCGCCCTCGTTGACGTTGACCTTTCCCGACTCGACTGCTACGATGACGTCGCGAAATATGCGGACTACCGCCTTATGCTTGACGAGGTTCGTCCCGACGTCGTGCATATTTGCACTCCGCACTACCTCCACGCGGAAATGATAATAGATGCGTTGGATAGCGGGGCAAACGTCCTCGTAGAAAAACCCCTTTGTATAAAAGAAGAGGAAATAGATGCTATCCTTTCTGCCGAAAAGCGCGCGAAAGGTATTCTCGGTGTTTGTTATCAAAACAGATACAACGATTCGAGTGCGTACGTGAAAGAATATCTCAAAAGGAGAAAAATAGCAGTCGGGAGCGCAATCCTCAACTGGCATAGGGACAAGGCTTATTATGAGTCCGCGGAGTGGAGAGGAAAGAAGGAAACCGAAGGCGGTGGAGTAGCGATAAATCAAGCAATTCACACGATAGACCTCGTGCAATGGATCGCGGGAATGCCTGAAGGCGTGCAAGCGCAAATTTCAAACGAATCCCTTGCGGGTGTCATCGACGTCGAGGATACCTTTAGTGCGGTGTTTCGCTATATAAACGGACTCTTTTCGATTTACGCAACGGTTACCGCAAAAGAGGATTCTCCCGTTTCGATAACTTTCAAAACGAAAAGCGGAGAAGTGGTGTTATATCCCGACGGTGTGCTGATAAACGGAGAACCCGTCGATATATCTACCGACAAAAAGTGGTACGGAAAGGAAGTCTACGGGAGCGGACACGAAAAACTTATAGCGCATTTTTACGATTGCGTAACCCGCGGAGAGAAATTTCCGATAGACGGAAAAGAGGGCGCAAAGAGTTTGAAAATCGTCCTCGGTGCTTATAAAAGTGCTCTCGGTGGCATTCCCGTTGAATTATGAGAATAATTTGATATTATGCAAAAATGATATTTAATGGCACGAAAACGGCGTGATAAACGCCGTTTTCTGCTTTATCCGTTTTGTCAGCGTATCATCGAATAGAACTGCTTGGGGGTTATGCCGTACTCGTTTTTGAACGCTCGGAAAAAGTGTGTGTAATCCCCGAATCCGCATTTCAGATAAACCTCGGTCACGGGGAACCCTTCTTCGATGAGTTGCTTGGATAGAACCAGTCGTTTTTTGAGAACGTAGCGATGAGGGGAGGTGTTCGTCGTCTCTTTGAATACGTGCGCAAAATAGAACTTGTTCACAAACAGCGCCGATGCGAGAACGTCGAGAGATAAGTCCTCGGATATGTGCTCCGAGATATAGTCGATGGCTTTCGTCACGCAAGGGTTTGTTTTTCCGCTCACACCGAGGTTCCCGTCGTTTTGGAGATAATATCTGCCGAGTTGAACGAGGATGCTTTTGATTTTCTCTTCGGTTTCGAGATCGGAGCCGAAGCCGTCCTGACTTTGTGCGGTTGCGCTTTCGAGAAGCCTACGGACTTTTTCGGAGAGGTCGTCGTTGCGAATTAGGTAAGCGTCGTTTTCCGTCGCTTTCAGAAAACAAGTTTTGAGGTTGCTTTTCGGCGTGGAAATTTTTTTGAGGTAGCGACCGTCAATCCAAAGCACGTACCTCTCGTACGTTTCCGTCGAGTCCTTTATGTCGAGTTGGTGAAGTTTGTTCGGGGGAATCAAGAGAACGTCGCCCGGACGAAGAATGTACTTGCAATCTTCGATGATATAACTTGCCGAACCCTTCAAAAAGAAATAGACCTCGAAAAAATCGTGGGAGTGCATTTCGACCGTTTTGAAGTCCTTATCCTTTCTATGGCGCACCTCGTAGGTCGCTTTTGTCATATATTGATTTTCGCTCATACGTTAAGAATAATACAAAACAGCAAGATTTGCAAGTAAAATAGCAAAAATCGGGATTTACTGTGCAAATGTTGAGTGATACAATATAGATATATATAAGAGGTATATATAATGGCATTTTTTGATGAAAACTTACTTTTATCGGGAGAAACGGCAAAGCGGATTTATTCCGCGATTTCCGCGCTCCCTATAATCGATTACCACTGCCACCTCAACGAAAAGGAAATCAAAGAGGACAAGCGCTTTGAAAATATCGGGGAGTTGTGGTTATCCGGCGACCATTACAAATGGCGCGCGATGCGCCTTGCGGGCGTTTCCGAGGAGTATATCACGGGTGAGAAATCGTACGAAGAGAAATTTTTCGCATATGCGAAAATCTTGCCTATGCTCATAGGCAATCCTCTCTACTATTGGACTCATATGGAACTTTCTTCCGTGTTCGATATTCACGAACCGCTGAATGAGGACAGTGCGAAATCCATATGGGACAGAGCGAACGAAAAGCTGAAAGACATATCCGTGAAAACGCTTTTGAAAAAGTTTCGCGTCGAATATATCGCGACGACGGACGACCCGTTCTCGACTCTTGAAAATCACGGAGACATAGACGGCGTAAAAGTGCGCCCGACCTTCCGTCCGGACGCATGCTTTATAAACGGTGAAGACAATGGAATCCTTGAAGAAAGACTCGACTATTTCATCTCGAAAGGTTGCAAGATAGCAGACCACGGTTTCGATGACTTCGAGGACACCGAAAACCTTCAGTGGCTTATAGAGAAGTGTTACGAAAAGGGCGTCGTTTTGCAACTGCATTTCGGTACATTCAGGAATATCAACACAAAGGCGTTCGGTGCTATCGGCAAGGACAGCGGTTTCGACGTATTCCGCGCCAATATAGACACGGATGCGCTTGCGCATCTTCTCAACAAAATGAACATCAAACTCGGCGGTTTGCCCAAAATCATACTTTATTCGCTCAACGACGAGTGTTTAAGGTCGGTTTGTGCTATTTCCGGTGCGTTCAGAAACGTTCTCGTCGGCGCCGCTTGGTGGTTCAACGATACCGTGCAAGGCATACGCCGTCAACTCGAAACGGTGTCCGAATACGCGGTGCTCGGCAACAATCTCGGTATGCTCACGGACAGTAGGTCTTTCAGCTCCTACGTGCGTTTCGATTTCTACCGCAGAATTCTGTCGTCCTATATTGCGGACAAAATCGACAAGGGCGAATACGACGAAAACAGCGGTATTTCTCTCGCTAAAAATATTGCGTATTACAATGTCAAAGAGGTGTTAGGCTTATGAAAATGACTTTCAGATGGTACGGCGAAAAAGACTGTATCCCCCTAAATTATATCAAACAAATCCAAGGAATGACGGGGGTTGTTACCGCCGTTTACGACGTTCCCGTCGGCGAGGTGTGGGACGTAGATAAACTCGAAAGGCTGAGAGTCCTTGCAAACGGCGCAGGACTTGAAATGGAAGTCATCGAATCCGTTCCCGTCCATGAGGATATAAAACTCGGCAAGCCGTCGAGGGATAAATATATCGAGGCGTACAAGCGGAATATCATCAACTGCGGAAAAGTCGGTGTCAAGTGCATTTGCTACAACTTTATGCCCGTGTTCGACTGGCTCCGCACCGACCTTTATTTCAAACATAAAGACGGCGCGACCTCTCTTGCGTACGACCACTCCGCACTTCTTGCGCTCGACCCTAAGAACTTGCACTTGCCCGGTTGGGACGAGAGTTATTCGACGGACGAACTGAACGCTCTTCTTTCGGATTACGAGGGAATGACGCACGAGAAACTTTTTGAAAATCTCGTATACTTTTTGAATGCGATTATGCCCGCTTGCGACGAGGCGGACGTGAATATGGCAATTCACCCCGACGATCCGCCTTGGGATATGTTCGGACTTCCGCGTATTATATGCAAGGAAGAGGATTACGACAAGTTGTTTGCGGCGGTGCCTAACAAGCATAACGGCATAACTTTCTGCACCGGTTCTCTCGGCGCGGGGAGATTCAACGACTTGCCCGAAATGGCGGGTAAGTATGCAAGTCGCATATATTTTGCGCACCTTCGTCAGTTGAAGTACGACGGAGATATAAACTTTTACGAAAACGGACATCAGACCGCCTACGGAGACGTGGACGTGTACGGCATAGTCAAGGCGCTCGAAGAGAACGGTTTCGACGGATACGTTCGTCCCGACCACGGCAGAAACGTGTGGGGGGAGGATGCAAAACCCGGCTACGGACTTTTCGATAGGGCAATGGGCGCGTGCTATCTCTCGGGACTATTCGAGGCGGTGAAAAAGGAGATGAAAAAATGATACCTTTCAAAGTCGATTTGAGTGACAAAATCATAGCGATAACGGGCGCGGGCGGGATTATCTGCTCGGAATTTGCGCGCGCACTTGCGGAGTGCGGTGCAAAGGTAGCCCTTCTCGACATAAACTACGACGCCGCGAAAAAGTTCGCGGACGAAATCGGCGAAAACGCCCTTGCGGTCAAGTGTAATTGCCTTGACAAAGCGGATATCGAAAAAGCGAAGGACGAGATAAACGCAAAGTTCGGGAAGGTCAACTTCCTCGTCAACGGCGCGGGCGGAAATAATCCCAGAGCGACGACGGACAACGAGTATATGACTCCCGACACCAAAGGCGTGAAGGATTTCTTTGCCCTCGAAGAAAGCGGGCTCAAATTCGTGTTCGACCTCAACATAACTTCCGCATTCCTCGTGACGCAAGTTTTTGCCAAGGATATGGTGGAAACGGGAGGCAATATCATAAATATTTCCTCGATGAACGCGTTTTCTCCCCTCACCAAAATCCCCGCGTATTCGGCGGCAAAGGCGGGCATATCCAACTTTACGCAGTGGTTGTCCGTGCACTTCGCACCGTGCGGTATCCGTTGCAACGCCATCGCACCGGGATTTTTCGTGACCAACCAAAACAGAAATTTGCTTTTCAACGCGGACGGTACGCCTACGGCAAGAACGGGCAAAATTTTGAATGCTACGCCGATGAAGAAATTCGGCGAAATAAGCGACCTTATCGGTTGCCTACTATGGCTTGCGGACGACAAGGCAAGCGGGTTCGTGACGGGAACGGTCATCCCCGTAGACGGCGGTTTTTCCGCGTATAGCGGGGTGTAATATGAAACAAGTCATCCCCGTCGTGGTGATTAAGGACGAAAGCGAAACCGTCGATACTCTTTCAAAACTGAGAGAGGGTGGTATAAACGTGGCGGAAATCACTTTCCGTACCGCTTGCGCGCGCGAAGCGATAGAAATAGCGGTCAGAGAGTTCCCCGATATGAACGTAGGCGCGGGTACCGTCATCAACCTCGAACAAGCGAAAAGCGCACTCGACGCAGGAGCAAAATTCATCGTGTCTCCGGGGTTTAGCGACGAGGTCGCGGAGTATTGCGTGGCAAACGGCGTCACCTATTATCCCGGTTGCGTTACTCCTACCGAAATTATGAAAGCGTTGTCCTACGGCATAACCGTCGTGAAGTTTTTCCCGGCGGGCGTGTTCGGCGGACTCAAAGCGATGAAAGCACTGTCCGCTCCCTTCCCCGCGGTGAAGTTTATTCCGACGGGCGGTGTGGACCTAAATAACCTCAAAGAATACCTCGACTTCGACAAAACCTATGCGGTCGGCGGTTCTTTTATGATGAAAGGCGACGTTGTCGCAAATTGTAAGGAGATAGTGAGAATATGCGAGTCGTAACGTTTGGAGAAATTATGCTCCGTCTTGCCCCCGAGGGCTATTTGAGATTCGTGCAAAGCGACCGTCTGGAAGCGACTTTCGGCGGTGCCGAGGCAAACGTGGCTGTGTCCCTTGCGAATTTCGGTATGGACGCGCGGTTTGTTTCAAAACTCCCAGACCACGAAATCGGTCAAAGTGCGATAAACTCTCTCAGAAAATTCGGCGTAGATACGAGTTTCGTCGCAAGAGGGGGAGACAGAGTGGGTATATACTACTGCGAAAAGGGCGCAAGTCAGCGTCCGAGCAAGGTTATATACGACAGAAAAGGCTCGTCTATCGCTACCGCAAGCGCGGACGACTTCGATTGGGACGAGATTTTCGACGGCGCGGAGTGGTTCCACTTCACGGGCATAACCCCCGCACTCTCTGACGAACTTGCCGAGATAACTCTCGAAGCGGTGCGTATCGCAAAGGAAAAAGGCATCACCGTATCCTGCGACCTAAATTTCCGCAAAAAACTTTGGAGCAAGGAAAAAGCGGGAGAGGTTATGAGTGAAATCTGCAACTACGTGGACGTGTGTATCGCAAACGAAGAGGACGCAAAGGACGTGTTCGGTATCGAGGCGGAAAACACGGATATAGAGAGCGGAAAACTCAGCAGAGAAGGTTACGTTTCGGTTGCAAAACAACTCACCGACCGTTTCGGGTTCAAGGCGGTTGCGATAACTCTTCGCGAAAGCCACAGCGCAAACGATAACGACTGGTCGGGTATGCTGTACGTGGCGTCCCGCGCGTTTTTCAGCAAGAAATATTCCATTCATATAGTAGACAGAGTAGGCGGCGGAGATAGTTTCGGCGCGGGGCTCGTCTATGCGTTCACGAACGATTTTTCAGGTCAGGATACCATCGATTTCGCGGTGGCGTCGAGTTGCTTGAAACACTCTATCGAGGGGGATTACAATATGGTCTCCGTCGACGAAGTCCTCTCCCTTATGCGGGGTAGCGGAAGCGGTAGAGTACAAAGATAAAATAATTTTTCGGAGGAAAATATGAATAAAGTTTTGCTTAATAACGGTTGGCGTTTTTTCAAGGGTTGCGAGTCTTATAGCGACCTTCAAACGGCGGAAAGCGTAAAAATCAATCTGCCCCACACTTGGAATAATCTCGACGGACAGGACGGCGGTAGCGATTACTATCGCGGCAAGTGCTTTTACAGAAAAAAGATAGCCGTAACGAAGAAAGATAACAAGGACTACTATCTCGAATTTCGCGGAGTGAACGCAATCGCCGAAGTGTTCGTGAACGGTGAAAGCGTAGCGTATCACGAGGGCGGTTTCTCGACGTTCCGCGCGAAAATAACCGACGCGCTCAACGACGGAGAAAACGAAATCACGGTGTCTGCGGATAACTCCGCAAACGACAGAGTATATCCCCAAATGGCGGACTTCACTTTCTTCGGCGGTATATACAGAAACGTCTATATCATCGAAACTCCCGTCACGAGATTTGACCTCGACCACCTCGGTAGCGAGGGCGTGAAAATCACCCCGACCGTAAACGAGGACGGCACCGCAACCGTGGAAATCGAGGCGTATATCACCGGCGATACGACGAATGCGACGGTGGATTGCGCGCTTCAAATCGGCGACGAAATCGTGGCGCAGAATTCGGCTACGGCAAGCGCGACTACGGCGTTCACGTTCACCCTCGAAAACCCCGTGCTTTGGGACGGAATTGACAATCCCGCACTTTATACGGCAAAATTGACGCTTAAAACCCCGATTGGTGAAGATGAGAGAAATATCCGTTTCGGTGTCAGAACCATGAAAGCGGACAAAGACGGGTTCTATCTCAACGGCAGAAAATACCCCCTTCACGGCGTTTCCCGTCACCAAGACAGACAGGATATGGGTTGGGCGATAACCGAAAAAGAGCACAAGGAAGATATAGACCTCATCAAAGAAATGGGTGCCAATACGATACGCCTTGCGCACTATCAGCACGACCAATATTTCTACGATTTGTGCGACGAATACGGCATGGTCGTATGGGCGGAAATCCCCTATATTTCTTCTCACCTTCCGAACGGCAACGAGAACGCCGTCAGTCAGATGAAAGAACTCATCACTCAAAATTACAACCACGCGTCTATCTTCTGCTGGGGACTCTCGAACGAAATCACGATAACCGGAGAAAGCCCCGAAGTCACTGCGCTTCACAACACCCTCAACGACCTCTGCCACGAAATGGATAAGACTCGTCCCACGACTATGGCACACGTGACTATGCTCGAACCGTCCTCTCCCATGACCTATATTTCGGATATTATGTCCTACAACCACTACTTCGGTTGGTACGTTGGCGACGTCGGCGGAAACGCGGAATGGCTGGACGATTTCAGAGCAACCTATCCCGACAGAGTGATAGGCATTTCCGAATACGGTTGCGAGGCAATCCTCACGTGGCATACGAGCGAGCCTAAGCAAGGGGATTACAGCGAAGAATATCAATCCTACTATCACGAGAATATGTTGAAGATTTTTGCGGAGCGTCCGTATCTCTGGGCGACGCACGTTTGGAATATGTTCGACTTCGGTGTGGACGGCAGAAACGAGGGCGGAATTGCCGGCAGAAACAATAAAGGTCTCGTGACTTACGACAGAAAGATTAAGAAAGACAGTTTCTATATCTACAAAGCGCACTGGACCACTGAGCCTTTCGTGCATATCGCGTCTAAGAGATACTACTACCGCGCGGAAAAGACGACGACCGTCAAGGTCTATTCGAACTGCGACGAAGTTGCTCTCTATATCGGCAAAAAGGAAATCACAAGACAAAAAGGGAAATACGTCTTTACGTTTGAAGTTCCTCTCAAATCCTTCTTTGAAACGAAGATTAAAGCGGTCAGCGGCGACGTGTCCGACGAAATCGAATTGAAGTACGTCAAGAAACCTTACGAGGGTTATTCTTTGAAGGGCGACGGCGGTTCCAAGGACGTCGAAAACTGGTTCGACAAAGAGGGCAAGTTCGATTTCAAGTTCCCCGAAGACCGTTTCTCGATAAAAGATAAACTCGGCGATATTATGAAGACCGAGGAAGGCGAGAAACTCATCAACGAACTCATCGACAGGGTAGTCAAAATTATGACTTCGAGCGCGGACGGCGAAGGCGGAGACTTCAAAGTCAGCAAGGGTATGATTAAACTCGTCAGCGGTATGACTATAGAGAGAATCGCGGGTATGGCGGGGGATAAGGTCACTCCCGAACTCCTCTTCGAAGTCAACGAAATGCTCAATAAAATCGAAAAACCTAAGAAATAAAAACAATCTATACAAGGGATTATTATGGCAGATACAACGGCAAAAAAAGATAAACTCGGCATGAAAGAACTCGTCGGTTATACGATGGGCGATTTCGGATGCAATATGAGTTTCCAACTCATAGGCACGTTCCTCGTAACTTTCACGACGCAGGGACTTGGGATCAGTATGGCGCACTGGTCCTTGCTCGTCATCTTGTCGAAAATTTTCGACGCAATCAACGATCCGATTATCGGCGCACTCGTGGATGCAAGAAAGGCGGGAAAACACGGCAAATATATTCCGTGGATTTTCTTCAGCGCGTTTGCAATCGCAATTACGACTACGCTACTTTTCATCGACGTTAGAAGTTTTTCGTACTGGGGTAGGTTCGTATACGTGCTCCTTATGTATTGCGTGTGGTCGATAGCGTACACCGCGGCGAACGTTCCTTACGGCTCCCTCAATGCGGCGCTTACGGACGATCCGACCGAGCGATCCGCATTGTCCTCTCTCCGTAGCATAGGCGCGGGCGTCGCAATGCTCATCCTTATGATTGCGGTTCCGTATTTCATCTACGGCGACAAGGACCCCGAAACCGATATCCAACCCGTCGTTCCCGAAGCGTTCGTGTGGGTGGCTCTCGTATGTTCGATAATCGCAATCGTAGGCTTTATGTTGACGTGCTTCCTCACCAAAGAGAAAACGCAAGTCGAAAAACCCAAAGTCAAATTCAACTATATCGAAATGCTCAAACGTTTCTTGAAAAACAGAGCGGCTATCGGTATGTGCTTGGCGTCTTTCTGCCAACTCGTTTTCATAATGTCCTACTCGACGACTTTACCGCTTGTGTGTCAACTCTTCTTCGGCGATGCGGAAAGTTCGGGTATGGTCAGCATAGTGATGATGGCGCCTATGGTCATCTTCATTCCGCTTATGGGCAAACTGTCCGCGAAGTATGGCAAAAAGGAAATCGCAATGTGGCCCAACGTACTTTCAATCGTCGTGTTTATCATTCTGTTGTTCATACCGTTCCCGCGTGAAGGTTGGGCAATGTGGGTATACGCGCTTTGCCTCGGCGTAGGACAATTCGCAACCGCACCGCTAAGCCTCGGCACTTGGTCTATGGTTGCGGACTGCGTCGACGAGCAAGAAGTCAGAGCAACCAAAGCGGACGGCAAAAATATATACGCAACCTATCTTCGCGAGGACGAATTCGGCAACCGCGACGAAGCAAGCGTATATGCGACTTATTCTTTCGTGAGAAAAGCGGCGCAAGGTATCGGCGCGGCGTTCGTTGCGGCGGCGGCAGGCTGGGTAGGATACGAAGCGGAAAACTATCAGGCAACGACCGCAGATGTTTCAAACAACTTGCTCAAACTGTCCATAGTGCTTCCTTTGGTCGGTGCGGTGCTCGTGTTCGTCGCGTTCTTGTTCGTATATAATCTCAACAAAAACAAAGTCATCGAAAACACCGAATTCTTGCGTGCGAAGAACGATAGACTTGCCGTGCGTTACGCTCGCGGTCCTCAACCCGACGATGGTCTCGACGAGGCGGAAGTCATCGATTTCGACGGCGTCGAATTGGCGTAAATATTAGAGGTAATGAAATGTCTAAAATAACAATATCGGGGTTTTATGACGAGATAAGCAGTAGTTTAAGCACTCAAATCCGCGTTTTGCACAAACTCGGAGAAAGTTATCTCTGCCCCCGAAACGTGAATGGAAAAAATATTGCGGACTACACTTTCGAGGAATTCGAGAAAGAGATTTATCCCGTGCTTGAAAGAGAAAACGTGAGGTTCTCGTCTATCGGTTCGCCTATCGGCAAGGTGGGTATCGACGACGAAGAAGGCTTTGAAAAACAGAAAAAGCAACTTAGAGAACTCGTCAAAATCGCAAGCCTTATGAACTGCGAATATATCCGAATATTCTCATTTTTCTACGGGGATAAAAATCCCGACGACTGTCACGAAAAAGTCGTCGCAAGGCTTAGAGAACTTCTCGCTATCGTCAAGGGTAGCGGTGTCAAACTCCTCCACGAAAACGAGAAAAAAATATACGGCGACGTTCCCGAAAGAGTGTTGAAAATTTACAACGAAATCGCGGACGAGGACTTTGTGCTTTGCTTCGACGCAAGCAACTACGTTCAATGCGACGTGGACGTGAAAAAAGCGTTCGACGCACTCAAAGACCACGTTGTGTATTACCATATCAAGGATTGTTCGACTTACAAGGTCGAAGTGCCCGTCGGTATGGGAGAGGGGTGCTACGACTATATCATCCCCGAACTTCAAAAGAGAGGATACGAGGGCTTTATGACTCTCGAACCGCACACGTTTAAGTACGCGCTTTTGAAACCCGTCGTGAATTTCGTTCCATTCGTCGCTATCAAAATGAAAGACTACTACAAAGCGTTCAGGCTTATAGACAAAAAGGCGGGGAGAAATTACTTCGCTTGCGCGTCGAGAAAAAAAGTCTTTTTGTGGCAATATAACAACCTCAAAAAATTGCTTGCGGAGGGGAAAATATGAAAGAAATCAGATACGGTATAGTCGGAGTCGGCAAACAAGGCACGTTCTACACCAAAATATTCACCAAGATGAAAGGACTCGTCAAGGGCGCGAAATTGACCGCCGTTTGCGACGTGGACGAAAAAAGACGCAAGTATGCCGAGGAAAATCTCAAAGGCGTAAAGGTATTTTCGGATTATCGCGAAATGTTTTCGTCGGGACTTATCGACGCGGTGCTTATCGAAACTCCGCACTACTTTCATCCGACTATCGCTATCGACGCTATGAGAGCGGGGCTTAACGTTCTTTGCGACAAGCCCGCCGGCGTATATACCAAACAAGTCCGAGAGATGAACGAAGAGGCGAAAAAATACCCCGAACTCACTTTCGGTATGATGTTCAACCAACGCACGAACCCTCTCTATATCAAGGCGAAAGAAATTATCGACGGCGGGAAACTCGGAAAACTCACGCGTATCGTATGGATAATTACAGATTGGTACCGCCCGCGCGCGTATTACGCACAAGGCGGTTGGAGAGGCACTTGGTGGGGAGAAGGCGGTGGCGTGCTTCTCAATCAATGCCCTCATCAATTGGATTTATTCACCTGGCTTGCGGGACTTCCCGTCAGCGTAACCGCGACTTCGTCTACGGTGGGTAGGGATATAAGCGTCGAAAACGACGTCACGGCGTATTGCAAATTCGCAAACGGTGCGACGGGCGTGTTCATTACGTCCACTCACGACGCCCCCGGCACCAATCGCCTCGAAATCACGGGAGAGGGCGGTAAAATCGTCATCGAAAACGGAAAACTCGTTTTCACCGAAAACGCCGAACTCGAACCCGCATTTTCGGAGCATAATACCGTGTTTATGGGCAAGCCCAAGACAAAAAAACATACCTATCGCGGAGTGTTCCATTATCTAAATTTCACGAAGTATCCTCCTCAACACGTGGGTATCATAAAGAACTACACCGACTATCTTCTCGGCAAGACGGATAAGTTTATCGCCCCCGGCGAGCAGGGCATAGTCGGACTAACTTTCTCGAACGCGATTCACCTTGCGGGCTGGACGGGTAGAGAGGTGCGTATTCCCCTCGATGAAGAGGAGTATATATCCGAACTCGAAAAACGCAAACAAGAAGAAAAATCCAAGTGATTTACGGCTTGGAGCAATATAAGGGAGCAAAATTATGAGTGAGAACCAAGTCGCCGTCTCGACGGCGCAGGAACAAAGTTTTATTTCAAGAACGAGCGGTCTCGGAATGAAAGACTACGTCGGATACGCTATGGGCGATACCGCGTGCTGTCTCGTTTTCGGACTCGTCACGTCCTTGCTACAAAAGTTTTACACGGACATTTTCGGGCTTAGTCCTCTGTTCATCATGCTGATGTTCATCGGCGCGAGAATTTGGGACGCTATCAACGACCCGATGATGGGCAGAATTTGCGACACCGTGAAACTGTCTAAATGGGGAAGATATCGCCCGTGGTTTTTGTACGCATCCGTACCCCTCGTGCTGTCTTCGATTCTGATGTTCGTCAAGTGGCCGGGACTCACATATTACGACAATCCCGTCGGCACTTGCGTCTATGCAACCGTAACTTATGTTATGTTCGGAATGAGTTACACGATGCTCCAAATTCCCTACGGCGGACTTGCGTCGGTGGTTACGACGGACGAAAAAGAGCGCACGAAACTCTCGGTATTTCGTTCGATAGGAGCAGGCGTCGGCTCCGTCCCCGTAATTCTGATAGCATCATTTGCGTATGCGGACAGAGTCGCGGACGAGAGTTGGACGGGCGCAACTACGACCGTAGACGGCGTTACGTATGCGGTCGGCGAAAACGGCAAAATCATAACGGATATGCAATATCTCCCCGTCATTATCGGCGTGGTGGTGCTGTCACTTACATGCTTCGTTATGCTCATGCTTGCTTTCAAGTTCAACAAGGAAAGAGTCGTTGCAACTCCCGCCGAAAAGCGCGAAAAAGGCGAAACGAAAACCATAATCAAAGGTTTGTTTACGAACAGAGCGTTCCTTGCGGTCAGCGTTGCAAGTATGCTTCTCCTTGCGGGACAAATGTTCACGCAAAGTTTTTATCTCTATCTTTTCGACGATTTGTTCGGCGCAAACTGGATGAACGTAGTTTCTGCCGCGTGTACCTATGCGCCTATGGCAGTACTAATGTTTCTCACTCCGAAAATGGTTCGCAAGTTCGGCAAAAAGGAAATTTGCGGTGTGGGTATGATTATCGCTTCCGTTGCAAACCTTGCTATGTTTGCGCTCCGCGGTGTTGACCTCAATATCAGATTATATCTTTTCCTCGTGTTGTGCTTCATTAGCGGTTGCGGACTTACGTTCATCATTTTGCAAGTGTGGTCTATGGCGACGGACGCCATCGACGACATAGAAATCAAGACTGGCAGAAGGGACGACGGAACGGCGTATTCCTTCTTCATGTTCTTCAGAAAACTCGGTCAAGTCATATCGGCGATTGCGGTCAACGGCGCGCTTCTCGGGATGAATTACAACACCGCAAAAGGTGCCGTTCAAACCCCCGAAAACCTTGCCGTTATGTACGACCTCGCAACCATAATTCCCGCAGTCATGTTCGGCTTGATGGCAATCGTACTCCTCGTGTGGTACCCTCTCTCCAAGAAGAAAGTTGCGGAACTTCAAGTGCTGAAAGAAGAGCATTTGAGACTTGCATACGAGAGTAATTCGATAGTCATCGACGGCGGTGCGAGTGTGCCCGAAACCGAAAATGCAGACGTCGAAGAAATCGCAGAAACCGTAGTTGAAACAACCGAAAACGAAGAATAAACGACGCATTTTGATAATATAACCAATTAAGGTATGCTTATGGAAACAGTGAAAACCGTCACTCCCGCGGGGGAGATAATAGGAAAGGTCACGGACTACGGCGCGCTTTACCGCGGTGTAAAATACGCCACCGCCGAACGCTTTTCTTTGCCACGAGAAATAACCGCTTACGACGGCGTACAATCCGCTCTCGAACAGGGAGTTTGCTGTCCGCAAATGCGCGCCTTCTGGAACGAGGAGCATAGGTTCTACTATAAGGAATTTAGAAAAGGCAAAACATTCAAGTATAGCGAGGATTGTTTGATTCTCGATTTGTACCAACCCTCGAATGCGAAAGACTGTCCCGTCGTCGTGTTTATCCACGGCGGAAGTTTCACGGGCGGGAGCATAAACGAAATGCAATTCGACGGTTCGGCGTACGCAAGGCGAGGAGTGATTTTCATCGCAATAAATTATAGGCTTAACGTTTTCGGATTTTTCGCGGACGGCGAGCACTCGAACGGAAACCTCGGACTATTCGACCAATATATCGCAATAGAGTGGATTAGGCACAACGTCGCAAGTTTCGGCGGTAACCCCGACAAGATTACCCTTATGGGACAAAGCGCGGGAGCGATGAGCGTTCAAACGCTGATATCTTCCCCGCTTTTGAAAGACAAAATCAACGGCGCGATTATGCTCTCGGGCGGTGGAAAGAGAACGGCTATGTTGCCACTCTCGAAGCCTAATACGAGATATTGGAATAGTCTCGTCGAACTCAGCGGAGCAAAGGACTTCGACGAGTTCAAGTCTATGCCTACCGAAAAGGTGTGGACGACTTGGAAAACAAAGAAAATCGTCGGAAAAGCAATGAACACGAAAGCCGTAATCGACGGCACTCTCGTGACCGACAATAAATACGAAACGACGGTTCCTATAATCTACGGCGTAGTGAAAAAGGATATGGTTCCGCCGGTGCTTCGTCATATGGCACGTTCTTTTGCAAGAAAGCAACTGGAAAAAGGCGCGGTCTGCTACGTGTTTGACTTCGACAGACTTCTCCCTCCCGACAAGGCGTCCTTCCATTCTTGCGACTTGTGGTACGCTCTCGGCTCTCTCGGCAATTCTCTTCGTCCGTTCGCGGCGGAGGACTATGCGCTGTCCGACGAAATTGTGGACAGATTCTCCGCGTTTTCAAGGGGAGATACTCCGAACGTGCAAGGTAAGGCGGAGTGGAAAATCTACCGCTCTAAAAAAGATATATTTGTGTTCAGGTGAGTATGATATTCGTAACGGGAGACGTACACGGGCTACTATCGTTTTATAAGTTTGAGGAATTCGTCAAAGACAGAAATCTCACAAAGGACGACTTTATGATTATAGCCGGCGATTGCGGTGTGCTGTGGAGCGAAGAAGATACCGACGAAAAAATCGAAAAGTATAGAAGTCTGCCGTTTACCGTTTTGTTCGTGGACGGCAATCACGAAAATTTCGATATGCTGAACGCCTATCCCGTCGAGGAATGGAAGGGCGGAAAGGTGCATAAAATCGCACCCGATATTATCCATTTGATGCGCGGGCAAGTGTTCGAGATAGAGGGCAAAACTTTCTTTACCCTCGGCGGTGCAACGAGCATAGACAGATTGTTCCGCAAAGAGGGCGAGAGTTGGTGGGCGGACGAATTGCCGACCTACGCCGATCTCGACGAGGGCTTCAAAAACCTTGCGCGCTACGACAACAAAGTCGATTTTGTCATTACGCACGCTTGCGACGAGCGCACGCTTTATTATCCGCCACTTCGTACGCCGTTCAACTATTTCAAGTCCTATCCCGAAAATTCGCTGTTGACGGCTATCGAGGAAAAAGTCGAGTACGGTCAATGGTTCTTCGGGCATTACCATATAGACGGGGACGTGAACGACAAAAAGACCGCAATCTACGACGATATTTTGCGTATCGTATAAAGGCAGGGGCGACAGCCCCTTTTTTGTCGGGCGAAAGCGAAAAAATTGTGGTTAACAAAAGTTACTATTGCGTTTCGCGCGATTTGTGCTATTATATAATAATAGAGGCGTATGATTATGGACTTGAAAGAAGTGGTAGAACTCAAAAGGAGCATCCTCGGGGATAACGATGCGGACGCAGACAAACTCCGCGAAGAACTCGACGGCAAGGGCGTATACTACGTCAACGTCATGTCGTCCCCCGGAAGCGGTAAAACCACTCTTCTCGAAAAACTCATCGCAGAACTCAAAGACAGAATAAAAGTCGGCGTTATGGAGGCGGATATAGACGGCGACCCCGACGTGCACAGAATAAGAAACGCGGGTGCGGACGGCATACAACTTCATACGGGCGGTATGTGCCATCTCGACGCCGATATGTCGAGACAAGGGTTTAATGCGTTCAAAACGGACGCTAAACTCGTGTTTTTGGAAAATATAGGCAATCTCGTTTGCCCTGCGGAATTCGATACGGGCGCACACTTGAACCTGGCATTGCTGTCCGTCCCCGAGGGAGACGATAAGCCCCTCAAATATACGCTTATGTTCTCGACGTGCGACGTCGTAGTCATCACGAAGACGGATACCGCAAAGTAT
The DNA here is from genome assembly GCA_964563025.1 of uncultured Bacteroidaceae bacterium. Classification (GTDB taxonomy): domain Bacteria; phylum Bacillota; class Clostridia; order Christensenellales; family CAG-917; genus RGIG4097. The sequence goes on along the minus strand of CAZLVK010000005.1, from coordinate 97,125 downwards.
TTCGACTTCGACGTTGAAGAATGCAAACGCAATATCGAGAGGATGAACGGCAAGGCGAAAACTTTCACCGTCAGCGCAAAGACAGGAGAGGGTATCTCGGAACTTGCGGACTATGTCCTTGGAAAATACGTCGAAAGGTTCGGTGAAAGGGTATGAGAACCATTGCCGTAAAAGAAAGCGTTTTTGCGCCTAACGATAAAATAGCGGACGCTCTCAGACGGTCGCTTACCGCGGACGGCACAGTGATGATGAACGTTATGTCTTCGCCGGGGAGCGGAAAAACCACGTTGCTCACGAGACTCATAAACGATATAAAAGCGGAATATAAAATCGTTGCTATGGACGTGGATATAGAGACCGATCTCGACGCAAGTCGTATCGCGAAAAATACGGGCGTCGACAGCGTGCAAATCCATAACGGCGGGCTATGCCATATAGACGCAAAGATGACGGCGGAAGCCATTGCGGAAGCGGGTTTCCCGAAATCCGACCTTATAGTGCTTGAAAACATAGGCAACCTCGTTTGCCCTGCGGAGTTTGATACGGGCGCGCACTTCAATATGATGCTGTTGTCCGTCCCCGAGGGTGACGACAAGCCCCTCAAATATCCGCTCATGTTCGAGAAATGCGACGTCGTCGCTATCACCAAAATCGATGTGTCGGAGGTCTTCGACTTCGACGAAGAGAAGTTCAATGAGAGGGTGAAAAAACTAAATCCTAATGCAGTCATACTTCCCGTCAGCGCAAAAACGGGAGAAGGTATGGATGCGCTCGAAAACGAAATAAGGAAAAAAATAAAATATTTTCAACAAGGAGAAAAAGAAAATGGCTGAGATGAGTAAAGCGTTCGTCCCCAAGTTTATGGGCGATCCGAACCCCAATGAAAAAATTCTCAAATTGGCAAGAAAAATCACCGATTGCGTCGACCACAAAATCCTCGGTGTGACCGCAAACGATCCCGAATATTGGGGACTTGCGTGCGTTATCACCGAAGAAATGGCGGACGTCGCTCTCACGATGAAGGTGCGTCACCACTATACTTTCGAGGATATGAAGGCTTTGAACCCTTCCGTTAAACCCGAAAAATTGCAAGAACTCCTCGACGAGATGAGCAGAATCGGTATTCTCGAATACGACTACGGCAACCACTACAACGACAATGGTCCCATACCCGGTGCCAAGAGAGAACGCCGTTACGTGCTTCCTATGTTCGTTCCCGGTTCCGCCGAGTTCACGAATATGATCAAAGCGCAACTCGACGAGCATCCCGAACTTGCCATGTTCTTCGAGCGTATGACTTATCTCCCGCTCACGATGGTCACTCCTATGGTTCCTCCCGGAGGCGCGGGCATCGGTATGCACGTCATCCCCGTCGAGAAAGCAATCGAAATGGAGAACGGCACTATCGATATCGAACATATCTCCTACTGGCTCAAAAAGTACGAAGGTCACCTCGGCGTCGGCATTTGCTCTTGCCGTTACGGTCGCGCCAAACTCGGAGAGGGTTGCGGTGACAGTTGCGAGGAGTGGTGTATCGGCATAGGCGATATGGCGGACTACTGCGCCGAAACGGGAAAAGGTCGCTCCATCACCTACGAAGAGGCTATGCAAATCCTCCGCAATGCGGAAGCGAACGGCTTCGTGCACCAAATCACCAATATCGACGGACAAAACAAGATTTTCGCAATCTGCAACTGCAACGTCAATATTTGTAACGCGCTAAGAACCTCTCAGCTTTTCAACACCCCGAATATGTCCAGAAGTTCCTTCGTCGCGAAGGTCGAAAAGGACAAATGTGTGGCGTGCGGTAAATGCGTTGAATTCTGCCCCGCAGGCGCGGTCAAACTCGGTCAAAAACTCTGCACCAAGCAAGGCGAAGTTCAGTATCCCAAACATGAACTTCCCGACAACCTCAGTTGGGGCGAAGACAAGTGGGATGAGGATTACAGAGACAACAACCGTATCAACTGCTACGATACAGGTACGTCTCCTTGTAAGGTCGCTTGCCCCGCGCACATTGCGGTTCAAGGTTACATAAGAAAAGCAAAAGAGGGCAAATACAGAGAAGCCCTCGCACTCATCAAGAAAGACAATCCGTTCCCCGCAATCTGCGGTCGCGTGTGCAATAAGCGTTGCGAAATCGCTTGCACCAGAGGCAAAGTGGATGAAGCGGTCGCAATCGACGACATCAAGAAGTTCATAGCAGAACAAGACCTCAAAGCGGAAACGAGATATATCCCCGAAATCGTCATTCCGTCCAACGTCGACAAAGAGTGGAGCGAGAAAATCGCAATTGTCGGCGCAGGCCCCGCGGGACTCAGTTGCGCATACTATCTTGCGACCAAAGGCTACAAACCCACCGTGTTTGAAAAGAACGAGAAACTCGGCGGTATGCTCACCTACGGTATCCCGTCCTACAAACTCGAAAAGGACGTCATCGACGCAGAAATCGACGTGCTCAGAGAACTCGGCGTAGAGTTCAAGTGCGGTGTCGAAGTCGGCAAGGACGTCACTATTCCCGAACTCAGAGAACAAGGTTACAAGGCGTTCTATATCGCAATCGGTTGCCAAGGCGGCAGACTTCCCGGAATCGCGGGCGAGGATGCTATCGGCACGGATATGGCGGTGACCTTCCTCCACGACGCAACCGAAAACCACGACAGAAGAATGAGCGGTAACACCGTCGTCATCGGCGGCGGAAACGTAGCCGTAGACTGTGCGCGTACCGCAATCCGTCTCGGAAGCGAAAAAGTCGCTATGTATTCCCTCGAATCCCGCGACGAAATGCCTGCAAGCAAACTCGAAATCGAGGAAACCCTCGCGGACGGAATCGAAGTCAACAACGGTTGGGGACCTAAGGAAATCGTTAAGGACGAAAACGGAAACGTCAAGGCGGTCGTGTTCAAGAAATGCGTCAGCGTCATCGATCCCGCCACCAAGAAATTCAGTCCCAAATACAACGAAAACGATACGATTACAGTCGATGCAACGAACGTCATCTTCGCAATCGGTCAATCCGTCGTTTGGGGAGACCTCCTCAAAGGTACCAAGGTCGAATTCCACCACGGCAACTATCCCGTTGCGGATTCCCTCACCTATCAAACCGCGGAACCCGACATCTTCGTCGGCGGCGACGTATACAGCGGACCTAAGTTCGCAATCGACGCAATCGAAGCGGGCAAGAACGCGGCCGTATCTCTCCACCGTTTCGTACAACCCGGCACGAGCATGACTATCGGCAGAAACCGTCGTCAATTCATCGAACTCGACAAGGATAACCTCGTCATCGACAGTTACGACACTGCGGGTAGACAAGAGGCGAAAGAACTCGAAGGCGACAAGTTCTCCTTCAGAGACCTCCACGGAACTCTTACCGAAGAACAAGTCAAGATAGAAGCGTCTCGTTGTCTCGGTTGCGGAGCAAGCGTTGTGGACGAAAACAAGTGTATCGGTTGCGGTATCTGCACCACCAAGTGCGATTTCGACGCAATTCATCTCCACAGAGAACATCCCGAATGCTCCACTATGGTGCGCAGTGAGGACAAGTTCAAAGCAATCTTGCCGTACGCAATCAAGCGCGGTATGAAGATTGTCTTCGGCAAAAAGACCGAGGAAGAAAAAATCTCCCAACAAAAACATAAAGACTACAAAAAGCAAGTCAAAAAAGCAAAAAAGGAGAATAAGTAAGAGAGTATGCACGAGTTAGGAGTGACGTTCCATATCGCTGACATAGTCAAGGACGTCGCGGAACAAAACAACGTTTCCAAAATCGCAAAAGTAGTGATGAGGATAGGGGAAGTGTCCACCGTCGTCAACGATCAACTGATTGATTGTTGGAACTGGAACGCCAACCGTACGGAAATTTTGAAGGGTTGCGAATTGGAAATCGAAACCATTCCCGCCGTGACCTATTGTGAGGATTGCAAACAAGAATATCCCACCGTTCGCTACGGCAAAATCTGTCCGCATTGCAATAGCGAGCATACTTATCTGCTGAGAGGAAACGAAGTGGAAATCAAAGAAATCCTCGTCGAATGACCTCTCCGACAAAAAAACTAAGCCACGCGGTTGCGTGGCTTTCTTTTTGAAACGATAATTCAAAATTGCCTAAATCGCTTAATAAAGAAAAGCCCTATCCGAGAATAGGGCTCTTTACGATTAAAACGGGTTAGTGTAGTAGGACGGGGAAGTTGTCTCCGTCGCAGAACTTGCCAATCCAGTTGCCGTTGCCGTCCGTTTGCGGTCCGAGCATTCCGAGAGAGCCCGAAATTATCAGGAGAAGTGCTACGATGAGTATGATTATTCCGAGTCCGACGAGTTGCCATTTGCGGGGTAGGTCGTGAATTAGCACCGCCGCTACGTAGAAGGGTACGTACCCGATGAGGAAGAGTACGAACGGGAAGGACGGTTGCCACCAAGGTTTCTCCCAGGTCAGAACACCGCATTTGTTGAGGAGTATTTCGATGATAACCGCACCGATACTTCCGCCGACTATGAGTGCGATACGAGAAAGCACGGCTTTGGTTTTGGTTTTTCTTTCCTCTGCGGAGAGGTTTTTGTTCAGCACGTTTGCTTTGTAATAGATATTGTTAGGATCGTCGAGCCAGTTTTTGTTCGCATCCCAGAATCCGACGCCCTCGTAGCCATCGGTGGTTTTGAGCATACGGCAGGTCATCATGCCGAGAATGAAGAACATAAACGAGATTTCAATATTGTAACCGACCAAAATTTGCAATGCGCTACCGCCTGCCGCCGTTGTGCCCCATACGGGTTGCCCGGTCGTGGCGTAGACCATGGCATTCCAAGTCTCGTTGAAAACGTCCCAAAGCCAAAACGCCGCACCGCCGAATACGACGCTGTAACGCTTGTTTTTGATTTCGTTCACGATGAGGAAAAGGCAGACGAGAAGGAGAGGTATGATATACCATTTCAGTCCCTCGGGTTTTTGAAGCGCCTCTTCGAGCATTTGCGGAGTGGTGGTGTAAGGTCTTGATAAAGCGAGATTTGTCAGCATAGTTTTTCCCTCCTATCGCTGGTTTTATTGCGCTAAGGCGCAAATATCGAAATAAAAGTGAGCAATCCTTCTTCCCTTAAAGACATTATACGCCACCCTCAAACGAATTGCAATACCGAGGTTTAAGGAAATTTTAAGGTATGGGAAAGAAAGCCCTCGCGGTTGCGAGGGCTCCATATGCGGTTAGATTGCCGTTTTATTTGGTTACGAAAGTAAGGGTGGGGATTGAACCGTCCGCAATAACCCATACGACGGTGTCGGGATCCGTTGCGGATGCGTCGACGTTGAGATTGAGGTTCGTGTTTACCCAAGTCGCCGTTTGAAGAGTTGCGTCGAGGTCGGTCACCGTGTAGGTGCCCTCGGTTTCCGCAAGCGTGTAGTCGTTGCCGTTGAGTTTGAAAGTCGAGTTTCCGTTTGCGAAAAAGTTCTTGACTACACTCAATTTATCCTTATTACCATGCACGGAAGCGATATAGGCGTTTTCTTCGAGGGCGGTAACGTTGACCGCGACCGAAGCGTAGCAATATCCGATCAGACCGCCGGTGCCCGAAGTACCCGCCGCATAGTTGTCGCCGACCAAACCGCCCGCGTAGACTTTGCCGTTTGCGGAAGTTGCGTTCACGGTTGCTTGTTTGATTATTGCGTATCTAATAGAGGCGTTGTTGTTGCCGTCGTTGCGGTTGACGCCCGCAATAGTGCCGACGTATGCTGATTTGACTGCGGTTGCCGAGACTGTCGCTTGATTGATATTGAGGTGGGTGAGAATGGAGTTGGAATAGCCGAAGATACCGCCGGCGTAGGCGATGCCGTCCGACGTTACGGTTACGGTTGCGTTATCGACGTGGATTTCGCTCGAGGGGGAGTTCGACATACGTCCCGCGATACCGCCGACGTAGGCTATGCAGTTTGCGTTGCCGACCACGTTTACGGTGAGCGTCGCTTTGCCTACCGCAACTTCGTTGAGGGTACCCGACGAAAATTTGCCGACCACACCGCCGACGAACGCGGAACCGGATGCGTAAACGGTAGCGTCGATAGCGGTGGCGGTTCCGTTGTCAACTTTCGAGGAAAGGATAGAGCCTTTGTTTTCACCCGCAATACCGCCGAGAGTTACGATTTTGCCGCCAATGGTTACGGACACAACGGCGGAACATTTCGAGATATTCGCATTGTTTATCGCGACGATACCGCCGACGGTTATGGAATTGTTTTCCGCCGTCAAACCAACGTTTAGATTGACGTTTACGTCGGTTAAAGTGCCGTTTGCGACGATTGCGACCGCTCCGACGGTTGCGTCGTCGGTGAGTGCCGTCGCACTCACGGTGGCAACTACGTTAAGATTTGAAATCGTTCCGTTCACATAGCCGAGAAGGGATGCGTTTGCTTTGTCGGTGGCGGTGAAGGTCACCGTATGACCTTTGCCGTCGAAGAGTCCCGTGTATACGTTGTCCTCGTCAAAGGGTGCCGTCCATTCTCCGAGGTCAATATCCGCATTGAGGGTGATGAACGCTTTTTGCGTTTCGAGGTCGGTGCCGTCGATTGCTTTGAAGTCGTCCGCGGAATTTATCGCTATATCTTTCGTCCAAGTGGCGGTGAGTTCAAATATTCCGTTTACCGCCGAGGAGTGGAAGATTTGCACGCCCTTGCTCGACGCGTCCACGTAGAAGGACATTGTTTTCACGACTTTTTCGTCGTCTTCGAGGACGTATTCGCCGTCTACGGCGTAGTTATAAGTCCACTCGTTGAATTTGTAGCCGTTTCTCGTAGGAGTTTCGGGAGCGGTGAGATAGTCGCCGTCTTTAACGGTGGTACCGCTCGTGATGAGGTTTGCGGAGCCGTCGTCGACGCCGTCTCTATACGACACTACGACGTCTTTCAGCGAGGAGTGCCACATGGCGTATATATCTTTTGCTTCGTCATAGTTGTATGCGTCTGCAAGCTCGACGGTGGTGACGATGGAGCCTTTTTCGAGACGGTTCGAGAGTTGAACGATTTCATTCCCCTCGTAGCAATACCAGTAGACGAAATAGTCGTCCTCGTTAGAGGTGGTAGGCACTGGGAGAGTAAGACGGGATGAAGTGCTTGCGTCTTGATAGGTAGTTGAGAGAGACACGGTTCTGACTCCGTCTACGACGGTGACGAGGCTACTCCCTTCCGAGTCCAAGAGGTCTACGCTATCGCCGTAGTAAGAAGAAACGGTTTGTTCTTCTCCGATACCGCCGATATTCGCTTTGAGTTTTTCGTCGGTAAGATAGCCGACGTTATTGAAGGATTTTGCCTTCCAAGTCGCTTTTATAGTGACGTTCGCCGTGACGACGTAGGTGTCGAAGTTGACCGCGGTGCCGTCCGAAAGAGCCCATTCTACGAAGTCGTAACCGCGTTTCGTCGGGGTGACGGCGGGCTTTGCGATAGACTGTCCGTATTCGATACCGCTGAGGTTCTGGTCGGAAACCGACGTTCCGCCGTTCGAATCGAAAGTCACCGTGAACGTGACGGGGGTGGGATAGGACGGCGTCGACGGAGTGGCGTCGTCGGGGGAAGTCGCGGTTTCGCCGTTGCAAGCGACGAGGACTGCCGTCGCAAGAATGAGTACGGTTATGAGAAGCAGTAAGTTCTTTTTCATATTCGTTTCCTTGATATTGCCCTAAGGCGGTACGTTTAGTATATTCGATTATACCATTTATAAAATTAATTTCAATTAAAATTTGCGTGCGCGCGAAAAATATAGTCGAAATTTTTGAGAAAAGTAGAGATTTTGCGGATTTATATCGCATTTTCGCATCGTCAGTCGAGAGATTTGAGGTGACGTGGAACAATCAAACGGTTGCGTTTTTCCGCACTTGTGCTATAATCTTCAATATGGACGGCTCGATTCCGTGCAAATCCCCTCGGAGAACGACATATGGCTAAATTCGATATCGAACTGGTCGGCAAAATCGGCTCGATGGCACTCATCGACAAGGCAAACGGCGATATAAATTACAATGTTATCGCCCGCCTTTCGCGTGAACTTAGACCGGGATACGTTTGGGTAACTTCGGGCGCGGTAGAAATCGGCAAAATCGACTACTATCACCGCAACGGAGAATTCCTCGACGGTGAAGAAGAGGATAACAAAACCGATTACGCCGCTCAAGGACAAACTATCCTCATGCAGACGTACCGCCAATTCGTGGACAGCCGGTTTAGCCTGAGACAAATCCTCGTCGAACACCAGCACTTCAACGACGAGGAGAAGAAAAAACACCTCTATGACCTTATCACTCGTTGTCCCGCGCAAAACGCAATCCCCATTGTCAACTACAACGACGCGGTGTCCAGCGAGGAAAACCGTAAAATGGAAATCAACAGAGTCCGCGAAAAAATCGGTAGGGCAATCGAATGTGTGGATAACGACGAAACCGCAAGCCAAATCGCTTGCCTCGTCAAGTGCAAAACCTTGCTCATTATGTCTTCGACGGACGGTATCTACCTCGAACCCAATAAGCCCGAAAGCATAGTGCGCAACGTCGGTGGCAAGGATATATACGAACTCATCGAAAACGTAGACGAACTTCAAACGCATTGTTCGGGAGCTTCAAGGGTAGGCGCACACGGTGCGTTTGCAAAACTCGAATATGTCAAGGAGCCTCTCAAAAACGGCACCACCGTCTACATTTCGAGCAGTCGCTACTCGGTCGCGGATATTCTCTCCGGCTCCGCTCCGTCCACAAGAATCGGTCTCTAAATAACCTAAAACAAAATGCGGTGCAACGGCACCGCTTTTTATAACAAAGCGGTATTTTAAGATTTCTGACGGCAAAAAGCGGTATTCAACACGGACGAAATCTAAAATACGCAAAAACTGTTGCAAAAAATCCGATAAGTGGTTATAATGTTCAACGACGCTGGAGCTTGGTGTAGTGGTAGCACTTGGGCCTCTGACTCCCACTGTGTAGGTTCGATTCCTATAGCTCCTGCCATAAAATTGATGCACACAGTGCGTGTGCATCAGTTTTATTGAAACAACGGGGTGTAGCGCAGTTTGGTAGCGCTAATCGAGTGACGCTTCGCTACTCCGTACGCACTCCCGAACTAAACAGGCAACCGCCGACGAAACAACTAAATCAACACAAAACCACCAATCGGGGTGTAGCGCAGTTTGGTAGCGCGTACGGTTCGGGACCGTAAGGCCGCGAGTTCAAGTCTCGCCACTCCGACCAAAAGCACGGCATAGTCCGTGCTTTTTTAAGGAGTGAAACAAAAAATTGAATATCGAAAACGATAAATAAAAACGCCCTGCAAGATTTTTGCGGGGCGTTTTGTTGAGGTTGTAGGTATTAGACGCGGGTGGTGCGGTCTTCTGCGATGCCTGCCATATTGTTGAGGACGTATTTTTTGCCGTTGGGGTCGGTCACGAAGCCCGAAACGGTTCCGTAGGAGAGTTCGTAGTAGACGTCTACGACGAGAACGTGAATGGGCATATAGAACGCGTCGCCGATATTGTAGGTCAGATTGACGATTTTTCCGCCGGTAGGCTCGTCCACGACCTGCCATTCTTTGGCTTTTCTTTTTCCGCCTTTATGTTTGAAAATCACGGGAGGCATAGGATAGGATTCGCCTTCGAGCCAAATGACGTTTTCGTTGTAGTTGTCTTGTTCCACGGATTGGTTTCTTGTGAGGTTGAATGCGAAATACTTTTCTTCACCGTCGATTTCGGTTTTGCCCATAGTGGTGAGCCAATCGTAGTGCATTCTGTAAGGATAGTATCCCTTGTGGTCGTCGATGATACCTACGGAGCGTTCATTGGTGGTGTACTTCTTGCCGTTGACGGTGATTGAACCCGTCGCTTTGAAGAAGTCCTTTTCGCTGTAAAGGGGATTTCTGAACGAGCCGTCCTTGTTTCTGGCAAGGGGCATTACGCCGTTTGCAAGGGGAGACACTCTTTCAAATTGCATATCGATTTCAAAGGTGCGCTTCCCGAATTTGGTATGGCCTTTTGCGCTTGCTTTGCCGTTCAAAAAGTCGTTGTCGATACGGTATTCGCTGCCGCCGGTTTTGAGATAGCAATAGTCGTCCACGAGTTGAGATGCGACTTTCGAGCGTTTTACGGGAACGAAATTTTGCCAAGAGGAAACTTTCTTCGTCGCTTTGTCGTACCAGACGAAAATGGAGAAACCGATAGGTCCCATGATATAAACCGCGCTGATGAGAGAACCTTCGTCCATATCCACTTCAAACGCTTCCCATTCGGTCAAGCGACTGCGTTTCAAGAAGTCGGGCATACGTTTTCCGCAGGGTTTATCCGCGTCCATGAGGTTGAGTTTCGGGAAGGGCTTGTCGAAAGTGCCGAAATGCACTTTGCCGTTTTCGACGATGGCGGCGGGAGTGGGTGCCGGGTTGCGCTTCTCTGATACTTTGTAAGGATATTCTGCCATAATATTCCCCTTATATTTAGTTGATAAATAAACTATATCATTGTAGCGAACTTAAAGCAATAGACGATTTTTGCAAAATGTTGAAAATGTCTACTGCCGTATAGATTATCTAAGCGATTTTGATATTGAAAAAAATGAATTTTCGGCGTATAATAAATTTAATAAAGGTTTGGAGGAACAACTATGGGAGAATATAGTAAGTTTATAGACGCAAAAAGACGCGCCGTCCCGACGCCCGCAAGCATCGTAGACGAAAACGGCAAATGCATTTTCGGCACCTTTGACAAAGAGTTCGAGAGAATGGAACTCGTCAAACTCAAAAAACCGACGAAAGCGCCTCAATTTATGAATAGGCTCAAACTCACGTTGTGGGAAGCGACCGAAGTCCACCTCAAAAACGGCGTACTTCTTGCCGTCGTGTGCGACATGGGCATTTTCGGCAAGACTCTCAATATCTTCTACGACAAACGCACCAAAAAGGTCTATTGCTGGGATACCAACTTGAAATCCAAGGATACGATTATTGCACCCAACCTCATCAACGGAGCGATTGCGGAGGGACAAACTCCCGTATCTCACGTCAAGTACGTGAACAACTTCCAAGACGGAAGATGCGACCTCAGCGGTAAGCATACGGGCAAGTGCCTTATTACCGTGCCGAGAGAAGGCAAGACCATAGTTCAAGCGATGAAGGAAAACTACGGCGAGGCGACAATCGAATACGATTTCAAGTTGAGCCGTATATCTCTCCCGTGCGTGGCGAGCATTCCGTTCGGAGACAACCGCCCGCTATACAGCCAAAAAGACTTCTTCAAGGCGGAGGGCAGACTCGTTATAAACGGCGAAGAAATGCTCACCGACGAGGATAGCACCGCCATCGTTGACGACCACAGAGGTTTCTATCCGCGCAGAGCGCACTACGATTGGGTTACCACGATGGGCAAGTGCAACGTGAACGGAGAAGAGAAGTGGCTTGCGTTCAACCTCACAAGAAACCAATCCATAGACCAAGAAAAATATAACGAAAATATACTTTGGTTCGAGGGCAAGACCAGCATACTTCCTCCTATCAAATTCACGAGAAGCCCCGAAAGTAAAGACTTTGAGAATTATAGCGAATGGATTGTCCGCGACGAACACGATATGGTGAACCTCAAATTTAAGGTTTACAATATGAATCCTATGATTACGCACGCAGTCGTCGTCAACATCGACTACTACGTGGCGTTCGGCGAACTCGAAGGATACCTAAGAGACGAGGACGGCAACAAATACGTTCTCGACGGTATGATGGGTATGGGCGAAGACAAGACGCTCCTTCTATAATTACCTATTAAAACAATCTGCAGTGAAAGCCTCGCAAATGCGGGGTTTTCTTTTGCAAGATTAAAGGTAAATTAAATTGAAAAACTTTCAAAAAAATCGTTGACTATGCGTATGACGTAAAATATAATCTAACCACGTTAGCGAAATTATGGAGAAACTTATGGCAACCAAAGAACAAGTGGAATTCGTCTTTGAAAATTTGTTAAAGGTTAGAGACGATAATTTCTTGAAAGAAATCAACGTAACAAAAGCGGGGGTAGGCGCAGTAATCAAAATATTGCACGAATCCGATAAGCCCGTCAGCGCAGGCGCAATCAGCAAAATCATGGGCGTCAGCACCGCAAGGGTAGCCGTTTTGCTCAGAAAAATGCAGGCAAAAGGTCTCATTGTCAAGGAGAGCGATTGTACCGACGCAAGAAAAACCCTCGTGTCTTTGTCCGAGACGGGTAGGGCTATCTCAAAAAAAATGAAAGAGGAAGTCTACGCACATATCGATACCGTCATCGAAAAAGTCGGAATCGAGAAACTCACGACCTTTCTCACGCTGTCCGAAGAAATCAGAAAAGTCTTGTACGAGACTTTGCCTCCGCCAGAGGAAATCGTATAACCATAAAACGATAATTCGGCGAAAGCCGTTTTATTTCGCAAATATATCTAACCCAGTTAGCAAAAATGCGGGCAGTATATGCCCGAAAGGAGCAAAAGTGTTAAAAGTCATCAAAAATCTATCCAAAAAAGAATGGTGTATGATCGCGGTCTCGGTGCTATTCATCGTGTGTCAGGTGTGGCTCGACCTCGAAATGCCCGAATATATGTCCGAAATCACCGTTCTCGTTCAAACTCCCAATAGCGAAATGGCGGATATTCTCTATAACGGGGGAATGATGCTTGCTTGTGCGCTCGGCAGTTTGTTGTGTTCGGTTGTAGTCGCGATATTCTCCGCGCGAATTTCCACGAACTTCGGTGCGACGTTGAGAGAGAAGTTGTTCAAAAAAGTGCAATCTTTCTCCATGGAGGAGATAGGACGCTTTTCTACGGCAAGCCTCATCACCCGTTCGACAAACGACGTAACGCAGGTGCAAATGCTCATCGTTCTCGGTTTGCAAATGCTCATTAAGGCGCCGATTATGGCGGTTTGGTCCATCTGCAAAATCGCATCGAGCGAATGGCAATGGACGCTTGCAATGGCGGTATCTATTATCGTACTTCTCGCAGTCGTGATAACTTGTATAGCCGTTGCGCTTCCGAAGTTCAAGAAAATGCAACGCCTTACCGACGACCTCAACAGAGTTACGAGAGAGAATCTCACCGGACTGAAAGTCGTCAGAGCGTACAACGCAGAGGATTATCAAGAGCGCAAATTCGATGCGGCAAACACCGAGATGACGGGGACTACTTTATATGCACAACGTACGATGTCTTTCCTTATGCCGAGCATACAAGCGGTTATGAGCGGGCTTGCCCTTGCGATATATTGGATAGGCGCGGTGCTTCTTAACGAAGCGGGTATGGCGGATAAAATGACTCTATTCGGAAGCATGATGACTTTCGCGCAATACGCCGTGCAAGTGGTTATGGCGTTCATGATGCTCGTGATGATATTCATGCTTATGCCGAGAGCGTCGGTGGCGGCGGAGCGTATCAACGAAGTACTTGACACCGAGCCTACGATAAAGGACGGCACCCTCGAAAAGGGGGAGGACGGTGTGGAGGGGGAAGTCGTTTTCGACGACGTATCCTTCAAATATCCCGATGCGGACGACTACGTATTGAGAAACGTTTCTTTCACGGCAAAGCAGGGTGAAACGATAGCGTTCATCGGAGCGACAGGATCGGGCAAGAGCACGATAGTGAACCTCATTCCTCGGTTCTACGATACGACGGACGGTGCTGTTTTCGTGGACGGCGTAAACGTCAGAGAGTATAGTCAAAAAGCGTTGCGTAACAAAATAGGTTACGTATCACAAAAGGCGGTTTTATTTGCAGGAACCGTGCGCTCAAACGTCGTTTTCGGCGATAACGGCAACATTCCCGCGGACGATACAACAGTCTCGGACGCTATCGAAACGGCGCAGGCAAGCGACTTCGTGAACGGGCTCGAAAACGGTCGCGACGGTGCGGTTGCGCAGGGCGGTAACAACTTTTCTGGCGGTCAAAAACAACGTTTGTCCATAGCGAGAGCGATAGCGCGTAACCCCGAAATTCTCATCTTCGACGACTCTTTCTCAGCCCTCGACTACAAGACGGACAAGGCACTTAGAAAAGCACTCGCAAGGTCTAAGGCAACCAAACTCATCGTAGCGCAACGCATAGGCACCATCAGAGATGCGGATAAGATTGTCGTCGTCGAGGACGGCAAGGTCGCGGGTATGGGCAAGCACGATGAACTCATGAAGTCTTGCGAAGTTTACAAACAAATCGCACTATCGCAGTTGTCTAAGGAGGAACTTCAATAATGGCTGAAAAAGAATATAAATATCAAAATAAAGGCGGGCGAATGATGCCCGCAGGCGGTCCTCGCGGTCCCGTCGGAGAAAAACCGAAAGATTTGATAGGGACTTGGAAGAAACTCCTCGGTTATGCGAAAAAGTATTACGTGCTCATAATAGTCGCATTTGCGTGCGCCATAGCGGGGACGGTGCTGACTCTCCTCGGTCCCGACAAACTCGAAGATCTAACCAACGAGATTACGAGCGGAATTGTTACGGGTATCGATATGACCGCCGTCGGAAAGATAGGGATTACCCTCGTGATTTTCTACGCACTCAGTTGGTGTCTTACCTCCGCGCAACATTGGATTATGGCGACGGTTACCGCACGTGTTTCCAAGTCGATGAGGGAGGATATTTCGAGAAAAATCAACCGTTTGCCTATGTGGTACTACAACAAGACGACCACCGGCGACGTGCTTTCGAGGGTGACCAACGACGTAGATACCATATCCCAATCCTTCAACCAAAGCATAGGCAACCTCATCAGTCAAATCGTATTGCTTTGCGGTTCCCTCGTGATGATGTTCGTGAGCAACTGGATTATGGCGATAACCGCGATTGGCGCAAGTCTTATCGGTTTCGTAGTGATGATGCTCATTATGGGGCGCAGTCAAAAATACTTCTCCCGCCAGCAACGACACCTCGGCGAAATAAACGGTCATATAGAGGAAACGTACGCGGGGCATATCGTCGTCAAAGCGTACAACGGCGAGGATAACGCCGAAAAAGTCTTCGACGAAATGAACGGAAACCTCAGAGAAAGCGGTTTCAAATCCCAATGCCTCGCGGGACTTATGATGCCTATCATGAGTTTCATCGGCAACTTTGCCTACGTTGCGGTGTGCGTAGTCGGCGGTGCGCTTGCTATCGACGGCAAATTGAGCGTCGGCACAATCGTGGCGTTTATGTTGTACGTCCGCTATTTCACCCAACCGCTATCTCAAATCGCACAATCTATGCAGTCGTTGCAATCCGCGGCGGCGGCAGGGGAGAGAGTGTTTGAATTTCTCGAAGCGGAAGAAATGGAAAACGAGGAGAATAAACGGTGTTTATTACAAGACGTAAAAGGCGAAGTCGAGTTTTCTCACGTGAAATTCGGCTACGAGGATTCGGACAAAATCGTCATCAACGACTTTTCCGCCGTCGCCGAGTCGGGACAGAAAATCGCTATCGTAGGTCCTACGGGTGCGGGCAAAACCACCATGGTGAATTTATTGATGAGATTTCACGAAATTTTGGGTGGCGACATAAAAATAGACGGCGTCTCCACAAAGGACGTGCCGAGAGAAAACGTGCACGAACAATTCTGTATGGTTTTGCAAGATACTTGGATTTTCGAGGGCACGGTCAGAGAAAACCTCGTTTATTGCGGGGAAAACATTCCCGAAGAGAAAATCGAAACCGCTTGCGAAGCGGTGGGACTACACCATTTCATAAAGACGCTCCCGAACGGCTACGATACCGTCCTCTCCGACCAAGTCAACCTCTCCCAAGGGCAGAAACAGCAACTCACTATCGCGCGAGCAATGATTGCGGACAAGCCTATGCTCATCCTCGACGAGGCGACGAGTTCTGTGGATACCCGCACCGAATTGCAAATCCAAAACGCTATGGACGAGTTGATGAAAAACAGAACGTCTTTCGTGATTGCGCATAGACTGTCAACGATAAAGAATGCGGATTTGATTTTGGTCTTGAAGGACGGCGACGTCGTCGAGAGCGGTAATCACGACGAGTTGCTCGAAAAAGGCGGGTTCTATGCCGAACTCTACAACAGTCAATTCGACGAAATCCCCGCATAAAAGCAATGCCCCGCTTTGAAGGCGGGGCGGACGCTCGCGCGGAAAACACCTATTTAGCACTCCAAAATCCCGCCTTAAATGATTTTATTAAATTATAAATAATAAATTTTCGTCAATCCGCTTGACAAAAGGGTTGCATTTATCATATTATTGCACCGCGGGGTAGAGCAGTCGGTAGCTCGTCGGGCTCATAACCCGGAGGTCGAAGGTTCAAGTCCTCCCCCCGCAACCACATGGCGGCGTAGCTTAGTTGGTTATAGCGGCCGGTTCATACCCGGCAGGTCGTTGGTTCGAATCCGACCGCCGCTACCAAAAATAATATGACGAACAAACTCTGTTTGTTCTGAAACGGGTGAGGAATGAAAAGTACCACCCATAACGGCGCAGGAACGAGGAATCAAGTACCGTTCCGCCCGAATCTTTGAGGCCCTATGGTCAAGTGGTCTAAGACATCGCCCTTTCACGGCGGTAACCCGAGTTCGAACCTCGGTAGGGTCACCACATAAAGGGCTACTCATAGGAGTAGCCCTTTGTTTTTAGGAGGCTTAGCTCAGTTGGTTAGAGCACTTGCCTTACAAGCAAGGGGTCACTGGTTCAAGTCCAGTAGTCTCCACCAAAATCCTTAAAACCCTACTGTTTAGTAGGGTTTTTGCTTATTTTGGATAAAGACTACCGGACTCTGCGTGCAACAAAATTGCACGCACGACTTCGTCGTAAAACCAGTGACGAGTCACTGCTGACGACAAGGGAAATCGAAACAAGCACTTGTATTTGTTTTCGACGACCGCAGACGTCAAGTTATTTATTAACGCGACGCTTCGCTCTCGTGAGTAAACTCACCCGCTCCGCTATTACGCTCGTTGCACTTCGCTACAAGTACTGCTTACCACGGCTGAAACCCGAAATTCTAAAATTCTGTCACATCAAGTGTCACATTTTAGGGCTTGTAAATCAATAAAAAGCGGACCTAAAACGAGGTCCGATTTAGCGGTTAAATCACGGCGTTTTATGAATCGACGTTTATACTGCAACCAGTTCGCCGTCTTTGTATACGACTTTGATTTCTCCGCCGTCCGCATAGCGGAAAATCCCTTCGCCGTAGGGGAGATTATGCTTGAATTTGCCGATGAAGATATTCCCGTTTGAATAATACAAAGTGCCTTTGCCGTGCATTTCGTCGTTTTTCCACTCGCCGTCGTACTTTTTGCCACCGATGAAGTGAAAAACTCCTTTGCCGTGTTTTTTGCCGTGACGGCACTCTCCCGTATAAATATCACCGTTCAGATAATGATATGAGCCGTAGCCGTATGGTTCGTCGTGTTTGAAATCCCCAGCATACAGTTCGCCGTTGGAAAAATAGTAAGTGCCTTTGCCGTGCATCTCGTCGTTTTTCCACTCGCCCACGTACTTATCTCCGTCCGCCCAGACGTAAGTACCCTTGCCGTTTCGCACGTTGCCGTGTAGTTCGCCCTCATAGAATCCGTCGTCGAAATCAATCCTTGCCATATTATCTCCTAAATTTTGATGAAAATATTATAACATTTATTATCCGCAAACGCAATAGCGACGGAAACAAATAAAACGCTTGCACGAATGTAAAGAAGCGTGAAACGCAAGACGAGACTGCCCGAGCAAACGTTCGTTTTCGGCGGGCGGTTGGGGTTAGGTGAGTTGGTTGAGGGTGGAGAGGAGGGTCCCGTCGGGGGAGAGGACGACGAAATCGGCGGTTTCTCCGATGGTCAGGGACGGGGTGGATAGACCGATATATTTGCGAGGGGCTTCGCTTGCCATATAGGCGACTTCCGCAAGGGGAATGCCGTTGCCTACGAGAAGTTTTACGCTGTCCGCAAGGGAGGTTACGCTTCCCGCAAGACCGCTGTTGTCTGCACGGTAGCAGGCTTTGCCGTCGGTGTAGACGTCCTCGTCGCCGAGTTTGTAGTAGCCCTCTTTCATACCGGCGCAGGAGAGACTGTCCGACACGAGGATTACGCGGTGGTATCCCTTGCATTTTATCACGAATTTGACAAGGTCAATATCGAGGTGTATGCCGTCCGCAATCACTTCTACGAAAAGGTCGTCGGAGGCGAGAGCGGTTTCGACGACACCCGCGCGTCTTACGAAATCTTCACCGCGTTCCGCGCCCGAACAACCGCAATAGATATGCGTAACGCCGTCGAGTCCTTCTTCGACGTGCGAGAGAATTTCTTTATCCGTCGCACTCGAATGGCCGACTTCTGTCTTTATTCCGAGAGAGGAGCATTTGCAGGTGAGGTCGAGAGAATTTTTGACGGTTGGACAGAGGGTGACGACACCGATTTTGTCCGCGTTTTTCTCAAAAAACGTGGCATCTTCCGCTTTGTATTCTTCGCTGATATTTTTTTCGGGTTGAGCCCCTTTGAAACGCTTGGAAATGAAAGGTCCCTCGAGGTGGGCGGGGAGCAATGCTACGCTGTCTGGGGAGTAGGAGTAAAGCGTATTCAGTTGTTCGTCGAGTTTTGATAGAGGAGTCGCGACGAACGTGGGCGAAAAGTGAGTTACGCCGTGTGCGTTGTACCACTCCGTCATTTCGTCCAAATCCTTTTTGGAGCAAGATGAAAAATCGTGTCCGCTGTTGCCGTGGGTGTGTATATCGACGAACCCCGCCGTGAGATAACCGAGGGGGGTATACTCGTTCGATTGCCTAACGTCCGTGATTATGCCGTCGGATACGGCGACGTCGAATAGAGCGGTGCTTGCGCGTCCGCCCGACAGCAGGGATAGACCTTTCAGGAAAACGGTTTTCATGTCTTACTCTCTTTTTGTGGCAAGTAGCCGAAGGATAAGTTTAGTATACGCTTTCGTGCGGTTAAAGTCAACAGCGCGATTTTTTACAAAATCTCTTTTTCGCGAATAATAATCTTGAAAAGATTAACAAAATGGTATAAGATAGTCTTAGGAGGCTTATATGAGCAGTTTCAAAGATTTGAGAATAGTGGACAACTTTTATCAGACGTCGGCGTTTTTCCCGATGCCTACCATATTGATTTCGACGCTTGCCGAAGACGGCACGACCACTCTTGGCGCGTACTCGCTGTGTTTCCCGTACTACATTGCGGGCAAGGACTACTACGCAATGATTTTGGAGTGTCGCAACTCCTCGAATACTGCGCAGAACATTCTCCGCACGGGCAAGTGCGCTCTCAACTTCCTCGAAGATAATCGTGCGGATTTCAAAGAAACCGTTCGTCTCGGTTTCCCGGGAGAAACTCCCGCGGAGAAGATGAAGGATTGTCCGTTCGAGTTCGAGCAGGGTATTGCGGACGTTTCGGACGGTCCCCGTCCCCTCGTCGTCAAAAAGGCGTATCAGGTGTTTGAATGCACTTGGGACGACAGCCTCGAAAACGCATACGAAGATAAGGCGCGCACGGGTATCCTCGACGGAATCGAACCGCCTTATAGAAATTTCAACGGCATAACCTCGAAATTCGGGTGCCATTTCATCTTGAAAATAGACAAAATCCTTATGAAGGAGAAATTCTACAACACGATAATCAACGGCGTCAAGCCGAGCGGTTTCCCGAAAGTCCCCGTTGACTACGGTTATCGCGACAGCACCAATTTCTGGTATACCCGTTTCAGAAGACCTATCTCGGAGAGAATCCCCGCGGGCAAAGAGGCGGATATAAACAGCGTCAAGTACGCCGCCAACCGTATCGACGATAAGGTGAAATTCAGCGACGACGCTTGCCAAACCCTCGTCAAAGTGCCGAGAGTCTTCCTCAAAGTCGTTTTGCAAGGTTGCGTAGACTGGGCAAAAGAAAACGGCTGTACTCTCATCACCGCAAAGGAAATGCAAATCATCAACGACAAGAGAAAACAAGAAAAACAAAAACGCTAAGGTTATGAAAAAGAAAATTACCCTTTCCAAAATCGTCAATTTTTTCATTGCTCTCGCTCAAAAAACGGGCGGGGAAGTCCTTGGAGAAAAGGACTCGACGCCCGAACTTATTTCTAAAGCGCGCGCGCTTGCGGGAGAAGGTATCGTCCTTCTCAAAAACGACGGCACTTTGCCCTTTGACAAAGAGGACGTCGTTTCCGTTTTCGGCAGAGTGCAAAACGACTATTTCTACGTCGGTTACGGCTCGGGAGGGGACGTCAAAGCCCCGTACAGAGTCAGCCTTATGGAAGGACTCCGCGGTGCGGACGTTCGCTTGAATGAGGAACTTGCTTCCGTCTATTCGGATTGGTGTGAGAAAAATCCGACGGACGAGGGATTTTGGGGACATTGGCCTCTTTGTTATGAGGAAATGCCTCTTACGGACGCTTTCGTAGAAAAACAAGCGACGAAGTCTTCCGTCGCACTCGTCGTCATCGGCAGAGCCGCGGGAGAGGATAGAGAACAAAAACTCGTCAAGGGCGGTTATCTCATCACCGACGATGAGAAAATTATGCTCAACTTCGTCACCGCAAGGTTCAAAAAAGTCGTCGTTCTTATCGACGCCGGCAACGTTATGGATATGTCTTGGGTGAAAGAATACGGGGACAGATTGTCCGCAATCGTGTATGCGTGGCAGGGCGGTATGGAAAGCGGTAACGCAGTCGCGGACGTGCTGACGGGCAAAGTGAATCCGTCGGGAAAACTCACGGACACCGTAGCAATGCGCTATATCGATTACCCCTCCGCAAGCAACTTCGGCAGAAGAAAATCCAACACGTACGTAGAGGATATTTACGTCGGGTACCGTTATTTTTCGACATTCGGAAACGACTCGGTCGTCTATCCTTTCGGCTACGGACTGTCCTATACAACCTTTGAAAAGACCTCGACATTGACTTACGACGACGGCGAATTTACCCTCGAGACTACCGTCAAAAATGTCGGCGACAGAGAGGGAAAAGAGGTAGTGTTCCTTTACGTCAATCCTCCGCAAGGGAAATTAGGCAAGCCGTTCAGGAACCTCGTAACTTTCAAAAAGACGGGACTCATAGCCCCCGGAGAAAGCGAAACGGTGATTGTGAAATTCGGCGAAAAAGATATTGCTTCTTACGACGACGGCGGACGGACGGGGCATAAAAATTGCTTTGTTTTAGAGGACGGCGAATACGCATTTTTCGTCGGCGGAGATTATATCTCGGCAGAGGAAATCGCACGACTGAATTTGAAAGAAAAAGTTGTCGAGGAATGCGAAGAGGCTTGTGCCCCCAAAGCACCCTTCGACGTCGCGCACCCTCACGTTTCTCCGACGGGTGCGGTGAGCAAGAAGTATCACAAAGTCGCGACGGCGACAGTGTCCGTCAAGGATAGAATAATGGAACGACTTCCCGATGCAATTCCGCAAAACATAGACTTAATCTGCACGTTAGACGACGTTAAAGCGGGGAATTTGTCGGTTGAGGAGTTTGTGGGAACCCTTACTGACGAGGAACTCGAAGTGCTTGCGAGAGGACAATTCAGGATGAACAGCCCTCTCGGAACCGAGGGTAACGCCGGTGCGTTCGGTGGCACCGAACAGAGCCTCAAAGACCGCGGAATACCCGCCGCAATTACGACGGACGGACCGTCGGGAATTAGGCTTGCGCACTATGCGTCGTTGCTTCCTTGCGGTACTGCGATTGCGTCTTCTATGAACGAGGAACTGGCTGAGGAAACCTATCTCGAACTCGGCAAAGAAATGATACGAAAAGGCTCGGATATGCTCCTCGGCCCCGGTATGAATATACACCGCGATCCCCTTTGCGGACGAAACTTTGAATATTTTTCCGAGGACCCCGTCGTGTCCGGCAAAATCGCCGCCGCAATCGTCAGAGGTATACAGTCCGCGGGCGTGTCCGCTTGCCCTAAACACTTCGCTTGCAACAACCAGGAAACCAACCGCAATCACACGGATACGAGAGTATCCCAAAGAGCACTCCGCGAAATCTATCTCAGAGGTTTTGAAATCTGTGTGAACGAAGGGAAGCCCCTTTGCATGATGACGTCTTACAATAAAATCAACGGGATTTTCTCCTACTATAACTACGACCTTGCAACCACCGTACTCCGCAAAGATTGGAGTTACGACGGCATGCTCGTGACCGACTGGTGGACGGTAGCGGAAAAATCTCCGGACTGGAATAAACTCAAACACCACGCCTACCGCGTTCGCGCGCAAGTCGACGTGGTTATGCCGGGCGGGGATAGAATCAGAGGCAAATACGACGGCTCCGCCATCAAAGGCTTGAAGGACGGCGTGCTTACTCGCGCCGAACTCCAACGTTCCGCGGTGAACGTGCTGAACTTCTTGCTTGCAAACGAGAGCACGAGAAAGAGAATACAATAATTTCAAAAAACGACAAAGAGGTATATATGAGCAGAATGAAAGTCAAAGACATTCCTTATCAAAGATACGACGTAGACGGCGTGCGCATCGCTTTCGAGAAGTTCGCGACCGCAGAGAAAAACGCAACTACCGCCGAGGACGTTTTGACCGCGCGCAAAGAGTTCCTCGACGCCGTCGGCGATTATTCGACGTATGCCAGCCTTGCGTATATGCGCTATACGCTGAACACTCGCGACGAGTTTTATCTTGCGGAACAAGAGTATTACGACGAAAACGGTCCCGTTGCGGACACCTATATGACGAAGTACGCCGAAATTATGCTTGCAAGCAGATTCCGTCCCGAACTCGAAAAACTGTTGCCCGAAACCATTTTCCCGCGTTACGAATGCACGAAAAAGGCGCATAGCGACGAAACGGTATCCGACGAACAAGAGGAAAACTCCATCGTCACCGAATACTCTCAACTTATGTCCCAACTCACCACCGATTGGAGAGGGGAACAAAAGACGATTAGTTATATCCGCGGTTTTATGGAAGATAGCGACAGAGACGTGCGAAAGGCGGCGGCAAACGCAATCGGCACCGCACTTTCGTCCGTATCCGACAAACTCGACGATATTTTCGACAGACTCGTGAAAGTCCGCACCCGTATTGCGAAAAAACTCGGATATAAGGATTTCGTGGAACTCGGCTATTACCGTATGGGCCGTATCGACTACGACAGAGATATGGTAGCAAACTTCCGCAAAAACGTGAAAGAGGACGTCGTTCCCGTCGTCGTCGAACTCAAAAAGAGCATAGCAAACGCCCTCGGCATAGAGAAAATGGCGTTCTATGACAACGACGTTATCGAGGGAGAAGGAAATCCTCGTCCGTATCCCGACGCCGAAGGAATACTCCGTGCCGCAAACGAAACTTACCGCGAAATGAGCGACGAAACGGGTAATTTTATGACGGAAATGTTGGAGGCAGAGGCGTTCGATACCTTGGCAAGAGACGGCAAATGGGGCGGCGGTTATTGTACTTGCTTCGAGAAATTCCGTCAGCCGTTTATCCTTGCGAACTTCAACGGTTCGTCGGGGGACGTGGACGTCGTAACTCATGAATTCGGTCATGCACTTGCGATGAATTATATCTTCGACTACGGCGATATCGAGGCGGGTATAGGTTCGAGCGAAACCGCCGAAACGCATAGTATGAGTATGGAATTTTTCTGCTGGAAATTCATGGATAAATTCTTTAAGGATGCGGATAGATACCGCTACAAACACCTTGCGGACGCACTTAGTTTCATTCCTTACGGCGTCATCATAGACGAGTTTCAACATATCGTTTACGAAAATCCCGATATGACACCTGCCGAACGCAACGAGGCGTACTTGAACCTCGAAAAGAAATATAGACCGTACCTTTCCTACGACGGTATCGATTATCTTGAAAACGGCACGAGATGGCAATATCAGATGCACGTCTACGAAACGCCCTTCTACTATATAGACTACTGCCTTGCGCAAGTCGTAGCCCTCGAATTTTTGTCCGATTCCCAAAAGGATTACGAGGACACCCTTCATCGCTACTTCGATCACGCAAAGAGAGGAGGTCTGTACGCTTTCAACCGTCTCGTAAAACTTGCGGGACTCAAATCCCCCTTCGAGAACGGCGCCCTCAAAGACGTCGCCGCCACCTCGACCGCTCTCATCTCACGTCTCCGCGACTAACCGAGCAAAAGGGAAATATCGCGTAGAACATGAGAAACAACAATTATAATCGCAAAAACAATGGTTTATACAAGGAAAATGATATGAAGAAGTACGTGTTTGTGACAGGTGGAGTCGTTTCGGGACTCGGAAAAGGTATCGTCGTGGCGTCGCTCGGCAGACTACTTAAAGCGCGCGGTTTGAAGGTTGCTCTTCAAAAACTCGATCCGTATATCAACGTGGACCCCGGCACGATGAGCCCGTACGAGCACGGCGAAGTGTTCGTGACGGAAGACGGCGCGGAGACCGATCTCGACGTCGGACATTACGAAAGATTCATAGACGAGAACCTCGACGAGCGTTCTAATTTGACGACCGGCAAGGTGTTCTGGAACGTCCTCAACAAGGAGCGCAGAGGGGAATATCTCGGTTCGACGGTGCAAATCATCCCGCACGTAACGAACGAAATCAAGGACTTCATATATAGCGTCGGCGACGACGTAAACGCGGACGTTGCGCTTATCGAAATCGGGGGCACGACGGGGGACATAGAGTCTCAATCTTTCCTCGAAGCGATAAGACAAATCGCACGAGAAGTCGGCAGAGAAAATTCGTTGTTCATTCACGTAACTCTCGTGCCGTTTTTGTCGGGTAGCGACGAGCATAAGACGAAACCCACTCAGCGTTCGGTCAAGGAGTTGCAGGGTACGGGCATCAACCCGGATATCGTTATACTTCGTTGCGACGAGCCTCTCGAAGAGGGCATCATCGACAAAATCTCAATGTTCTGCAACGTCAAGAAAGATTGCGTCATAGAAAACCTTACCCTTCCCGTTTTGTACGATGTACCGCTTGCACTCGAAAGGCAAAACTTTTCGGGTATCGTATGCCGTGAGCTCGGCATAGAAGCACCCGACTCGGATACCGCCGAGTGGGAGAAAATGGTGGACGGCATCAAAAACCTCAAAAAAGAGGTCAATATTGCTCTCGTCGGCAAATATATTGCGCTCCACGACGCGTACTTGTCCGTTGTCGAGGCGCTTCGTCACGCGGGCTATGCGCATGATGCGAAAATAAATTTGAATTGGACGGACAGCGAAAGCATTACCTCCGAAAACGTAGACGAACTTCTCGGCGGTGCAGACGGCATAATCGTCCCGGGTGGTTTCGGCGGCAGGGGAATAGAGGGCAAAATTCTTGCCGCTAAGTACGCGAGAGAACACGACGTGCCTTATCTCGGACTCTGTCTCGGCATGCAAATTTCCGTCATCGAATTTGCAAGGAACGTATGCGGACTGACAGACGCAAATTCGGGAGAATTCGCACCCGAAAGCAAGCACAAAGTCATAGACTTCCTCGACAATCAAAGCGATGAGGTGAATAAAGGCGGTACGCTACGTCTCGGCGCATATCCGTGCAAAGTTGAAAAGAATACGCGCTTGTTTGATTGCTACGGCGAAGAAGTGATATACGAACGATTCCGTCATCGCTACGAACTCAACAACGACTACCGCGCACTCTTTGAGAAAAACGGACTCGTCATTGCAAGCACCTCTACCGATGACAAGACCGTCGTCGCAATCGAAAATCCGAAGTGTAGATTCTTCGTCGGCGTGCAATATCATCCCGAATTTAAGAGTCGTCCCAATAGACCGCACCCTCTCTTCGTCGCATTTATCGGCGCGTCTATCGGGAAATGAATTATGCGGTATAGCGGTTTCGACGCCTATATAAACGAGGATAGCAAAATTCTCATCCTCGGCAGTTTCCCGAGCGTGAAGTCGAGGGAAGAAGGATTTTTCTACGGCAATCCGCGCAATAGATTCTGGCGGGTGCTGGCAGAGGCGTTCGGGACGGAAACTCCATCTACGATAGAGGAGAAGAAGCATTTTCTCGATGAGCACAAAATCGCACTGTGGGATATGGTCACGGAGTGCGAAATCGAAGGGAGTCTCGATACGAATATCAAAAACTACGTCGTTGCCGACGTGAAAACCGTGGTGGAAAAATCCGAAATCGAAAGGATAATTCTGAACGGCGGGATGAGTGCGAAACTTTTCTTCAAGCACTTCGAGTGTTATGCGAATATGGCGGTAGCGTTGCCGTCTACGAGCCCCGCAAACGCAAGGTTTGAAAAAGAGAATTGGCTCGATGCGCTGAAATACGGAAAGATTTAGAAAAAACGACGAACGGGAAATGCCGTTCGTCGTTTTCGTTTGATAAGATTGCCGTGCTTAGCCTTCGTTTTTTGCTTTGCGTACCGCGCGGGCTAATTGGTCGGCGCAAGAAGTGTTTTTGAAACCGCATCTGTTGCCGAGGAGTTTATTTTCGATTTCGTTCACTGTCATTCCGTCAACGAGGATGGATACCGCTTTGAGGTTGCCGTCGCAGCCGCCGAAAAAGCGGATATTCCTCACCACGTCGCCGTCGAGGTCAAAGTCGATTTTTTGAGAGCATACGCCCTGAGTTCTGTATGAATAGTGTTTCATTATTTGGTCCTCTTTTCGATGGCGTCCGAGAGTTCGTCGAGCCAACCGCCCTCAAAGAGTTCGATGAGCCCTTTGTCGCATTGGGACGCAAGTTCGGGATTGATGGGAATGCGCGCGACGTTTTCGATGCCGAAGCGTTTTGCGGTTTCGTCCGCTTTGCTGACTCCGAAAACGGGGATTTCTTTTCCGCAGTCGGGGCAGACGTAGCAAGACATATTCTCAACAAGACCGAGTATGGGA
Organism: uncultured Bacteroidaceae bacterium; assembly: GCA_964563025.1. GTDB lineage: Bacteria > Bacillota > Clostridia > Christensenellales > CAG-917 > RGIG4097. The sequence continues at coordinate 70,349 of CAZLVK010000005.1, read as the reverse complement.
ACGTTCATCATCTTTGCCATATTGACCGCCTTTTCGACGACCATGGAGACGAGTTCTTGGGGAGAAGTCACGATGACGATGCCGTCCAAAGGCAGAGATTGGAAAACGGTGAGAGGCACGTCTCCCGTTCCGGGAGGCATATCCACGAACATATAGTCCACGTCGTCCCAAATGACGTCCGTCCAGAACTGTTTGACGACGCCGGCAATTATAGGCCCTCTCCAAACGACGGGGCTGGTCTCGTCGTCGAGGAGAAGATTTATGGACATAACCTTGATGCCCTTTGCGGTGCGGACGGGAAGAATGCTATGTTCGTCGAGGGCAGGGGCTTGTTCTTTGAGTCCGAACGCCTTGGGAATAGACGGTCCCGTTATATCCGCGTCGAGGATGGCTGTTTTGTAACCTTTACGGTTCGAGAGGACGGACAGCATAGAGGTGACGAGGGACTTGCCGACACCGCCTTTACCGCTGACTACGCCGATGACTTTTTTGACGTTGCTCATGGGATTTTGCGGTTCGAGAAGGCTTTGCTGTTTTCTCGAAGGGCAATCCGCTCCGCAACTGCTACAATCGTGAGTGCAATCGCTCATGTATACTCCTTCTCCGAATAATCGGAAATCATATTATTTGCTATATTTGCCGTTTTATCCGTCGAAAACGCACGGATAAACGTTTGTTTTTGCGTGTTTGTATTTTTTGCTCGGCGTTATTCGCGCGCCTTGATTATGTTTGCGGGCTTTATCGTCATAACTCCGACGAAGGGCATAAACGCGGATACGACGGTTACGCCGAGGACTATTGCTATGCTTTTCCACATAACATTGCCGTCGAACGCGAGTAGGGTAATCCCGCTTATCGATGCGTTGTTGACGTATTCCACGAGACTGTCCATAAGCAACTTGTTCGCAAGGGGCATCCCGAAGTAGAAGAACAGCGCAAAGAGCAGGCATATGGCAATCCCGACGCATATGACCTGGACGAGGAATATACCCGCGACGTTTCTCGTCCTTGCGCCCATCGCTTTCATGACGCCGATTTCGTAGTTGCGGGAACGAATGTTGCTGAACGCAAAGAACGCCATAAGCAACACCATAACTCCGCAAAGTCCTATCTCTATGAGGAAGAATATATCCTTGAAAACGGCAACGATTTTGGTGATTGCCTGCACCGTCTTGAAGTACGCCGTAGCGGAGTAGAAGTCGTTTTCGGTGCCGACCGCATAAATGTCGGATATGTTGTCGTAGTTGTCGAAGTAGAGCGACGTCGGATCAAGGTTTGCTTTTTGCACTTTTTCCAAAATTTCTTCATCATAGATGAAAATGGAATAGTCGTTGTTGGTTAAAGAAGTAACGCGGAGTTCAAACGTTGAGTATACTTTGTCCGATGCGTAACTTTTGACGATGAATTTTACGGTGACCGGTTCAAAGCCTTCGCCGTCTATTCCGTAAGTCGTTCCGAAAGTTCGATTGAAAAGACCGACGCCCATCGTGCACTCGTCTTTTTCTTTTTCGGGGTTATTGGTGAATTGGAAAGCGGAACTGTTGTCTATGGCGTACGTCTTGCCGTTCAGTTCCGCAGACGATGCTCTGCAACGTCCTATGCTCGCATCGTGAGCGGAAGTGAAATCTTCGTCGAAGTTTTCGTTTAGAGTATACATAACGGCAAGATAATTGGTTGCGTATTCTTGAAATTCCGCTACTGTTTGCTCACTGACTTTTTGCCCGTTTTTGAGTGCGCTGAAGTAGCCGGCAAAGCGTTCTTTGTAATCGGTTTCGATAATTCCGATTACGTAGCCTCTTCCGTTAAATTGGTGATTTATTATATTATCGTACGTACCGTCTAAGGGGACTACCTTTCCATAGTGCAAAATGCTGTCTGCTACGTAGTCGGTTATAATAAACCCGGCAGGGTGGGTTTCGCTTCTGAGTTCGCCGGCAAGCACATTGATTTTCCCGAAAATTTTTGTCAAGAACGCTTCGTCGCACTTTAACAAACCTTTCGTTTCCGTGCAGTAAAAGTTGGTGAAAATCGCTGCGTTTTCCCAAACGCCGTTTTCGGTAGACCAAGTTGTTTCGGAGGTAGGAATAGACCACGCCGATTTTGTATAGATTTTGCCTTTGTAACCCGTGGAATAAAAAGCATCTATATCATCTTGGGTGACTGCAACCGTATACGTGGTGTTCAGACTTTCGACGAGGTCGTCGTTTATATAGCCCTTGTTCATGACGAAAGCGGCGTCCGTCGAGGTCTGCATAGCGTTGTTCATGGCGGCGGCTCCGTCGAAGTCCACGAATATATTGCTCAGCCCGAACAGTACGACGACGGCGGTGATAAGCACCGTCATCAATATGCTCGTTAGAAGTTTTTTGCCCATAAACTTGCCCGAAATCTCTATCGTGCGCTTTGTGGAGAGTTTCGACGGGATGAATTTTCCTTCTATGAAGATGTCGTCGGACGACTTTCTGGCTACGTCTTCCTCGGTGTCCGAGAATGCCGTTTCGCGCTGGATTACCTTTTTATCTCCCGCCGATATAGCCTCGTTGAAACGTTCGAGTTCATCGTCGGTTAGGCGTGTTTTGTCGGGGAGATAGACGACGTCGTTTTCGACGGCGAACGAGTTGTCGTGATTTTCGTTCCTCGTCACGTCGCGGAGAATTTTGCCGTCCGCAAGTTCAATCATTCTGTCCGCGTATTTCTCGGCGTCCGCTATATTGTGCGAAACCACGAGAACGAGAATGTCGCGGGAGAGTTCCTTGAGGAGTTCGAGGACTTGCACGGCGGTTTTGCTGTCGAGGTTGCCCGTCGGTTCGTCGGCAAGTATGAGTTTTGGAGATTTGACGAGGGCGCGCGCTATTGCCACGCGTTGGCGTTGCCCTCCCGAAAGTTGGGTGGGTTTGCGGTTCGCAAATTCGGAGAGGTCGACCTTCTCGAGAATATCCGCGATTACGTCGTCTCCGTTCCGATTCCCTTGGAAGTCGAGGGCGAGACGCACGTTGTCCGCTACCGTCAATTCGTCGATGAGGCAGAAGTCTTGGAAAACGAAGCCTAAATAACTGTTGCGATAGTTGTCGAAGTCGGTGTTTGTAAACTCCGAAAATCGCTTGTCGCCGATGATAATATCTCCCGACGTAATTTCGTCGAGCCCGCCGAGCATGTTGAGCAGGGTAGACTTTCCGCTTCCGCTCTTGCCGACTATGAAAACCATCCCGGTGTCGGGCAAAGTAAAAGATACGTCGTCAAGCCCGACGCCGTTCGTTCCTTTGGACTTGTAAATTTTCGTTAGGTGTTCAATCCTCATTGAAGTACCCTGTACCTTAGAATATAATAATTCTAACATTTTTCTTGAATAAAGCAAGAACTTTTGCGGGAAGATTTTGGCGGAGCGCGGGAAAACACCCATCCATTTCATCCGAAAGGCTATTTGGGGACGGAGCAAAAAATCGCCCAAGGGTGATTTTTTGCTCCGTCCCTAAATTGACCTTTACATTGGGAAAACTGACTAAACACAGACAATATGCAAATGTAATTGTAAAATTTTGCTCCGTCCCCGAATAGCCCGAGGGTGATTTTTTGCTCCGTCCCCAAATTGACCGAAGGGGGAGAGGGGTCGGTGGGCGAAAGGGGAGCGAGGAGAGTGAATGGCGGAAAGAAATAAATTTTAATTTATTTTTAAGCAAGTTTTCGTTTTCTCTTGCGACTTGTCAAGGCTTATGCTATAATCTACAATGACTAAAATCGGAGTATAGTTATGACTCAAGACGCGACTGACACCAATACTACGACCGAAATTGCCGTTCCCGCGGGTGAACTTCCCGTTCGCGAAGAGGACAAAATCCCCACGAAAGAGAAGATTATTTACGGTGCAATGGACATTTTCGGCGGTGGGCAAGGAAGCCTTATTTCCTTGCTGTTGATGTATTATTTCACGTCCGTCGTGGGCATAGATGCGGGTTTTGCGGGCACGGCGGTGCTTATTGCGAAGATTTGGGACGCGATTATCGATCCGTCTTTCGGCATAATCACCGACAATACGCGTACAAAACTCGGACGTCGTCGTCCGTATATCATCATCGGCGGTGCGCTCATCATTCCCGCGATGCTCTTTTTGTACGCTCCCATACAAGGTCTCGGCGACACGTGGCAAGCGATATGGATTTGCGTAGCGTACCTCGTCTACTGCACGGTTTCGTCCATTTCGCAAGTTCCGTTCAACAGTATGAGTTCGGACATATCCGCGGATTATCGTGAGCGCAACAAGGCAAACCTCATCAAATTATTGTTCGATTTAGGCTCGGCGGGACTTTGTTTCTTGCTCCCCAGCCTTTTGTTATCCGCCCTCAAAAACGGCACGATTAGTTACACGGCGTTCTATCTTACGCTTTGCTTAGGTTTCGGCGGACTGTTCTCGATTCCTCTCGTAGTCGGCGGTTTCGTAGTCAAGGAACGTGCTCCTTACGACGTCGAGCACAAGGAAAAACTCAATCTCAAAGAATATTTCGGTACCATAAAAGTCAAGTCGTTCTATCTTCACCTTATAATGTACGTGTGCGCGTATATAGCGATGGACGTCATCAGCGCGGTTGCACTCTATTATTGCGAGAATATTTTGAACGGAATGACCTTCCTCGGTATGGACCTCGGCAACAGTTCGATTATCATTATCGGGCCGTTTATGGTTTGCGCCGCGGTCGCCGTGCCTCTTGCGTATCACAATATGCGCAAATACTCCAAACAATTTGCCTATCGTTTCACAATCCCCGGCTTCATCGTCACCGCAATAATCATGGTTTGCGTGCAATCGGATTGGAGTCCGTGGATAGTGGTTGTCGATATGATGCTTATGGGCTTCTTCTTCGGCGGTTCGCAGGTTATGCCGTGGCTTATTTTCCCGGATACAGTGGACGTCGTCGAACTCAAAAAAGGGGAGAGACCGTCGGGCAGTATGGGCGCGGTTATGACCTTCTGTCGCACGATAGCGACCGCCTTTGCGTCTTCATCCGTCGGCTGGGTGCTTGCGGGTGCAAACTATATCTCCCACGAAGCGACCGAAACGGTTATCCAACCCGATAGCGTCGCAACCGCTCTCCGCATATTTATAGGAGTGACGGTATGTCTGCTCTTCGTATGTGCGTTCACCGCGTCGTGCTTCTATAAGGTTACGGACAAGAAACTCTCCCGCATCAGATACTTCAACGACAAGGCGAGAGCGGGCGAACTCGACTCCCTCACCATCGCCGAAAAGGTAGAGAGACAAGACCTCATAGAGGAACTTTGCGGAAAATAATATGGCAAACGTTACGATAGAAAGAACGAATAATAAAACCGTCATAAGGAAGAAAGAAGGCGTTCCGTTCAGGATTCTTCAACTCACCGACGTACATATCGGAGGAGGCTTCCTAAGCGTGAAGAAGGATAAATCGGCACTCGACGCAGTCGAAAAAATCGTGCGTGCATCGAACGCCGACTTCGTCGTGGTGACGGGAGATATATGCTACCCGCTCTTCTGGTTTTCGGGGACGTGCAACAACGAACGCCCTACGAAACGGTTCGCATCTCTTATGCAAAAACTCGGCGTGCCGTGGTGCGTAACCCTCGGCAATCACGACTCCGAGACGTTTGCGAAACTCACGAGAGAAGAACTCGGCTCCTTGTATGAAAGCATACCTAATTGTTATTTTGAAAAGGGAGATGCGAAACTCACCGGTTGCGGGAATTATTGTATCCGCCTTGAAAACGCGGACGGCAAACTGAATACTCTACTTATGATGCTCGACTCCAACGCGTATCTCGGCAAATCATTTTTCAGCGGATTCGACACAATCCACGAGGATCAAATCAGATGGTACGAGGATACCGTTTGCGAGGAAAGCGTCGGCGGAGAACGAGCACGGTCCCTTGCATTCTTCCACATTCCGCCCAAGGAATTTAAGGACGCGTGGGAAAAGTGTTATCGAGGGGACGAGAGTGTAGTCTATCATCACGGATTCGTGCAGGAAAAGGATAACTATTTCGGCTATCCGAAGACGATAGAAGGCTCTTTCTTCAAGGAAATGGTGAGTTTCGGCTCGTGCAAAGGTATGTTTATGGGGCACGACCACCTCAATACGCTCTCCCTTACCTACGATGGAATACGCCTCACCTACGGTATGAGTATAGACTATCTTGCGTATTGGAAAATCGCAAAGAAGCATACCCAACGAGGGGGTACTATCATCGAAATCGAGGACGACGGCAGTTTCGACGTGAAAATGCTACCGCTCGACGATATAACGAAACAATAAAAACTTTATACACATTATGGAGGCAAAAATGAAAATTGGTTTTACCGAAACTGTTCTGCGCGACGCCAACCAATCTTTGATTGCAACGCGTTTGCCGTATGAAAAATTCGCAGACATACTGCCTACGATGGACAAAGCGGGTTATTATTCCGTAGAGTGCTGGGGCGGAGCGGTCTTTGACAGTTGTTTGAGATATCTCAACGAAGACCCGTGGGAAAGACTCCGCAAACTTCGCAAGGGCATGCCCAATACGAAATTGCAAATGCTTTTGAGAGGTCAAAACCTTCTCGGCTACAAGCACTATCCCGACGACGTCGTCCGCGCGTTCGTGGATAAGTCGGTGGATAACGGTATCGATATCATCCGTATCTTCGACGCACTCAACGACCTTCGCAATATCGAAGTCGCGGCAAAAGAGGCAATAAAGAAAGGCGCAACCGTTTCGGGAACTCTTTCCTTCACTCAAAGCCCCGTTCACACCCTCGAATCCTTTGCAAAACTCGCGAAAGAACTCGAAAATATGGGAGTACAATCCATCTGCGTCAAGGATATGGCGGGCGTTATGAGCCCCTTCGAGGCGCAAGAACTCATCACCGCAATCAAGAAAGAAGTCAAAGTCCCCGTCGTGCTCCACACTCACTGCACCACCGGTCTTGCGTTTATGACTTATCTTAAGGCGGCGGAAGCGGGCGTCGACGTCATCGACACCGCAACTTCTTGTTTCAGCGGCGGCACTTCTCAACCCGCAACCGAAACCCTCAACTATGCACTCGGTCAACTCGGCTACGAAACCGGTCTTAACGCGGACGTCCTCAAAGAAGTCAACGACTTCTTCAAACCCATTCGCGACGAATATCTCGCAAGCGGCGGTCTCAACCCCAAGATGATGGCGACGGACACCGACGCACTCACCTACAAGGTTCCCGGCGGAATGCTTTCCAATCTCGTGGCGCAACTCAAAGCACAAAACGCAATGGATAAATTCGACGAAGTCCTCCTCGAAACCCCCAAAGTCAGAGCGGACCTCGGTTATCCTCCTCTCGTGACTCCTATGAGCCAAATGGTCGGCGTTCAAGCGACCGCAAACGTACTCGCAGGGGAGAGATATAAGAACGTATCCAAAGAGGTCAAGAGTTATTGTCTCGGCGAATACGGCACCACTCCCGCACCCATCAACCCCGAAGTTATGGCGAAAGTCCTCGGCGACGAAAAACCCATCGAGGGAAGATATGCGGACACTCTCGAACCCGCTTTTGAAAAGACCAAAGCGGAACTCGGCGACACCGCCAGAAGTGATGAGGACGTGTTGAGTTATATCGCGTTCCCCACCGTCACCGAGAAATTCTTCCAAGCACGCAAAGCGGCGGAAGAAAAAGTCGTAAAATACACGATAGCACCCATCGAGGAATAAGGAGCAATATATGATGACAAATCTTCTTGCGTTATCAAACGTAAACATATCCGCTCTCGACGCCCTCATTTTGTCTTTGCTCGGCATGGTGATAGTTTTTGCAGTGCTTGTCATCCTTATGTTTATCATTTGGGCAATGGGCAAGATCGGAGAGAAATCTCCCGAAATCACGGCGAAACTTCCGAAAATCAATTTCGGCAAGAAAAAAGAGACGGCTGAACCCGCTCCCCAAGCGGTAGAGGAGAGCAAAGAACTCGCCCCCGGCTCTTGCGGAGACCTTCTCCTTGTCAAAACCGAGGAGAGAGACGCGGCTATGATTATGGCAATCGTAGCGGATTCCACGGGTATTCCGCTCAATCAACTCAAATTCAAATCCATCAAGAGAATAGACCAGGAGGAGCAAAAATAATATGATATACAAAGTTACCTTGAACGGCAAAATATACGAAGTCGAAGTAGAACAAGGCGAGGCAATCGTCAAAGCGGAATACGAAGCGAGCCTTCCCGTAGCGGAACCCGCAGTCGCAGCCCCCGCAGTTAGTGCGCCCGTCGCGTCGGCACCCGCCGCTGCACCCGTAGCAAGCGGAAACGGCGAAGTCGTCAAGTCTCCGCTCCCCGGCACTATCAATCAAATCAAAGTTACCGTGGGACAACTCGTGAAAGAGGGAGACGTCCTCATCATCCTCGAAGCAATGAAGATGGAAAACGAAATCACCTCTCCCGTCAGCGGTAAGGTGGGCAATATCCTCGTCACGAAAGGCGCGTCCGTCGACACCGGAGCGCCCCTCGTTGAAATTCTCTGAGGTGACAAATGAATTACGGCGAAATACTGAAAAATCTATGGAATACGAGCGGTCTTGCCAACTTCACTTGGCAAAACGCGGTCATGCTTGTCATAGCGTGCGTATTCCTTTACTTGGGTATCAAAAAGCAATTTGAACCGTTACTGCTCGTCGGCATCGCGTTCGGTATGCTTCTCACCAACCTTCCCGTCGGCGGTGAGGACGATATGATTTTCCACCCCGAATTTTGGACGGGAGACGCGGTGGTCGCTGACGGTGGAGTGGACTATGTGTACGTTCTCCAGCACGGCGGTCTCATCGACATCCTCTACATAGGCGTCAAGACGGGCGTATATCCTTGCCTTATTTTTATGGGCGTCGGCGCAATGACGGACTTTGAGCCTTTGCTCTCCAATCCTAAATCTTTGCTTCTCGGCGCGGCGGCACAACTCGGCGTTTACGTTGCGTTCTTCTTTGCAATTTGCATCGGATTCACCGGTCCTCAAGCGGCAAGTATCGGTATCATCGGCGGAGCGGACGGTCCTACGGCAATCTGGCTCACCAAGTCCCTTGCTTCCGAACTCCTTGCGCCTATCGCGGTCGCGGCGTATTCGTACATGGCTCTTATCCCGCTCATCCAACCTCCTCTCATGAAGTTGATGACCACCAAAAAGGAAAGAGCAATCGTCATGAAACCCACCCGCAAAGTCAGCAAGAAAGAGAAGATTTTGTTCCCCATCATCGTTACTCTCGCAACTTGCTTCATTTTGCCCTCCGTCGCAGGTTTGCTCGGATGCCTTATGTTCGGCAACCTCTTGAAGGAATGCGGAGTCACCGAAAGACTCTCCGATACCGTCCAGAACGCGCTTATGAATATCGTAACGCTTTTCCTCGGTATCTCCGTCGGCGCAACCGCACAAGCGGCGACCTTCCTCAAACTTCAAACCATCTATATCATCGCCCTCGGTCTCGGTGCGTTTATGTTCGCGACCTTCGGCGGATTGCTCTTCGGCAAGATTATGTGCTTCGTCACGAAGGGCAAAGTCAATCCTCTCATCGGCTCGGCAGGCGTTTCCGCAGTGCCTATGGCGGCGCGTGTGTCCAACACCGTCGGCAGACAGTATGACAAGAACAACTACTTGCTAATGCATGCAATGGGACCTAACGTCGCAGGCGTTATCGGCTCGGCAGTCGCGGCAGGTTTCTTGATGGCTGTTTTCAGTTAATATGATCGGCAGTATAGAAAGTTACGTAGAAAAAAAGCAGGGCAATCGCTTGCCTTGCTTTTGCTTTTCTCGGGTGGATTCCACCAACCGCATTGCGAAAGAGTATATAGCGGACGGAAAAGTATCGGATAAAGCGACGTTCGTCGCAAGCACTCAAACCGCCGGGCGGGGAAGATACGACAGAAGTTTCGTGTCCCCTAAGGGAGGAGTGTATCTCAGTTACGTCACCAAAGTGCCGAGCGGTTCGGATTTCGTCTCTTTCGGCTTGTACAGCGCGCTTGCGGTCGTGAATGTGCTGTCCGCTTTCGTCGATAGCACGGTTCATACTCTCTCTGTCAAATGGCCCAACGATGTCAAACTCGACGGCAAAAAAATCGCAGGTATTCTTCCCGAATCCGTCGAGAAAAACGGAGAGCGTTTCGTCGTCGTCGGCATCGGCGTCAACGTCGATACGAAAAAAGAAGACTTGAACTCCGTCGAAATAGCAACCTCTCTTCGCGCGGTTACGGGCAAACGTTACGACGTGAAAAAGGCTTGTGCAATGCTCGCGGTCGCACTTTCGGATATTTGCGATATGTATTTCGGCAAGTTCACGGACGAACTGAACGAAGAATACAACCGCTATTCCTCGACTGTCGGCAAAACAGTGACATATGCGGTAGATAACGGAGAAACCGTCAAAGGCAAGGCGGTCAGAGTGGATAGTGACGGCTCCCTCGTCGTCGTGAGAAACGGCGTCGAGGAAAAGGTTACGTGGGGAGAAATCGTCGAAAATGCGTAATTTTACGGGGACGATAATTCTTCTCGTTACCGCTTTCGTCTGGGGGTTTGCTTTCGTCGTGCAAAGGCTCGGCGCAAACGCTCTCGACGGATATTCTTTCAGCGAATTGCGCTACGTCATCGCGACGGTTTCCCTCGTGGTACTCGTCGCTCTCTCCGACCTCGTAAACAAGCGCAGAGGAAAAAAGAGAATAGGCTTCAATCGCGATACCGTCGTGGGCGGGATTATATGCGGAGTCGTCCTTATGTTCTCAACTCTCGTGCAACAACTTGGGTTGGAAGAGACAGAGGCTGGCAAGGCGGGATTCATCACCGCACTTTATATCGTCATCGTTCCCTTTATGGGCTTGCTTACCGGGAGAAAAACGACGGTTGGCGGGCGGTTTGCGGTTATCATTGCGGTTCTCGGCTTTTGGCTCATGTGTGTGACGGGGGATGCCGGCATAAGCAGAGGGGAGTCTCTCATACTTCTTTGCGCGGTTTCCTTTTCTTTGCAAATCGTATTCATAGACCTTTACGCAAGAAAAGCGGACGCTCTCAAATTCAATCTCGTACAATTTGCGACGAGTTCGGTTATCGGCTTGCCGTTTATGGCGGTGAACGGATTTCCGTCCGCAGAGAGCGTGAGTGCGGGGATTTTGCCTTTGCTATATCTCGGAGTGCTTTCGAGTGCGTTTGCCTACACCTTGCAAGTAGAGGGACAAAAGAGAGTATCTCCGTCCACCTCGACGCTTATTATGAGTCTCGAATCGGTGTTCAGTTTGATTTTCGGCGCAATTTTTTTGCACGAACGCAACAGCGAGAAAGAGTTGTGCGGTTGTCTCCTCGTATTTATAGCGGTGTTCGTCGCACAATTCAGAGTCGAGAAAACCTTCCTCGAATTTGACGAAACGGCGGATAAGCGTTTCGGAGAAAACGTAGTAGTTGTCGAAGAAAATCCGTAAGGTACGATTTATTCCGCGGGCAAATATAACCCGAAACGGAAATAAAAGTCTTTGAAAAACCGCTCCGAGAAGGAGCGGTTTTAGTATACCGACAAAATGTCGTAATTGCAAAATCAAACGTTAATGTGCGCAAAACGCACGCATTAACTTCAAATTCCGTAATATTGTTTGAGCGCGATTTCCGCATCCGCTTTGGCGTCGCGGTTGATTGCGCAAGAGATTTTCGTTTCCGAAGTGGTGATGGCGTATATCTCCGCCCCCACGCTTCTGAGCTGGGTAAACACGTCGAGAGCGACACCGCTTTGGTGTTCCATACCTGCGCCTTCCGCCGTGATTTTGACGGTTCCTACAACGCATTTATGTTCGACCGTCGTCATCTTTTCAACGCTTGCGAGATCGTTGTCGGACAAACTGAAAGATACCGCTAACGTGCCGTCCGCGTTTGCGTTTTGAGAAATCATATCGATATTGACGTTGTGCTCTTTGACCTTGCGAAGAAGGGTGAGGAAGTCCACCGTCGTAATTGACGGGAACGTGATGACGGACACGTTTTCTTCGGCGGTAACACTCGTGACGGCGTAGAAACTGCCGAGGATAGAGTTCATATCGTAAAGCCCGCATTGCTTGCTCATAAGATATTCCGCCGCGCGAAGCGCGCCTTGCACGAAGACCTCTTTGCTTTCCGCTTCGTGGCAGAGGGTGATTCTTTCTCCCGTGCCGAGGAACATAACGTCGTGTTTGCCGACGACCGTACCGCCGCGAATGGCGTGTATGCCGATTTCGGAGGGTTCTCTTCTTTTCGCACTCTCGTGTCTGCCGAATTCGGGGACGAGAGGACGCACTTCGGAGATAGCGTTCGCAATCAAAAGAGCGGTACCGCTGGGTGCGTCGAGTTTCTTGTTGTGGTGCGCTTCGACGATTTCGATATCGTAGGAGTCGCCGAGGAATTTGGTCGCCTCTTTGGCAAGGTTAGAGAGAAGATTTATGCCGAGGGACATATTCGCCGACTTGAAAATCGCGACTTGCTTGGATGCGTATTCGATACGCTTCATTTGTTCTTCGGTATGTCCAGTGGTGCAGAGGACGCATCTGACGTCGTTTTTCACCGCATAGTCGAGAATGGAGTCGAGCATGGCGGGAGCGGAGAAGTCGATGATGACGTCCGCGCCCAAAGGACACTCGTCGAAACTGCCGTAGACGGGGAAAGGAAGGTCGGTGGCGGGGAATGCGTCCACGCCGAAGACGATTTTGAAATCCTCTACGCCGATGAGAGATTTATAGGTGGTGCGTCCCATTCTTCCGGACGCGCCGACTAAGCAAATATTAATCATAGAAATTCCTTGAGTGCCGCGGTGAGTTTTGCGGTGTTTTCTTCGGTCATCTCGGTGAGGGGGAGACGGAGTTTTCCGTTGCCGAAACCGAGAATTTGCGCGCCCCTCTTTGCGGGAATAGGATTGACTTCGCAGAACAACGTTTTGACGAGGGGGAGCATTTTGAGTTGCATTTGGCTTGCCGCGGCGAAATCTCCGTCGAGGGCATATCTTGTCATATCCGACGTGAAACGGGGAATGACGTTGCTTGCGACCGAGATAACTCCTATACCGCCCATTGCCATAATGGGAACGGTTATGCCGTCGTCACCGCTGATGACGGATGCGTCGTCGCCCGCAAGACGGATGCATTCTTCGATTTGTTCCATATTACCGCTTGCCTCTTTTATTGCGACCACGTTTTTATGCTTTGCGATTTTGGCGAAAGTGGCGGGGAGCATATTCACGCCGGTGCGTCCCGGCACGTTGTAGCAGATAATCGGGGTGTGAACCGCATCCGCTATCGCCGTGTAGTGCGCTACGAGACCGTCTTGGGTGCATTTGTTATAGTAAGGAGTGACGACCAAAAGCCCGTCCGCTCCCATGCTTTCCGCGAGCAAACTCATTTCGATTGCGCTTGCGGTGCTGTTTGCGCCCGTGCCGACGATGATAGGCAGTTTGCCTTTGAGTTTTTTCACGACGAACTCGATGACGGATTTTTTCTCGTCGAGAGTCATGGTTGCGGGCTCTCCCGTGGTTCCGAGGATTACGAGAGCGTCGACACCGTTTTCGACTTGGAAGTCGAGGAGTCTGTCAAGGGCGGGGAAGTCCACGCCGTTGTCGGTGAAGGGGGTGATGAGGGCTGTTGCCGTGCCTTTGAATAACATTTTTATGCCTCCGTCGCGTTTTTGATGAGGAGTTGAACGATTTGAACGGCGTTCGTCGCCGCGCCTTTGCGGATATTATCCGCGACAACCCAAAGGTTCACACCGCTTTCGACGCTTTCGTCGAGACGAATACGTCCGACGAAAACTTCGTCGTGATTCTCGGCGTAAATGGGCATGGGATACACGTTGTTCGCGGGATCGTCCTGAACGATTATTCCCTCGAAAGAGGACAAAGCCTCGACTACGCCCTCTTTGGTGCAGGGCTTTTCAAACTCGACGTTGATGGACTCGCTGTGTCCGTGGAATACGGGAACGCGCACGGTGGTCGCCGTAACGCGGAGGGAGTCGTCGTGGAGTATTTTTCTCGTTTCCGCTATCATCTTCCATTCCTCTTTGGTGTAGCCGTTTTCGAGGAACACATCAATATGGGGAAGCATATTGAACGCGATGGGATAGGGGAACTTTTGAGGCGCTTCGCCGTTGGTGCCGTTTTTGAGGTCGTTATAACCGGCGACGCCCGCACCCGAAACCGCTTGATAAGTGGAGTAGATAACGCGTTTGATGCCGTACTTGTCGTAGAGGGGTTTGAGCGCGACTACCGCTTGAATGGTGGAGCAGTTGGGGTTTGCGATGATACCCTTATTCCACTTCACGTCCTCGGGGTTGACTTCGGGAACAACGAGAGGGACGTCGTCGTGCATTCTCCATTCGGAGGAGTTGTCTACGACGATTGCGCCCGCTTTCACGAATACGGGTGCAAAGGTGCGGGAAGTGCCCGCTCCCGCGGAGAACAAAGCGAAATCCACTTTGCCCGCAAGGTTCATTACGTTTTCTTCGGTGAGTTCGATGACCGTATGGGTTTTGCCCATGAAATTTATCTGTTTGCCCGCGCTTCTTGACGATGCAAAAAGGTAGTAGTTATCTACCGGAAGTTGTCTTTCGGTGAGGACTTCGAGGAATTTGTTGCCCACCATGCCGGTCGCTCCGACCACGGCAATGTTAAATTTTTTCATACTTGTCTCCTGAAATCGTATACTTTTCCATTAAAAGAAATATACCAACGCACGCGCGAAATGTCAAATTGTTGATATAAATTTCTCTAAATATATTTTATTTGTTTGATATTTATTTGGTGTTAGTGTAAAATGCTATAAAAGGAGTAGTTATGGCAAATCAAACTCAATCACCTTACGCAAAGCCCCAAAAAGAGCCGAAGTTCATCCTCGGCAATCTTTTCGTTGACGCAGACGTAGTCGTCGAACCCGCCGAGCCTCAGAAAATAGTCGTCGCGGGTATGACCGAGGCTACCGTCAAAAAAGAGTATTCGGACAGTTTCTTCAAACGCGCGTTTGAAGTTTTTCGCGGAGAATATTCGAGCATGTTCAGAACTACGATATGGTTTCTCGTCGTCTCCGTCGTCGTGTTCGCGGCGTATATGCTCGGCTTGACGTTGTATCAAGACCACGTGCTTGCGGACAGTTACAACTTCATGGCAAATATCGGCGTCGGTTATCCCGGTGTCGGCGACAGCATCGCGGAGAGCGTCGCGCAATTATATTGGGAAGTTTATCAACCCGTCCTCATGTTTATGGCGGCGGCGATGATTATCGCGTCTCCGTTTATGACGGGACAGTTCTACTCGGCAAAGCGTTCCTACTATCAAGACGTATACAAAAAGCATATCCGCACTTATTGGCTCGGATTTGCAAAATACTGGTGGAAGTTCCTCCTTGCAGGCACTCTTTCCACTCTCGTTATGCTCGCAATGGGCACCGCTCTTTGCAACCTCCTTGCAAAGCAACAACTTGCCGTGGCGGGTGCGGGTGATTATTGCGGAGTGGTGTTCTCGTTTATATTCGGAGCACCCATCCTTGCCTATATTATGGTGTTGACCGGTTTGTTCACCACCTACAATCTCTCCTTGAAGGACGCAATGAAGGACGCACTCGTAATCATTGCAAACAACTGGATTTCGGTGATTGTCGTCGGCGTGCTTTCGACGGCGCCCCTTCTTCTCCTCATCGCGGGCAAAACCGTGTCAATCATCGTGTACGCGGCTATGTTCCTCGCAGGCTTTAATATCCTCGCACTCGAATGGATTGCCCTCGTCGACAGAGGTATGACCAAGTGCAAAAACCTCCTTGCGTACGAAAAGAAGAAAAAATTGCAGGAAACCCGTAAGGCACAAAAGAGCGAATATCAAGGCAATCCCGCAAAGAAAAAGAATAAAAAACCCGCGCAACAACCCTACGTCAATCCTAAGAAGAAAAAGAAAAAATAATGCCGAAAATCGTTGATTTCAACTTGTCCGCAAAGGAGTACGTCGAACTCGCCCAACAAAAAATGTACGGCGGGGATAGCGAAAGAGCGATTTCGTACTTCAAATCCGCTTTGAAAGAGGATCCTAACTGTACGATGGCGTATCTCCTTTTGGGGAGAATGTATTCGGATTTCGGTGCATATCAGATTTCAAGCACGGCGCTCTATCACGCTCTCGACACGAATCCGTCCGAGGAAAACGAGGCGCGTGCTTTTTATATGCTTGCGGACAACTTTATAGAACTCGGCGACGAGGAAGCGGCGTCGTATTATATGCGTTATTTCGGCGAGGACATCAAACCTATGTCCCGCAACGACGACGATTTCAAGGGCGGGTTCCGCCTCATCGAAAAAGATCCCGACAGGTGCGAAGAAATGCTCGGCAAGGCATATTCTCTTTTGCAGGCGGCGAAGTTCGACGAAGCGATTGCGATTGCAAGAAGAGTCAGCGAAAATACAAAGTTTTCCGCAGCCGCAAATCACGTCATCCTCGTGGCGTATATGATGAAAAACGACGTGGACAGAGTGATTGAAGAAGGCAAGGCTATGCTCGCAAAAGAGGATTCTCTCGCGGTGCGTAGCACCGTCGCAACCGCCTACCTTATGGAAGATAGGGTGGACGAGGCTTGTCGCGAAACCGAAAAACTGCTCGAAACCGACTATAAAAAACTCGAAGAAATTCTCATCGTTCTTCCTCTTGCAGTCAATCTCAATATGCACGCCGAAGTCGTCAAATATACGATGAGGGTGCTCGAAAAGTTGGAGTTTCAGCCCAACAATATGATGTGGCTGTCCCAAGCGCTTTATAATCTCGGACAAAAGGACGAGGCTATCAAAGTTATGACGAGGATGAAAAATATCTACGGCGAATACTGCGCCGCCGATTATTATATCGAACTATACTTGAAAAACCCCGAAAACGTTGAATACAACGTCGGACTTCCGTACTCCGAAAAACTCAGACGCTATCGTGAAATCGAAAGGTATATGCGCCTCAATGACGAGGACCTCAAACGAGTGCTCGAAGACGAAGACAGTCATATCGCAAGTCGTATACGCTGGGCGTTTTTGGACGGCAACGAAAAAATCGTCGCAATGATTATAGGTCGTCTTGCCTTTTTCCGCTCCGAGTGGACGGAGAAGTTTTATCGCGAAAGATTTTTGAGTCCCGACCTTCAATTCGACGATATGTCGAATATGCTGGCGTATCTTATGGACGGTGCTTATACGTATAGTTTCAGCATCGTAACGCAGGACCGTTTCAAAGACGTTTCGATTGAGTTGCCCGTTTGCTATTACCATACGACGGGAGCGTTCAGGAATGCGCTCAGATATTGCGTTTCGGATATAATTTTTACCGACGAAGATCCTACGACGTACCTTATGCGCCTCACCGGAATAGTGAACCAAATGGTCGTTCTCGGCAAAGACAACAAACTCGTGTGGCAAAGCAAGGAACTTGAAAAAGTCGCGCATATGCGTAGTATGAAAACAATCGTCGGCGCACTCATCAGCGAAGTGTACTTCGACGAGCCCGATACGATTGACGACGCGATTTCCCGCTACGGCCTCAGTCGCACGATGCTGAATAAATACCGCAAAATAATGTTTGGAGATTCCCATGAAGAAGACTAAGGACGAAATGCTCGAAAATCTCTCGGTGTTGACCGACGAGAGTATCTCTTATCCCGTCCGCCTCGAAGCGTACGAATATTTGCAAGACGGTTGCGAGGAAATCATCGACGATATGCTTTCAAGATTTGAAAGCGCAGACGGCGAAATCTCGGATATGCTCATCGAAATCCTTTGCGAATACAAAGGGGATAAGCGCATATATAACGGACTCGTCGGCAACTTTTTCAAAGGTTACGATGTCGCGGGTTACGCGCGCCTCCTCGGCAAATACGGAGACGAAGACGCTATCGCGGTGCTCAACGCATACGCCAAAGAAAACGACCTCAACTACAACGAATTCATCGAAATTCGCAATGCTGTGGAAGAACTCGGCGGAGATTTCGCGGGGCAGGAAAAAGACTTTGAAGAGGACGTCTATTACCGCCTTATAAAAGGGCTTGACGAGCCCGACGTGGATAGCCGTCGTTCGCCGTTTGAAGATATGTTCAAGGACGAGAAAAAGTTAGAGGACGAAGAGGAATAATCGTTATGCAATCAAGCCCGACTCGGTCGGGCTTTTTCATGCCGAATTTTCACGTAGCGAACGACGAAATTAATTATTGTCAAACACACGAGCACGAGTCCGCACGCACTCGTGAAAGGATAGAAGGTGTCCACGATTTTTTCAAAGCCGAGGAAGGATACGGGGTAGAAAACGACGAGTGCCCCGAACACCAGAAATACCTTTTTGTCGGGAGCGGACAGGCGGGATAATTTTTTTTTCGCGGAAAGGAAATCCGAGGTGTACGCACTCACGATTTCGAGCGCGGATACGAGGGTAGTAAATATAGCGATTGCAATCAATACTCCGCAAATCCATTTGAGTCCGACTTTTGCCGAAACAGCCAAAACGGGCATTGACGAGTGCAAATCGTCAGATAAAACCACGTTTTGGAGAACAAATAGAATGACAAACATAAAGACAAAGATGAACGTCGCACTAAGACATATTTGCTTTTTCGTGAGTTTTTCTCCCTCTCTCGACAGCATAATTCCGCCGAGTAAAACATCGAGCCCCGAATAGCGCAGTGGTTTCAGAATGTCGAAGTCGCCGTCAAAAACGGGGGTGCCTATTCGGACGTATAGAACGAAAAGCAACACGACGAGCAGAGGTATCATAAGAGTGTTTGTCCACTTGATTTTTTCAATGCCGAGGACGACGAGAATACCGCCCGCAACCGCCATGACGAGACCGAGCAACGGTATGCCCGAAAGTTCTCTCAATATGTATTCGCTACCCGCCAGCATAGAACATAGGGATATGCTTGCGGAGATGAAAACGGCAATCTTGACGGCGTAACCGTCGGGTATGATTTTCAGTTTCCCGGCACTCAAAAACAGAGCGGATAAAATTGCGATGAATATGGCGGACAACGCTACGCACCACGGAGAAGACGCACCGAAAAACAGTGAAATCTCTCTCCCCGACGAAAATCCCGCGCCGATAGACGTGCCTATGAACAAAAACGCTACTTTGAAGGCGGTCAGCATATGAGATTTTATGCACCGTTTCCTAAATTATGAGCGTGTGAGTGCGCGCGAGTTGCGCCGAATGCTTGACTTTTTCCGCGTGCGCATATATCATCATAATAATCAATTTTAGAGGTGTGTTATGGCAAGCAAACTCACAATGGACAAATTGGTCGCTCTTTGCAAAAACCGCGGTTTCGTATTTCCCGGAAGCGAAATCTACGGCGGTCTTGCGAATACGTGGGACTACGGTCCTCTCGGCGTCGCACTCAAAAACAATATCAAATCCGCTTGGTGGAAGAAATTCGTCGTCGAAAGCCCGTATAACGTCGGACTCGATTGCGCAATCTTGATGAATCCGTCCGTATGGCAAGCGTCGGGGCACCTCGGCGGTTTCTCGGATCCGCTTATGGATTGCAAACAATGCCACTCCCGTCACCGCGCGGATAACCTCGTCGAAGACTATATGAAGAAAAAAGGTATCGACGAAAATATCGCGGGTTGGAGCAACGAGCAACTCGAAGAATATATCACCGAGCACAAAATCACTTGCCCCGTTTGCGGGAACAGCGATTTTACCGGCATCAGAAAGTTCAACCTTATGTTCAAAACCTTCCAAGGCGTCACCGAAGATAGCGTGAATACCGTATATCTTCGTCCCGAAACCGCGCAAGGTATTTTCGTCAACTTCAAAAACGTGCAACGCACCACGAGAAAAAAGGTTCCTTTCGGTATCGGTCAGATAGGCAAGTCTTTCAGAAACGAAATCACCCCCGGCAACTTCATCTTCCGCGTGAGAGAGTTCGAGCAAATGGAACTCGAATTTTTCTGCAAGCCCGGCACCGATCTCGAATGGTTCGCGTATTGGCGCAAATATTGCCACGATTGGCTCCTCGAACTCGGTATGAACGACGACTGCCTCAGACTCCGCGACCACGACCAGGACGAACTCTGCTTCTACTCGAAAGCAACCACCGACTTTGAATTTTTGTTCCCGTTCGGTTGGGGAGAACTTTGGGGTATCGCTGACAGAACGGACTACGACCTCAATCAACATATCAAGACTTCGGGCAAAGACCTTGCCTACGTCGATCCCGTCACCAACGAGAAATACGTGCCTTACGTCATCGAGCCCTCTCTCGGCGTCGAAAGAATGGTGCTCGCGCTCCTTTGCAACGCATACGACGAAGAGGAAGTCGGAGAAGGGGACACCAGAGTCGTGCTCCACTTGCATCACGCAATCGCACCTATTAAAGTCGCAATCCTTCCTCTCCAAAAACAACTCAACGAAAAGGCGGAAGAAATCTATCACGACCTCACCAAACACTTTGCTTGCGACTTTGACGGAAGCGGTTCAATCGGCAAACGCTATCGCAGACAAGACGAAATCGGCACGCCGTATTGCGTAACGATCGACTTCGACACTTTGGAGGACAACACCGTCACCGTCCGTGAACGCGATACAATGGCGCAAGTCCGCGTCCCCGTCGAAGGGTTGAGAGCGTATTTCGACGAACTTCTCGAATACTGATTTCAATCGACAGAATTTAATAACAATAAAAACCAACAAAGTGCCGATTCATTAGGTTTTTGTAATAATGAAAATTATTAGGGAATTGTGCATTAGGCGATCAAAAAGATTTTAGAACTTGGATTTAACGTTCAAGTTCTTTTTTTTGCGAATTTCTACAAAGTTTTCAAATATTTTATTGTTCTAATCGTTGAAACCTATTGACAAAAGATATAACAATCATCATAATATAAGGTGTAATAAATGTTATAGGCGGTGCTTATGCGAGAGCTTGTTAAACAAATCAGACAATATGCCGGACTAAGTCAATCTGAAATGGCCAAAAAAATTGGAGTTCAGTTTGCTACAATAAACCGTTGGGAAAACGGACATTCTCAACCTACTCGTCTTGCGGGAGAAAGCCTTTTTGTATTGTGTGAAGAATATAAAGTTCCTGTTTTCGATATGATTATAGACAAGATTAAGCGTGAAGTATCTTCCCTTAAAATCGAAGACGGGCGCATTGCACTTTATCACGGCTCGAAAAATGGCATAGTCGGAGATATTGCCCCTATAAGCCGTGAAAAGTGCGACTTTGGCAAAGGCTTTTATATGGGAACGACTCCCGAACAACCGCTTACTCTTATCTGCGACTTTGTAGAATCAAAATTTTACGTTGTATCTATTGACGCAAGCGAACTTACAACAATTGAAATTTCTGCGGATATTGATTGGGCAATGATAGTTGCTTATCATCGTGGCAAAATGGAAAAAATTAAAGGTAGCAAGTTCTATAATAAGTATAGCGCCATGACAAGCGGTAAAGATTTAGCTATCGGTAGCATTGCAAACGACAGAATGTTCTACGTTATTGACAACTTCTTTTTGGAGAATATAACGGACGTAGCACTCATAAACAGTTTGTCGGCATTACAACTCGGCAAACAATACGTTGCCCTTACTGAAAAAGCGTGCAAAGCAATTAAAGTAGAAAAAGAAATCGAACTTTCCTTCTTTGAAAAGAAAGTATTGCAAAAGGTAAGCGAAGGCAACCGTCAGAAAGGTATAGAACTCGCCAATGAAATTTGCAAGTCTCACCGCCGTGAAGGGAAATTTTTTGACGAGATTTTGGACGACGCATTAAAAGGAGATAATTAATGGATGCTTTGGAATTGAAATTATGTGATATACAAGGTCGGTTATTTGAACTCTTTGCCGATACGGAATACGACGCCCAAAGCCTTATAAAAGCGTTTATGAATAGCGAAATTGCAAAAAACCTTGATTCGGAATATAACCGTATGCAATGGGCGGGTGAAGAATATCTTTTAGAAGAACTTATCGCAACATGTAAAGATAAACTTGTTGCAAAGCGCGAAACTTTTTTGAAAGACGTTTTGTTTTGGATGGGTTACGTCTACCGCTATTGGCATTATTACACGGAAGAAGAAAGCAACAAGATATATAAGCAAGCGCCGTTTGAAACCATGAACGTGAATTACCTTATGTTCCATACAATGGATGTGGAAATGGCGATTGACGACTTAAAAGAAATTTATGAACAAAAGAAATAATTATGAACGTGATTCTCTATATCGAATATAAATAGAAAGTATCGGTGATACGAGACAAGCGTGGATATAGAAAAACCGCTTTCGATTTGAAAGCGGTTTTTTGTCCGATTGGACTTACTTGCAACCACAGCCGATGCCGTTTCCGCAACAGTTCATGATGAGAAGCCAGGGGAGTACGTCGCAGACGTTACAGCCACAGCAACAAATCAAGAGTATGAGCAAGAGGCAGTCGCAATTTCCGCCACCGCAGTTTGTTCCACCGTTTGCAAAGAAGCCGTTCATTATGTATACCTCCATTATTACTCGGATTGCTCCTACTTTACCATACGCAAATTCGAGAATTTGTGTTCATAGTTTTGCTCTCGCGAAATAAGATTTTATGTGGAGAATATAAAGAAACTTACGGGAATAGTGGCGGGGACGGCGTGCGTTGCGGCGGTCGCTTGGATTTGCTCGATTTGTCTAAACATAGACTTTAAGTGGTACAATTCGCTCGTTAAACCCGTCTTCGTGCCGAAAGGCGGAATTTTTTCTTTGATAATCGCAGTCGTTTACGTCTTGCATATCGCGGTGGTTTCGAGGCTTGTTATCGGCAAACACTTTTTTCCGTCCACGCTGATTTTGGCGGGTGCTGGGGTGTTTTCTATTCTTTTTGTTTTTGCATTTTTCACTCTTGGAAACGTGTATCTTTCAGCCGTATTTATGGCGATTTTGTTTGCGCTATCCTTTGTTCAAACGGTCAGATTCTTTTTGAAAGAGTTGCGGATTGCGCTTTATTATCTTCCCGTTTTCATCTTTAATTGTTACGCTTTCGTCGCCGTCGTCGCAATCGCTCTTGCAAATTGAAAGGCAACGAAAATATGACTTGATATAAACGAGGTTATTTGTTATAATATATTACAGTATATTATAAGGCGGTGTCTTTAATGTTACTTACGATGGATATAGGCAACACCAACGTGAAACTTGGTTTGTTCAAAGGGGATGACCTCGTTTCCTCTTGGAGAGTTTCCACGGAGGCGAAGCATACTGCGGACGAATACGGAATGGTCGTGTACGACCTATTGCGTCAGTCGGGTTGCAAGTTTTCGGATATAAAGGGAGTTGTGGCGTCCTCGGTTGCTCCTGCGCTCAACTATACCATAGAGCATATGTGTGAATACTATATGCACCAAAAACCCCTTGTGATAAATCATACCACGAAGACGGGGATAACCGTGCATTACGACAATCCTTGCGACCTCGGCTCTGATAGGCTGGTGGGGGCGGCTGCGGCGTATCACTTCTACGGCGGGCCCGTCATCACGATAGATTTCGGCTCGGCGACCACTTTCAACCTTGTGGACGGAAACGGCAATTTTCTCGGCGGAGCGATTGCTCCCGGCATAAAGACCGCGACCGAATCCCTCGTCAATACGGCGGCGAAACTCCCTCGTATCGAACTCGACAAGCCCGAAAGCATCGTGGGCACGAACACGAAAAGTTGTATGCAGGCGGGTGTCGTTTACGGCTACGCGGGCATTGTCAAATATATGGTCGAACGGTATAAGGAACTTCCCGAAATGGAGGAGGCTATCGTCGTGGCGACCGGCGGACTCAGCGCGCTTATCGAAAAAGTGGAGCCCGACCTCATCGACGTAACCGACCGCGCACTTGCCCTCAAAGGCTTGAACTATATCTATCACTTGAACGCCAAATAAGATAAATCATCAGGAGTATATATGAAAAAAATCGGAGTCGCCCTTCTCGGGCTTGGAACTGTAGGCGGAGGAACGTATCAAATCCTCACCTCGAAAAGAGAGTATATCAAACGTAACGACGGCGTGGACATCGAAGTCAAATGCGTGCTCGAACGCAATCTCGACCGTTGCAAAGAATTAGGCGTGGACCCGTCAATTATAGCGACGGACATTTCCGCGGTCACTTCAAATCCCGACATTCAAATCGTGGCGGAATTTTTCGGCGGAATCGAACCCGCAAAATCCTTCCTTATCGCTTGTCTCGAAGCGGGCAAGAGTATCGTCACCGCAAACAAGGAAATGTTCTCAAAGAACTGGCTCGAACTCGAAGCGGCGGCAAAACGCGGTAACGCAGGACTTTATTTCGAGGCGTCTTGCGTGGGAGGCGTGCCTATTATTCGCACCCTCACGGACGGTATGCAAGGAAACGAAATAGTTTCTCTCAAAGGCATCGTCAACGGCACGACGAACTACATTCTTTCTCGTATGAGCGACGAGGGCGTCGATTATGCGACTTGCCTAAAAGCGGCGCAAGAACTCGGTTACGCCGAGGCAAATCCGACCGCCGACGTGGACGGTTTCGACGCAATGTACAAGAACAGCATTCTTTCCTCTCTTGCCTACAAAAAGAGAGTTCCTATCGACAAAATCTATCGCGAGGGTATATCTCAAATCGACGTCAAGGACATCAACTACGGCAAGGAACTCGGCTATACTTTGAAACTTCTTGCAATCTCCAAAAAAGTCGGAGAAAAGATAGAAGCGAGAGTTCATCCTGCGTTTTTGCCCGATGAACACCCGCTTTCGGATATAAAAGGTTCTTTCAACGCTGTGTTCGTGCAAGGGGATAACGTCGGCGATATTATGCTTTACGGCAGAGGCGCGGGCTCGTTGCCTACGGGTAGCGCAATCGTCAGCGACATAGTTTTTGCCGCAAAACAATCCGAACCCAGACGCTTCTATTGGGAGGATGAGGAAAAGGTCAACGACGACGATTTCGCGACGGACTTCCATTCGGAGTATTATCTCAGAATTAACGTCAGCAACGAAGAGGGCTCCCTCTCCAAACTGTCCGGCGTGTTTGGCAAAAACAACATTTCCCTCGACACCGTTTTGCAACGCTCGTCTGCCGATAACAATGCGGATATTATCTTCATCACTCACGTGACCAGCGAAAGCAATATAAGAAAAGCCGTCGCGGAAGCAAGAAATCTTTCGGGCGTCAACGAAATAGCCTCTTTGATTAGAGTGGAAAAATGAGCGACGGAAAGTACGCAAAGTTCAATCGCTCGGCAGGACTGCTGATGAGCGTATCCTCTTTTCCCAGCCCTTTCGGGATAGGGTGCTTTACCGCGGACGTCGATATGTTCGTGGATATGGCGGTTGATATGGGCTTTCATTGGTGGCAACTTCTCCCGATAACCACGATAGGGCTCGGCAATTCTCCCTATTCGGGGATTTCGACGTACGCCGGCAACTACCTTTATATCAGCCCCATCGAACTGTTCAAAAAAGGACTCATAACCGCCGACGAACTCGAAAACGCAAAGTATAGGGGAGAGCCGTATCTCGTCGATTATGAGTTTGCAAAGGACAATATGACGAGGGTGCTGAACCTTGCATACACGCGCATAACTCCCGAATACCGCAAGGGTATGAACGCCTTCTACGAAGAGGAAAAGGATTGGCTCGACGACTACGCGCTCTATATGACTTCGGTCAAACACTTCGGCGCAGAGTGGTATAAGTGGGACAAGCCCCTTGCCAACAGAGAGCCGTCAAGACTCGACGAGGTTAGACGGGAATTTGCAAGAGATATAGACTTTTTTGTTTTCGAGCAATACGAGTTTTTCTCGGAGTGGTACGAAGTCAAGCGTCGCGCAAATGCGCACGGCGTGAAAATCATCGGCGATTTGCCGTTCTACGTTGCGACGGATTCCGCGGACGTATGGGCGAACAAGGAGTTTTTCCTACTTGACGAGGAAAACGTGCCTACCGCAATAGCGGGCGTACCTCCCGATGCGTTTGCAAGCGACGGACAAGTGTGGGGCAACTGCCTTTACGATTTCGACAAAATGGAAAATGACGGTTTTTCTTGGTGGCGAAAGAGAGTCAAACATTGTTTCAAAATGTACGACGCCTTGCGCCTCGATCATTTCCGTGCGTTCCACACCTATTTTGCAATACCTTACGGCGATACCACCGCGAAAAACGGCGTGTGGAAACAAGGTCCTCAGGACAAACTCCTCGACCTCATCAGAGCGGATAATCCGTCCGCGCTTTTCATTGCGGAGGATCTCGGACAAATCGACGAGGATTGTCGCAAATATATAGACTCGACGGGCATACCCACTATGAGGGTGTTCCAATTCGGTTTCGACGGCACGCCGGGGGTGCATCTGCCGTACAATTATCAATCCTCGAACGTAGCCTATACGGGCACGCACGACAACAACACGACTCTCGGTTGGCTCTACGAACTCAACGAAGGCGCAAGAAATTACGCCCTCAAATATTGCGGTTTCGAGGGCGCGGGCTGGGCGTCGGGCGGACCGTCGTGTGCGTCTACCAAGGCTATAATAAAGACCGTCGTGGCATCCTCCGCGGTGCTTGCGATATTCCCCGTTCAAGACCTTCTCGGTTACGGCGGAGACACGAGAATGAATATTCCGGGGGTAGCGGAGGGCAATTGGCGTTATCGCTTGCCGTTTGAACTTATGCTGACCGTCGACCGCGATTTCTTCCTCGACGTGAACAATACGTACGGGCGCAACAATCCCGTGTTGGTGGTATGATACTCCTTTTTGTCAGAGACAAGGTTGACAGCGACGCCTTCATAAAATACGGCTACGAGCAATACAAAAATCTTATGTTCGGGCTTTGTCTCGACCTTCCCGAAGAGGTTGAGATAATTCGCGAAAAAAATCAGAAACCGAGGTTTAACGTCGATTTTGTACACTTTAACCTCGCACATACGGACGGAGTGACTATGCTTGCGCTGTCCGACACAGAGATAGGCGTGGACATAGAAAAGATACGTCCGTACAAAAAAGACTTCTCCCGTTTCGGCATAACCGCGGACTCCGACGAGGAGTTCTTCGAGAAGTGGACGGAGAAGGAAAGTTATCTCAAAATGACGGGGGAAGGGTTGAAAGGCATCAGAAAACCCATCCCGTCTTTCGTGCATTTCGAGCACTTCGAGCCGTTCCCCGGCTACCACGCTTGCATATGCGCGGTCGAACAAAATATCTACGCTTACGAGGTGGACCCTCAGGCGTTGAAATAATCTCAAGGAGACTAATATGGCAATCATTGACGACATCAAAGAAATCATAGCGGAACAAATGGGCGTGGACACTCAGGACATCGCTCCCGACAAAGACATAATCAAGGACCTCGGTTGCGACAGTCTCGACATAGTTACCATGCTTATGGAAGTCGAGGACAAGTACGGCATAGAAGTGGAAGAGAGCGCGGTGGCGGGGATGACGACCATCAACGACGTCGTTGCTTATATCGAAAAACGTATCTGAGTTTCGAGTAGGTTTCGCAATAATACTTTGCGGAGAATAAGTATCAAGTTAACGTAATCGGCACCCGTATCTGCGGTGCGGTAGTCGCTTTTTATCGATAAAAAAGACTTGCTTAGGCAGGTCTTTTTTCGTGTGCGGATAGAATAGAAAAAGAAAGGATGCCGAAAATTCGGGTTACGGCGTAAAACAGGCGCATTTTGCCTAATTTTTCCTATCCGCAAAAACGACAAAAATCGGTTTTCGTCGTTTATATATATAACTCTGTTTTCCGTATGGAAACGGTTTTGAAATTTTGCAAAAAATGTGCGTTTATTCTCTTGTCTTTGCAGACAAAAAGGAATAAGATATAAGCAATCGATAAAATTGTATCGATAAAAACGTATCGACTGAAAGGAGCGATTATGGAAAAAGTGTTTCCGAAAACCGTATTGGAGCGTTTGCCCGTATATCTTCATTATCTCAAATCTTTGAACGGCGACGAGACGGAGAATATTTCGTCGGCAACTATCGCGCGCTCTCTCGGACTCGGAGAAGTGCAGGTGCGAAAGGACCTCGCTCTCGTGTCGGGAACGGGAAAACCGAAAGTCGGATACGACTACGACAACCTCGTGAGCGACCTCGAAGACGCTCTCGGTTGCAAGACAGAAACCAAAGTCGTCCTCGTAGGCGCGGGACGTCTCGGACGGGCGCTACTCTCGTACGAGCATTTCGACGAATACGGATTGTATATAGTTGCGGGATTCGATGCGGACGAGGGCAAAGTCGGCAAGTGTGGAGACAAGAACGTTTATCCGATTGCAAACCTCAAAAAGTATTGCACCGAAAACGGTATAAAGATAGGAGTCATTGCCGTCCCCGAAAAGAATGCGCAAGAAGTCGCGGACGTAATGGTAGAGGCGGGAATCACCGCAATCTGGAATTTCGCACCCGCAAGGCTCTCAATTCCCGAATTTGTGAAAGTAAAAAACGAAAATATGGCGGCTTCGCTTGCAATACTTTCGGTTAGTATATAAAATAATATTTATCATATAAGGAGAATCATCATGGAAGAAAAAGCGTATGCAATCGTCGACAGCGTGGAAACTCTCGAAGACGCGATAGCACGCGTGAGAAAGGCGCAGAAAGAATTTGCGACTTTCACACAAGAGCAGGTGGACGAAATCTTCTTCGCGGCGGCTTGTGCCGCGGATAAGATGAGAATACCTCTTGCCAAAATGGCGGTGGAAGAAACCGGTATGGGTATCGTTGAGGACAAAGTCATCAAAAACCACTATGCCGCGGAGTATATCTACAACGCTTACCGCAACGTCAAAACTTGTGGTGTTATCGAAGAGGACAAGTCCTACGGTATCAAGAAGATAGCCGAGCCTATCGGTCTCGTGGCGGCGGTTATCCCGACTACCAACCCGACGTCCACTGCGATATTCAAGACGCTTATATCCCTCAAAACCCGCAACGGTATCATTATCAGCCCTCACCCCAGAGCGAAGAAGTCCACGATAGCGGCGGCAAAAGTCGTTCTCGAAGCGGCGGTCAAGGCGGGCGCACCCGAGGGTATCATCGGTTGGATTGACGTTCCCAGTCTCGAAATGACCAACCTTATTATGAAAGAGGCGGATATTATCCTCGCAACCGGCGGTCCCGGAATGGTCAAAGCGGCGTATTCTTCGGGCAAACCCGCTCTCGGCGTAGGTGCGGGCAATACCCCCGCAATCATCGACGACACCGCGGATATTATTCTTGCGGTCAACTCCATTATCCACAGCAAGACGTTCGACAACGGTATGATTTGCGCATCCGAGCAATCCGTCATCGTCCTCGACTCCGTGTACGAAGCGGTGAGAGAGGAGTTCGCAAGAAGAGGTTGCTACTTCCTCGACGCCGAAGAAACCGAAAAAGTCAGAAAAACCATAATCATCAACGGTGCGCTCAACGCGAAAATCGTCGGACAACGCCCCGTTACCATCGCTTCCCTTGCGGGCGTCAAAGTGCCCGAGGGCACCAAAATCCTCATCGGTGAAGTGGAAAGCGTAGACCTCAGCGAAGAATTCGCACACGAAAAACTCTCTCCCGTACTTGCTATGTACAGAGCGAAGAATATCGGAGACGCGTTTGACAAGGCGGAAAAACTTATTGCCGACGGCGGTTACGGTCACACCTCGTCTATCTATCTCAACGTCGCTACCGAAAGTGCGAAACTCGAAGAGTTCACCGCAAGAATGAAGACTTGCCGTATTCTCGTCAACACTCCCTCCTCCCAAGGCGGTATCGGAGACCTTTACAACTTCAAACTTGCTCCGTCCCTCACCCTCGGTTGCGGAAGTTGGGGCGGTAATTCGGTGTCCGAAAACGTCGGAGTAAAACATTTATTGAACGTGAAAACGGTTGCGGAAAGGAGAGAAAATATGTTGTGGTTCAGAGCACCCGAAAAGGTATATATAAAGAAAGGCTGTTTGCCCGTCGCACTCGACGAACTCAAAACGGTCATGGGCAAGAAAAAATGCTTTATCGTTACGGATAGTTTCCTGTATAATAACGGATATACGAAACCCATCACCGACAAACTCGACGAAATGGGTATCGCGCATACGACGTTCTTCGACGTCGCTCCCGATCCTACGCTTGCGTGCGCAAAGGCGGGTGCCGAACAAATGAAGGCGTTCAAACCCGATTGTATCATAGCCCTCGGCGGCGGTTCCGCTATGGACGCAGGCAAAATTATGTGGGTTATGTACGAACACCCCGAAGTGGACTTCATGGATATGGCGATGCGCTTTATGGACATCAGAAAACGTGTCTACACCTTCCCGAAAATGGGCGAAAAAGCATACTTCATCGCGATTCCGACTTCTGCGGGCACCGGCTCCGAAGTCACTCCGTTTGCGGTCATCACCGACGAAAGAACGGGCGTCAAGTATCCTCTTGCGGACTACGAACTTCTCCCAAAGATGGCAATCATCGACACCGACTTCCATATGAGCGCACCGAGAGGACTTACCGCCGCAAGCGGTATCGACGCAGTCACTCACGCACTCGAAGCGTATGCGTCTATGATGGCGACGGACTATACCGACGGTCTTGCTCTCAAAGCGTTGAAGACTATCTTCGCCTATCTCCCGAGAGCGTACGACAACGGACTCACCGACGTGGAAGCAAGAGAGAAAATGGCTAACGCAGCAACTATGGCGGGTATGGCGTTTGCAAACGCATTCCTCGGCGTATGCCACTCTATGGCGCACAAACTCGGAGCGTTCCATCATCTTCCTCACGGCGTAGCGAACGCGCTTATGATTGACGAAGTCATCCGTTTCAACGCGTCCGAAACTCCCGCAAAGATGGGCACCTTCCCGCAATACGACCATCCGCACACCCTCGCAAGATATGCGGAAGTTGCGGATTATCTCGGAATTAAGGGCAAAAACGACTCCGAAAAACTCGAAAACCTCATCAAGGCTATCGACGAATTGAAAGCAAGAGTGGGCATCAAACCCGCTATCAAAGATTACGTCGCCGACGAAGCGGACTTCCTTGCCCGTCTCGACGATATGGTGGAGCAGGCGTTCGACGACCAATGCACGGGCGCAAATCCCCGCTATCCGCTCATGAGCGAAATCAAACAAATGTACCTCAACGCCTATTACGGCAAGTCTTTCGTGGAGCAGGAGTTGCCCGAAATCGTCGATACCGCAAAAGCGGACGACAAGGATTTCAAAAAGACCTACCGCAAAGGCGCGCGTAAATAAGGGAGGAATAATTATGAATCTTGACAGAGTTATCGCAGTCAGAAACAACAAAACCATTTATCGTGACGGCGACAAATGTATCAAAGTTTTCGGCGAAGGCTTTTCAAAAGCGGATATTCTCAACGAGGCTCTCAACCAAGCCAGGGTAGAGGAAACCGGGCTCAATATCCCCAAAATCGAAGCGGTCGAAACCGTTGACGGGAAGTGGGCTATCGTGTCCGAATATATCGAGGGCAAGACTCTTGACCGCCTTATGGCGGAAAATCCCGACAAAAAGCACGAGTACCTCAGCCTTTTCGTGGATTTGCAAATCGAAGTCCAGTCCAAGACTTGTCCTTTGCTCAACAAACTCAAAGACAAAATGAAGAGAAAAATCTCCCAAGCGGACCTTGACGCTACCACTCGTTACGACTTGCACACTCGTCTCGAGGGTATGCCCAAGCACTCTAAACTTTGCCACGGGGATTTCAACCCCTCGAATGTCATTATCGCAAAGGACGGCACGCCGTATATTATCGACTGGTCCCACGCAACGCAGGGCAACGCCTCCGCGGACGTAGCGAGAACCTACCTTTTGTTCTGGCTCAACGGCGACATAGACGGCGCGAGAGATTATCTCGATTTGTTCTGCCAAAAGACGGACACCGCAAAACAATACGTCCAAAAATGGATGCCCATCGTCGCGGCGTCTCAATCCGTAAAGGGCAACGAAAAAGAAAGAGAATTCTTGCTCTCGTGGGTTGACGTCGTAGATTACGAATAAACGATAAGGAGAGAAAATTATGATTAAAGTTACGGTATGTATCGGCAGTTCTTGCCATATCAAAGGTTCGCGCCAAGTCGTCGAACAACTTCAATACCTCATCGCGCAGAATAATCTCGGCGATAAAGTCGAACTCGGCGGAACGTTTTGTATGGGCAAGTGCCAACAAGGCGTTTGCGTTACGGTGAACGACGAATTGTTTTCGGTGTCGCATGATACCGTGAAGGATTTCTTCGAGAAAGAAGTGCTTTCGAGGGCGTAATATGGTTATCGTGCAAGTGTGCGTAGGCAGTTCCTGCCACTTGAAAGGCTCTCCCGAAATCGTGAACCTCCTCCAAAACTACGTGGAGGCGAACGGTCTCGGAGACGACGTCGCTCTTATGGGCAACTTTTGCACCGGTCAATGCAACCGCGTCGGAGTCACCGTCACCGTGAACGACGAGGTTCATACGGGTATAACCACCGAAAACTTCAAAGAGTTTTGGAACGATAAAATCATGTCCGCGGTGAAAGCGGACAGAGGAGAATAAATAGATGTCCGATTGTTTGACTCTGAAAAAATCAAACTGTAAAAACTGCCACAAATGTATTCGCCATTGTCCCGTGAAGGCAATCAGATTTTCGGGAAATCAGGCGCATATCATCGGCAACGAGTGCATTTTGTGCGGTCATTGCTTCGTAGTATGCCCGCAAAACGCCAAGGAAATCACCAGCGAAGTCGAGAAAGCGAAAGTCCTCATCCAGTCGGGTGCGCCCGTCTACGTGTCCCTTGCCCCGTCGTTTATCGCAAACTACGAGGGTATCGGCATAAAGGGTATGAGAGTCGCGCTCAAAAAACTCGGTTTCTTCGACGTGGAAGAGACGGCAATCGGAGCCACTATCGTCAAGAACGAATACGAAAGAATGTTACGCGAGGACGGCAGAGATATTATCATTTCTTCGTGCTGTCACTCTGTTAATCTCCTCATACAGAAATACTTCCCGAACGAACTACAATTTCTTGCGGACGTAATGTCTCCTATGCAGGCGCACGCGTGCGAAATCAAAAAGCAAAACCCCGAGGCGAAAGTCGTATTCATCGGACCTTGCGTAGCGAAAAAGGACGAGGCTTCCTTCTATGAAGGAATGGTGGACGCGGTTTTGACTTTTGAAGAACTCACGAAGTGGCTCGCCGAGAGCCGTGTCGAACTCGTTCCCGATATGGACGAAACCGCAAGAAGTCGCGCAAGATTTTTCCCGACCGCGGGTGGTGTGCTGAAAACTATGGCGCAGGATATTCGCGGTTACACTTATATGGCAGTGGACGGCGCCGAAAACTGCATCTCCGCTCTCAAAGACATAGAGAGAGGACACATTCATCACTGTTTCATCGAAATGAACGCTTGCGCGGGCGGTTGCATAAACGGTCCTGTTATGGAAAAATATCACCGCTCTCCCGTCAAGGACTATATGTCCGTTGCAAACTATGCGGGGGATAGGGACTTCGACGTCGTGCAACCCGATCCCGTCGAGGTCAAAAAACAATTCGGCGTCATCTCCCAACGAGCGGAAGTGCCTACCGAATACGAAATCGCGCAAGTCCTCCGCGAAATGGGCAAAACCAAACCCGAAGACGAACTCAACTGCGGTTCTTGCGGATATAATACTTGCCGTGAAAAGGCAATCGCAGTCCTCCAAGGCAAAGCGGAAATCACTATGTGCTTGCCTTACCTCAAAGATAAGGCTGAGAGTTTCTCGGATTGCATAGTCAAGAATACCCCCAACGGCATTATCGTCCTCAACGAAAACCTCGAAGTACAACAAATCAACTCCGCGGCGAAGAAGATTATGAACGTACGCTCCTCCTCCGACGTACTCGGAGAACCCGTCGTACGCATTCTCGAACCTCTTCCGTTCATCAACGTGCTTCAATCCAAGCGTAGCGTGAAGAATAAGCGCAAATACCTTGCGGAATATCAGAAGTTCGTGGAGCAAACCATCGTTTACGACTCGACTTATCATCTGCTTATCTGCATAATGCGCGACGTCACCGACGAGGAATCCGAAAAGGAAAAGAAGGAAAATATTAGCCGTCAAACCGTGGAAATCGCGGATAAGGTCGTGGACAAGCAAATGCGTATCGTTCAAGAAATCGCGTCCCTGCTCGGCGAAACGGCGGCAGAAACCAAAATCGCACTCACCAAACTCAAGGAGTCTATAAACAATGAATGATTTGTGTGTCGATATAGGCTATAAAAGCATAAATCACTTCGGAGAGCAGTTGTGCGGCGACCACGTCGATATAGTCGAACAAAACGAAAATTCGACGGTCGTCGTGCTTGCGGACGGACTCGGAAGCGGCGTGAAAGCGAGCATTCTGTCCACTCTCACCTCGAAAATCATATCCACTATGATGTCCGAAGGGTTGTCTATCGAGGACTGCGTCGAAACGATTGCGGCGACTTTGCCCATTTGTTCGGTGAGAGGAGTTGCATATTCTACCTTCACTATCATTCATATAGTTGACAACAGTGAGGCAGAAATCATACAATACGATAATCCGCAAGTTATCTTGCTTCGCGATTATAAAAACTACGATTATCCCAAAATCGAGATGAACATCGGCGGGAAGAAGATTTTCAAATCCGTCGTGAAACTCAAAGAGGGGGACGTTTTCGTTGCGATGAGCGACGGTTGTCCTCACGCGGGCATAGGGATACAATACAACTTCGGTTGGAAGAGGGAGGATATTATCGACTTTCTCGAAACAATCGCGCCCGTCGGTTACACCGCAAAGACTTATTCCACCATTCTCGTGGACGAGTGCAATAAACTTTACGGCGGAAAACCCGGCGACGATGCAACCGCTTGCGTGATTAAAGTCAGACAGCGCGTTCCTATGAACATTTTGTTCGGGCCGCCCGCAAACCGCGACGACGCAAACAGAATGATGGCGCTCTTCTTCTCGAAAGAGGGCAAACATATCGTGTGCGGCGGCACTACGTCGTCTATCGTATCGAAATATCTGGGCAAGCCCGTCAAGGCAAGCCTTAACTATATAGCGGGGGATGTTCCGCCTACGGCGGAAATCGAGGGTGTGGACCTCGTCACAGAGGGCGTCATCACCATCAATAAGGTTCTCGAATACGCAAAGGACGCCTTGAATCAGAACGAACTTTACGAAAAGTGGAGCGTCGGTCGGGACGGGGCAAGTCTTATTTGCAGATTGCTGTTCGAAGAGGCAACGGACATCAATTTCTACGTCGGTCGCGCAATCAACCCCGCGCACCAAAACCCGGATTTGCCTATAAACTTCAATATAAAAATGAACCTCGTTGAAGAACTTTCAAAGTGCTTGCAACAAATGGGTAAAAGAATAAAGGTGAGTTATTTCTAATCATGAGAAAATTCGACACAAAAGTTCAATATCTCAAATATAAAGTTTTGAGAGAAGTCGCAAAAGAAGCGTGGGCGGACCGTCTGCCCGAATCCGCTATCGATATTCCCAAGACCATCGTCCCCGGCAAAGTGCCTACGATGCGTTGCTGTGTGTATAAGGAAAGAGCGGTACTTCTCGAACGCGTCAAAATCGCTATGGGCGGGAACAAGGATAATCACAACGTCATCGAAGTCATCGATATTGCTTGCGACGAGTGCCCTATGGGTGGTTACGAAGTCACCAATTCGTGCAGAGGTTGCCTTGCGCACAGATGCGAAGACGTTTGCAAATTCGGCGCGATTTCTTTCGACCACAACCACGTGGCGCATATCGACAAATCCAAATGCAAGGAATGCGGTGCGTGTGCAAAAGTTTGCCCGTATAGCGCAATCCACAACTACAAGCGCCCTTGCCAAACCGCGTGTAAGGTCAAGGCTATCAGTATGGGCGAGGACAAACAAGCCCTTATCGACAACAGCAAGTGTATCGCGTGCGGTGCGTGCGTTTATCAATGCCCCTTCGGAGCGATAACGGACAAGTCGTATATCCTCAACGTCATCGACGATTTGAAGAAGAGCGAGAACAACACGAAGTATAAAGTTTTCGCTATCGTCGCGCCGTCGATTTCGAGCCAATTCACTTATGCAAAACTCGGTCAAGTCATCACCGGTTTGAAAGAACTCGGGTTTTATACTGTCATAGAAGCCGCTTTAGGTGCCGATATGGTCGCTCACGCCGAATCTCAGGAACTTGCAGAAAAAGGATTTTTGACCAGTTCGTGCTGTCCCGCATTCGTGGATTACGTCGAGAAAAACTTCCCCGACCTCGCGCCGTTCGTGTCCCACAATCTTTCCCCGATGGCGACTATCGCGAAGTATATCAAGGAGCACGAAGCGCCTTGCAAGACTATCTTCATCGGACCTTGTACCGCCAAAAAAGCGGAAGTTCAAAGGGAAGAAGTCAAACATTACGTGGATGTCGCTATGACGTTTGAAGAATTGCAGGCACTCTTCGACAGCAGGGATATAGACATAACCACCCTCGAAGAAGGAGTGCTCGACAACGCTTCCTACTTCGGCAGAATCTTCGCGCGTTGCGGAGGACTTTCGGATGCGGTCGCAGAGGGACTTAAAGAGCAAGGTATCGACTTCGAGGTCAAACCCGTTTCTTGCGACGGTATCGAAGCGTGTCGTCTTGCTTTGCTTCAAAAGAGCAAAGGAAAACTCGACGCCAACTTCATCGAGGGTATGGCGTGCACGGGAGGTTGCATCGGCGGTGCAGGTTGCTTGACGCACGGCGAGAAGAGCAAGGCGGACGTTGACAAGTACGGTATGGAAGCATACGAAAAAACCATCACCGACGCTTTGTCGTTGCTCAAAAAGTAAGCAAAATTAAAAAGCGTAAGAAAAGCCGTCCTTCTGGACGGCTTTTCGATTATATCGACGATTTCGTTATAATCGTTTTATGATTTCGTCGGTGAGTTCGTCGGTCGTGAGCGTTCCGCCTATATCCAAAGTGCCTAAACCGTCGTCAAGCACGCGGTCTACGGCGTTTTCGATTGAAGTGCTTTCTTTCTCCATATCGAAAGAATGGCGGAGAAGCATAGACGCGGACAGTATCGTACCGATGGGATTTGCTTTGTTTTGTCCCGCAATATCGGGGGCGGAGCCGTGGATCGCCTCGTACATTCCGAGAGTGGTATCTCCGAGGGATGCGGACGGCATTACGCCGATACTTCCGACGAGAGCGGCGGTGAGGTCGGTGAGAATATCTCCGAACATATTCGAGGTCAGAATCACGTCGAATGAGGACGGATTCAAAGCAAGTTGCATGGCGGCGTTGTCGACGTACATCGTGCTCACCGAAACGGTCGGATAGTCCTCGTTGAGGTCGGCTACGATTTTGCGCCATAGTCTACTCGAACAAAGCACGTTTGCCTTGTCTACGAGGCAAAGACGACGGCTGCGTTTTTCGGCGAGTTCGTATGCGACTCTTGCGACTCTTTCGATTTCGAGTTCGCTGTACGCCTCGGTGTCGAAAGCCTCTCTGCCGAAAGTAGGATTTTGTCTATATCCGCGTTCTCCGAAATAGATACCGCCGGTGAGTTCGCGGACGGTGACGAGGTCTATACCTTTTTCGAGAATTTCGGGTTTAAGTACGGAAGCGGAGGAGAGGGAGCGACGAAGTTTAGCGGGACGCAAATTTGCAAAAAGTCCCAACTCTTTGCGGATGCCGAGGAGTGCGCTTTCGGGACGGAGAGGGCAGTTATCCCACTTCGGACCGCCTACCGCACCGAGCAATACCGCTCCCGAACTTTTGGCTTTCGCGACGGTTTCGTCGGGGAGCGGAGTACCCGTTTCGTCTATTGCTATACCGCCGATGAGTGCGGTGTCAAAGACAAAATCACCGACTGCTTCGAGCACCCTTTTTGCGCTACTCACTATTTCGGGACCTATGCCGTCTCCCGGCAACAGCAGGATCTTTTTCATTTGATTGCCTCCAAAAGTCCGCCCTTGGATATAACCGTTTTCACAAAGTCGTCTACGGGGGGAAGGGTGTAATTTTTACCGGTCGTAAGATTGTGTATAATTCCGTTATCGATAGTTAAACTATCATTTTCGTGTAGATTATCAGCGATTTCTGCGCTTTCGACGAGATATAGTCCTACGTTTATCGCATTGCGATAGAATATGCGTGCAAAACTTTTCGCAACGACGAGTTTCACTCCCGATGCCTTGATTGCAAGAGGTGCGTGTTCCCTCGACGAACCACAACCGAAGTTTTCTCCCGCAACGATAATATCCCCGTCCTTGACAGAGGACGAGAAGTTTTCGTCGAGGTCTTCGAGGGCGTGCGCTTTGAGGTTTTCCGCACTTGCGTCGTTTAGGTATCTTGCGGGGATTATAACGTCGGTGTTTACGTCGTCGCCGTATTTGAAAATCTTGATTTTATCCATATCAGTACGGTCGGGCGATATAGCCTTTTATTGCGCTCTCCGCGGCAACGTAGGGAGATGCGAGGTATACTTCGGAGGTTTTGTCGCCCATTCTGCCTACGAAGTTTCTATTCGTCGTTGCGACGGCACGCTCACCGCTTGCGAGTATGCCCATATATCCGCCGAGGCAAGGTCCGCAAGTCGGAGTGGATACGACTGCGCCCGCATCGATGAATACGTCGATAAATCCTTCTTTCATACATTCGCGATATACGTCCATAGTTGCGGGAATGATTATGCAACGAACGCCGTCGGCGACTTTTCTTCCTTTCATGATTTCAGCCGCTGCACGCATATCCGTTATGCGCCCGTTGGTGCAACTGCCTATGACGACCTGGTCGATTATGATTTCTCCGATTTCGTCGTTTTCAAAGTGCTTGACATTTGAAGGGAGATGCGGAAATGCAACGGTAGGCGTGATTTTGCTAAGGTCGAGGGTGATAGTCCTCTCGTACTCCGCATCGTCGTCGGGGAGAGTCTCGGAAAAGTCTTCGACGCCTACGGATTTCAGATATTCACTTGCCTCGTCGTCGAGGGGGAAGAAAGCGTTTTTGGCACCGCATTCCACTGCCATATTCGCAACGGTGAACCTATCGTCCATAGAAAGTGCGGAGACATTGCCGAAAAATTCGAGGGATTTGTAAGTAGCACCGTCCACGCCGAGAAGTCCGATTAGGGTGAGGACTATGTCTTTGCCCGTTACGAACTTGCCGAGAGTACCCTCGAGGACGACTTTTATTGCGGTCGGGACTTTGAACCATACTTTGCCTATCGCCATAGCACCCGCCATATCCGTCGAGCCTACGCCCGTCGAAAAACAACCGAGTGCGCCGTAAGTGCAGGTATGCGAATCCGCGCCGACGATGAGCGTGGACGGACGCACGAATCCTTGTTCGGGGAGAAGCGCGTGTTCGATGCCCATTCGACCTACGTCGTAGAGATTATTTATGCCGTATTCGCGCGCAAAATCTCTGACGGTTTTGCATTGTTCGGCAGATTTTATATCCTTGCACGGCACGAAATGGTCGAGAACGAGGACGACTTTTTCGGGTACGGAGACGGATAGTCCCGCTTTTTTCAGTTCCGCTATCGCGACGGGAGTGGTAATATCGTTGCCGAGGATAAGATCGACGTCAGCCGTGACGAGGTCTCCGGCAGACAGCGGTTTGCCGAGGTGTGCGGATAGAATTTTTTGCGTTGCGGTAAGTCCCATAATCCTCCTATTCTATCGCGCATTGTCCCGTCAACTTGTATTCGAATGAGTCTACGAGAGCCGACCAACTCGCTTCGATTATGTCGGGGGATACGCCTATCGTCGTCCAGGTGTCGTGCTTATCCGTCGAGGTTATGAGAACTCTGACGACCGCGCCTGTAGCGGACGAGGAGTTGACGACACGGACTTTGTAGTCCACGAGAGTTACGCTTTCGATTTCGGGGAAGTGCTTTATAAGAGCGGAACGGAGTGCTTTGTCGAGGGCGTTGACGGGACCGTTCCCGTCTTTCACCGCCGTCGTTAGCGTGTCACCGACTTTTATTGTGACTTCCGCCGTATTTTTGCCGTCGGGTTGAACCGCGCTGAATTTGTAGTGGTCGAGGGTGAAGGACGGCTGTCGAGAGCCCATCATACGTTCGGCAAGCATAATGAAACTGCCGTCCGCGTTTTCAAACTGATAGCCTTTCAGTTCGAGCATTTTCACCATATCGAGGATTTCTTTGGTTTTGGGATCGGATTTTTCGAGGTCGGGGAAGAGTTTCGAGAGTTTCTTGACGACTGCGCTCCGTCCCGCCATTTCCGAGAGGATAATTCTCTCCTTGTTGCCGACCGCTTCGGGGGAGATGTGTTCAAAAGTGGACGAGGATTTGATGACCGCATCCGAGTGCATACCGCCTTTATGGGCAAACGCCGCCGCGCCGACGTAGGGCATTGACGCGTCGAGCTTGATATTGCAAATTTCCGCAATAGCGTGAGCGGTAGGGGTGAGACGTTCGAGATTGACTTTCAAGTCGTAGCCGAATTTCAGCGCAAGGTTGGCGATTATCGTAGAAAGGTTTGCGTTCCCGCATCTTTCGCCGAAGCCGAGGAAAGTACCCTGCACGTGAGTTGCGCCGTTTTCAACCGCGGAGATTGCGTTTGCAACCGCCATACCGCAATCGTTATGAGCGTGAATGCCTATTTTTGCGCCGTCGAGGACGTCCGAGACTTTTTTCGTTACCTCTCCGATGAAAGAGGGAGAGGAACTGCCGTTGGTGTCGCATAGTACTATGGTGTCCGCGCCCGCGGAGTACGCCGCAAAAAGGGTGGACAGCGCATAGGTTTTGTCCTCTTTGTAGCCGTCGAAAAAGTGCTCTGCATCGAAAATAACGCGCTTTCCCGCTCCGCGGAGAAACGCCACCGACGCACCTATCATTTCGAGGTTTTTTTCGAGGGGAACGCAAAGGACTTCTTTGACTTGGGACGCGCTCGATTTTCCGAAAATACAAACGGTCTCCGTATTCGCTTTGAGAAGAGAACAAAGCCCTTCGTCGTTGTTTGCGTCGAGGCTCGGACGGTGAGTACTGCCGAACGCTACGAGTTTGCGGTTGTTTTCTCCTGCGAAAAATTCCGCGTCTTTGGGATTTGAATAGGGGTCCCCGCCTTCGACGAGGTCTACGCCGAGGTTGTCGAGGAGAGTGAGTACGTCGTGCTTATCCCGCACCGAGAAACTTATTCCCGACGCTTGCGCTCCGTCTCTTAAAGTCGTGTCTAAAAATTCTATTTTCATCAGTCTTCTTGCAAAAGTTTATTGGTTGCGTTGACGTAGGCGATGAGGGACGCTTCGAGAATGTCCGTGGATACGCCCTTGCCGGTGAGCATTTTGCCGTTTTTGTTCGTGAGTTTGACGATTGCTTCGCCGAGTGCGTCCTTGCCTTCGGTGACGGAGTGGATTTGATAGTCGACGAGTTTGAAGTTTTGTCCTGTGAGGGACGCGATAGCCTTGAATCCCGCGTCGACGGGACCGTCTCCGGTCATTCTTTCGGTGTGTACTTTGCCGTCCGCGACGAGAGAAACGGTGGCGGACGCGGAGCCTTTATAGGACGTTACGTCGTAGTCGTTAAGAGTGTAAATACGCTTGACGGTACGTCTCTTCGTGCCGACGAGGAGTGCCTCTATATCCGTTCTGCTGACCTCTTTTTTGCGGTCGGCTATTTCTTTGTATTTTGCAAAGAACGCTTCTGTTTGTTCGGGCGTCAGGGTGTAGCCCATTTCTTCGACTAAATCCAAAAACGCATGTTTACCGCTGTGTTTTCCGAGAAGAAGTTCGTTTTCGGTCAAACCGATGTCTTTCGGGTTCATGATTTCGTAGGTGGATTTGTCTTCTAAAACGCCGTGTTGGTGTATGCCCGACGCATGGCGGAAAGCGTTCGCTCCGATGATTGCTTTATTGGGCGCAATCTTCACGCCTATGACGGACGATACGAGTTTCGAGGTCGGGAAAATGCGGGTGGTATCGACTCCCGTAATCGCACCGTAGCGGTCATGACGAGTTTTGAGAGCCATGACGATTTCTTCCATGGCGGCGTTGCCCGCGCGTTCGCCTATACCGTTGACGGTACATTCGATTTGTCCCGCTCCTGCTTCGACGGAGGCAAGGGAATTGGCAACGGCAAGTCCGAGGTCGTCGTGACAGTGCACCGAGATGACGGCGTCCTTCGCACCTTTTGCGTTGTTCAAAAGGTAGGACACCGTATCTGCCATTTCTTTGGGAGTGCGGTAGCCGACGGTGTCGGGAATATTTATCGTGCTTGCACCCGCGCCGATAGCGGTTTCGGTCGCTTTTGCAAGGAAGTCGAGGTCGGTACGGGACGCATCCTCGAAGGAAAATTCCACGTCGTCGCAAAGGGAACGAGCGTAGCGCGTGCTTTCTTCTATCATTTCGAGGGCGCGCTCGCGGGAAAGATGAAGTTTGTGTTCGAGGTGTACGGGAGAAGTCGCGATGAACACGTGAAGTCGCGGTTTCACGGCGTCCTTAATTGCGTCGTATGCGCGGTCGATGTCCTCTTTTTTGCATCTGCAAAGGGCGGCGACGGACGTCTTTTTGAGGACGCTCGCTATTGCTTGTACCGCCTTAAATTCCCCTTCGGACGAAGCGGGGAAGCCTGCCTCTATGACGTCGACGCCGAGTTTTTCGAGCGCCTCTGCTATATCGAGTTTTTCGCTGAGGTGCATACTGCAACCGGGAGATTGCTCCCCGTCGCGAAGGGTAGTGTCGAAAATGATAATTCTTTTGTCCATAGTGTAGTTATGCGTTTATAGATTTCGAGAGTGCGGAGTTGCCCTTTTCGAGTGCCGCACCGCCCGTTCTTG
Organism: uncultured Bacteroidaceae bacterium; assembly: GCA_964563025.1. Taxonomy (GTDB): domain Bacteria; phylum Bacillota; class Clostridia; order Christensenellales; family CAG-917; genus RGIG4097. The sequence goes on along the minus strand of CAZLVK010000005.1, from coordinate 27,645 downwards.
CGAGTTCGAGGATTTCGTATGCCGAGAGCGTAAGTATGAAAGCGTCCACTTTTTCGGTGCTCCCGGTGAGTTCGAGCATCATAGTGTCGGGGGTAATGTCGATAGCCTTAGAACCGAATAGGTTGCAAAGGTCTACGATTTCTCCTCTGCGGGATGCGTCTACCGCGATTTTGACGATGAGCATTTCGCGGAAAACGACTTCGCCGTCCGAGAGGTCCACGACTTTGACGACGTCCTCTTGTTTTTCGAGTTGGGCGACGATTTGTTTGATGGTGGCGGTTGTTGCGCCGACAGTTATCGTCATGCGCGAATATCTTTCGTCCTCGGTCGCACAGACGGACAGTCCGTCAATGTTGTATCCGCGACGGGAGAAAAGTCCCGCTATCCGCGAAAGTACGCCGGGTTGGTTGTTGACGAGAATACTGATGATTTGTTTGTTCATATGACTCCTTACAGCCCTTCGTTTATACCTAATCTGAAATCGATGAGAAGGGGGAGAGGTCCGTTGAGGGCCTCGGATAATTTTTGTTTTATATCGTCTGTTTCGTCGATACGCACGGATCTGACGCCCATAGCTTGACCGAGGGCGACGTAGTCTGTCGGGAAGTAGTGGGTGCTTATGGACGCTTTACGCTTGCCCGCCCGCGACTGTTGCAATTTGCGTATCATGCCGAGGGAATTGTTGTTCAAGACGGCGATAATTAACGGCACGCGGTTTTTGACGACGACGGGGAGTTCGTTCATATTCATATGGAAAGAGCCGTCCCCCGTTATGCAAAGGCACTTTTTGTCCGTGGCGAAATGCGCGCCGATTGCAGAACCTATGCCGAAACCCATTGCACCGAGACCACCGCTCGTAAGGAAGGTGTTCGGAGACGTGAAACGATAGGTATGTGCCGTCCATTCTTGGTGAAGTCCGACATCCGTCGTCACGACGATATTATCGCCGAGAAGTTCGGAAAGGCACTTTATACACTCGGTTCCGCGATTTGAAATCTCGTTTCTGTCGAAATCACGGAAAGCCCAGTCTTCGTTGCGGTTGTCGTTGACCAAAGGTATGAGTGCTTTCAACGTTTCGTTTATATCTGCCGTTACACTTGCGGTCGTCAACACGTTTTTGTCGATTTCCGCTTTGTCGATGTCTATTTGAACGACGGGGATTTTGCGCTTTTTAAGGACGTCGAATGCGTTGTATCTGCTCGTGTACCTTGCGCCGAGAGTGATGAAAAGGTCGCATTCGCGTATCGCGTGCAAGGGGGTTGGGTTGACGTTCGACATAACTCCGAGATAACTTGCGTCGTCGGGGTCGTAACAGCCTATGCCCATATAGGATACCGCTACCTGCGCACAAATTTTCAGTGCGAACTCCTCGAGTGAGTCCTTTGCTCCGCTTGCCTTGACACCGCCGCCCGCATAGATTACGGGGCGTTTCGCGCGGTTGATAAGGTCGGCCACCGCAAGAAGGGACTTTTCGTCGGGAAGGGCGGGGGATTCCGCTACGGGGAGGACTTTTTCGTATTCGGCAACGTCGTCGAAAACGTTTGAGGGTATATCCACGAGGACGGGACCTTTTCTACCGCTCGACGCCACTTTGAAGGCTTTGCGTACGGCGGGTGCGAGGTCTTTCACGTCCTTGACGATTATGCTGTATTTAGTGACGGACATAGTCATATCGAAAACGTCCACTTCCTGAAAACTGTCGTGTCCGAGATTTTCGACGGGGACGTTGCCCGTAATCGCGACGAGGGGGACGCTATCCATATATGCGTCCGCGATACCCGTGACGAGGTTCGTCGCTCCCGACCCGGACGTCGCCAAAACGACGCCGACTTTTCCGCTTGCTCTTGCATATCCTTCCGCCGCAAAGCATGCGCCTTGCTCGTCCGCGGTGAGAGTATGACGAACGGAAGAACCGTCCAATGCGCCGTATACGGACAGTATACTTGCGCCCGGATAGCCGAAAACGTGATTTACACCCTGCTCGGCAAGGCAGTTGACTAATATTTGTGCTCCGTTAAGTATTGTTTTTTTCATATAATAGACCAATATATATTGTATATCTATACCGAAAAACCGTCAAGAAATTTTTCTCACCGCTCTTGCCCGAGTAGGACGAACGGGACGTTTGAAATCCCGAAAAGGGATAAAAATTGAATATTTGCATAAAACCACTATAGAAATTGCATAAAAATGTATAAAACCATAGATTTATAAAATTTTTTGAAAAAATATGCAAAAATAGTTGCATTATTTTGCAAGTGGTGCTATCATACGTTCAACAAAACGAAATAAACAATTTTGGAGATAACGAAAATGAAAAAAACTTTGATAGCAATTATGCTCGTAGCAGTAGTCCTCGCAGGCTGTTTTGCCTTCGCGGCATGCAACGATAATTCCGATGCAAATTACGTGGCGGTTGCGGCGACCGACCTCATTCAAGAGGACTTCGGCATTGCGGTCACCAAAGGCAACACCGCTCTCATGACGGCAGTCAACGCGGTCATCGACGAATGGAATGCAAACGGCAATATGACCAAATATATGGAATATTATTCCGCACTCGCAGACGAAGAAACCAGCGGTACGGCGGCAGTCGCTCCCGAGGGACTCGCAATCAGTTGGGATTTCGGTTCCGCAAGTGAAACCATCACCGTTTACACCGAGTCCGGATTTGCTCCTTACGAGTTCATTTACGGCGGGAACGTCGTAGGCCTCGACATAGCAATCATGAACCAAGTCGCAGTCAATCTCGGCAAAAAAGTCGAAGTCAAGGACGTTGCGTTCGACCTCATTCCTACTAACGTCGCAAACGCATCCGGCGACGCGGTCGGCGCGGCGGGTATGTCCATCACCGACGAACGTAAAGAAACCGTAGATTTCAGCAACGTATATTCCAGTTCCACTCTCGTCGTCGTCTCCAAAGACGGTCAATACAAGAGCGTAGCGGACCTTGCCGGAAAGAAAGTCGGCGTACAAGAAGGCACCAGCGGTGACCTCATCATCAGCGCGGCGGCGGGCGCAGGTTATTCCTACGAAATCGAAAACGACGATGAAACCACCGAAACCGTAGTCGTCAACGCGGCGGGCGCGGAAGTCAAACAATACAAACAATACGCACTTGCGTTGCAAGACCTCAAAAACGGTCGTATCGACGCAATCCTTATGGATAAAATTCCCGCGGAATTGATGCTGTAATATGAACCTACTATTATCCGCAACTTTACAAGAGCGTTTATACCGCGCCTTCATCTACGACGACAGATACAAACTGTACTTCGAGGGACTCGGGAACACTCTGTTGATAGCCTTATTTGCCACACTTATCGGTGTGGCAATCGGCGTTATTCTCGCGATGATTAACTACGTCAACAAGAGGACGGGCAAACTGAAAGTTTTGTCGGGCATTGCGAACGTGTACATAATGATTATCCGCGGTACCCCGGTGGTGCTTCAACTGTTCATCATGTACTTCGTCGTACTTGCTTCTATGGATAACGGTATAATCATCGGCGCGATTACGTTCGGATTGAACTCCGGCGCATACGTCGCGGAAATAGTCCGTGCGGGGTTTGAAAGCGTGGATTTCGGACAAATGGAAGCGGGACGCTCTCTCGGTATGTCTACCGGACAAACTATGGTGAAAGTCATCACACCGCAGGCGGTCCGAAACGTCATGCCCCCGCTTTTTAACGAATTTATAACCCTCGTCAAGGAGACCGCAATAGTCGGCTATGTCGGCATTCTCGACCTCGGCAAAGTCCCCGGACTCGTGCAATCGAGAACTTTCGACTATCTGTTCCCGCTCCTCATTGCGGCGTGTATGTATCTCATTATCGTTATGCTCCTCACGGGACTTTTGAAACTAATAGAAAAGCGTATGGCTAAGACCGACCGCAACTATAAGAAAATCAAAGTCCGCGGTAAAAAATTAAAAGACAACGTAGTGGAGGCGTGATTATGTTAAGTGCGATAAATCTTACGAAAAAATTCGGGGATCTCCTCGTTCTCGACGACATCACCGAAACCATAAACGAGGGAGAAAGGGTAGTTATCGTCGGACCGTCCGGCGGCGGAAAATCCACGTTCCTCAGATGCCTTAACTGCCTCGAAGACCCGACGGCGGGAAAGATTATGTTCGACGGCGTCGACCTTGCGGACCTCAAAGTCGATATAAACGAACAGCGCGAAAAAATGGGAATGGTGTTCCAGCAATTCAATCTGTTCAACAACATGACCGTCAAGAAAAATATCACCCTCGCTCCCGTGCAAATAGGGGTGAAGAACATGCGCAAAACCAAAATAAAGAACGCCCTCGTGCCTCTTTACAACAAGTTGTTCGCCGTGTTCGGGGAGAGTCATAACAAGCGCGTAGATAAAAAACTCGTGAAACTCGAACAAAAACTGTCCGCATTGAAAGAAGAACTCGCACCTATCGCAACCGAATGGGAAGCGACCAAAGTCATCAAGGAAATCAGCGGAAAATCTTACGCTACTTACGACAAAAAACTCACCAAAACAAAACTCGGTTTGACCGAAAAAATCGAGGACGTCGAACGCAAAATTACCCACGCCGTACACGCGGAAGAAAAAAGTGTAAAACCCCTCGAATATAACAGCGCGAAAGAAATCAAAGCGGCTGCCGAAGAGAACGCTATGAGACTGCTAAAACGCATAGGGCTCGAAAGCAAAGCGGACGTCTATCCCAGCACTTTGTCGGGCGGTCAAAAACAGCGTGTGGCTATCGCTCGCGCACTTGCGATGAACCCGAAAGTCATGCTTTTCGACGAACCGACGTCTGCGCTCGATCCCGAAATGGTCGGTGAAGTTCTCGACCTCATCAAGCAGGTTGCGGACTCGGGTATGACTATGGTTATCGTCACTCACGAGATGAATTTTGCAAGAGAAGTCGGCACGAGAGTGCTGTTTATGGCGGAGGGCAAAATCCTCGAACAGAACACCCCGGACAAGTTTTTCACCGAGCCCGAACACCCGCGCCTTAAAGAATTTTTGGCAAAAGTGTTGTCGGGGACGGCAAAATCCTCCGAAAAAGTCGAAGATGTAGGAGAGGACGAAATCGCATAGGTTTTGCCCGAAACGAGAGTTTATCTCCACAAAAACGATTGATAAAACAAGAATACGCGTCGAAAACATCGGCGCGTAACTTTTATATTTTGGCGTGACCTTGTAAGAAAATTTCTTTACATTTTCTAATAAACTATGCTATGATATAATATAATTGAAATCTATGAGATACCTTGACCTCGAAAAACACCTATCCGCGGTCTCTCAAGGTTTTGAGAGTGCAAAGCCTTTATACGTCGTTGCGGGCAACGACGCATATCTTTGCTACAATGCGCTCGGTGCTTTCAAGTCCCTCGTCGAGGACGACTTCAAAGACTTCAACCTCACCTTCGTTTCGCAGTCCGAAGGAATAGGCGCGGTCGAGGATGCTTTGTCTACATTCCCTATGTTCGGGGATAGAAAAGTTGTCGTCGTGCCCGATATATCTTCAAGGCTGTCCGACCAGGAAAAGGACTTCGTCAGGACCTACGTGTTGTCCCCCAATCCTACCTCGATATTGGTTGCGGTAATAGACGACGCGGCGGTGAACAAGGACGACGATTCCAAGGGTGAAAAAGGCTCGGACGCAAAAGCGGATAAAAGCGATGACGGAGACGGACAAAAAGGAAAAAAGGGCAAGGACAAACTCCCTTCCCTCGCAAAGACTTTTTGCGCAAAGTACGGAATCGAATTCGTAGATTGCAATCATCTCGAAAGGGAAGAAATCGCAAACGAGGTCGGCGCACTTTTGAACGAGGCACCCGTCCGCAGAATGGATAGAACCGCTCTAAATACTCTCATCGATTTCACTCAGTCGGATATGTCGAGAATAGCCAAAGAGGTGCAGAAACTCAAAGCCTATTCGGACGACGTCATCACCGTGGGCGACGTGGAAGCGTTGGTTGCTCCCGACTTCGACTATGCGGGCTTTATGCTTACGAGTGCGGTCTGCGAAAAGCAGGCGGATAAGGCGGTCGATATTCTGAACGCGCTTTACGGTCGCGGTATGAAAGGGCTCGCAATTATCTCGATGCTCTACAACCAATATCGCAAGATGCTCCACGCAACCCTCTTCCAAGGGGACGATAAGCAACTCGGAGAATTTCTCGAAGTCTCTTCGGGGCAACTGTATCACGTGAAGAGAGTCGCGAAAACCTATTCGCAAGTGCGCCTCAAAAAGTGCGTGGACTATCTGCACGAAACTTATTACGCCGTCATCAGCGGTCGAAGAAACGAAGAAAGCGCGGTGCACGACGTGATACTTACGCTACTGAACGCCTAATGAAAATAATATTGGTCAAAAACAAAATAGACAGAAAATACTTTCCGCTTATATGGACGGTGCTGATTTTATCTTCGCTGTTCAACGCGCTGTACGTGCTCATTGTCGAACTCGGCGAATGCGTTGGCGTGAAGGAAATCACCGTCAACGTTCTTGTGAATATCCTTTACGAAGGGGTGTTGCCGTCGTTCCTTTGCTACTGTTCGGCATCGATTTTCAGTTCGATGGCGATAAGGCGGGGGATGAGGGACGTTACGCACTCCGACTTCATCTATCTCACGATGATATTCACCGCGGCGGCGCGGTTCGTTATGGGGATAGTGAAGGTATGTGCGCTTGCAAATTCTGCGGTGTACGTATACGCAAGTTATATTTGCGACGTGACCGTGCTGTCCGCATCCTTATATGCTATGTTCTTTGCGGTGCTGGATAGGAAATTCTACGTCAATCCGTTTGCGTCGAGGAACGCTTTCAGACTGTGGTCGAGTGCGTATCTCGTTTGCCAAGGAATACACACCCTCGTGCCGAGCGTATTGAACTTTGTCATTCGCAAGAACCCTATGTTTGCGGAGACGATGGCTACCGTTTACGAAAGTTACGGCGTTCAGGTCGATACTGCGGTGACGGAGGAGATGATAATTGCAAGCATAGTCGCGATTTCGGTGTTCGCATTGCTTGTGGCGGTGACCGTCGCGCTGTATTTTTGGCTTGACTATAAGGCGAAAAACTTCGTGCCCGCCGACGTGTTCGGTGAGGATGACGATAATCCGTTCGAGGACGAGGGCAACGATAAGGTTTTCGAGGAATTCGATATTTAACGTGCTTAGCACGGGGAGATAGAATATGAACTACAATTTTGTCGAATGGGTGAAAAACATTGACTACTACGCAGTGCTCGACGCCGCGGTGTTGGTGACGATTTTGGTGTTGCTCTTCACGTTCTTCGCGTACAAGCGCAACGTCAGAGTTTTGTGTTTGTTGCTGTCCGTCATGGTGCTTGAAATTCTCGTACAAGTGCTCAGCCAACTTTGCGACCACGAGATACTCACCGTGTCGAGATACGTACTGCACTACGCGATGATTTTCGTCATAGTGGTTACGGCGGTCGTCTACCAGACGGACCTTAAATCGCTGTTCCAGAAAATCGGCAATCCGAGAGGGCTGTCCATTTTCAACGACCAACTCAACAGCGACGACGAACTACGCGACGCTACGACAGAAATTCTCACCGCTTGTCAGGATATGGCAAAGCAGGACGTCGGTGCGATAATCATCATCGATATGAACGGCGACATTCAGGATACCATCATAGACACCGGAACCGCTCTCGGCGCAACCTTGACCGCTCCTTTGCTTGAAAGTATCTTCAACACAAAAGCCCCTCTCCACGACGGTGCGGTTATCGTCAGAGGTAACAAAATTGTGGCGGCGGGATGTTTCCTTCCTCTCACACAGAGAAACGTCAACAAGGAAATGGGCACCCGTCACAGAGCCGCCATCGGCATAACCGAAGATACCGACGTTTTGTCTATCGTCGTCAGCGAGGAAACGGGTATCATCTCCGTGGTCAAACACGGCGAAATCAAACGCTATATGACTATGGATAAACTCAAAGACGAAATCGAAGAAGCGTACGGAATTTCCCTTGCCGCGCTTGCTCGTCGTCAGGCAAAACAAGAAAAGAAACACCACGGAAGACTTCAATAAGGTAGCATATGAAAACCGTAAAATGCGTAGACGTACTCTTGCCGAATTCCGCCGACCTTTCAAAATGGGCGGTGGTTTCTTGCGACCAGTTTACGTCCGAGCGTAATTATTGGCAGGCACTCGACCGTTACGTCGGGGACAGCCCGAGCACGCTTAGGCTGATTTTTCCCGAAGTCTACCTCGAAGACGGGGATGCGGACGACAGAACGGCAAAGATAAATAAGACCATGAACGACTATCTCGACGCGGGCGTTTTCACCACGCTTAAAGATAGTTTTATCCTCGTAAAAAGGGATACCGCCGAGGGACGTTCGAGGCTCGGTCTCGTCGTCGCTATAGACCTCGAAGACTATTCCTACGAATATCCGACGAACGCACCGCTCCGCGCGACCGAGGGCGTCGTGCTCGACAGAATACCCCCTCGACTCAAAGTCCGCAAGAACGCACCCATAGAACTTCCGCACGTTATGGTGCTTATGGACGACAGAGAAAAAGTCGTTCTCGAAGAACTTTGGAATGAGAAATCCGAAAGCGAAAAACTCTACGACTTCGACCTCAATATGAACGGCGGTCATTTGACGGGATATAGGGTTGATAGTGCGAAAGTGTTCGATAAACTTGCGATTTATGAAAATAATATGTGTTTGCGCTACGGCGAAAACTCGACGTTTACGTTTGCGGTAGGGGACGGAAATCACTCCCTTGCAACCGCACAAGCGCATTGGAACGAACTCAAAAAAACCTTGTCCGACGAGGAGAAAGAAACGCACCCCGCAAGGTTTGCTCTTTGCGAACTTGAAAATTTGCACGACGACGGAATAGCGTTCGAGCCTATTCACCGCGTGATTTTCGGAGCGGACAATGCGGATTTCGTCACGTATATGTCGGGCGAACTTAAAGGGAGCGGGAAACTCACCTTAGAGGCGGACGGAATTGCTTATACTATCGCGTGCAACCATTTGAGCGCGGAATGTATCGCCGAGGTGCAATCGGCAATCGATAAGTATATTTCCGAAAACGTAGGTGCAACCGTAGACTATATTCACGGCGAAAACCATTTGCGTAACGTCGCCGAGGAAAACGACGGCGTCGCAATATTTATGCCGTCCATAAATAAGGACGAACTTTTCCGCTACGTTCTCGACCACGGCAACCTTTGTAGAAAAGCGTTCAGTATGGGCGAGGCGGAGGAGAAGAGGTACTACCTCGAGTGCCACAAAATCAAGTAACCACGAAAGAAATTTCTCAATAGAGTAAAATAGAGGTATTTATGAAAACTTGCAAATTCGGCGGTACGTCAATGGCTAACACCAAGACCATATCGCAAGTCGCAGATATAATCGCACAAGACGACGACAGAAGATTCGTAGTAGTTTCCGCTCCCGGCAAACGCGACAAAGCGGACGTCAAAGTTACCGACGCCCTTTACGCTTGTTTCAATGAGGTCAAAGAATGCGGAAATTGCGACGAAACGTTCCCCGTCATCGAAAAGCGTTTCCTTGAAATCGAAGAGGGACTCGGCGTTGACGTCGGTATGAGAGCGGAACTTGCCGAAATCAAATTCAGAATCGAAAACGGCGGTTCGCAAGACTATACTGCGTCGAGAGGGGAGTATCTCTCCGCAAAACTTCTTGCGGCAAGACTCGGAGTGCCATTCATCGATACGTTTGAAATCATCAAATTCAACGACAAAGGCAATCTCCAACTCGACTATTCGATAGACCTTATCCGTAGCAAACTCGACGGCGTCGCAAGAGCGGTGCTTCCGGGATTTTACGGTTCGGACGCAGAGGGAAAAGTGCGCACGTTCTCCCGTGGCGGAAGCGATATAACCGGCGCAATCGTCGCTCGCGCGATGAATGCGGACGTCTATGAAAACTGGACGGACGTCAACGGCTTCCTCACTGCAAATCCTACTATCGTGGACGATCCCGCTCCCATTGACTATCTCAGTTATAAGGAACTCAGAGAACTTGCTTATATGGGCGCGGAAGTTTTGCATCCCGAAAGCGTGTTCCCCGTCCGTAGCGCGGGTATCCCTATCAATATAAAGAATACATTCAACCCGAACCATAAGGGCACTATGATTGTTCCCTCGAACAAACTCCCCAAAAACGACAAGGTCATCACCGGTATCGCAGGCAAAAAAGGCTTCACCATTATCAATATCGAAAAGGATATGATGAACAGTGAAATAGGTTTTGCGCGCAGAGTGCTGTCCATACTCGAATACGAGGGCGTTTCTTTCGAGCACGTGCCGAGCGGTATCGACACTATGTCGCTTGTAGTCAGAGACGAGTACGTCACCGGCAAAATGCAGTCCCTCATCGCCAAAATCCAAGACAGCGTGCAAGCGGATAGCGTGGATATTCACAGCGGACTATCATTGATTGCAACCGTCGGTCACAATATGGCGTCCCGCCACGGCACCGCCGCAACGATTATGACCGCTCTTGCGGACGCGCATATCAATATACGTATGATAGACCAAGGTTCGTCCGAACTTAATATCATCGTCGGCGTCGACACGTTCGACTACGAAAAGGCAATCAACGCAATCTACTACGCATTTTGCCGTTAGGCAAATATAACTTCTCGAAGAGAAATATAACTTTGCGAAGCAAAATATCACTGCCGTAGGCAATAAAACTTCGCCCAAAGGGAGAAATATCACTTTTTGACAAAGTCAAAAAATATCACTAATTATGGTGCCTTCCCAGGAGATTGCCACGGGCTTTGCCCTCGCAATGACAATTTTAGTTTGCACTTGTTTTTATCTGTCATTCCTACGTCGTGCAAAGCACTCCTCTGAATGACAGAGTTAAGGACAAACACCGATTGTCATTGCGAGGAACGTAGTGACGTGGCAATCTCCTGGAAAGGAACCGCTTTTTTACTTGGGAACGTTGCTGTCCGTATTTGAAAGAGTAACATAAAAGCCACTCAACCGAGTGGCTTTTTGTATGGGAGAGTTTGTTGGGTTATTTATTCTCGTCGTTTTTGCGGATTTCGACGCGACGGATTTTGCCCGAAATCGTCTTCGGCATTTCGTCTACGAATTCGATTATGCGGGGGTATTTGTACGGCGCAGTCGCTTTCTTGACGTGGTTTTGAAGTTCCTTTTTGAGTTCTTCGCTGGGGACGTATCCCTTTGAGAGGACTATCGTCGCTTTGACAACTTGCACGCGGAGAGGGTCGGGAACGCCGGTGATTGCACATTCGAGGACGGCGGGGTGTTCCATAAGAGCGGATTCAACCTCGAACGGTCCGATGCGGTATCCGCTCGATTTGATTATGTCATCCTTTCTGCCTACAAACCAGAAAATGCCGTCCTTATCACGCATAGCGAGGTCGCCGGTGTGGTAATATTTGCCGTTTCTTGCCTGCGCGGTGCGTTCGGGTTCCCCCTTATAGTTGGACACCAAGCCGTATTGATGGGGACGGAGACGGATTGCGATTTCTCCTTCCGCGCCGTCGGGGAGGGGATTTTCGTCGTCGTCGATAATATCTATATCGTAGCAAGGGCTCGGCTTGCCGAGGGAACCGGGGATGGGATTCATCCCTTTGAACGTCGCAAGAATAACCGAGGATTCCGTTTGCCCGAAGCCTTCGTAAATTTTATGCCCGGTGGCGTCGAGGAATTGTTTGAAAACCTCGGCGTTGAGTGCTTCTCCCGCCGTCGTGCAATGCACGATAGAGCCGAAGTCGTATTTGGACAAGTCTTCTCTGATTAAGAAACGGTATATCGTAGGCGGTGCGCAGAACGTCGTCACGCCGTATTTACCAAGTAGCGGTAAAATGTCCGTAGGAGTGAATCTGCCGTTGTAGTCGTAGACGAAAATTGCGGTGCCTGCAATCCATTGTCCGTAGATTTTGCCCCAACTGCATTTCGCCCAACCGGTTTCAGCCATTGTGAAATGCAAACCGTCGTCAACGACTTGTTGCCAGAAAAACGCCGTGAATATATGTGCTACGGGATATTCAAAGTTGTGTTGCACCATCTTGGGCATACCTGTGGTGCCGGACGTGAAGTAGCAAAGCATATCGTCGTTCCAGGCGGGGCGAGGAAGTCCCTCGGGGAGCACGTCGGATTCCGCCATAATGAGTTCGTCGAAACAGCGATAACCGTCGACGGGCTCGGTGTAGATACATTCTTTGAGGGTGGTGCACTTGTCGAGAGCAAGTCCGATATGCTCGATGACGTCCGCTTCCGCCGTTGCAATTATGACTTTCACTTCCGCATTGTTTGCGCGATAATATACGTCCTTTGCGGTGAGAAGATGAGTCGCGGGAATGAGCACTACGCCGATTTTGCAACACGCAACGGCAAGCACCCAAAATTCCCATCTGCGATTGAGCATACTCATGACGTAATCGCCTTTTTTGAGTCCCATACCGAGAAGGAAATTAGCGCAACGGTTGCTGAGCGCGGATATGTCGCCGAAAGTGAAAATGCGCTCCTCTCCGCTACTGTTGCACCATACGAGGGCGCGCTTGGAGGGTTGGAGACGTGCGTATTCGTCCACTACGTCAAAGCCGAAATTGAAATTGTCGGGGACGGTCAGCGTACAGTTTGCGCTGAAATCCTCGTAATTTTTGAAATCCGTTCGATTCAGAAATTTTGACAAAAGGTTCATCGTTCGTCCTTTCTCCGCTCGCGCGGAATATACGTCGTAAATTTATTTCTTTATTGCGCTAAATAAAATGATACCACAGTTTTGCCGTCTTGGATAGCATTTTATCAAAATTATTGCATACGGCGACGGTTTGTGCTAAAATCATATAGCAATAGGAGGTCGCTATGTTGGACGGAGACGCAAAAGCAGTCTATGAAGCACTGAAGAAAATCACGGGTGACGACGACGTGTATAAGGTCGTAGAGGCGGAGGAGATTATGGAAATTCTGCCTTACGCTGTGTCCAAACTCCAACTCTCCTCGGCAATCAGAGACCTCAAAGACGCGGACTACGTGAGAGTCAAATACTTCACCCCGGACGAGTATTGCCTCATCACGCTCAAGCGTAACGACGCCCCTATGGCGGCCCAGTATGAGGAACGAAAAGAAACGGCGCAGGAAACGGCATCTCCCGAAAAGAACAACGTCGTGACAGTAAAAGCGGGATTCGGCAGAGCGTTTTTCGGTGCTTTCCTCGGTGCGTTTCTCGGCGCAAGCGTCGTGGTTGCGCTTGCAATTATAATCACAAAATTCGCACTTTAACGATATAAAACGAAAGTATAAACTGTCGCTTTTGCGACTTAGGAGCATATGGCAGGAGCACTCGAAAAACAACACGTTCTCACGAAAAAAGAGAAAAACGTAATGCGCGTCATTTACAATGCGTCCGCAAAAAACGGCACGTGTTTAATCACGCCCATCGATATTTTCGAGAAACTTTCCCTCGACCTCGAATACGACGAGGACGAATTGGATACCATTCTTCGTAACCTCGAACTCGACGACTATTTCGATTTGACGAGGTCGGACAAAAAAGGGGAACTCGTCTACTGTATCAATATGCACCAAAAGGGGCTTGCATTCGCAAGAGTCGAAAGAGCGTTCAGAAGCAATATCGTATTCAGACTTCTTCTTGCGCTTGCAACGGGCACGGTGTCCGCAATCATCGGCGTGCTCATCAAGTACGTCTTCGTTCCTCTCATTCAAGGCTGATGAAATTTGAACTCGTTTCTTCCTATAAGCCGTGCGGAGACCAACCGCAGGCAATCGAAAAACTTGCCGAGGGCATAGAAAACGGTTTTTCCACTCAGGTGCTTTTGGGCGTCACGGGGAGCGGAAAAACTTTTACTATGGCGAACGTCATCGAGAAAGTTCAACGCCCAGCCCTCGTTATAGCGCACAATAAAACGCTCGCCGCCCAACTTTGCAACGAATTCAGAGAGTTTTTCCCGAAGAACAGAGTCGAGTTTTTCGTGAGTTATTACGACTATTACCAACCCGAGGCGTACATTCCGCGTTCGGATACTTATATCGAAAAGGAACTCGAAATCAACGACGAAATAGACAAACTTCGCCACTCCGCAACCGCATCCCTATGCGAAAGACGGGACGTAATCGTGGTGTCGTCGGTTAGTTGCATTTACGGCCTCGGCGCGCCCGTCGATTACTACTCTCAAGCGATTTCTTTGAGAGAAGGGGAAGACTTCGACCGCGACGAACTTTTGAGAAAACTTGTCGATATTCAATACAAACGCTCTGACTTCGATTTCGTCCGTTCCACGTTCAGAGTCAGAGGGGACGTCGTGGATATTTTTCCCGCAAGCAACAGCGAAATCGCTATTAGAGTTGAATATTTCGGGGATACTATAGAGAGAATTAGCGAAATCGACGGCGTGACCGGCAAAATCGTCAACGACCTCAAACACGCAGTAATCTTCCCTGCAAGCCACTACGTTATGAGCGGGGAGCGCGAAAAAATTTTCGCGCAGATTATGCGGGATAAGCAGGAACAAGTAGAGTTCTTCGAGGCAAACGGCAAACTCATCGAGGCGCAACGTATCGATGAAAGAGTGAATTACGACGTCGAAATGATGAGGGAAATGGGCTACTGCACCGGCATTGAAAACTATTCCCGCTATTTCGACGGCAGAAAGGTAGGTCAACCGCCGTACACTCTTCTCGACTTCTTCCCGAAAGACTTCGTCGTTTTCGTGGATGAAAGCCATATGACTCTTCCGCAAGTGCGCGGTATGTTCAACGGGGACAGGGCGAGAAAGAAAAACCTTGTGGATTACGGGTTCCGCCTTCCCGCGGCGTACGATAACAGACCGCTCGAATTTAATGAATTCGACAGCCGTATCCGTCAAATGGTTTGCGTGTCCGCAACTCCCGCAAAGTTTGAACTCGATCGCTCGGACGACGTCGCCGAACAACTCATTCGTCCGACCGGACTTCTCGATCCCGAAGTAGAGGTTCGCCCCGTTGACGGACAGATAGACGACCTCATAGGCGAAATCAAAAAAGTGACGGACAGAAAGGGTAGAGTCCTTGTCACCACGCTCACCAAAAAGATGGCGGAAAACCTCACCGAATACCTCAAAGAGGTGGGAGTAAAAGTGAGGTATATGCACTCGGATATAGACACCTTGGAACGCATCGATATAGTCGGCGCACTGAGGGGCGGAGAGTTCGACGTTCTCGTCGGAATAAACCTTTTGAGAGAAGGACTCGACCTTCCCGAAGTGGAACTCGTCGCAATTCTCGACGCGGACAAGGAAGGTTTTTTGAGGAGTGAACAAGCCCTCATTCAGACCATAGGCAGAGCCGCTCGAAACGACAAAGGCAGAGTCGTTATGTACGCCGACGTGATGACGGACAGCATGAAGCGGGCTATCGACGAAACAATGCGCCGAAGAAAGATTCAAGACGACTACAACAAGGCGCACGGTATAGTGCCGAAGACCATAGAACGAAAGTTCACAAATACACTCGAAATAACCAAAAAGAAAGTTAAAGATACCAAATTGACGCCTAAAGACCTTGTTCAGGAGATTGAACGTTTGAAAGGGCTTATGAAAACGGCGTCCGCAGAACTCGATTTCGAGAGGGCTATCAAACTTCGTGACGAAATGAACGAATTGAAAAAACAGGTCAAAAAACTGAAGTGATATGAAAGATATAATCGTAAAAGGTGCAAAAGAAAATAACCTCAAAAACGTCGACTTGACTATACCGCGGGATAAACTTGTGGTGTTTTCGGGTTTGTCGGGAAGCGGTAAATCTTCCCTTGCTTTCGACACCATTTTTGCAGAGGGACAGCGCAAGTATATGGAGAGTCTGTCTTCCTACGCGCGTATGTTCTTAGGACAAATGCAAAAGCCCGACGTCGAGTATATCGAGGGGCTGTCCCCCGCGGTTTCCATAGACCAAAAGACCACTTCCAAAAATCCCCGTTCGACGGTGGGAACCGTTACTGAAATTTACGACTATTTTCGTCTTTTGTACGCGCGCATAGGCAAACCTCATTGTCCGAAGTGCGGTCGCGAAATCGAAAGACAAACGGTAGACCAAATCGCGGATAGGATTATGGCGAGAGAGGGCGCGAAGACACTAATCGTCGCGCCTATCGTCAGAGGTAGAAAAGGGGAATATAAAAAGGAACTCGAAATGCTTAAACGCGCGGGTTACGTCAGAGTGCGTATCGACGGCGTGAACTATACCCTCGACGAGGAAATCTCCCTCGACAAAAACGTCAAGCACGAAATAGGCGTCGTCATAGACCGCCTCGTCATAAAAGACGGAGTCGTCCGCAGGGTTACCGAAGCGGTGGAAACTGCGGTCAAACTCGCAGAAGGCTTGGTGGTCGCCGATTTCGACGGTGAAGTCGTCATGTATTCTACCAAATACGCATGTCCCGATTGTGAACTCAGTTTTGAAGAATTGACGCCGAGACTGTTTTCGTTCAACAATCCTTACGGCGCGTGTCCCGCTTGTACCGGTCTCGGTTTTACGCAGGAAATAGATCCGAATCTTCTCATCAAAGACAGGAATCTCTCTTTGCGCCAAGGCGGAATTAAGGCAAGCGGTTGGTTTATCGACACGAGCAGAATGTGCGATATGCAATTCCGCGCCCTTGCTACCGCGTACGGTTTTTCCATCGATACGCCCATAAAGGATTTGCCGGAGTGGGTGCTCAATATGATTTTTTACGGAAACGACGGGGACAGAATTCCTATGGAATATAATTCGCGCAATTTTTCGGGCAAGTTCAACAGCAGTTTCGAGGGTGTAGTGAATAATCTCGAACGCAGATACCGCGAAACCGAAAGCGAAATGGTCAAAACGGAAATCTCTCGCTATATGCGGGACGTTCCTTGCACCGTTTGCGGTGGTAAACGATTGAAACCCGAGGCGTTGGCGGTTACCGTCGGCGGAAAAAATATCGTAGACCTATGCGATATGTCCGTTGTGGACGTGGATGAATTTTTGTCCGCGCTCATTCTCACCGAAACCGAGGAACTTATCGCGCGCAGAATACTCAAAGAAATCCACGCAAGACTGCAATTTCTCATCAACGTCGGTCTCGGATACCTCACGTTATCTCGTTCCGCGTCGACGCTCAGCGGAGGAGAAAGCCAGCGTATCCGTCTTGCCACGCAGATAGGTAGCGGGCTTACGGGAGTGCTTTATATCCTCGACGAGCCGAGTATCGGCTTGCACCAACGTGATAATCAAAAACTGCTTGCATCTCTCAAAGGTCTTCGTGATTTAGGCAACACGCTCATTGTCGTCGAGCACGACGAGGAAACCATAAGAGAAGCGGACTATATCGTAGATATAGGTCCCGGCGCGGGAGTGCACGGAGGTGAAGTCGTTGCTCAAGGTAGCGTGGACGACATCATCGCGTGCAAGAACAGTATCACGGGCAAGTATTTGTCCGGAGAATACTTGATTAACGTGCCCGTCGCGCGTAGGGAAATCACGAATAAGTGGATAGAAATCAAGGGCGCGCAACAAAATAATTTGAAAAATATCGACGTATCCGTACCCGTAGGCGTGTTCACGGCGATTACGGGAGTGTCGGGCAGCGGAAAATCCTCGCTCATAAACGAAATTTTGTATCCCGTTTTGTCGAATAGGCTTATGGGTAGCAAACTCCCCGAGGGTGCGTATTCTTCTATCGACGGAGTTGAGAACATCGATAAAGTTATATGTATCGATCAAAGCCCGATAGGGCGCACTCCGCGCTCGAATCCCGCAACGTACACGGGCGTTTTTACTCCGATCAGGGAGTTATTTGCAAACCTTCCCGACGCGAAGTCGAGAGGATATAACTCGGGCAGATTCTCGTTCAATATATCCGGCGGTCGTTGCGAACACTGTTCGGGAGACGGTATTATCCGCATCGAAATGCACTTCTTGCCGGATATTTATATCCCGTGCGAAGTGTGCAAGGGCGCAAGGTATAACCGCGAAACTTTGGAAGTCAAGTATAAAGGCAAGAGCATTGGCGACGTTCTCGAAATGACCGTCGAGGAAAGCCTTGAATTTTTCAAGAACGTGCCGAAAATCAGAAACAAAATCCAAACGCTATACGACGTCGGACTCGGCTATATCAAACTAGGGCAGTCCTCGACTACGCTCAGCGGCGGTGAGGCGCAAAGAGTTAAACTTGCGACCGAACTCAGCAAACGCAGTACGGGCAAAACAATCTATATTCTCGACGAACCGACGACGGGACTTCACACCCACGACGTCGCAAGACTTCTCGACATTCTCGGACGGCTTGCGGATGCGGGCAATACGGTTGTCGTCATCGAACACAACCTCGATGTCGTCAAAGTGGCGGATTACGTGATAGACCTTGGTCCCGAAGGCGGAAACGGCGGTGGAAGAGTAATCGCAAAAGGCACACCCGAAGAGGTCTCGAAAACCAAAGGAAGCGCAACCGGAGAATTTCTTCAAAAAGTCCTCAAATAGCAATGTAAATAAAAGATGAGTAAAAAACAAATAAAAAGCGGGACACAAAATGTGTTCCGCTTTTAAGTTGGGCTGCGACGAGAAAAATGGAGAAAACGTCGCGGATATCAATAGTTTCTTCTGCCGATGAGATAGTCGACCGATACGCCGAAAAGGATGCTCATTTCAATGAGAATGTCGAAATTGGGTTGATTTCTGCCGACTTCCCAACCCGAAACGGCAGATTTCGTGACTTTGAGGTGTTCTGCAAGGTCGCTTTGTTTCAAGCCTTGCTCTTTGCGTAGGGACTTCAATCTCTCGGGAAAACAGGTGTGTAACATAGTTGCCTCCGTAGTTTATGGGAGTATTATAAAACACGGTTTGTGTTTTGTCAACGCACGAACCGTGTTTTTTGTTGATTTTTTCGATATTTCGGAATTTATTTAGTTTTGGCGAGTTTGCCGTTCGGCTTATAGTTGAGGATGCGCAAGGTATTCAACACCGCGCAAATAGAGAGTCCTACGTCCGCAAAAACCGCCCAGGCAAGTCCCGTTACGCCTAAGAGTCCGAGAACAACGAAGATGATTTTGACTGCAAAGACCGCAATTACGTTTTCGGCGACGTTCAGTTTCGTTTTCTTCGAGATTTTCATGAGGGATACGAGTTCGCTAACGTCGTCGTTCATGAGAACTATATCCGCCGTATCCACGGTTGCGGAACTTCCGCCGAGTCCCATAGCGATACCGACGTCCGCACGGTTGAGCACGGGGGCATCGTTTATGCCGTCTCCGACGTAGGCAACAATTTCAGATTTGTTCTTTTTGTTTTCGATGAGTTTTTCCATTTCGTCGAATTTGCCTTCGGGGAGCAAACTTGCCTTGTAGGAATCGACGCCGACTACCGATGCGACTTTTTTCGCGGCGTTTTCGTTGTCACCGGTGAGCATTTCGGTGTATACGCCGTGGGATTTGAGATAGTCGACGGCCTCTTTTGCGCCATCTTTGATTTTGTCTTCGAGGTGAAGAATGGCAAGAGTTTTGCCGTCTGCTTTGATTGCCACCGTCGTTCCGTCCGCATTTTCGTCGCTCTTGCCGACTTCTACGAGTATGCCGTCCGTGACGAACTCAACGCCTTTGCCCGCAATTTCGCGCACGTCGCTGATTTCAAGTGATTTCCAATCGACGACTTTCGGGGATACGTAACCGACTATTGCTTTCGCGATAGGGTGAGAGGAATTGCGCTCGGCAAGATAGGCAAATTTCAACGCATCGTCAAGATTGCCGTCCAAATGCTCGACGCACGTGACTTCAAAGTTGCCGGTGGTGAGGGTGCCCGTTTTGTCGAAAGCAATCGTCTTGACGTTGCCGATAGCGTCGAGGAAGTTGGTGCCTTTGACGAGAATGCCGTGCTTCGACGCGTTGCCGATGCCCGAAAAGTACGCAAGAGGTACGGAGATTGCAACCGCGCAAGGACAAGAAACGACGAGGAATAGCATCGCTTTATAGATAGCGTCTTTGACACCGTAACCGCTAAGGCCGAAAGCAAGTCCGACCACGACCGCACAGACCATAACTGCGGGAACGAAATATTTAGTGACTTTTGAAACTACGGTTTCGGTTTTGGTTTTGCGTTCGGATGCGGTTTCGAGTAGTGCAAGAATTTTGGTTATCGTGCTGTCGCTGTCCGTACTTGTGGTGCGCACGGTGAGTACGCCGTCGATGCTGACTGCACCCGACGTTATTTCGTCTCCGACGGCTATATCCTGAGGGACGCTTTCACCTGTAAGAGATGACAAATTGAGAGAGCCGTGCCCGTCTTCGACGACTCCGTCAAGGGGTACGATTTCGCCTGCTTTGACGAGAATGAGGTTACCGATTTCGACGTCCTCGATAGGGGTTTCGACGAGGTTGTCGCCGTCTTTTACAAGGACGGTTTCGGGCTTGACCATCATTAGGCTTTTCACGTTATTACGGGTTTTATCTACCGCTTTCGACTCGAAGAACTTGCCGATTTGCGACAAGAGGACAATCATAAGTCCTTCAAAAGTTTCGCCTATCGCTATCGCGCAAATGCTCGAAATGCTCATAAGTAGGTTTTCGTCAACCGTATGCGAACGCACGAGTTTGACGACTGCCGAAATGAAGATTTTCGATAGCATAAGCGCACCGCCTACGCATACGAAAACGTAAGACAGAATAGGGTGCGGGAAGTTGCCGTCTACGTAGCGGGGTAGGAACTCAAGAAGTATGCCTACCGCACCGAAAACAAAGCCGACGACGAAGAGGGGAAGATACCAATCTACGCTACGCTTTTTTTCTACGACGACGTCTTTTCTCACTATTGTGCAATCGGGTTCGACGGAGCGTGCTAAGTCGTTGATTTCCGCGAGGAAATCGTCCGTACGGTCGGTGATTATGACGACTTTTTCGGTGTTGAAGTTCACCGATGCGGTCTCAATCCAATCCGCAGAATTGAGTTTTTCTTCGACTTCTTTGGCGCACATGGCGCAGTCAAGGTCTTTGATTATAAACGAATATCTTTCCATAATCACTCCGTAACGTGCTCGAACACCATCGTGACGAGTTTTTCGACGTGCTCGTCCGAGAGAGAGTAGTAGATGACTTTTCCGTCGCGTCGCGTATTCACGACGTTAGCCTTTCTCAGTACGGACATTTGGTGAGAAACAGCCGAGTGTTCCATGCCAACGACCGTTGCAATATCGCAAACGCATAATTCGCTACTGAGCAAAGCGGTGGCGATTTTGAGTCTCGTAGGGTCCGCAAGTACTTTCAAAAACGCGGACATATTCGACTGTACCTCGTCGCTCGGCATATTTGATTTAACCTTGTCTACGACGTCTGGGTGTTTTGTGCAAACGTGAGCCATATTATCTCCTGTCGCCTACGCTTGTCAGCGTAGACTTGCTATTTATTTATATGAACAAACATTCATATGAAACGCTATTCATATGATATGCCCGACGTCTCGATTTGTCAACGGTTTTCAATACATTTTGTGATTTTTTTTGAGGGGGTTGTAAACGGCGACGAAGGGAAGCGCAAAAAAAAAGACCGATAGTTAGGGGTGAAAACGATTGCATTTCAAAATAAAGACTATAAGCACTATGCTTATATAAAAGATATAATATTTTAATCTATAAATGCAATGGCGGTTTTGACTAAAAATTTCAAAACGGATAGTTTAGATTAAAAAATTACGACGATAAACTTTGCGTTTTGATATATGCGCAAAAAAAATCCCCTTGCCGTGGGCAAGGGGAGAAAGTTTAGTTTCCGCTTCGTAGCGCAATTACGGGGTCTTTCTTCGAGGCTATGATTGCGGGTATGAAGCCCGCTATCAAATTGAGCACGATTGACAACGCTACGAGGAGTATACCGTGGATAGGATTGAGCCTTGCAAGATGCGCGGGTGCTTCCGCAACAAGCGTGGTTATCAGATAGTTAATCGGTATCGTGATGAGGTACGCAATCACCACGCCGAGTACGCCGGATATTGCGCCGATGATAGTCGTTTCGGCATTGAACACGTTGGACACGTCGATTTTCCTTGCGCCGATACTACGTAGCACGCCGATTTCCACCGTGCGTTCGAGGACGGATATGTAGGTGATTATTGCTATCATTATGCTCGACACGACGAGGGATATTGACGCAAACGCTATCAGCACGTAGGACACGAGGTTGACGACGAGGGACACGACTTCGGAAATCGTGCTTGCAAGGTCGGTGTAACTCACGGTTTCGGTAGAGGATTTGCCCTCGTTCCAAGCGTCGAGGTATTCAAGAACTTTGCTTTTGGCGTCGAAGGATGCGGGGTAGATATAAATGGCGGTAGGTCTATCCGATGCGCCGATTTCTTGGAGTGCGGTTTGGTAGGCACTGTTGAGGAGTTCGAGAATGACGTCCGCGCTGATATCCACGCCCTCTTGTTGGAGTTTGGACGCGATAACGGTAGACATCAAAGTTTTCATCGCGCCGATTGAAATGCCGTTGTCTTCGAGGAGTTCGGTTATCTCGTTGACTCTCGTGCAATCGTTGATTTGTTGCATAAGCGCGGAGTCTTTGCCGAGGAAACTTTCGAGTCCCTGCTTAAAGGTGGAAACGAGGACGCTTTCGGTCATTCCGTAAGAGGAGAAGAGGGATACGACCGAGGACATGTCACTGCTGAACGAACCGCCCGTGCGGAGGTTTATATCCTTGTTTGCGGTTTGTGCGATAGCGATTTCGGACTCCGCCGCGTTTGCGAGCGCAAGTTCGGTGAGGTTCTCGGTGTATGCGATACCCTGTTGCATAAAGGGGTACATAACGTCCTCTTTGATACGGAGTATACCGACTACGGTCAAGGTTTCGGACTTATCGCTGTCCCACGCGGAGGCATAGTCGCCCGACGCGGCGTAGAGAGTTAGTCCGTTGAAGTCGACGGGGGTGTAGTAGTCGTCGTTATGAATGACTTTGAACTGCTTGCCGAGAAATTCGTCGAAGGGCATAGGGCGATAGGTGTTCGTTTCGGGATCGAAGAAGGCATTGACGTCGAAGCCTAAGGCTTCGAGAATATCCGTCTCGATCATATTGTAACTGTTGACGACGAGGAGGACTTGTCTTGCCTTTTTACCGTTTTCGTCGTAGGAAGAGTAGTCTTCGTCGGAGTCGGATTGAACGGCGTTTGCCTCGCTGCTTCCGGGATAACCGCCTGCGAGCACGTCGTATTGGGACTTCATAAAGTCGTCCCAGAGGAGTTCTTGCCAGCCGGTCTCGGAGTTTTTGAACTTGACGATGTTACCGTTTGCGTCCTTGCCCATCACGTTGATTTTCATCGAATGGACGTATTGGACGGAACTAAGCAAAGATTTGTCCATTGCCTTCACGTAGTCCACGTATTCGTCGGTGATGATATTCGCGCTGACAGAGACACCGCCCATAGTTTGGTCGGGCTCGTAAGGGGTGATATAGTCTGTATCGGGAAATTCGCCCGAGGTATCTCCTCCGCCCATATTCTCGTTCACGACGTCGTTGACGTCGATTTTTATGCCGACGCCCGAAACGGTAACCGGCATAATGGAGAGGGTAGAGCGTTCGAGGTCGTCCATATAGATGCCGAAGCCGTTGCTCAAACTCAGCACGAGTGCGATACCGATAATGCCGATACTGCCAGCAAAAGCGGTGAGTCCCGTCCTCATCTTTTTCGTCCAGAGATTGCGGGCGGAAAGAGAAAGTGCGGTGAAGAAATTCATCGAACTATGTTGGCGTTGCTTTTTGGGTTTATGCCTGAAACGAGTGAGTTGCTCGGGCTGTTCCGGGGTAATTTGCGCGACGAATTTTTCGTCCGCGGGATTTGCGGAGTCGTCGGTCGTTACGTTTTCGCTTCCGGGGATTATGGCTTCGACGGGTTCGGATTTGCTCTTTTTCTTCTTGCGATTTTGGCGAGATTTGCGTTTTTCGGGAACGGAGTCACTTGCTCTGTCGCCGTCGTCCGAGATGGGTTTGACCTGTTCGAGTATGGTGGGAAGTCCGTCGTAGGGATTCGTGTCGTCAACGACGAGTCCGTCTTTCAGCGATACCGTGCGGGTGGCATAGCGAGAGGCGAGTTCGGGGTTGTGCGTAACCATAATGACGAGGCGGTCGTCCGAGATTTCTTGCAACAAATCCATAATTTGTTCGCTTGTTTCGCTGTCGAGTGCGCCGGTGGGTTCGTCCGCGAGAATGATTTCGGGATTGTTGACGATAGCCCTTGCGATAGCGACTCTCTGCATTTGTCCGCCCGACATTTGAGAGGGCTTCTTTTTGAGTTCGCCCTCAAGGCCTACTCGGGTCAAAGCGTCCACGGCGAGTTCGCGTTTTTTGGATGCGCTGACTCCCGAAATCGTCAGAGCGAGTTCGACGTTCTGGAGCACGTTGAGGTGCGGAATAAGGTTGTAGGATTGGAAAATGAAGCCGATAGTGCGGTTGCGGTATTTATCCCAATCTCTGCTCGTATATTCCTTGGTAGACTTCCCCTCAATCATCAAATCGCCGTCCGTATATCTGTCGAGACCGCCTATGATATTGAGCATAGTGGTCTTACCGCACCCGGACGGACCGAGGACGGCTACAAATTCGCTTTTGCGGAAGTTGAGGCTAATACCCTTCAATGCGTGAACGGTATAGTCTGCCATTTTGTAATCTTTAACGATATTGCAGAGTTTAAGCATAGTTTCGTGATGATATTCGGTGAATTGTCGGGGGATTGCTACGGGATAAACATTATATGTGCGCGCACGCATAATGTCAAGATTGAATTTTACATTTGCAATATTAAAATCGAGTTAAAAATAAAAATTATATGGTTGATAAATTTTATCAAAACGATGACAGCCACTACGCGGAGTGGCTGTTCGTTTAGTAGGGGTGGTTGAGTTTTTCTTCGAGTTGCTTGTTCCAGTCGGGCTTTTCTTCGCCGGTGACGAGAGCGCCTAAGGCGTTGGCTCCGCTTTCGGGGTAGAAGTCGTAGTAAGTTTCAAGCCCTTGTTCGCGACGCTCGATATGCTTTTTGGAGTTGCACCAAATGATTGACGGGAGCCCTATCACGAGAAGATAAAATGGTCCGAGAATGAGGGATTGTATCGTGTGTCCGTATTCGTGGACGCGTGCGTACTTCGTCCAAATCGGCGGGCGATTGCCGTTCACGAGGGTGAACATGCCGAGGGAAATCCCGCCCCAGTTGCCGTTGTGATAAGTGATGATTGCGCCGTGGTAAAACTCTCTTTTCACCTTGCCTTGCGCGAGGGAATAGATAAAACCTATGAGCGTTTGAGGGAACCCCCACGTCCACTGGATAAGCCAATATAGAGGATAGAGAAGTTTCTTCATTTCAGTATTTCCTTGATTGCGAACTCTGCAAGCATAAGTCCCGAAATCGGCGGGACGAAAGAGATGCTTGCGGGGATATGCCTACCGTTTTCGGTGAGGGTAGAAGTCCTCGGTTCTTCGGTGGAGTAGACTACGGGGAGGGAAGTTATCCCCCTTGCTTTCAACTCCTTGCGCATAACTTTTGCGAGGGGACAAACGGATGTTTTGAAAAGGTCTGTTTGCTCGAAACGGGTGTTTAACTTGTTTCCCGTGCCCATTGAACTCACGATTGTGACGTTTTGCGCCTTTGCACGCATGATGAGTTCTATCTTCGCGGTGACGGTGTCTATTGCGTCTATGACGACGTCGTAATCACCGAGCGGAACGCCGTCCGCCGTTTCGGGGAGATAGAATAAATCATACAAGTCAACTTTGCAAGACGGATTGATAGAAAGTATGCGTTCTTTTGCCGCCTCCGTCTTTTTCATCCCTATCGTGCTCGTCGTCGCAAGGATTTGACGGTTGAGGTTGCTCTCGTGTACGAGGTCGTTGTCGAGAACGCCGATACGCCCCACTCCCGCTCGCGCAAGAGCCTCTATGGCGTATCCGCCGACACCGCCCGCACCGCAGACAAGAACGGCGGACGACGAGAGTTTCAACATACCGTCCGCACCGATTAGAAGTTCAGTCCTTGAAAAAGCGTTTTCCATATTAATCTGAGATTTTCCATTTTCTATCGCTACCGCGTTTGACGGTACCGTTGCCGTTTTCGTAGTAGGGATTTGCTTCGAGGTCGGCGGCGACTTGGTCGTAGTCGATATAATATTTGTCTTTGTAATCGGAGATGACGTCTCTGGCTAAAGTTTGCGAAATCGTAAACTCACCGCTTGAGGAAATCGTAATCGAGGTGCCTCCTCTTTCGTCACCGTAGTTGTCGATACGAGTGAAGTTCACGCCCTTCCAATCAGACGTCATAATGCCGTTTGAATCGTGGGTGGTGCGGTAGTTGTGCGCAACTCCCGAATGTTGTCCGAACGTGAGACGTATGCCTTGATAGTCTACCGAGAAATCGTTGTCGTGATGGTGGCACATGAAGATTGCCGTAGTACTGCCGAGGGATTTTGCGACGCTGAAAATTTGTTGGTCTTCGGGCATATCGCCGTAGTTTGAGGTGTAGTTACCTTGCAAACGATGACCGTAGTAATAATTCTCGGTGGGGTTACCGCCGTTCCAAGCCTCGTCCCAAGCGGTTTTGAATTCGGGAATGCCGACGTGGTTGAAAATCATGGATTTGACGACGGTGGTTCTATCCGCACCGAGTTCGGTGTCCGAAATGGAGTTTATCGTGTCGCGATACCAGCGGACTTGTTCTGCGGTAGGGACTTTCGTATAAGTCGTATTTTCAGCATCGTATACGCAATCGAACAAGCAAAGGGTATACGCCAATGATTCGTCTTGATTGCGCACGTTGACGAAGTAGTTGCCGTCGCCGTCCGCGCAGTCCTTGTCGGAGTTAATGAGACAATATTCAAAGTCGGACATATATTCTATCAAAGTCGCCTTCGTGACTTGTTTCAAATCGTCGTCAAGTTCAGCCTCCTCGTCCGCGTATTTGCCGTCGCAGTCGTGGTTGCCGAAAGTGAACGCCCACGGCACTTGGATTTCGTCGAAGAGTTCGCCGTATTCCGTGAAGTAGGGCACTTGAGAGGGATTGATGCCGAGCCAACCGTCCGCCATAACGAGGTCGCCGTTTATGATGACGAAATCGGGGGAAACCGCCGTTACGAGGTCCTTGATGAATGAATAAGTCGCGTCGTTGCCGAGACTACCGACGGTTGTGAATTTCTCGGTTGTGTCCACTTGGGGGTCCGAGAGAAGTAGAATATTTATATCTCTGTCAGACGGAATATATACGGTTGCGTATCCGTCCGCACTATCTTTCGCTTTGACGAACGTCTTGTCGGATGGAGCGGGGACGTCGTCGTTGCAAGCAACGAATACCACCGCAAACGAAAGGATAAGGGACAGTGTCAGTAGGAGGCATAGGAGTTTTTTAAGAGTAGACATAATCACCTCTAATACGCAAAAATCGGCGGAGTGTGTCTCCGCCGATTTGAGTAGTGACAATTATTCGTTGTCTTGAGACGGTTCTTCTGCGACGGCTTCTTCCGCGCCGTCGATTTCGTCTTCGTTCGCATAGACCGCAAACGTAGAGTTGTCTTCTGCGAGCACTTCGGTGATTTCACCGCTTTCGAGTTCGTTCGCATCTTCCGCTTTCGTCGCGTCGCGTTCTGCGATTGCCGCGCAGATTTCTTCGTATTTCTCTTCGGAGATGT